>JAKQJC010000065.1 GCA_029561345.1 Chloroflexota bacterium | reverse complement strand
ACAACTCTGCCATATATTCGTGATTGTTGATAAACTTGTTCATTAAGCCTCGTTTTGGATATCACTGGTCGTGGAAAACCAAGTTTATCCTTTTCGAGGCCATTTTGCTTCTGCTTGTCCGAACTCATGTCCGAACATCAGAAAACCCATAACTGCCCGGTTAAGGTTGTTTTTCAACCTTTCCCCTGTTTTCTGATCACGGCTCAGCCGGTCAGGCACTCACCGCTGGCTGAGCCGTGACGTTTTCTTTCATTTTCCAAACACGAGCTTAACCGCCTGAGAATTTGACCCCGCCAAAGCAGCGCGCATCGCTCTCCCCCCGGTGCATTGATTTCTACAGGCTGACTCGCGATAACAGCTCCACAAACAGGGCCGTCAGCTGCGGGTCAAACGCACGGCCCGATTGGGATTGGATATAAGCCAGGGTGCGCCCGCGCGGCCAGGCCTGGCGGTATGGGCGGTCGCTGCTGAGGGCGTCATAAACATCCACAAGAGAAAACAGGCGTGCCGCCAGAGGAATTTGCACATCCTTCAACTGGCGCGGGTAACCTGTGCCGTCCCAACGTTCATGATGGCAGTAAGGAATATCCACCACCCCGCGCAGATAGGGGATGGACAGCAGCATCTCATAACCGTAAGTGGTATGCAAATGCATGATGGTCCATTCGCTCTCGGTAAGTGGGCCGGGCTTCAGCAGAATCTGATCGGGAATGGCCATTTTGCCAATATCGTGCAAAATGGCACCGCGGCGTAAATCCACCAGGTCGCTTTCCGGGTAACCCACACGGCGCGCCAGCTGCAGGGTCAGTTCAACCACCCGGCGGGCGTGGCCTTCTGTCTCCCGGTCGCGCAGTTCCAGGGCCCGCGCCCAACCCTCAATGGTCGCATCATAGGCCACAATCAGCTCGGCATGGCTGCGCTGGAGCTGGCCAAACATTTGCGCGTTTTCAATGGCCATGGCCGCCTGGGCCGCCACCGTCTGCAAAAACTCGCTCCAATCGGCTGGTAAATGATAATCCTGATTAAAGAACAGTTCCAGCACACCCTTCACCTGACCGGTGGCGATCAGCGGCATGGCGATATACGTCTTGAAGGTGTCGCCTGAAAGCCGCAGCGTCAGGCAGGCCGGGTCAGCCGCATCCTGATATTGAGCCACGTGAATCATCTCCCGCCGGTGAACCGCCTGCCCGGCCAGGCTGCCCGTCAGGCTCAGGCGCATGGATTGGTAGGCCAGCGAACTGAACCCCCGCCCCACCACCATCTCAAGGGCCTGCTGCTCTGGCAGATGGATCAGCACGCTGCCGGCACTGGCATTAAAATGCCTGAACACCCTGTCCAGCACCAACCCCAGGGTCACCCTGATATCTGTGCTGGCGGTCGCAGCCATATCAATGGCGCGCAGGGTCATCAAACGTTCCACGGCCTGCTGGGTCTCTTCGGCCAGGGTGGCCCGTTCAAAAGCGTGGCTGACCACCTGCATCACCACATTCAGCAGGCGCTCCTTCTCTTCTGAAATGCTGGCCAAACCAAGCCAGATGGAGGCGGCCATTTTGTTCCGGACGCAAACAGGCAGGCCCACCACCACCATGTTCTGGTCCCGCATGGGCTCGGGCACTTCCTGGGCTTCAAGTCGGCACAGTTCACGCGGTTTTTTATGGATGGAGAGCAGCTGCGTTTCCAGCAGTTCGGGCAAAACATCCTGAAGGGGATACCACAGGCCGCGCACTTCCTGAAGCTGGCTGGCGCTCACCGCCTCATTGACCAGGAAGGCCATTGCCCGCGCGCCAAAGAAAACATCCAGCACCCCCAGCACCGCCGGCAGCATTCCCGGGCGCTCATTCAAAAATTCCAGCGCGCCGTTGAGCCGGGTGCGCAGTTCCAGCTCGGTTTCGCTCTGCTTGCGCGCGGTGATATCCACCCCCACCGATTGAAATTCCACCAGTTGGCCCTGCTCATCAAAAAGGGCGTGCTCAAGCCAGCTCAGCCAAATCATCCGGCCGTCTGCATCGGGTACATATTCTTCATACGAATCGGTGGTTTTTTCGGGGCTCAGGCTTTCGCGCAGGCGGGCAATATAGTCGCGGCCCTCCTGGGAAATGTCATCAGACAGCCGCGAGCCCACAATCGCTTCCAGCGGTTTTCCGCGGTAGCGGCAGTAAGCCTCATTGGCAAAAACAATGGTCGAATCGGGCAGCCAGCGAAACACCAGGCTGGCCTGATCTTCAACCACCATCCGGTAGCGCTGTTCGCTGCGCCGCAGGGTGGTTTCAGCCCTGGTCCGCTCTTCCACCTGACGAGCCAGATCTTCATTGGCCTGCTTCAGGGCGCTGGTGCGGCGTGAAATTTCGATTTCAAGGGTCTGGTTGGCCGTCTCGAGCACCCTTTGCACCTTGCGGTAATCCACCAGAGGGATGGCCAGCAGCAGCGCGCCCAGGTTGATTCCCAGGAGCTGCAGCACCAAGCCGGCGGTGGCGGCTTTTTCATAAACTCCATCAACGACGTTCAAATTGATCACCGCCGTCAGATACAGTGTCAGCGAAGCGATGGAAAGCCCGCGCATGCCCATATGATAGGCGGAGGCCACCATGCAGATAAAAACGCCAAACGTCAGAATCAGGCTGGCGCCCGCCGCAGCTTTGACCCCGAAAAGAACCTGGCAGACAAGCAGCATGAGAAAAAGAATGCCGCCACCAATCGTCTGGCGGCGGCGGTTGAATGTATATGGAAGGGGCTGCATAAAGGCCAGCACCACAGGGGCAAGAAAGACAATTCCCGCCGAAAACAGCATCGCCCAGGTTGCGGTATCCAGCCAGAATGCGCCGGCAGCAAGGCCGCCGTTGGCCAGCAGCGCCAACGATTCGCCCAGGCTCAACGTCATCGGTACCGCCCCGCCTGCAAAAAAGTATAAGATCAAGACATCCCGAAGATGGGTCAGAGAAGCGTCAAACGCCAACCGTTTCAACCCCCAGACGCCAAAATAAAAGCTGACCGCCTGCGCAAGAGAAAGGCTCAAAATCACCGGCAGCGGCGCACCCTGCACCACCAGACCTGCCAGAGTGCCGAAAACAGATCCGGTCAGGTAATGCATTCCCCCCAGGTAAACCGCCATATATCCCATAAAAATGCCAATCGGGAACATGATGCTGATCGGATGAATGCCGTGCCAATCCGTCCAGGGGGTCATCACTGCCCCAACAAAGTAGAGCAGTGCCAGTAAGCCTACCTTGAGCCAATGTGGGGTGTGCACGTCCTCCTCTGCCTTTTAGCAATTCCAGTGTTTATATGCCTATAATATAGAAAATGGCAGAAGCAAACGGCATGGCAGAAACCAGCATCTCATCATATTGAAAATGCAGGTTGTAGCTCGTCATAGCCACCATGGTCGCCAGCCACATCACCATCACCACCGTGGCCACATTTTCCTTGATTTTACCGGTGAAGATGAGCAGCAGCACCAGAACGATCACGCCAATGACCACATAGGAGAGGCTGGGATATTGCGTGAAAAGCGGCAGCAGGCGGTAACCTGCGACGGAAGACAGCCCCAAAAGGAATAAAACAGCCGCCGTCAACAGGGCAAAAGGATTGCTATTTATTTTCATCCACATATCTCCTGAAAAAGAGTCCGTATGCTACAAGGATTGTAAACCAAAAACAGGCTGGGCGCAATATTTTTAACCCCGGGCAGCTCCTCCCGCCTGTGCCGCGGCAATTAACTTCAGGTGCGCCTGGCGCACGGCTTCAGCATCCATCTTCTCCACCTTGCGGTCGTAGGTTAAAAAGCCGTTGATCTCAATTTCGACATCGGTGGTCTGGGTGTATACTGCGGCCGTCAACCCCTGCGGGATCAAAGGCAAAACTTCATCTTCCAGCAGGGCCAGATAAGCCGCCGTGAGCGCCTGAGGCGTCTCGTAAAAGCGGTAGCCGAATTTCTTGTCTTCCTGCCACATATGGCCGGGGGTCTGCAGGCTGAAGCCGCCAAATTCAGACATCACAAAAGCACGCTGGTCGGGGCGCGGGCGCCACAGCTTCTTAAAATAGATATGCCGGCTCTGAAAATCAGGCCCACCCTGATCATACCAGCCCGAAACATGGTCCACCAGGCGGGTGGGGTCGGCCTGCTTCAGCCATTCAGCAGTTTCACGGGCATTGAACTGCCCCCAGCTTTCATTGAAAGGCACCCACACGGCAATGCAGGGCGAATTGTAGAGGTGTGCCACCATGCCGGCCAGTTCCGCGCGGAATTCCGCCCGGTTGGCCTCATCCGCCCGGCCAAAGCGGCTCAGCCAGCGAGTATCATTGCGGTGGTAGCCAAAAAGCATGGCCAGAATGGCCAGCACATCTCCGGCAAAGCGGCCGCCGTTGGGCATATCCTGCCAGACGATCATCCCCAGGCGGTCGCAATGGTAATACCAGCGCAGCGGCTCCACCTTGATGTGTTTGCGGATAAAGTTGAAGCCCAGCCTGCGCGTGTATGCGATGTCGTAGAGCATGGCCTCTTCCGAAGGCGGGGTGTACAGCCCGTCGGGGAAATACCCCTGGTCCAGGGGCCCGTAGAGGAACAGCGGCTCGCCGTTAAGGGTGAAGCGCAAATGGCCGCGGGCATCGGGCGCCAGGCCAAACGAGCGCATGGCAAAATAACTGCCCACCGCATCCACCGTCCGCCCATCCCGCACCAGCCGCACCTGCAGGTCATACAGGAAGGGGTCGGCAGGGCTCCACGGCCGCGGCGTGGGGATGGTCAGGGTCAGGGCCGTGCCCGCCGGGGCGCTGCCCAAAGCCGCCGCCTCGCCGCCGGCAAAGGCTGCCGCCTCCAGTATCAAACCGGCTTGAGCAGCGCCGCGCAGCTTCACTTCCACCTTCAGGCAGGCCTGCGCCAGGTCAGGGGTCAGCTTCAACGCCTCAATGCTCACCTGCGGCACACCCTCCAGCCACACCGTCTGCCAGATGCCTGAAATGGGCGTATACCAGATGCCGTTGGGTTTGAGCACCTGTTTGCCGCGCTGCTGCATGCCCGCATCGCTTGGATCCCACACGGAAAGGACAATTTCATTTTCATTCTCGTGCAGGGCGGCGGTGATGTCAAAGGTGAAGGGCAAATAGCCGCCGCGGTGTTCGCCAATGCGCTGGCCGTTGACCCAGATGGTGCATTCATAATCCACCGCGCCGAAATGCAGCAAAATGCGCCCATCCGGGTTGGCCGGTCCCAGCAGTTCGCCGCGCGGGTCGGCAAACACACGCCGGTACCACAGCTTTTGATCGGGCATCAGGGGTTTTTGCACGCCCGAAAGCAGCGACTCAACCGCATAGGGCACCAGAATTTTCCCCGCATAGCTGGCAGGCGCCGGGTTTTCAAGGGGCTGAATGGCGTAATCCCAGGGGCCGTTCAGATTTATCCAGGCCGGGCGGGTCAGCTGTGGGCGCGGGTATTCCGGCAGGGGGCAAAGCGGGTCGGGCATCCAGGGAGTGCGCAGGGTGGATTGTGCAGCGGGCATGGAACCTCCAAAAAGAACCCGTTCAGGCGGGCGCAATGGATTGATCTTTGCTGCGAATGAACAGCAGGGGCAGAAGCGAAAGCATGGAAATGGCCGAGCCCATCTGGAAGATCAAGGGCACCGGAATAAAGCCGGCCTGGCCGTTGGCCACGGTCGGAACGCCGAAAGTCTGGATCAGCCATGAGCCGGTGGAAGGGCCCACCAGCATTGGGATGGCCACCCAGAAGATCATGCGCACGCCCAGGAACTTGCCGCGGTTTTGCTCAGGCAGCAGGTCTTTCAGCCAGGCCACCGAAGCAATGGAAGCCGCCACCGAAAAGCCCTGCCACAAAAAGCCCGAAAGCGCCAGCAGCGGCAGGCTGCTCACCAGCGACAGCATGAGGCCGCCCGCGCAGGAAATGATGGTGCCAATGGCGATCATCGCGCGTTTGCTCCAGCGGTCGGCCAGAATGCCAAAGGGAATGGACACCACCGCGCTGCCCAGCATCACCGCCCCGCCGATAATGCTGAATTCCGTTTTGGTCACCCCGATGTAATTTTCAAGATAGATGATCAGATAAGGAAACGACACCTGCATGCCAATGTTGGTGATCATGATGAACAGCAGCAGAATAAACAATTTGCGGTTGGTGCGCAGGGTGTCAAAATTGAACAGGCTGGCAAATTCCTGCCAGAAAGGCTCGCGTGGGGCCTGCTCAGCGGGCGCCGGGGGCTCCTTAAGCAGCAGACCGGCCACCAGACCAATGACCATGACCACGCCCCCCAGGGAATAGAAGAAGATGAAATAGCCCACGTTGTCAATCAGGGTTCCAGCAGCCGTCATGGCCACAATTTGCGCCAGAAACAGGCTCAGGTTCAGCACCCCTTCCACCCGTCCACGCTGGTCGCTGGGGGCCACATCGGTGGTCCAGGCATTGAAGGCCGCATCGTTGGCCGTGGAGCCAAAAAAGGTCATCACCGAATCGGCCACCACCACCATCACCATGGCCACGCTGGTGACCTGAATATAATCCACCATCGGGAAAATGATGGTGGAAAGGCCCCACATGATATAACCGAAAAGGATGAACGGCCGGCGGCGGCCCAGGCGGGTGCGGGTGCGGTCTGAAAGGGTGCCCATCAGCAGGGTGGTCAGCGTGGCCGTAATGGCGCTGCCAGCCACCATCCACGCCACCGGACGCGGATCGGGGGTAATTTCATCATAGACGAAGGTATTGAACCACGAATTTTCCACCGCCCAGGCAATTTGCCCGGTGATGGCAAGGGCGGCCATGATCAGCCAGGCTCGCCAGGTGAGGTTTCCTGCGGCGTTTTTCGGCATGTGTCCACCTTTCCAAATGGAAAATCAAAACAGGCGTGAATTGATCTGATAATCTTACTCCAAAACAGGGGAAAAGCAAACTAAAAACTCAACCCTGCTTTGCAAGGAGGGTTGAGTCATTTGTCACCACCAGGG
Organism: Chloroflexota bacterium; assembly: GCA_029561345.1. Taxonomy (GTDB): domain Bacteria; phylum Chloroflexota; class Anaerolineae; order Anaerolineales; family Anaerolineaceae; genus JAKQJC01. The sequence goes on along the minus strand of JAKQJC010000065.1, from coordinate 74,801 downwards.
GCGCAAGGCCCGGCGCAGATGCGCCTCAGCCCACCTGCAGCGCGCCAGAGGGGCAGCGCGAGAGGCACAGCCCGCAGTGGGTGCAGAGCTCAGGGTGAAGGCGAATTTTGCGGTTTTCCAGGTACAGAGCGCCGTACATGCAGCTCGTCACACAGTAAGTGCAGCCCGTGCAGCGTTCCGGCAGCAGCTGGGGCGGCGCGCTCATCAGCGTTTCGGGGTGCCGCAGGGCAAGCCCTTTGATCTCCGCGATGGAGGCATAATGGTGTTCCGCCATCCAGATTGCCAGTTCGCGGGCAATTTTACCGTAAATGGTCTGTCCGCGGGTGATGGCCGCTGTGCAGACCTGCACGGCGCTGGCTCCGGCCATCAAATATTCCACCACATCCGTCCCCTTTGAAATGCCCCCCACCCCAATCACCGGAATATCCACCGAGCGGGCCACATCATACACCGCGCGCAGGGCAATCGGCTTGAGCGCCGGGCCGGAGATCCAGCCGTAGCCCTTGCCGCCCATCCACAGGCGGCCGCCGTTTTCAATATCCACCCCCAGGGCCGGGCCAAACGAATTGACGCAGATGATACCATCGGCCCCGGCCTCCTGGGCCGCCACCGCCGTGCCGTGCACATCGCGGAAGGGGCTCAACTTGACCATCACCGGCACGCCCACGGCATCCTTGGCTGCGCGCACTGCATCCTGCATCGGTTTGGGGTCGTTGCCCACGTAGTGCGTGCTCAATTCAAGGGCATCGGCAAAGGGGCGCACCCGCGGGGCCAGCATGGCAATATCCTGGGCATTGTAGCCCAGGCTGACAATCAGCGGCAGACCGATCTGCCGCGCCTCAGGCAGTTCGCGTTCCACCCATTCATCCACGCTCATTTCCGACCACAGCTCGGTGTTAAGAAAATAATTCTTAAAATCAGCCATATTCGGGTGCGGGATCACCGCCGCCGTGGATGAGATGGTTTTGGCCACCAGCGCCGCCGCGCCGCCCTGGGCGCAGGCGCGCAATGCCTTGGCATCCATCACATTTGGGCCTGCCGCCGGCATCACGGGGTGGGCCAGTTTCATCTGCCATAATTGAACCGCTGTGTCCGTCATGGGTCACCTCATAAAAGGGATAGAGAATGGAATATGCTAATCATAGCTTAAGGCGGTCATTTTCGCCAGTGTTGTCTGACAATTAAAAGCAGGGCATTTGTAATTTCACACATCCCGCGCGCCAACCTTAAATCTCGCGATTTTTTAAGCTTCGCTGTCCCCGGCCGTGCTATAATAAATAATATGTTCTAATTACCGGTACAAGGGAAGGCCATGTCTTTCGTTCATCTTCACGTCCATACCACCTACTCGGTCCTCGACGGCTTCAGCGACATCAAGAAATTGATGAAGCGCGTGGTCGAAATGGGCATGCCGGCGGTCGCCCTGACCGACCACGGCACCATGTTTGGCGCCATCGAGTTCTACAAGGCCGCCCTGGCTGCCGGCGTCAAGCCCATCATTGGCCTCGAGGCCTATCTTTCGCCGCGCAGCATGACCCAGCGCGACTCCAAACTCGACAAACAGGCCAACCACATGCTGCTGCTGGCGCAGAACGAAACTGGCTATAAGAACCTGCTGCAAATTGCCTCCACCGCCCAGCTGGAAGGCTTCTATTACCACCCCCGTGTGGATCATGAATACCTGGCTGCCCACGCCGAAGGCCTGATCGCCACTTCAGGCTGCATGGCCGCCGATGTGCCGCGTGCCATCATGCGCGAAGGGGTCGAAGCCGCGCGCAAAAAGCTCGACTGGTACTACGAGGTGTTCGGCGAAGATAATTTCTTCCTCGAGCTGCAGCAGCATAATATTCCCGAACTGGAACAGATCAACAAAACCCTGCTGGAACTGGGCCCGCGCTACAAGGCGCGCTATGTAGCCACCAACGATGTGCACTACATCAACCCCGATGACGCCCGCCTGCAGGATGTGCTGCTGGCCATTCAGACCACCGCCACCCTCGACGACCCTAACCGCTTCCGCATGAGCGACAGCTCCTATTACCTGCGCTCGCCGGAAGAAATGTCGGCCCTTTTTGCCGAAGTGCCTGAATCCCTCTCAAACACCCTGCTGATTGCCGAGCGCTGCAATCTGGAGCTGATCAAAAAAGGCTACCATTTGCCGCTCTTTGCCCTGCCCGAAGGCATGACCGCTGAAACCCGCCTGCGCCAGCTCTGCGAAGAAGGCCTGGCGCGCCGCTATGGGTCCCGCGTCACCAGCGACCCGCGGGTGCGCGAGCGTCTGGAATACGAACTGGGCGTCATCCACACCATGGGCTTCGACACCTACTTCCTCATTGTGTGGGATCTGTGCCGCTACGCCCGCGGCGAGGGCATCTGGTACAATGCGCGCGGTTCGGCCGCCGGCTCCATGGTGGCCTACTGCCTTGATATCACCCTGGTGGAGCCCATCGAACAGGGCCTTATCTTTGAACGCTTCCTTAATCCGGGGCGTATCTCCATGCCCGATATTGACCTCGATTTTCAGGATGACCTGCGCCCGCGCATGCTGGAATACTGCGCCCGCACCTACGGCGACGACAAGGTCTCGCAGATCATCACCTTTGGCACCCTCGGCGCGCGCGCGGCCATCCGCGACGTGGGCCGGGTGATGGGTATCCAGCGCTCCGAAGTGGACCGCATCGCTAAAACCATCCCCAACCAGCAGGGCAAATCGGTGAGCATCGCCGAACTGCTTAAAAAGGCTGAAAACGAACCGCCCTCAGAACTGCTGAACATTTACAGCACGGCCGACGACCAAACCCGCGCTCTGATTGACACTGCGAGTAAAATGGAAGGCACGGTGCGCAACGCCGGCACCCATGCCGCCGGGGTGATCATCAGCGACCGCCCGATCATCGAATATGCCCCCCTGCACCGCCCCACCAGCGGTTCTGAAGACAGCCCCATCAAGGCGGTCTGCCAGTTTGAAATGACCATGGTGGAAAGCCTGGGCCTGCTGAAGGTGGACTTCCTCGGTCTGGCCACCCTCACCATCATGGCACGCGCCTGCGACCTGATCAAGGCGCGCCACGGCATTGATTACAGTCTGCATAATATTCCGCTTGACGACCCTGAGACCTTTGAATTTCTCGGGCGCGGGCACACCGCCGGCGTGTTCCAATTGGAAGGCACCGGCATGACGCGCTACATGGTGCAGATGAAGCCCAAGAACCTGGCCAATGTCATCGCCATGGTGGCCCTCTACCGCCCCGGCCCGCTGGAATTCATCCCCAAATACATCCGCTGCATGCACGGTGAGGAAAAGCCCCAATATCTGCACCCCAAAATGGAGCCCATTTTTGGCGAAACCTACGGCATCCCCATCTATCAGGAGCAGATCATGTTCGCCGCCATCGAACTGGCCGGCTACACTGCCAGCGAATCGGATGAACTGCGCAAGGCCATTTCGAAGAAAAACGCCGAAGCCATTGCCAAACACCACGACAAATTCGTCAGGGGTGCGGTGGAAAAGGGCATTGATGAAGAAATTGCGCGCAAAATTTTCGAAGAATGGAAGGAATTTGCCCGCTACGGCTTCAACAAGAGCCATGCCGCCGATTACGGCGTCATTGCCGTGCAAACCGCCTACCTGAAAACCCACTACACGGTCGAATATATGACCGCTCTGATGTCAGCCTCCAAAAACGAGACGGACAAGGTGGCCTTCTATGCCGCCGACTGCCGCTCGATGGGCATTGACGTGCTGCCGCCCAATGTGTGCTACAGCGGCTGGGATTTCACCATTGAAGACCGCCCCGATCAAAGCCCGGCCATCCGCTTTGGCCTCGGCGCCATCAAGAATGTGGGCGCCGGCCCGGTGGATGCCATTCTCAAGGCGCGCGCCGACGGCCCCTTCACCACCCTGGGCGATTTTGCCCGGCGTGTGGATATGCGCCTGGTGGGCCGCCGCGCCCTGGAAAGCCTCATTCAGGTGGGGGCGCTGGATTGCTTCGGCGAACGCGCCGCCCTGCTCAAAGGCATCGAAACCATCATGGGCTTCAGCACCAGCCACTTCCGCGCCCTTGAAGCCGGGCAGATGAGCCTTTTTGGCGCCCTGGTCAGCGACGGCGTCGGCGAAGAGATCAGCCTGCCCACCGATGCCGTCCCCGACAAACCCCAATACCTGGCCTGGGAACGCGAGCTGATCGGCCTGTATGTCTCTGACCATCCCCTCAACGCCTACATCAACAACCTGCGCGGGCGGGTGACGCATCTTTCCAACCAGCTTGAAGAAGCTGCCAACAAGGAAAAAGTCATTGTCGGCGGTATGATCACCGCCTCGCGCGCACATGTCACCGCCAAGGGCAAACCCATGGGTTTTGCCACCATTGAAGACTTGCAGGGCCGCATTGAACTGGTGATCTTCCCATCGGCCTGGGAGAAATACGGCAGCCTGGTGGGCGATGGGCGGATCATTTCAGTCGAAGGCAAGGTGGATGCTGAAGGCTCAGACCCCAAGGTGCTGGTGGACCGCATCGTGCTGGAAAAGCCCGATGACCCGAACGCTCCGCGCGCCTCCGTGCCGGGCGCCTCGCCCGCTTCTGCCGCCTCTGATGAGCCTTTGCCGCGCGCTTTTGCCGCCCCGGCCATGCCCGATGTGATGACCGACCTCGAAACTCCGCTCGAAGCGCCGGAGTTTGTGCGCGAAACGCCGCCGCCCTCTGATGAGGACTGGATGCCAGAAATGCCGCCTTCCGCCTTTGACGACTGGCTTTCTGACATGCCGCCCCAACAAACCAGCAGCGTGGCCGAACTGCCCCCCGTCTACGCCGCCGCTCTCCCCGAGCCCGAAGAGGCCGCAGAACCGCCCATGCCGGAAGAGCCCGAAGACCTGCTCACCCGGCCCACCCTGGCGGCTCCGCCGGCGGCAGCCGCGCAGGCTGTTTCTCTGACCGAAGAAGCCGCCGCGCCTGCTCTGACCGCCATGCCGCCCTTCCTGCTCGGCCCCATGCCCGTCTCCAAAGATCCCAAGGAACGGCGCATGGTGATCATCACCCTGCGCGCCTCCGATGACAAGGCCCGCGACAACAACCGCATCAAACGCCTGCAGGGAACGCTCATCTCTTCCCCCGGCGAAGACCGTTTTGCTTTTCAGATCTTTGAGCACGGCTATTTCTACCGTCTCGAATTTCCCAATGACGCCACCAACCTGACCCCTGAACTGGTCAACGAACTGGTGCGCATGGCTGGCAACGACAATGTCCGCGTGGAACCGCTGCGTATTCAATAAACGCGATGTAAAACCCAAAAACTGCCTTGAGAAGGATACACCATGCCCGAAGAAATTGAACTGGATCCCGTTGACATAATCACTGCCGATGCCATTGGCAAACCCGGTGAGCGCGTCTTTTATATTCAGGCCCGGAAAGACGCCGAAGTCATCACCCTGGTGCTGGAGAAGATTCAACTGCAATCGTTCACCATGGGGGTGGAGCAGTTCCTGAAAGAAATTTTGGAACGCTTTCCCAATTTGGAGGAGGCCAGCCCCGATTTTAACGAAGCGGACATGCATATTTCCCCGCCAGTGGACCCGTTGTTCCACATCGGCGATTTCGGCCTGGGTTACGATACCGACCGCGACCTGGCGGTGATGGTGGCGCGCCAAATTACTATGGAAGAAGAACGCGCCAATGAAGCCATGGTGGCGCGGTTCTGGTGCACTCGTTCGCAGTTGAACGCCCTCGCCATTTGGAGCCACCATGTCATCAACCAGGGGCGGCCCATTTGCCCGCAGTGCGGCGAACCGATGAACCCTGAAGGCCATTTCTGCCCCAAGAAAAACGGTCACAAGAAACACTGATTTCCATGGATCACGAAGCGCTCATTCTGGCCTTGCAGCGGGGTAAATTGCAGCTTGAAGGCCAGTTTGCGGCTGGCTCTAATACCACCTTTCTGGCGCGCATCAGCGCCAATGGTGAAACCCTGCGGGTGGTTTATAAACCCACCCGCGGCGAGCGCCCGCTGTGGGATTTTCCCACCGGCACCCTCACCCGCCGTGAGGTGGCGGCTTACCAGGTTTCACGCCTGCTGGGCTGGGAACTGGTGCCGCCTACCGTGCTGCGCCGCGCCGGGCCGGCCGGCGGAGGGTCGGTGCAGCTCTTCATCCCCCATAACCCTGAAGATCACTTTTTCAATTTCTCCCTGGCCGATCAGGAACGCCTGCGGCCGGTGGTGCTGCTGGATGCGCTGATCAACAACGCCGACCGCAAAAGCGGGCATATCTTTCTCGACGCGGAACGGCATATCTGGTTGATCGACCACGGGCTGTGCTTTCACCGCGAAGACAAGCTGCGCACGGTGCTGTGGCTTTTTGCCGGCACGCCCATCCCGCCAGAGCTGTTGAGCAGCCTATCCTGTTTTGTTGAGCAGCTTAATCCCACTGCACCGGCCTGGCTGGCTTTAAAAAAACTTCTGCGCCCCGCCGAAATTCGCGCCATGCTGCGCCGCGCCCAGGCTCTGCTGGCCGTGCCGGTTTTTCCCATGCCCCCCACCACCCGCCGCCCCTTCCCCTGGCCGCCGGTGTAAAACGATAGAAAAGGGAATGGTGCGTTTATCTACCGGCTTTCATTATAATCAGGTTAACCCTTTCCAATGCCGCCGAAAATGATGGTAAAATTAATTCACCATCTCCAAACGAGGTAAACATGTTAGAAAAGATTCCGATTGACCAGCTGACCGTGCAAGCGTACAGTCTTTTTGAAAATCAATGGCTGCTGCTCACCAGCGGCGACTTTGCCACCGGCCAATACAACGCCATGACCGTGGCCTGGGGCAGCCTGGGCTGCATGTGGAGCCGGCCCTTCGCCATGATCGCCGTGCGGCCCACGCGCTACACCTATGAATTCACCGAAAAATTCGAGACCTTCACCCTCTGCGCTTTCCCCGAGAGCCAGCGCGAAGCCCTGCGTCTGCTGGGCACTCGCTCGGGCCGCGACGGCGACAAAATCGCCCTCTCAGGGCTCACTCCGGTGGCGGCGCGCCAGGTGGCGGCTCCGGCCTTTGCCGAGGCGGAACTGGTGATTGAATGCCAGAAATTCTACTGGGATGATATTGACCCGGCCCATTTCCTCGAGCCGCGCCTCGATAAAAATTATCCCGGCAAAGACTACCACCGCATTTATTTTGGCGAAATTCTGGCCGTGCAGGGCACCAGCGCCTACCAGTCCCTTTACACCGGCCCGCGGGAGTCATGATGAGCAACCAGCCCCCTTCCTCACTGAACGACGAATTGAACGCCCTCGGGCGCAACCTGAGCAGCCTGTTCAAAAGCGCCTGGGAAAGCCCCGAGCGCCAATCACTGCAGGGTGACCTGGAAAACGGCCTCAAACAGGCCTCTGAGGCCATTAACCGCGCCGCCAACGAATTTTCGGCTTCCGAAGCCGGCCAGCGCCTGCAGGCCGAAGTGGCCGACATCCGCCGCCGTGTGGAAAGCGGCGAACTGCAAAGCCAGGCCCGCGGCGACCTGCTGAACGCCCTGCAAAAGCTCAACAACGAAATCCAGAAGGCCGCCAGCGCGTGGTCTTCAAGAAATACCCCGCCCACCCCTGGAGGTGAATCATGAATCGCGGACGTGTTGCGGCAGCTCTGCTGCTCATTCTGATTGGCTGCTGGTACCTGGCAGTTGAAGTCTCACCTGAAGTGCGCGCCTTTGCCTACGGCGCCACCACCTGGCCCTTCCAGATCATCGGCATCGGCGCCCTTTTTGCCATCATCGGCGTGGTCTTCTGGCAGACCGGTCTGCTCATTCCCGCCTGCATCATCAGCGGCATCGGCGGCATGCTCTACTGGCAGAACCTGACCGGCAACTGGGCCTCCTGGGCCTATATGTGGGCGCTCATCCCCTGCTTTGTCGGCATCGGCATCATCCTCGATGGCGCCCTGCAGCGCCGGCGCAAGGAAGTGATCGGCGGCGGCTGGACCCTCTTCAACGGCCTGGTGATGTTCGCCATTTTCGGCTCCTTTTTGGGCGGCTCTGAAATTGTGGGCAAATACTGGCCCCTTTTGCTGATCGCCCTGGGCGTCATCTTCCTGGTGCGCGCCTTCATGCCCAAACGCAGTTGAAGGTTGCGGCTCTCATAACAGCGTCCCAAAGCTAAAGGGCTTTGGGACGCTGTTTTTTGGGTCAAGCTGCGGCATGACCACTCTAATCGACGGCGATCAACCCCATCACACAATATCATGCGACATGATCACCAGTTCTTCGCGCAGCTTCCAGCCGACCGCGCTCCAAAAGGCCTGACCGCTCTGATTGCTGCCGTAAACAAAGATATGGCATTTGCTCACCCCCAGGGCTTTGAGCGCCTGCAGGCAGCGGTCTGAAAGCGCCTGGCCAATACCCTGCCGGCGGGCATGGTTCGCCACCGCCAGGTGATGCAGGTAGCCGCGCCGGCCGTCAAAGCCGCACATCACCGCCCCCACCAGCCCACCGTCCTGCCAGGCGGTGAAGCACAGGCCCGGGTTGTGCGCCAGAAAGCGCCCAATGGCCTCGCGCGAATCCGCGCTGCTCAGACCCACACCCTCGCTGTGCTTCCACAGGTCATAGACCGCATCGTAATCATTCAGCGTCATTTCGCGAATTTCAATCTCAGACATGCTTCCTCCAGATGAACAAAAATGGCCTGCAAGGTTGCAGACCATCTTGATGAACCGTTTTGTCTGCCGGCTTAGAGCTTGGGCAGGGCAATCGACTGCTGATATTGATATTTGCCCTTCTTATCGGCGTAAGAGGTGGTGCAAACCTCGTCGCCTTCAAAGAACAGCACCTGGGCAATGCCCTCGTTTGAGTAGATCTTGGCGGGCAGCGGGGTGGTGTTCGAAATTTCCAGGGTCACAAAGCCTTCCCATTCCGGCTCAAACGGGGTGACGTTGACAATGATGCCGCAGCGGGCATAGGTGCTCTTGCCCAGGCACACCGTCAGCACGCCGCGCGGAATGCGGAAATATTCCACCGTGCGCGCCAGGGCAAAGGAATTCGGCGGGATGATGCACACATCGCCCTTGAAATCCACCATCGAGCGCGGGTCAAAATGCTTGGGATCCACCACCGCAGAATAAACGTTGGTAAAAATCTTGAACTCATCCGCCACGCGAATGTCATAGCCGTATGACGATGTGCCGTAAGAGATGACGCCTTCGCGCACCTGGCTTTCGGCGAAGGGTTCAATCATGTGTTGTTCCAACGCCATTTTGCGAATCCAATGATCTGGTTTCAAACCCATTTTTGCTGCTCCTCTATTGTGATTGGCTTTGCTGATACCATTTGAAGGTTTCGTAAAGCGATTTGATATCCTGGATAATTTCAAGCTGCCGCTGCAAAATATAGCGGGAGATGACCCGTTCGGTGTCCTTGTTGGGGAAGGACTGGATGCCGATTTTGTAGCGCCGGTTGTTGGCAATGCGCGTGATGTGGCGAATGATGCCTTTCATCTCAATTTCAACCGGTTCGTCCTCAAAAGGCAGGATCAACCGGATGCGAATTTCACGCCCGGGGGAAGGCAGGAAGATGTTGTAGGTGATATTGTCGATCACGGCGGCCAGGCCCGAGGCCGAAATATCGTCCACCGTGCCGCGCACGGTTACTTTTTCGGTGATGATGGAAATGGGCAGGGGTTCCTTGAACTGCACGCGCACCAGCGCCCGGTCGCCAATGGATGAAACAGCGTAGCGGAAGCCGGTCAGGATGGCCGTGCCAGCCGCCACATCCACATCCACCACCTGGGCGCGCGCCGGTTCGGGCAGCAAATCAGAGTTAATGAAGGTTTCCTGGTCCATATAAATACAGACGGCCTGATAGCGATGCACCCGCAAGGCTGCCGTCTGTTCTTCGAGGTTAATCTGCGTCACCGTGGCGCCAAAAGAGACCGGAACCCCCTTATAGACATTAATCAGGCGGAGTTCCTGATTGGTTCTCATATGCTGCTGCAGTGCGCCAAAGATCTCTTCACTGGGGTTCATGATAAAAAGTGTAACCTTAAGAAGGAGATTCGGACGAAAGACACATTTATTATATCAAAAGATGAGTATAATTAGGCAAAATGTGCCGCTTTGGAAGCCTGTGGAAGGAAAAATTAAGCTAAAATTCACTTTCACGGGCGACAAAATGCCTGCCTCATACCGCTATAAATCAGGAGAGATTATGCCCGCCCCTTTGGTTGAAAGCATTCCCAATTTTTCAGAAGCCCGCCGTCCCGAGGTGGTCGAAGCCATCATCGCAGCCATTAAGTCTGTCGAAGGCGTCCGCATTCTGGACCGCCACTCTGACATGGATCACAACCGCACCGTGGTGACCCTGGTTGGCGCCCCGGCCAGCGTGGAAGAAGGCGTTTTCCGCGGCATTGCCAAAGCCGCAGAATTGATCGACCTGAACGTGCACACCGGCGAACACCCGCGCATTGGCGCCACCGATGTGGTGCCATTCGTGCCGATTTCGGACATCACCATGATCGAATGCGTGGAAATGGCCCGCCGCCTGGGCCAGCGCGTGGGCGCCGAGCTGGGCATTCCTGTTTATCTTTACGAAGAAGCTGCCACCCGCCCCAACCGCGTGAACCTGGAAGACATCCGCCGCGGCCAATACGAAGTGTTGAAGGAAGAAATTGTCAGCAACCCCGAGCGCAGCCCCGATTTCGGCCCCAGCCGCATGACCGGCGCTGGCGCCACCGTGATCGGCGCGCGCCAGCCCCTGGTGGCCTTCAATGTGTACCTCACCACCGATGATATCTCCATTGCCCAGAAAATTGCCAAGGCCGTGCGCAATTCATCTGGCGGCCTGCGCTTTGTCAAAGGCATGGGCGTGATGGTGGAAGGCCGCGCCCAGGTGTCCATGAACCTCACCAACTACCGCCAGACCCCCATTGCCCGTGTGGTCGAAATGGTGCGCCGCGAAGCTCAGCGCTACGGCGTGGCCGTGCATCATTCCGAGCTGGTGGGCCTCATTCCCCAGGAAGCCCTCATTGACGCCGCCGTCTGGTACACCCAGCTCGACGCCTTCGAACCCAAGCAGATCCTCGAATCGCGCCTTTACAGCGCCATGTCTGAAGAACCGGCCGCGGCTGCTGCAGGCAGCACCCCCGCCGCGCCCACTTTCCTCGATCAGCTTGCCGCCGGCACCCCCGCCCCGGGCGGCGGCAGCGCCTCGGCCTACACCGCCGCGGCGGCTGCCGGCCTGGTATCCATGGTCTGCCGCCTGACCGCCGGCAAGAAAAAATACGCCGCTGTGGAAGCCCAGGTGTGGCCCATTCTTGAAAAATCGGAAGCTCTGCGCAAATCGCTCACCGCGGCTGTGGATGAAGACGCTGCCGCCTTTGAAGGCGTGATGGAAGCCATGCGCCTGCCCAAAGACACCCCCGCCCAGCAGGAAGCCCGCGCCGCCGCCATCGAAACCGCCACCCTTCAGGCCGCCCGCGTGCCCCTCAGTGTGGCCAGCCGCGCCGTTGAGGTGATGGATTTGGCCCTGCAAATTGCCAGCATCGGCAACCTCAATGCCATTTCTGATGCCGGCTCTGGCGGCGCGCTCTCGCAGGCCGCCCTCACCGGCGCCGGCCTGAACGTGCGCATCAACCTGAAGGGCATGGATCACCCCGAAGCCGCCCGCCTGGTGGAAGAGCTGCGCGCCCTCGAAACCCGCGCCGCCGCCCTGCAGGCCGAACTGAAGAAAGTGCTTCAGGAACGTGGCGAAATCACCCTCTAGCCGCAAACCAGCCAGCACAAAAGGGGCGAGCCGGGCTCGCCCCCTTTTCATTTATCCGCTGTTGGGCGCATTGGCCCTGGCCGGTTTGTGGATGCTGGCCTGGGCCTTGTGGCCCTACGGCGAAACCACCACCTCGCTGGCTCTCCAATCGGCTTTGCTGGACCCCAATCAGCCCTGCCTGCCCGACACCCTTGAACTGACCCGCCCTGAGCGCATGCGCCTGGGCGAGACAGCTGCATTTGCCATGACCCTGACGGTGAAGAACTGCCCCGATGAAGCCGGCAGGCGCCATCCCCTGGCTGAAGCCCGTATGGATCTGGCTGGCATGGATCTGCTGCCTTCCGGCGACATCACCGCCCCCCTGGTCAGCGCGGGACCGGTCCGTTTCACCTGGACCGGCGCGGCCAGCACCGGCGGACCTGCCGCCGGGCAGGTCTGGCTGTACTTGAAACCCGATCTCAATGATGAACGGGTGCCGCTGGTGGCCCTGGATATGGAGATGGAAGTGCTCACCCTGGCCTGGCTGGGCCAGACGCCCGCAGCCATTCTGGGTTTTGTGCTTCTGGCAGGCAGTGCAGGCGCTGCTTTCTTTATCTGGCGCAAAGGCCGCCCCGACCGGCGGCTGGCAAAGCACAGTTAAAATAGTTCATAGAGGGTAAATGGGCGAAGACGCTGCAGTGGAGAAAAAGCTGCGGCTTGGCTTTGACAGCGGCAGGTCAAAATCATCCCCCACTGGCCTCCGCCCGATCTGCCGGGCAGAGTCATTTTACAAAACATACCTTCTCGCCACGGCAAGGCTCTGGTATAATTGCTGCCAATGACTGGTCCGTTGGGCGGCGCTGCTGCCCACCTGGAGACCTGCAATCAGAAATTTTTTAAGGAGAAGCAAACGTCATGTCCCTCGACAAAGAAATCAAGTCCAATTTGATGGCCACATTCGGCCGCCACGAAGGCGATTCCGGTTCCCCCGAAGTTCAGATCGCCATTCTGAGCAAGCGCATCGGCCAACTCACCGATCACCTGCGCGCCAACAAGCACGATGAAAGCTCACGCCGCGGCCTGCTGAAACTGGTTGGCCAGCGCCGCCGCCTTCTGGCGTACCTGCGCCGCACCAGCTACGAGCGTTACCTGGCCCTCACCGAAAAACTGAGCCTCCGCCAGAAATAAGCGTCTCATCTACGAGTAGATCGTGTGAAAACACGATCTACTCGTATTATCGTTTAATCCACCCGCCCCCGGCGGGACTTAATCACACGTCAGGTCGGGAATTGAAAAGTGTTGAGGATGGCCCATCCTCGCCGGTTTTCAGTCCCCGACCACTCAACTAAAGAGGAAACTGAATATGCAACCTGAAGCAAAACGTTTCACCACCGTGGTCGGTGAAAAAGAAATTTCCTATGAAACCGGCAAACTGGCCGGACAGGCTGGCGGCGCCGTCACCATTCATCTCAACGACAGCATCGTCTTTGCCGCCGCCACCATGTCGCACAAAACCAACGAAGCCCAGGATTTCTTCCCGCTGACCGTTGAATACGAAGAACGCATGTACGCCGGCGGACGCATTCCCGGGTCGTTCTTCCGCCGTGAAGGCCGCCCCACCGAAGAAGCCATCCTCACCGCCCGCCTCACCGACCGCCCGCTGCGCCCCCTGTTCAATAAGGACATCCGCAACGAAGTGCAGGTCATCATGTTCTCCATGTCGGCTGACGGCGAGAACCCCCTCGATATCCTGGCGGTCAACGCCGCCTCTGGCGCACTGATGATCTCCGACATCCCCTGGGCCGGACCGGTTGGCGCCGTGCGCATTGGCCGCATTGACGGCAAATTCATCGTCAACCCCACCTTTGAACAGATCGCCGCTTCTGAGCTCGATCTGCGCATTGCCGGCACCCGCGACGCCATCCTGATGGTGGAATGCGGCGCCCAGGAAATTCCTGAAAATGTGATGGTCCAGGCCCTCGAATTCGGCCACCAATCTCTGCAGCCCATCATTGACCTGCAGCTGCGCATGGCCGCCGAGGTTGGCAAACCCAAACGCGAAGTGCCGCTCTTCAGCCTCGACCCGACCGTCAAAGAAACGGTTTACGCCCGCGTGGCCGCCCGCCTCAATGAAATCCTCGACGCCCCCCACACCAAGACTGAAATGAACGAAGCCGTGGAAGCCCTGAAAGTTGAAACCGTGGCCGAAATGAGCGCCGAAGACCCCACCAAAGCCGAAAGCATCGCCGCCGGCTTCGAAGAAGCCCTCAAGACGGTGGTTCGCAGCCGCATCATCAATGACGGCAAACGCCCCGACGGCCGCAAACTGACTGAAATTCGCCCCATCTGGTGCGAAGTGGGCACCAGCCCGCGCGCCCACGGCTCAGGCCTCTTCACCCGCGGCGAAACCCAGGTGCTCACCCTGGCCACCCTCGGCACCCCAAAAGAAGCCCAGGAACTGGATTCCCTGACCCCTGGCGACACCAAGCGCTACATTCACCACTACAACTTCCCGCCCTACTCCACCGGCGAAACCAAAATGCTGCGCGGCTCATCGCGCCGCGAAATTGGCCACGGCGCCCTGGCTGAACGTGCCCTCGTGCCCGTCATTCCCGACGAAAAAGACTTCCCCTACACCCTGCGCCTGGTCTCCGAAGTGCTCTCATCCAACGGCTCTTCGTCCATGGCCTCTGTGTGCGGCTCCACCCTCGCCCTGATGGACACCGGCGTGCCGATCAAAGCCCCGGTCACCGGCGTGGCCATGGGCCTGGTGAAGGAAGAAGAAAAATACGCCATCCTGACCGATATCCAGGGCGCTGAAGATCATCTCGGCGACATGGATTTCAAGGTGGCCGGCACCGCCAAGGGCATCACCGCCCTGCAGATGGATATCAAGATCAAGGGCCTCACCTCCCAGATCATGTCCGAAGCGCTGGAACAGGCCCGCGTGGCTCGCGCTGAAATCATGCAGAAGATTCTGGCCGTCATCCCGGCGCCCCATGCCGATCTCAAGCCGCATGCCCCGCGCATCGTCATCATCAAGGTGCCCGTGGATAAAATCGGCGCCATCATCGGCCCTGGCGGCAAGAACATTCGCGCCCTGCAGGAAGAAACCAACACCAAGATCGACATCGATGATGATGGTTCCGTCTATATCGCTGCCGTGGACGGCGTTGGCTTCGAAATCGCCCGCGAACGCATCTCGGCCATCACCGAAACCCCTGAAATCGGCAAAATTTACACCGGCAAAGTGGTGCGGGTGGCCGATTTCGGCGCTTTCGTCGAAATTCTGCCCGGCACCGACGGCCTGGTGCACATTTCCCAGCTCGACACCGGCCGCGTTGAAAAGGTCGAAGATGTGGTGCAGATGGGCGATGAAATCACCGTCATGGTGATCGACATTGACCCAACCGGCAAAATCCGCCTCTCCCGCCAGGCCATCCTCGAAGGCTGGACGGCTGAAGAAGCCCGCGAAGCCGACCAGAAGGGCCGGCCCGGCGGCGGTGGACGTTCCGGCGGCCGCCCGGGTGGCGGCGACCGTGATCGCCGCGGCGGCAATGACCGGCGCGGTGGCAATGACCGCCGCGGCAGCGGTGGTGGTCCCCGCGGACACTAAGCGCAGTTTCCACGCCCGTCCCTTGCCGGACGGGCGTGTTTTTTGCGCCCGCGCCTCTAAAAGCGTCTTTGAATCGTGTTATAATTCGCCTGCTCAAAATTCAACCTGGAAAATGATCTTATGCTCGAAAAATTAGCTGGAATTGAAAACCGTTACGAAGAAATCAACCGTCTGCTCACCGAAGTGGGTGAAGATTATCAGCGCGCCGCCGAACTGGCCAAAGAACGCGCCGAAATTGAAGATGTGGTTGAAAAATCCCGTGCCTACCGGCAAACCCTCAAGCGCATTGAAGAAGCGCGCGAACTGCTGAACGGGGATGATGAAGAAATGCGCCTGCTGGCTCAGGTCGAACTGGAAGAACTGGAGCCCCTGGTGAACCAGCTTGAAACAGAGATTAAGACCCTGCTGGTCCCCAAAGACCCGCGGGACGATCGCAACGTCATTGTGGAAATTCGCGCCGGCACCGGCGGTGAAGAAGCCGCCCTGTTTGCCGCCGATCTGTTCCGCATGTACAGCCGCTATACCGAGCGCCGCAACTGGAAAATTGAAATCATGTCTGAAAGCGAAACCGGCATTGGCGGTTACAAGGAAATCATCTTCATGATCAAAGGGCGCGGAGCCTATTCGCGCCTGAAATATGAATCCGGCGTGCACCGCGTGCAGCGCGTTCCCGCCACCGAAGCCCAGGGGCGCATCCACACCTCCACCATCACCGTGGCCGTGCTGGCTGAAGTGGACGACGTGGAAATTCACGTTCCCGAATCAGACATCACCGTGGATGTGTACCGCTCGGCTGGCGCCGGCGGCCAAAATGTGCAGAAAAACTCCACCGCGGTGCGCCTCACCCACCTGCCCACCGGCATTGTGGTGGCCTGCCAGGACGAGCGATCGCAGCTTCAGAACCGCCTGCGCGCCATGGCCATTCTGCGCGCCCGTCTCTATGAAATTGAGCAGCTCAAACGCCAGAACGAACTGGAAGAAACCCGCCGCTCGCAGGTGGGCACCGGCGAACGCTCCGAAAAGATCCGCACTTACAATTATCCGCAATCGCGCGTCACCGACCACCGCATTGGCGTTTCATCCTTCAATCTGCCTGCCGTCATGGACGGTGAAATTGACCTTTTCATTGACGAACTGGCTCTGCGCAACGAGGCGGAACGGCTCTCAAGCGGCGCGGAGGATGACGACGAATAACAGCGCCAGCCTGCTGGCCGACCTCACCCGCCGCCTGGCGCCGCTCACCGGCACCCCCAGCCTGGAGGCTCAGGTGCTGCTGGCCCATGTGCTCGATTGCAGCCGCACCCGGCTGCTGGCGCACCCTGAAACAGAACTGAGCGCCGCCCAAAGCGCACATTTAAACGCACTTGCCGCCCGCCGCCTGGCTGGCGAGCCCCTGCCCTACCTGATTGGCCGCTGGGAGTTTTACGGGAACACCTTCACCGTAACCCCGGCGGTTTTGATTCCCCGCCCTGAAACCGAACTGCTGGTTGAAACCGCGCTGGCCTGGCTGCAGGCCCATCCCGGCCGGCGGCGCGCCGCCGATGTGGGCAGCGGCTCCGGCTGCATCGCCATCACCCTGGCGCTGCACTGCGCGGATCTCAGATTGGCGGCGGTGGACCGCTCTGCGGCGGCGCTGGCTGTGGCCCAGCAAAATGCCTGCCAGCACGGCGTGGCCCAGCGCGTGGCTTTCTTCCAGGGCGATCTGCTGGCCGCCGCTGCCGGCCCGCTGGACCTGGTGTGCGCCAACCTGCCTTATATTCCCAGTCAGACGGTGGACGGCCTGCCGGTGACGCGCTTTGAGCCGCGCCTGGCGCTGGATGGCGGCGCGGACGGGTTGGATTTGATCCGGCGCCTGCTGGCCCAGCTTGCCTCGCGCCTGGCTCCCGGCGGCCTGGCCCTGTTTGAAATTGAGGCCGGGCAGGGTCAGAGCGCCCTCGCCGCTGCCCGAATGGCCCTCCCCCAGGCGGCCGCCTGCGTTTTGCCTGATCTGGCCGGGCTCAGCCGCCTTTTGAAAATTGAATTTCCCACAGGCAGATCATTCACGCCAGGAAGAATGTTTTCCCCGATACAAAAGCAGAGATAAATAAAACCGGCTTCCGCACTCATATGCAGAAGCCGGTTTTAGATGGTTCAACTTAATTCTATTTCATTCATAACGCAGTGCGTCCACAATCTCCATGCGCGCCGCCCGGCGAGCCGGGAAGAACGCCGCCACCGCGCCAAAGATCAAGCCCACCGCCAGGGTGATCAGGATGCCGGCATAGGGGAAGAAGTAGGTCATCTTGAAGCCGGTCACATCCATGGCCTGCACCAGGGCATAGCCCAGCCAGATGCCCGAAAGAATGCCAAAGGCCGTGCCAATGGCCGCCAGCAGCAGGCTTTCCGAAAGCACCATGCGGCTGATCTGCTTGCGCAGCGCCCCCACCGCCCGCAGCATGCCAATTTCGCGCGTGCGTTCGATCACATTGATCGCCAGGGTGTTCATCAGCGCCAGCAGCGAAGGCGCCGCCAGGCCAATCATCAGCACATAGAGCAGGCCCATCGCCGCCTGGATCATGCCAAGCTGCGAACTGCGCCATTCACTCGACGAAAACAGGGTGAAGGCCGGGTATTCGTCAATCAGCGCCCTGATTTGGGCTTCAACCGCGGCGCGGTCAGCCCCCGGTTTCAGGTTGGCCATCAGCATCAGGTCCATTTCGCTGTCAAAGTCGTTCTTCAGGTTTTCCTGCGAGATGAAACCCGTCGCCAGCTTGACGTTGAGGTAATCCGTTGCCACGCCAATCACATAATAGGTCTCTTCGCCGTGCAGGGTTTTCACCTTCAGCGTGTCGCCGCGCTTGATGTTGTTCTGGGTGGCAAACAGCCCGGTCACCATCACATTGCGCCCGGCAGCCAGCTCGGCAAAAGCGGTCTTTTCATCGCCATCGCTGAAAGACAGGTTGGCCAGTTTGGGGTACATTTCAGGATCAATGCCAATCATCTGCATGGCTGTGCCGTTGGCCTGGGTGGCCACCTGGCGGATGGAGGTGGCTGCCGCGATGCCGTCAATGGCACGGATGCGCGCCAGCAGTTCCGAACCAGCGCCCATGTTGCCGCCGCCCAGCACCAGCGACTGCGGCAGGGCCATGAAATCGGCGCCCATGCTCTTGCTGATGTAGGTGGACATGCCGTCCGTCAATGAGGTGGACATGCCCGCCATGGCCAGCAAGATGCACATGCCGATCATCACCGTGGCTGCCGTGGTGGCCGCCTGGTGTGGCTGGCGCGAGAGGTTGCCCTCGGCAATCTGTCCTTCGCGGGCAAAAGCCAGCGACATCAACCGGCCAAACACATTGGCCAGCGGCGCCACCAGCGCCGGCGAAACCAGCACCAGTGAAACCAGGAAGATGAACGCGCCCAGCAGCGAGGCCTTGAAATCGCCTGCCAGGAAGGTGAGAACAGCCAGGCCCATCAGGATGATGCCCGCCAGCACCCCCTTGCTGAAGGTCACGCGGCGAATGCTGGTCATCACCGGGCGCAGCGCTTCCAGCGGGGTGATGCGGCTGGCAGCCACGGCCGGAGCCAGCCCGCTCACCAGGGTCACACCCAGCCCCAGGCCAATGGTCAGCGCAATGGTGGCCAGGCTGAAGGTGGGGTTGCCAATTTCAAAACGCACAAAAGATTGGAGCGCCGGGTTGATCATTTTTACCAGCAGCAGAGCCATCAGGTAGCCCATCAGCATGCCCACCGCTGTGCCCATCACGCCCTGAATCAGACCCTCCACCAGCACCATATTGATGATGTAGCGGCGCGAAGCCCCCAGGGCGCGCAGCATGCCGATATCGCGCCGCCGCTCTGCCACCACGGTGCGGAAAGTATTGAAGATAATGAACCCGCCCATGATCAGGGCAATCACACCAAAGGCATTCATGATCACTTCACCCAGCGACACCGCTGCGAAAATTTCCGCGCCGTATTCCGGCTCTTCGAGCACAACCCCGCTTTCAAGGCGCGCGGCCAGGTTATCCTGTACGGTTTTGCGATCATAACCACCGGTGCAGCGCGCCTCCACCGTGGTGATCTTGCCGGCCCGGTCAAACATGGCCTGGGCGTCTGCCAGCGGCATATACACTTCTTCGCTGGGCAGCGGGCGGTCAGCCAGAATGCCCACCACCGTGTAAGCGGTTTTGCCAGCGGCTGAAGGCATGGTCAGCAGGTCGCCCAGCTTCAGTCCTTTGGCTTTCGCCAGGTTGCTGCTGATGACGGCTGTCTGCTGATCGCCCGGTTCAATAAAGCGGCCCTCACCCACCTGCAAATTGCGCACCTCCTGGAAGGAGACCGGATCCACACCCTGGATCGTCACGGTCAGAGCCGGAGCCGATTTCAGGCTGGCGGCGCCTTTCGCTTCAGTGGGCAGAATGACATTGCGGCGGAAAAGCCCGGCGGCTGCCGCCACCCCTTCTTGCGATTGCACCGTGGCCAGGGTGGAAGCGGGCAGCATGCCGCCGCTCTCCTGCGATACCGTGATATCCACGGCGCTGGCAGCCGTCATCATGCTGCGGCGGAAAGCATCCAGCATTGGCGGAATGATGCCGTTCAGGCCAAAAATCACCATCACGCCAAAGACAATCGCCAGGGTGGTTAAAAATGTGCGGGTTTTGCGCCCGGCCAGGTAGCGCCAGGCAATATTAAAATAGAGGTTCATAGCGCCTCAACTTTCTCGCGCACCAGGGCGGTTTGGGCAGCGCCGCTGCCGCCGTTAAGGCGTGCGTCATCCACCACCAGGCCATCCTTGAGAAAAATGATACGGTCGGCGTAGGCGGCAATGCGCGGATCATGGGTGACCATCAGAATGGACTGTTTCCACTCATCACAAACCTGGCGCAGCAGGGCGGCAATTTCGTCCGAAGCGCGGGAATCGAGGTTGCCGGTGGGTTCGTCGGCCAGAATCAGCGCCGGTTCAGAAGCCAGGGCACGCGCAATGGCCACGCGCTGCTGCTGCCCGCCCGAAAGTTGATCCGGGCGGTGGGTCAGGCGGTCAGCCAGGCCAACCCGCTCGAGCCACTGCAGGGCCTGTTCAGAGGCCTTGCTGCGGTTGATGCCATCCAGCACCAGGGGCAGGGCAGCGTTCTCGCGCACATTCAGCACCGGAAGGAGGTTAAAGAACTGAAAGATGAAACCGATGCGCTGGCGCCGCAGCTCGGTCAGGCGGTCATCGTTGAGTGCGTAAATATCCTGGCCGTCGAGCAGCACGGTGCCGCTGGTGGGACGGTCCAAACCGCCAATCAGGTGCAGTAAAGTGGATTTGCCGCAGCCGCTGGGACCCATCACCGCCACAAAGGAACCGGATTCAACCGTGAGGTTGATATCTTTGAGCGCCGTAATGGCGGCGTCACCGGTGCCGTAAATTTTGGTGAGTTTTTGAGTCTGGATGATGTTCATAGTTAACCTCTTTCATTATCTACCGATACAATCAGGTCAGCGGCTGCGGGGGCGGCCGCGTTTTTTTAATTCAGGCTGGGGCAGCGGCTGGCGGCGGATATCGTCAAGGCGGGCTTCCACCATATCCAGCCAGCGCAGGTCAGCTTCCAGGTGCATCACCGTCTGGTCCAGCAGCAGCAGGTAAGCCAGTTCGGCGTGCTGATCCACCGTGCCGCGCAGGGTGGTGGTCTGGTGGAGCTGCTGGTAGAGGCTGGCGCGCTGCGTCTGAATGACGCGGTAAGGGTCAGCCTCGCCGGAGGCCAGGCAGGTCATCAGCTTGAGAAAGAATTCATCGCGCTGGTGCTGATCCACCACCGGGGTTGCGAACCAGGCCTTCAGCTCGGTCAGGCCGGCCGGCGTGATGGCATAGATGCGCTTTTCCGGTCCGCCGTCCTGCTCGGTGCCGCTGATTTCCACCAGGCCGGCTTCCTGCAGGCGCGCCAGAGTGGTATACACCTGGGCTGGTTTCACATCCCAGTTTTCTTTGCCCCCCGCCATGGCCACAAAAGCCGCATGCAGCTCGTAGCCGTGATTGGGGTGCTTCGCAAGTAGTCCAAGAAGGGCGTTTCTGACAGTCATAATAATTATTCTACATGTTACTAATTTATATGCAAAATATAATACGAGTTACTAGATTTGTCAAGAGGGTTTGGAGAAAAGAAATAACCCGCACTGGCAGCCTGGGGCAGATATCAGGAGGCGGGTTTCTTCATACAAGGTAAGGGGAGGTTATTTTGGAAAAACGGTTATGGAGTGGGGTTGGCCGAAGAAACAGATTTATCTCTCCACAGGGTGGCGCGCTCCACAAAGCGGTCCACCGCTCCGAAGCGGTATTTATACTCCTCATCGCCGCGCATGAAATCGAACTCGCGGTAACCCTGCTCGTTGGCCCACCTGAGCAGGTGGCCCAGCAGCACCCATCCCGGCGAAAAGGCGTTGTAATTGCGGTCCAGCCCCGAGTTATACACCCACAGCCGCTGCAGGTAATCGAAGCTCAGGTAAGCAGCCGCCTTGCTGCCGTTGATTTCGAGGAAGGCCAGATGCAGGCACTGTGCTTTAAAGGCGCAGCGCATCACATTGGCCATGTGCGCGCGCATGGGCGGGGTCAGAAAAGCCTCTTTCTGCGGGTCGTTGGCCATCAGGCGCATGAAATCCTGAATATCCTGTTCCAGGGCGGCTTCGTCTGTGGTGGTGTACCAGCGGAAAGCCTCGCCCGATTCTTCCAGGCGGCGCATTTTGCGCTTGATTTCGTGGCGCTGCTTTTTATCCACCGTTTCAAGGTAGGCTTCCCAGTCGCCTGGCAGGGGGATATAGGGGGAATGCTGCAGGCGGCTGCGTTCAAAGCGCCAGCCGCGCGCCAGGGCGGCACTTTCCAGCAGGGGCAGGGTGGGCGAGCTGTCCAGCAGGTTGTAAAGATCCAGAATCTGCCAGTCTGTGCGGGCAGCCAGAAAATCGAGCAGCCCCTCGATGAAGGCGGGCGTCTGCTCTGGCGCAGCCAGCACATCCAGGTAATCGGAAACCTCAATGCTGCCAATCAAGAACAGGGTCGGGCCGCCTTCGCGCTCGCGGCTGAGAAAAAGCGGGGCCACCCCCGCCAGTTTTCCATCCACGCGGGCCGTCACCACGCGCAGTTCTGCGTCATGCCATTCACCGCCGCCCAGGGTTTGCCACCAGGCGCGCTGATATTCATGGCGCAGAAATGGCACGTGACTTGCACACTCATCCAGCAGGGCATTCCATTCGCCTGCCAGCAAATCCATTTCATCAAAGGTTGTGATCAGTTGAAAGTCCATAGCCCTGATTATACCGTGATTTGGAATTTGCCATTATAATCGTTTGTAATTGCTCTGCCAGAACCGGCTCGGCCGCGTTTAAATGCTGGCCTGCCCGCGGGAAGCAAGGCGGAACAATTGATTTTTTGATCCGGGTCTGAACTGTGATTTTGACTGCTCCGGTCACCAAGTGGATAAGGAAAAACCGTGTTTGATCTGAACCTGATTCCCCTCTATTTTGTCGATAACCAGGAACTGCCCGAGCAACCGGGCGTGTTCAGCACGGCCGCCCCGCGCCGCGCTGCCCGCGGACGGGCCGGCGAGCTGCTGTTCTGCTTCCTCACCTTCCAGGGACGCCGCCTGCCCGATGCCGGCGAGATGCAAACAGCTTACCAGAAAATGTCTGAGGCCTATTTCAAAACCGCCGGGCCGGTGACGGCCGCGCTGCGCCAGGCTGCCGAAAGCCTGAACCAGAGTCTGCTGGAACAAAACCGCAAGCACAGCGGCACCGGCCAGCAGGTCAGCGGCCTGTTGAACCTGGCCGCCGTGCATGAAGAGCATCTTTACCTGGCGCAGGCCGGCCTGACCCATGCCTACCTGGTCAGCCCGGGCGCGCTGGAACATTTCACCGATATGCCCCCGGCGGAAGGCCGCGGCCTGGGCCTCACCCAGGCGGCCAGCCTGCGCTATTTCCATGCCGAGCCGGGCAGCGGCTCTTTCCTGGTGGTTTGCGCCGACCCGCCGGCCTTGTGGAACGCCGCCACCCTCACCAGCCCCGCCGCCCTTTCACCCGAAAACCTGCGCCGCCGCCTGCTGGGCCAACCCATGCCCAACCTTTCGGCCGTGGCAGTGCAGTTCCAGCCCGGCGGCAAAGGTCAGATCCACACCCTGCGCCTGGTGGTGCGCGGCTCGTCGCGCCCCGCCCCCACCCAGACGGTCCTCCCCCAGCCGGCTCCTGTGCCAGCCGCCCCGGCCGCGGTTCAGGCCGCAGAAACCCCACCCGCCCCTGCTCCCAGCCCTGCCCCGGCGCCCGTCAACCTTCCGCAGCCCGTGGAAAGCACCCCTCCGGCCCCCGCGCTGGAAACGCCGCCAGCCGCCCCGGCCCCCGTCTCTATCCCCACTCCGGTGGTTGACCTTTCGTTTGAACCCGAAGCCGAATTTGTGGATGGGGCAGATTTTCCTGAAGACGGCGAGGTTGTGGACGAAGATGAAGATGAGGCTGTGCCCGCTCCAGCGGCAGCAGCCCCTGCGCAGCCCGCGCCCATCCGCCAGACTCAAACCGCGCCCGCGCCTGCGGGCGTCAGACCAGCCCAACCCCAGGCCCAGCCTCAAACCCCGCCCCGTCAGCCCGCACCCGCGAACGTCAAACCGGCCGCTGCGGCGCGCCCGCGCAAAACCGATACCGCGCGCCAGGCCGCCTCGTTCTGGCTGGGCCTGCGCAACCGCCTCGCGGGCCTGGGCGGCTTCTTCAATCTCTCGCCCTTCTGGATGATCACCATCGCCATTGCCGTGCCGCTGGTGATTGTCGCCATCACCTGGACCGTCTATTACCAGCGCGGGCTGGTTGAACAGTACAACTTCTATTACAGCCAGGCCCAGGCCGCCGCCAACAAAACCCTGCTGGATAACGACCCGGCCAACAAGCGCACCGCCTGGAAAGAAACCCTGCTGTACCTGGAAAAAGCCGATTCATACTACAAAACGGCCGAATCAGCCCGCCTGAAAGATCAGGCCAACGGCGAGCTCGACAAGCTGGATAATGTGCAGCGACTTTCATTCAAGGCTGCCATCACCACCGACCTGGCCGAAGGCGCGGTCATCACCCAGATGGTGACGCAAAACGGCAACCTCTACATGCTCGATGCCACCTCCGGTTCGGTGGTGCGCGCGGTCAAGGCCAATCCCTATTCGATCGACCAGGCCTTCCAGTGCGGTCCCGGCACCGTGGATAACATTATTGTGGACAAGCTGGTTGGCATCACCGCCCTGCCGGCCAACAACAAAAAAGGCGCTGTCATCATGGGCATGGATGCGCATGCCAACCTGGTGTTCTGCTTCACAGACCGGGGCATGAAGGCAGAATCGCTGATGGCCCCGCAAAGCAGCGCCATTGGCAAAGTGGGCATGTTTGTTTATGAAAACGATGCGCTCTATGTGCTGGATGTGAGCAACCCCGAAAATATTCTGGTCTGGCTCTATGCCAACACCCTCACCAATGAAGAAAAAATGAAGCTGGCCCCCGAGCAGCAGTCCATGATGTACCCTCAGACGCCCTACCTGCTGCTGCCGCCCTCAAATTCGCGCCTGAAAAACATCACCTATATGGCGGTCAACCAGCAGGATGTCTATCTGCTGCAAAGCGACGGCCTGGTGGCGCGCTGCCTGGTCAGCCTCATCGAAACTACCCCCTCGCGCTGCGCCATTCCGGTGGAATTTTCAGACCGCCGGGCAGGTTACCAACCCAAAACCAGCGTGTTCCCCGGCACCAGCTTCACCCGCGTGGGCTATGTTCCCCCACCCGACCCCTCCATTTACCTGTTGGATTCCATCTCGGCCACGCTCTACCGCTTCAGCATCAACAGCCTGGAATTGCAGTCGCTCTACCGCCCGCAGACCGACTTCAACAACGGTCAGCCCACCCCCGATGTGACCGCCTTCCACATGGATGCCAACCGCACCCTCTTTTACGCCTTCAACAACAAGGTCTATTACGCCTACCTGCCCTGAAGCCAGTCAGATTATCCCGTTTATTCACATCCGCAGCCGCGCGCTGCGGATGTTTTTTATCCGGCCCAATATGGTCTTTTTCATTTTCCTGTCATCTTAATTGGTTATACTGAAAACAGATAACAACAGACGATCTTCTGGCGCAAAGCTAAGAATCCTCTCCTCCCTTATCCCCGGCCTCTCCCCGCTTCAGAGAGGCCGGGTGATTTAACGCCCCTTCGCAAACGCCGAACAGAAAAGATATCTTCTAAAACAGGCAAGGTGGGGTTTTACCCGCAATTGTTGCCTCTGTCGCGGTAAAAAAACTGCCCCCTGCCTGGGGCAGGGGGCAAAAGGTTTGTTCTCGATTAACCCTATTCTTCGTCTTTCTTGTGGTTAGCCAGTTCTTTGGCGCGGGCAGCCACAATTTCGGCCGCAATGTGCGAAGGCACCACTTCGTAGCGGGCGAATTCCATGGTGAACACGCCGCGGCCGCCGGTCATGGAGCGCAGCTGGGTGGTGTAGCGCAGCATTTCGGCCAGGGGAACCTGGGCTGAGATGGTGGAGCGGCCTTTTTCGGTGTCCATGCCCTGCACGCGAGCGCGGCGGGTGTTCATGTCGCCCAGAATGTCGCCCATGTTCGCTTCGGGCACCACAACCTTCACGTCCATGATCGGTTCGTAAAGCACAGGACCGGCATCGCGGAAGGCCAGGCGGAAGGCTTCGCGGCCAGCGATTTCAAAGGCGATTGGTTTGGAATCCACGGGGTGTTCCTTGCCATCGAAGACAGACACTTTGACGCTCTTGACCGGGTAACCGGCAATGACGCCTTCCTTGAGGACGCTGCGGATGCCTTTTTCAATCGCGGGCATGTAAGAGGAAGAAACAGCGCCGCCGAACACGTCGTTGACGAATTCAAAGTCGCCATCGGGCAGGGGTTCAATGCGCAGATGAACTTCGCCAAACTGGCCGGAACCGCCGGTCTGTTTCTTGTGGCGGTGCATGGCCTGGGCCTTCTTGGTGATGGTTTCGGTGTAGGGCACCTTGGGTTCATCGGTCACCAGACCCACCTGGAATTTGGCTTCAGCGCGGCGGATGGCAGAATCGATGTGCTGGTCGCCCATGCCCTGCAGGATGGTCTGGAGAGTGGAGGCTTCGTTGTGCCAGGTGAGGGTCATATCTTCTTCGCACAGGCGGGTGAGCACGGTGCTGATCTTGGTGGAATCAGCCTGGGTGCGCGGGGCAATGGCCACCTGGTAAAGGGCATTGGGGTACACCGGAATCGGCAGGGTCAGGGGGTGAGCCTTGTCGCAGAAGGTGTTGCCGGTGACGGTTTCGGTGAGTTTGGCCACCAGGCCGATATCGCCGGCGTACAAAATCTTGGCGGGAATGGTTTCCTTGCCGCGGGCAATGGACAGGGAAGCCATGCGTTCTTCAATGCCCTTGGTCTGGTTCCAGGCGCGGGTGTCGGCGTTCATCACGCCGGAATAAACACGGAAGAAGGTCTGCTTGCCCACGAAGGGATCAGCGGTGGTCTTCCAAACATAGGCGGCCAGCGGGCCGGAGGAAGAAACGGTGATGGTTTCCTCGCCGTCCTTGGTCTTGGCGATCTTGGCAGGGGCTTCGGCAGGAGAGGGCATCAGGTCGATGATGGCATCGAGCAGAAGGCCCAGGCCAATGCTCTGCTGGCCCGAAGAAACGAGCACCGGCACAAAATTGCCAGCGCGGAATGAGGCTTTGAGGCCGCGGCTCACTTCTTCATTGCTCAGTTCGCCGGTCTCAAAATATTTTTCCATCAGGGCGTCTTCGCTCTCAGCGGCCACTTCCACCAGGGCAGTGCGGCGTTCTTTGGCTTCGGCGAGCAAATCAGCGGGAATTTCCACCGCGGTTTTGCCGTCGCCCTTATAGGCTTTCATGGTCAGCAGGTCAATCACGCCCTGGAAGGCGGCTTTTTCGCCCCACGGAAGCTGCACGGGAATCAGGCGGGTTTCGGTGTATTCCTGCACCGAGGCCAGCGCCTTGGCAAAATTGGCGTTTTCGCGTTCCATTTTGTTGATCACCATGAAGCGCGGCAGTTTGAACTGGTCGGCGTGCTGCCAGGCGATTTCAGTACCCACTTCGAGGCCAGAGACAGAATCAACCAGGATAATCACCCCGTCCGAAACGCTCAAGGCGGAAATCACTTCGCCAACGAAATCGGTGTAACCGGGGGTATCTAAAAAGTTGATCTTGTGGCTTTTATATTCCACCGGGATCACGCTGGTGTAGAGGGAAATGCCGCGGCGAATTTCTTCCTCGTCGAAGTCCGACACGGTCGTGCCGTCTTCAATCTTACCCATGCGGGTGGTGACCCCCGTAAAATGTAAAAATGCTTCCGTCAGAATCGTCTTGCCCGAACTGCTGTGTGAGGCCAGAGCAATATTACGGATGGACTCGGTTGTGTACTCTTTCATGGAACAAACCTTCCTTCGGTATATGATTCGAGATGTCCTATTATAATTGCTTGATGTGATTCTTGTCAAAGGTTAAAGAGGCGCAACCGCCTTGCACGGCCTTCTTTCTTCTTATATAATCATCCCTTTGGAATCAATGCCTCCTCCGTGACCCGCCTGCCTGCGAAGCAAAGGCCTGATCATGCCCAGTCATCTTTCCACCAGGGATGATGGGTGATGGCCATGACGGGCTGGTCACGGAAAGGCCATCTGTCTCAGCCTGAAAAGCCAGCTAAATGCGCCTCTTCCTCGCCAGATGAAAAGGAGCAGCCCCTACACCCGGAAAAAATCCCTTCCCTTGTGACAAAAATATTCACAACCTCTGCGCGAAGGCCCGCCGGAAGGTGGTTGATGTAGGGGCGGGTCCTTATTTGCGAGCAACGGAAGCTGCCTTTCACACCACACCCCTGCCGCGCCAACCCTGCTCCCCCGTGACCCGCCTGCCTGCGAAGCAAGGGCCTGATCATGCCCGGTCATCTTTCCACATGCTTTTTCGGGCGAAGGCGAGCCTCGCCTCTACGCGTTTTGCCCAAAAACCTCACCACCCGGGTCATTCTTGTTGCAGCCGTGTAAAGAGGCGCAACCGCCTTGCGCAGCCTTCTTTCTTCTTATATAATCATCCCTATGGAATTAATTCCCCCCTCCCCTCCTCCCGCAACGGCCTGGCCGCGCCCTTCGCGCCGCGAAGTCATTCTCTGGGGCCTGGCCCTGGGACTGCTGATTTTCTGGTGGCTGCACACGCCTGACGGCCTCACCGGCAAGGCCGAAGCCATCGGCTATGCCGTCTGTCACCGCATCGAAGAACGTTCTTTCAGCGTGGCCGGCTGGCAGTTTCCCCTTTGCGCGCGCTGCACGGGCATGTTTCTCGGCGCCCTGCTGGGACTGATCTTTCAGGTCGTGCGCCCCAACCGCCTGGGCGGGCTGCCGCCGCGGCGGGTGCTGCTGGTGTTGGGACTGCTGGCGGTGGCCTTTGGCGTGGACGGGGTGAACAGTTTTTCGCGCCTGCTGCCCTTTACGCCCCATCTCTACGAACCCAATAACATCCTGCGCCTGCTCACCGGCACAGGCATGGGCCTGGGCATCGCCGCGGTGTTCATGCCGGCGCTGCAGCAAACCCTCTGGCCCGATTGGCTGCCGGAATCCTTCTTCCGCCAGTGGCGCACCCTGGGCGCGCTGGCCCTGCTGGCCGCACTGCTCGACGCCCTGGTGCTGACCGGCTGGCCGGCTTTCACCCTGCCGCTGGCCTTCCTCAGCGCCCTCAGCGTGCTGGGGCTGCTCACCCTGGTCTATGCCGTCATTTTGATCATGATCTTCCGGCGCGATAACACCTTTCAAACCCTGGGGCAGGTGCGGCCTTTCCTGGTGGGCGCCTTTTGCGTGGCCCTCACCCAGATCGGTCTTTTTGACTTTTTCCGCTTCCTTTTGACACATACCTGGGGCGGTTTTGTGCTATGATTATCTCATCATTATTGATGGAGGTTGCTTATGTCTGATCAATATCCCTATGCCCGCACCAGCGGCCTGGCCACTGCCAGCCTCATTTTCGGCCTGCTGGGCTGGACCTTTTTACCCACCCTGGGCGCCATCATCGCCGTCATTCTGGGGCACATGGCCAAGTCTGAAATCAACAACAGCCGCGGCTATCTCACCGGGGGCGGCCTGGCCACGGCCGGCCTGGTGCTGGGCTATATCAACATCGCCCTGTCATTGATTGGCATCTGCCTGGCCATTTTGGTGGTCACCGGCGCCGTGGCTCTGCCCGTCTGCCTGATCCCCTTTATGGATCCCTCCAGCTTTCAGTAATTTCACGCCATTATTTTGAAAGGATAAAACACGATGGATACCAGCTACCAACAACCCGCCCCTAAAAAAAATAACACCACCCTGATCATCATCATTGTCGTGGCCGTTGTGCTGCTGCTCTGCTGCTGCTGCCTGGTCGCCGCCTATTTCGGTTTTGATCCGCTGATGCAGACCCTCAGAGATCAGGGCATCATTTCGTCCATCTCCGGCCTGTTTATATAAGGCTTTCCAACAGCGGCAGCCCTCCATCGGCCAGGCGGCGCAGTTCAGCCAGCGCGGCCAGGGCCTGCTGCTGATCATCCGGCGGGAGGCGCAGGGCGGTAAATTCATCCTCATCCAGCACCAGCTGCCCGCCGCTGGCATAGACCAGCAGGTCTAAAGCCAGGTCTTCATATGTCACCCGTCCGGGCGCAATTTGTGCCGGGCGGGTGACGTTGCAATACCAGCCCTTCAACGCGTCCGTGGCGCGGTCGTGAATCTCAAAAAGGTTGTACCAGCGGTCGTTGTAAAACAATTCCACAAAGCGGTCACCCTGCCCCAGCACCAGGCCGTGAAAAGGTAAATCGGGGCGGTTGAAATACGCCTGCAGCAGCACGGCGTTGGCACTCTGCTTGAGCACGCTGCCGGTGTAACGCCAGGTCTCTTTTCCCAGGTGATTGCATTTGACAACGGTTATTTCATCCATTTTGGGTTATAATACTCCTGTATCTGTTGCTTTTGCCGCAGCCGTTTAATGGTAATTGCATGAATGGAGGATTGCATGGCTGATAAAGAATGGATCAAAATTAAAACCCGTTATTGCGATCATGTCAACGAAGCGGTTGATCTTCAGGCTGAAGCCGTTTTTCCGGCTGAAGTCCTGCCCGATCAGCCGCCCCGCCTGGGGGCGCACCGCTGCGACCAGGGTTACCTGTGCAGCCTTTCGGACCAGGCCGCCTGTGTTTGGGCAGGCACCAACCCCGCTTTTGACCCCTTTTTGGAGAATCTGGACAAAAAGAAACCGAAAGCCCAATAACACCATTTTCCCCGCCAGCCGGCGGGGAAATCTGTTTAATCGGGGTGGGTCAAACGGCTGACCGACCAGTTTGGCACGGGCTCGCTGAAGCCCTTCAGGCGCACCGGGCGCAGCGCCCGCGCCTGCACCTGATCCGCCACCCGGTGGTAAATGCGCTCATCCAGCAGCACCTGCCCGCCGCGGGCCACCGAACACAGCCGCGCCGCCAGGTTCACGCAGTTGCCAATGGCCGTATATTCCGCCCGCTCCAGGCTGCCGAAATTGCCGGTGATGGCTTCGCCCACGGCCAGACCAATGCCAATTGGGCGCGGATCCACACCTTCCTGGCGCCATTTTTCCATCACCCCCAGGTGGGCTTCCTGCATTTCCAACGCCGTCTTGACCGCCCGCAGGGCGAAATCGTCCTGGCGGCCCGGCACATTGAAGAGGGCCATCACGCCGTCGCCCATGAATTTATCGAGGGTGCCCTCATTGCTGAGAATCACCTCAACCATGGCCTGCAGGTGGGTGTTGATCATGCGCTCGGTGACGCGCGGATCGAGCTTTTCAGAGGCAGCGGTAAAGCCGCGGATATCGGAAAACAGGGCGGCAATGATCACGCGGTCGCCCTTGAGAAAACTCTGGTCATCTGCCTGCAGCAGGAGGCGTTCCATCACATGCGGGCCCACCCGCCGGCCAAAAGCCAGGCGCATTTGCTGGGTTTGCAGGTTTTCAAAAATGGCAGTGTCCATCTGCGAAGAGATGGCCTGCAGCAGGCGCTCATCAATCTGGTGAAAATCATCGCCGCTGCGGCAGTTGAACACCCCCAGCACGCCGATCACCCGGTCATTCAAAATGAGGGGCATGCCCAGCAGGGAATGCAGGGCGCCGTCAGGGTAGGCGCGGTGCACCAGGCTGCCGCTGCTCACCGCCTCATCGGCAGCCTTCGAGATGCGCGCCATCGATTCGCCATCCGCCTGCACGTTGCGGTCGGTGCTGGCGCGCAGTTCAAGACGGTTGCCGTGCTGGTCATACAGCATGACAAAGCCCACCAGGGCGTTGGCAGCCTGGCAGACTTCGCTCAGGCAGCGGTCCAATAATTCATCCAGGTTGCGGCTGGTATCGCGAATGCGGTCAATTTTGAGCACCGTGCGCAGCACGCGGGTTTCTTCCTGCAGGCGGCGCTGCGAAAGCAGGTAGCGCAGGGCATTGTCAATCTGGGTGCTGCCCACGCGCAGCAGCTCCAGGTCGGCCTCGGCAAATGGCCGGCCGCGGCGCACCAGCGCCAGCAGCCCTGGGGCGGCATCGCTGCGCTGCAGCGAAAGCCCGGCGGCATAATAACTGTGTCCGTTCAGGTCAATTTTCTTTGTATAAAGGTTGCCGCTGGCAGCCTGCACCCCCTGAAGCACCGCCTGCACCTGATCTTCACCCAGTTCGGCCAGCACGCCCTGGCGGTCCATCACCGCCTTGATCTCGCGGGAAGCCATTCGTTCATCCGGCAGGGCCACCATGCCAAAATCGGCTCTCAGCGCTCCGCTCAATTCCGAAAGAATATCCAGCAGCAGGCTGTTTTCGTCCACCAGATGGTCAATCAGGCGGTCCAGGCGAAAGATGAGGTTAAGCTGGGTTTGCAGAGACATGGGTTGGGGTTTTCCAGTCAGCCGGCCAGGGTTCAGGCGGCAGGGGGAGGCAAAAGCAAATTGATTTCTTTTACGAGGTCGTCAATATCGATGGGTTTACCGAGCAGCTTGATGTTTAACTTGCGGGCTTCGACATTAAACCCGCGGCTGGCATAGCCGCTGAGGCCCAAAATGGGCAGATTGGGACGGATGGAATGCAGCACGCGGATGGCCTCAATGCCGTCCATGCCGACCATGTGCATATCCATGATCAGCAGGTCATACTGTCCTTCGACCGCTTCCACCACGGCGTCGGCGCCGTTGCTGGCCGTGTTGACAATAAAGCCGGCGCTGGTCAGCTCCTGCTGCAGCAGATCTCTCACATCCGATTCGTCATCGGTAATTAATAACCGGCGTGGCGTCATTCTTTGCTGGGGGGAACAATTTTACTGAGCGTGGCGATGATCTTTTCACTGGTCATGGGTTTGGGCAGGCAGGTATACGCGCCCAAACGGTTGGTGGCCAGCATATCGCCCTGGCCGGCCTGCCCGGTAAACATGATCACCGGGATCTGCGGGGCCGAACGGCGGATGATTTTAAGCGCATTGATGCCGTCGAGGGTGGGCATGCGAATATCCATTAAAATAGCCTGAACGCCGCCATCCATCACCTTCATCACGGCTTCCACGCCGTCATAAGCCTTGGCGACATTGTAGCCGCTCAACTCCAGTTCATCGCAAATATAATCCACCACATCGGGTTCATCATCCACTACTAAGATGGTCGCCATAACAGTCCTCCAGATCAGTTCTTCTTGTTTGCAAGAGCCTGATTGATTTCTTTAATCAGTTCTGGGATCACCACAGGTTTTCCCAGAATATGCACGCCCAGTTCAAGCGCCTGAGACATGAAACCGCGCCCCACGTAGCCGGTCAGGCCAATAATGGGGATGTTGGGCGTGATTTTCCGCAGCACGCGAATCACCTGGATGCCATCCAGGCCAGGCATCAGCATATCCAGAACGATCAGATCGATCGCCTGTTCAGCCACCGCCACCACCGCGTCGGCGCCGTTGCCCACCACCACCACCGTGAAACCGGCCTTGCTGAGTTCTTCCTTCAGAAAGTCACGCACATCCACGTCGTCATCAGCGACCAGCAGCTTTGTCATAAAACAATCCTCCTAATAACTGAGACTTTCCCAGTCATGCACGATTCTATTTCAGTTTATCATAAGTGCATTAAAAATAGGGGAGATTTTTATAAGGAATTTCGTCACATCCTTCCCGATCAAAAGAAGCCGTGCGGGGTTTTCACGGAAAAAGTAAAGTCACTCCCGCGGCTGGTAAAAGGTCAGCACCAGGGAAGGTTCATCCAGCTCAACCACAAACTTGCGTTCGGGAAAATCATGCTGCAGCCGGTAGGTCCAGATATCCCTCAATTTTCTGGCCAGATATAACACCTGCTCTTGAGTGGCTTCTTTATCATTTGGGAAAATATTGTCACCAAAATCAATTTCATTGACCCACGTTTCCACATCTGACGGTTTTCCACGCCGCTCCAAAAGCAAATCCCAGACATAGTCCATGTCAAATTTTGAAGCCAGAAAAACGCAATCATTGAACTCCACAAAATCCGGCCATAATAAAAAGCTGTAAGCAATGGCGTGCTGGTAGCTTCCTAGCATATTGATCCAATCTTTTATATCAACCCCCTGCCCCTCATTCCATTCGTTTAATTCAGGAATCAGGTCATTAGGGTTGATTGATCCCCCGGCCGGGCTTTTAACCACAACTTTTGGGGGAATCAATTCAGGTTTGGACATCAATTCAGGTTCCATTCTCTCAGGCTCAATGATTTTCAGCCAGTATCCCCATTTCCCATGCTCCATCAGCAGCGGCACCTCGCGGGTCAAATCTGCCCTGACCCGGATGATAAAATCCCGAAAAGTATCAAATAATTCCAGCTTGCCAACTGTGACCGAATATCCGTTAATACTAGAAAAGACCTCCACCATTTCATCGACGGGCGAAAAACGGAGGTGAGCGCGGGTGCGCCCCAGACGCAGATATTCCGTTTTGCTGGACGGCACTCTTTTGTATACAATGTACGGATATTTCGTTTCACGGCTGCGCCATAATTTCTTTGCCGTTTCTAAACCAGTATCGGCAAAAAGGATAAGGGGCAGCACCAGCCAGCCATCGCCGCGGGTCCCTTCCGGCAGGGAGAGGGCTTCAGTGATGATGGCTGCCCGGCCTTCAGGAATTTCAAAAAGGTCCACTTCGTCCACCCTGAAGCGGACCGGGCATTTAAACAGGGTATCTCTCACCAGATCGGCTCCCAGGGTGGGAATGGTGAGGTCATCTTTCCAGGCAGTCAGGGCGCTGGCATCATAAGTGAGGCTGATCATTTGATGGCTCCTGTTCCATAATCAAAAGGCCGCCAACCTGGCAATGGTCCTGCGGTTTTAATTTCAATATTCCGTCTCGATCGCCTTGCGAACGTCCTGAGAAAAGAACTTCAAATTGTCAGGCGTATAGATGGCCACGGTGATTTCCCGGGTATAGTTGATGTCATTTATGTGTGAATGATTGCCCTGAGACGGATCCAGTGATTCGAGGCTGCCGATTAATTCCTCGGCTTCTTCTGGCGTCAGCATCAGAAGAATAGAATTTAAGGTTCTTCCAGATTTATCCAGAATTCTCATTTTTTCTCCATTCGTCATCCATCTCAATGCGCCACCAGGTGAGCGGCGCTGGCCTTAAAACTCAGATTGACGGTCTGTCCGGTCTGCAAGCCCATCTCCCGCGATGAATGCAGGGTGATCAGCGCCACCACCGGAAAACCGCAGTCCACGCTGACGCGCACCAGCGGTCCCTGAGGCGCCAGACGGGTGATCTGGCCCTTGAGGCGGTTGCGGGCGCTTGAAAGCGCCGTTCCATCAGAAGGATGGAGGGTAAAATCTTCAGGGCGCAGGCACATATAAACCGCCTGGCCGGGCTTTACCTCGCCCACGGCCTCAAAAGTGCAGCCGTTCACCTGAATGCGCGCCAGGCCATCTTCAACCGCCAGAACCCGCCCCGGAAGGATGGTTTCGATGCCCACAAAAGCCGCCACCTCGGTGCTGGCGGGCATGTTGAACACCTCGGTGGGCTTCCCCACCTGGCACAAACCGCCATTAAGAAGCACTGCCACCCGGCTGCCCAAAGCCAGGGCTTCCTGCATATCGTGGGTCACAAAAACGGCGGTCTGGCGCTGTTCGCTGAAAATGGTATGCACATCATCCAGCAGGGCCGAGCGGGTGGGGGCATCGAGGGCGCTGAAAGGCTCATCCAGCAGCAGCAGGGCGGGCTGCAGGGCCAGGGCGCGCGCCAGGCTGGCGCGCTGCGCTTCGCCCCCTGAAATTTTGCCCGCCGGACGGGCCGCCAGGGCCGTGATGCCCAGGCGCGCCATCCAGAAGGCGGCGCGGCGCTCGCGTTCCGCCGCCGGCAGCTTCCTGAAACGCAGGCCCGTCTCCACATTATAGGCCACGCTGCCATCCAGCAGCATTGGATCCTGCATCACCAGGCCAATCTGCCGGCGGTAATCCAGGTCATCTTTTTTCAACAGCGGGCGGCCGCGAAACCGCAGGAGGCCGCCGGCCGGCGGCAGCAGGTTGGCCAGCGCCAGCAGCAGGGTGCTTTTTCCAGCGCCGTTGGGACCAATGACAGCCAGCACTTCGCCTTCTTCAATGGTCAACTGCGGCACATGCAGCACCGGCTGGCGGCCGCGATTTAAAATGAGGTCTTGCAGTTCCAGCAAAGCCATGATCTAACCTTTGCTCTGGCGCTGCTGCACCCAGGTGAGAAAGAGGTTCACCAGGTAAGCCAGCAGCAGCAGCAGCATGCTGAGGGCCAGCGCGGCAGCAAATTCGCCCTTGCTGGTTTCGAGGACAATGGCGGTGGTGAGCACGCGGGTTTGCCCGCGCAGGTTGCCGCCTACCATCATCGAAGCGCCCACCTCTGAAATGACGCTGCCAAAACCGGCCATCAGGGCGGCCAGCAGGGGCAAGCGCGCCTCGCGCCACAGCAGCCAGATCATTTGCCAGCGCGAGGCCCCCAGCCCCAAAAGCTGAAGCTGAAGGCGCGGGTTAAGCTGCTGCAGGGCGGCCAGGGTCAGGCCCGTAACCACCGGAGCAGCAATGACCGTCTGGGCAATGATGATGGCGATGGGAGTGTACATCAGGCGCAGGTCGCCCAGGGGACCGCTGCGCCAGAGGAAAATGGATACCCCCAGCCCCACCACCACCGGCGGCAAAGCCATGCCGGTGTTGATCAGGCTGATCCAGAAACGGCGGGTTTTAAATTCATGCAGGGCCAGCAGGGTGCCCAAAGGCAGGCCAATAAGCAGGCTGATGCCGGTGGCCAGGCCGGAAATTTGCAGCGAAAGCAGGGTCACCCCCAGCACTTCAGGGTCGCCTGAACACAACAGCTGCAACGCTTTAACAAATCCATCCCAAACAAGCTGCATGATCGTGGTACCTCGTGAGGCAATTATACAGCAGAAGGCGCCATATCCCATGACAAAAAAGCCAGCCGGTTGTGATGCCGGCTGGCTGGTCTGGCTCAGGCAGGTTTATTCCGGCTTGCCGGCATCCGGGAAGAACAGCGATTGCCCGTATTTGTCTTTGCCAAAGGCTTCAATCACCTTTTGAATTTCAGGCGAAACCAGAAAATCGGCAAAAGCTTTGGCCCCGGCATCGTTCACCTTGGGCCATTTATCGGGGTTGACCGTGATGACATGGTAAATGTTCAGGAGGGCCTTGTCGCCTTCCACCAGCACCTCAAGCTGAAGCGTGCTGCTCTGGGCCAGGTAAGTGGCCCGGTCTGAAAGGGTATAACCGGCTTTTTCCGTTGTAATGCGCAGGGTTTCGCCCATGCCCTGCCCCGACTGCAGATACCAATCGCCCGCGGGTTCAATGCCGGCCGATTTCCACAGGCTCAATTCCATTTTGTGGGTGCCAGAATCATCCGCGCGCGAAACAAAGGTGGCTTTGGCGTCGGCAATCTTCTTGAAGGCTTCAACAGCCGTGGCGCTGCCTTTAATTTTGGCAGGGTCATCCTTGGGGCCGACAATAATAAAATCGTTGTGCATCACCAGCAGGCGCTCCTTGCCAAAACCGTTGTCCATCAGGGTCTTTTCGGCAGCCGGGGAATGCACCAGCAGCACATCCGCATTGCCTTCCTCGCCCATCTTCAGCGCCTGACCGCTGCCCACAGCCACCATCTTGACGTTGTAGCCGGTTTTTTCCTGGAACAGCGGCAGCAGCACATCCAGCAGGCCGGAATCGCGGGTGGAGGTGGTGGTGGCCAAAATCAGCTCAACATTGGCCGGTTTTGGGGCTTCGGTGGGCGCCATGGTTGGCGAGGCCGTGGGGGCAGCCGTGGGAGCCGTGCAGGCCGAAAGCAAAAGGGTTGATATGATCAACAGGTAAAGCAGCTTTTTCATCCTTTTCTCCATTCAAACTGTATGTTTGTAACCGTATAAATGCATTATAGACGATCACATCAAATTTTGCAAAGTTTAGAGAGATGGTTTGAGAGGGGCATGCTTGTGCGAATAACTGACTGGTCCTATAATGGGTAATGTAAATCTTCCTCAGGAGAACCTCTATGCCCATTCCACAATTCCAAACTTTCATGCTACCCATATTGCAAGTACTCAAAGATGGTAAGGAACATTCCATTCATGAAATTTTTGAGGTATTGGCAAAAGAGTATAGTCTAACTCAGCAAGATCTTGATGAACTGCTTCCCAGCGGAAAACAAACCGTTTTTACTAATCGTATTCAATGGGCGAGCACTTTCCTTGCCAAAGCCAGTTTAATTAAAAGAACACGCCGATCATATAGTCAAATTACTGAGCGAGGCAAGGAAACCCTGAAAAAGAACCTTTCCAAGATTGATAACGATTACCTTCTACAATTTGAGGAATTTGTTGAGTTTAGAACTCGCAGGCCTAAAAATACCGCTCCGCTACCAAATCCAACACCGGAATCTGAAATTATCAATGTGAAAACCCCTGAGGAAACTCTGGAAGATGCCTATCAGGAAATTCGTGATGACCTCTACGAAGATTTATTGACCCATATTAAGAACTGTCCCCCATCCTTCTTCGAACGACTGGTGGTGGATCTGTTGGTAAATATGGGCTACGGCGGCTCCAGAAAAGAAGCCGGACGGGCTGTTGGACAAACAGGCGACGGCGGTATTGATGGGATCATTGATGAGGACCGCCTGGGGTTGGATAATATCTATATTCAAGCCAAACGTTGGGATGGCGTGGTCGGCCGCCCGGAGATACAGAAATTTGTCGGCGCTTTAATGGGCAAGAAGGCTAAAAAAGGCGTCTTCATCACCACATCCTATTTTTCCAACGATGCCATTGGCTTTGTTTCCCAAATTGACTATAAGATCATTCTTATTGATGGGAAACGTCTGGCAGAGTTGATGGTGGATTATGATATTGGCGTCACACAGGTGATGACCTATAAATTGAAGCGCATTGATTCGGATTATTTTAATAATCAGTGATGGGATTAAAAACACCACCCGGTGGACAATTGCCACGGGGTGGTGTTTTATTTTAAATTTCTAATGCCGGTTGTCGTAGCTGGTGAGCGCCCTCATGTAATTGGCGCGTTCATAAGCCGCCGGCTCGGCCACAGCCTTCTGGCTCATGCTGCCGCGCATCTGCTGGATTGATTTATATTCAAAGCGGTCCATCCAGTCTGAAAGCTCCGCGGCAATCGCCCCGGCGCGCCCGGCGCCGCCGGAAATCAGTTCGGAGGCCAGCTGCGTCACCGCAGCCCCGGCCATCACTGCCTTCACCACATCCGGCGCCGTGTGCACCCCACCCGTCACGGCCAGGTCGGCGTTCAGGCGGCGGTAAAGGATGGCGGTCCAGCGCAGCGGCAGAAGCAGCTCGCTGGAGGTGCTCAATGCCATCGCCGGTTTAATGTCCAGCGTCTCGATATCCAGATCAGGCTGCACAAAGCGGTTGAACATCACCAGACCGCTCGCCCCGGCATCCACCAGGCGCCGGGCAAAATTGGGCAGAGCCGAGAAATAGGGGCTGAGCTTCACCGCCACCGGAATGCTCACCCGGCCGGTCACCTCGCGCACCAATTCCACATAAGTCTTCTCCAGTTCGCCGGCGTTGAGGTTGATATCCGTCGGCACGTAGTACATGTTCAATTCCAGGGCATCTGCGCCCGCCTCCTGGATCTTTTTGGCGTAATCCACCCAGCCGCCCGCTGAAATACCGTTCAAACTGCCGATGATGGGGATTTTCAGGGTTTCGTGTCCCTTCTGGATCAGCTCCAGGTAGGCTTCGGGACCGATATTATACTTGCCCAGATCGGGGAAATAGGACAGGGCTTCCGCGAAACTGTCGGTGCCGTAGGTGAGAAAATGATTGAGCGCATTGCTTTCATGCGTGATTTGTTCTTCAAAAAGCGAATACAGCACAACGGCAGAAACGCCGCCGTCTTCAAGGCGGCGCAGTCCATCCAGTGATTTTGACAGCGGGGAGGCAGCAGCCACCACGGGATTTTTCAGGAACAGGCCCAGGTATGAGGTGCTCAGGTCAGCCATGTCAACTCCTTTTCATGATTTTTCTGGAACCAGGGCGGGCGGATTTTCCGCCGCAGACCCTGTGATAATTGATTGATGTTAACAGTATAGCACGCAATTGTTAGAATTGCGATAAAATTTATCCGAATTTTTGAACCGCAGCCCAACATCATCTACAGAAAATGCGGAGCGTGCCTCTCTTATTATATAGAGACGGGCCGAAGATGCCAACCCATCAGCCCGCCCCACTCAGGCAATTTTCCACAAAACGCGATATGGATGTAAAATTAGGGTAACTGCCGCAGCGAGAAAAGGCTCTGCTCAGTCACGTCATTTTTTAAACCGCTAAGAACGCGAAGGAAGAAAAAGAAGCAGAGAAGAAGCGGTCAATCTCTTTGGCTGTTTCTTGGCGTTCTTTGCCCCCAAAGCCATCCGGTCAAAGGAGAAGCATGACCCCCGATAAAATTCCCTACCAGCACATCTCGGCCAGCCCCACCAACCCGCTGCGCCAGCAGAACCGGGTGGATTTTGATGTTGCCAGCCTTTACGAAGGGCCGGTGGCCAACGTGGAAACCCGCCCCGAAGATGAAACCGCCCTCGATGAAAAGCTGCGCCAGGCCTATTTCTGGATCGTTAACCATGCCGTCATCAGCCCGCACTATGATATCGAGTATCACAACGGGCCTTTTGCCAGCTTCACCTTTGGCGACAGCAAAACCCAGGTGCGCCTGCCCTCTGCGCAAAGCTATTCGAGCTTTGTGCTGATGCCTCTGCTGAACTTTGCCGTGCGGCGGCGCTGCCTGCTGGTGGGCGGTCCCGGGCGCGGCAAAACCTCCAGCGCCGTCCTCATGGGCCTGCTGGCCGGTTATTCGCTCAAAGAGGTGCGCCGCGGCATGCAGCACGGCCAGCCCCAAATGACCATCTCAGACCTGCTGGGCAACCCCCTTCCGGCAGACCTGGTGAACGCCCAGAAGATGGAAGATATCCGCATTTCGTGGCGCAAATGGCTGGGCATGCGCGTCAAAATCATCGACGAATACAACCGCATTCCCACCCGCACCCAGTCGGCCCTACTGACCGTCATGGGCGATAATTACGCTGAAATTCTTGACCATGTCTACGAATGCCCGGAAGCTGCCTGGTACCTGACCGCCAACGACGACGCCGGCGGCGGCACCTACCCGGTCATTGAAGCCCTGCGCGACCGCATCGACATTGTAGTCAAGGCCCTGCCCTTCAACACCCGCTTCCTCAACGACCTGCTGGAACGCATTGAAACCGGCGTGCGCCCCGAAGAGGTGGTGCCGGCGCACATCATCTTCAC
This sequence comes from Chloroflexota bacterium, assembly GCA_029561345.1. Lineage (GTDB taxonomy): Bacteria > Chloroflexota > Anaerolineae > Anaerolineales > Anaerolineaceae > JAKQJC01. Next base: position 33,696 of record JAKQJC010000065.1, on the reverse strand, counting down.
CGTGGCCGAGCTGGAACGCCTGAACCGCGAAATTCTGACCCTTGAACTGCCCGTGGCGGTGCGCCGCCGCCTGGAATTCTTTGCCGCGCAGTTTGAATTCTGCGAACCGGCTGCCGAGCTGATGGAATACCAATCCAAAGATACCCTCAAGCTCTCCGGCCAGCCCTATCACCAGGTGACCGCCGGTGAAAGCGGGCGCGACCGCCTCAAGGATATTGGCGTGCAGACGCAAAACGGCCTCTCGGTGCGCTCGCTGATGACCGTGATGGTTTTTGCCAAGGCCCTGGCCTATTTCCGCGGCAACGGCAGCGTCAGCCTCGAAGACCTGCGTCAGATCATCCCCTTTGTGCTGCACGACAAGCTGACCCCCGACCCCGATGCGCCATTCTTCGAAGCCCCCGGACAGGGCCTTTACCGCATTGACCGCATCGGCTGGATCCGCCGCCTGTTTGACCTGGCCTGCGCCGAATATGACCGCCTGGATATGGATAACGCCGATCCGCTGACAGAGCTGGAAAGCGAATTTGCCCTGGGCCTCAGCGGGCTGAACGAAGCCGCCGTGCGCGCCCGCCTGGTGAAAATCGAACGCCTGCTGGGCGAATGGAGCAAGGGACGCAAACTCTACGGCAGCCTGGCCGAAGATATCCTCAAGCTTAAATACCTGCACCAGCGCTACACCAATTACCTGGCCTGGCTGCAAACCAGCGGGAGCAGGCCGTGAGCAGCAGTGTTCTGCACCAGGTGCTGGCCTCAGAGCGCGGCCGCTTCAACCAGAAATTTCTGGAGGCGCGCCACACCCACCCCGAATTGAAAGGCGCGGCCTTCAAGGCTGTGCTTGAAGAGGTGCTGACCCCGCTGATGGCGGCCCTTGAAGCCGCTGACCGCGCCGCGGCCGCCCAGGTGGTGGAACCGCTTTACGACCTGACGCTGGAACTCACCTGCCGCTCGCTGCTGGGCCCCGACCCGCGCTATCCAGCGGTGATGCGCGGCTGGCAGAGCCTGCTGCCTGAGCTGGGGCGCTTCATCCTGACCGATCCGCGCCGCCTGGCAGGCGCCATCACCAACGCACTGTACAACCTGGCGCAGGTGGAAGGCACCCGCCCCGACGATTGGATGATGCGCCTGCGCGCCGCCGCTCCCTACTGCGCCAGCCCGGATGAACTGCTGCGCGCCGGCCAGGTGATGGCCTGGCAGGCCGGCATGGCCCATTACCGCAGCAGCGCCCTGAAGGCCTGCGAACAGCTTCAGCCCGGCCTGGCCCGCAGCCTGCTGGTGCTGCCGCAACACGTGGATCTGAAGGCGGCCCTGCTGCGCCTGCGAAATGACCCCTGGTGGGATCCGGCGGCTCCGCCGCTGCCGGCCCCGGCGTTGAAAATGGAACGCCGCGTGGGAGCCTTCCGCGGCTTTGGTGGGGAATTTCTCACCCCGCCGCGCGTGGTGGCGGGTGATGGTTTCTTTCAGGTGCAGGAACGCGAAGAAAAATGGGCGCTCTTTGCCGATATTTACGGCGCGGTGCTGCGCCGGCTGCCCCCGGCTGAAGCCGCCCCGGCGCACCCTGCCGCAGCGCAGGCCGGCCCGGTCCTGAAGAACGGCGTCATCACCTGGCAAAACCAGAGCCTGCCCCTCCCCGAATTGAACGCCGCCAGCTCATGGGCAGCCAGCGAACACACCCTGGTGGCGGCCTCGCCCCTTTCCCATGCCCTGTGGGTGGTGGCAGTTAAAAGGTAAACTGTGAGCAAAGCTGCCGAAGCCTTAAAAATCGCCTGGGCGGCCGAATGGGAAAATGCCCTGGCATTGTGGAGCCGCTACACGCGCCTGCGTCTGCCAGCCCTCTGCGTCACCCATGCCCAGGCCGAAGCGGAAGGCCTTTCAGCCAGCTTTGCCATGATCCGCCTGGCCGACCAGACCGTGGTGATTGACCTGCAGGAGGTGCACAGACGTGGACTGGATGATTTCCCTCTCGAAATTCTGGCTCACGAAATTGGCCATCACATTTACTGCCCGGCCGACCTGACCGACCAGGGCCGCCTGATTGCCCGCATGCGCCGCGCCCTGTATGGGCGGGAAGAACATGCCGACGCCCTGGCCAACATTTACGCCGACCTGCTGATCAACGACCGGCTGCAGCGCCAGAGCGCCGGAAACCCCCTGCGCATGGACGCCATCTACCAGAAATTGAACGAGGATGCCAAACTGGACGGGCTGTGGCTGCTGTTCATGCGCATTCTTGAAATTCTCTGGAAGCTGCCGCGCGGGCAGCTGGCCGCCGGGCCCATAGATGAACGCATGGATAGCGACGCCTACCTGGGGGCACGCCTCATCCGCAGCTACGCCCGCAGTTGGCTCGACGGCGCCGGGCGGTTTGCCGTTCTCTGTCTGCCCTACCTGATGGAACAGCAGCAGGTGAAGACTCTTTCCGGGCTGAAAGGCTGGCGCGATACGCAGCATGCCGGCGCCGGCGGCATGCCCATCGGCCTGACCGAAATTGAGGGCGACGAAATCACCGGCGCCATCCACCCCGCCCTCGACCCCGAGCTTTCAGGGGTGGAGATGGAGGACGACACGGAAGGCGAAGGCAAAGAAAAAGCCCGCCCCAAAGACACCCCCGCCGAAAAAAGCCAGGGGCAATACCGTGAGCCTTTCGAGTACGGCGCCATTTTGAAAAGCCTGGGGCTGAAACTCACCGACCACGATATCGCTGTGCGCTATTACCGCGAGCGCGCCGCGCCTTACCTGGTGCCTTTTCCAACCCGCGTGATGCCCGAAACCACCGATCCCCTGCCCGAAGGGCTGGAACCCTGGGATATCGGTTCGCCGGTGGAGGCGGTGGATTGGGTGGAAAGCGTCACATACAGCCCGCATATCATCCCCGGCGTCACCACCCTGCAGCGCACCTGGGGCGTCGCCGAAGGCGGGCAGCCGGCCCGCCAGCCCCTCGACCTGGACCTGTATGTGGACTGCTCGGGCTCCATGCCCAACCCGCAGCAGAACATCTCTTATCCGGCGCTGGCCGGGGCCATCATTGCCATTTCAGCCCTGCGTTCCGGCGCGCGCGTGCAGGCCACCCTGTGGAGCGGCGCCCGCGAATTTCAGACCACCCCGGGCTTTGTGCGCGATGAAGACGCTATTCTGCGCATCCTCACCGGCTACCTGGGCGGGGGCACGGCCTTTCCCATTCACATGCTGCGCGATACCTACCTGGGCGACAGGCCGCGCAACCGCCCCACCCATATCCTGGTTATTTCTGACAGCGGCGTGACCACCATGTACGATAAGGACGAGCTGGGCAACAGCGGCTGGACGGTGGCGGAAATGGCGCTGGAGGCAGCCGGCGGGGGCGGCACCATGGTGCTCGAAGTGTTCGCCGGCTGGCTGGAGTACCCGGAGATGAAGCGCTCCCGCGAAATTGGCTGGGACACCTACTCAGTGGAAGATATGTCTGAGCTGGTGGCCTTTGCCCGCGCCTTCGCCCGCAAGAAATACGGCCAGGGCTAGCTTTCCATTCTCTTCCCACGCCAGAGCGTTTACGGCAGCACACCCAAATCTTTGAGAATCTTCAAAACGGCAGCTTTGGCAACAGGGGCGGCGGCATCCGGCTTGCCGGTCACATTGGCAGCAAAGAACAGCACATCGTCACCCTTTTCCACATAGCCCACAAACCAGCCCACCGGCGATTCGGTCACTGCCGAGCCGGTTTTGCCCGAAAGAATGTACGAATCCGTTTTTTCGAGGATCAGGATATCTTTTACAATATCAAGGCTGCGCTGCGAGAAAGGCAGGTTGTTCAGGTAAAGGCGGTTGAGAAAGATGATTTGCTCATCGGCTGAAATGCGCAGCCCGCCGTTCAGCCAGAAGGAATCGATCTGGCCGGAGATATCGCTGTTGCCGTACGGCACGCGGTTGAGATAGTCCTGCATGCGTTCAGCGCCCACGCGGCGGGCCAGCTCCTGGTAAAACCAGACCGCCGAAACCTGGATGGCGCTGCGCATGGTGAGGTCCTGGTTCCAGGCCTCCACCGCGCGTTTCTGGCCGTCCCAGGGAATCACCGTGTTTTCATCGGCAATGACGCCGGTTTCGAGGCTGATGAGGGAATTCAAAATCTTGAAAGTGGAGGCGGGTAAAAAGCCTTTGGCGCACTGCTCGGGCCGGTAGCGGAGGGTTTCTCCGGTTTTCAGGCTGTAAATCACAAAGGCGCCATCATAACCTTCAAAGTAGGGGGCAAAGTCGAAGCTGGCGGGAAGGGCGGAGACCGCCTGCGGGGCGGGGGTCTGGGCGGGCGCTGCCGGCGCGGTGTTTGAAATCAGCGGTATGGGGGTGACCTGCGGGGTCGGAGCCTGGCAGCCTGTTGTTAAAATGACGGTCAGGGTCAGGATGGTGGTAAAAATGAAACGTAAATGGGTTTTCATTGGATTTTCCTTCAAGAAAAAGCTGCGGCGGCCTGCGAACTGCCGGCCGGGTGGGTTCAATTTTTCTGGAAGCACAGAGACCCATTGATTGTACGCCCAAAAGGGCATTTCAGCCAGTTTTTGCCCGGCGGGGTGATCCAGACATTTGACGAAGCACGGCGATTATGGTAAACTTGGGCCAACAATTGATGATCGCTCATCCAGAGAGGTGGAGGGACCGGCCCGATGATACCTCGGCAGCCACTGCCCAGCGCAGCAGGTGCCAAATCCGGCAGAGCCAGCATAAAGCTGGTGTTCTGGAAGATGAGGCCCCCCTACACCCGCTTTCAAGCAGCCTCTCTATCCAGAGAGGCTGTTTTATTACCCTGGTTTGAGCGCAAACCGATTAAATTTTATTATGGAGGCTGTTATGGAAGAACATCTGGAATTCAAGCAACAATATCTCAACGCCGTGGCGCAGCGCGTGATGGTGTTTGACGGCGCCATGGGCACCAGCCTCCAGAAAATGCAGCTCAATGCGGCGCATTTTGGCGGAGAGCGCACCAACGGCTGCAACGACTACCTGGTGCTCACCTATCCCCAGGCGGTGGAAGCCGTGCATCGCTCCTTTCTGGAAGCCGGGGTGGATGTGGTGGAAACCTGCACCTTCCGTGCCAACCGCATGACCCTGGGCGAATACGGCCTGCAGGATCAGACTCTTGAGATCAACCGCGCCGCGGCCCGCCTGGCCCGCAAGGCTGCCGATGCCTTCAGCACCCCGGCGCAGCCGCGATTTGTGGCCGGTTCGATTGGCCCCACCGGCAAGCTGCCCTCGGCCAACGACCCTGAACTTTCCAACATCACTTTCCTCGAGCTGGCCGATATCTTCGAAGAGCAGGCCGGCGGTCTGCTGGAAGGCGGGGTGGATTTGCTGCTGGTGGAAACCTCGCAGGATATTCTTGAGGTGAAAGCTGCCATCTTCGGTATTGAACGCGCCTTCGTCAAAGCGGGTTTCCGCGTGCCCATTCAGGCCCAGGTGACCCTGGATACCAGCGGGCGCATGCTGCTGGGAACGGATATTTCGGCGGTGCTGGCCATTTTGCAGGGTCTGAACGTCCAGGTCATTGGCCTGAACTGCTCCACCGGCCCCGATTACATGCGCGAACCGCTGCGTTTTTTGGGCGAGCAGAGCCCCCTGCCCGTATCATGCATTCCCAACGCCGGCCTGCCGCTGAACGTGGACGGCCAGGCGGTTTATCCGCTGGAGCCCGAACCCTTTGCCGCGACCCTGGCCGAATATGTGGAAAAATTTGGCGTGGGCGTGGTGGGCGGCTGCTGCGGCACCACCCCGGCGCATTTGAAACGCCTGGTGGAGAAGGTGGGCGGCCGCCCTGCCCCCCGGCGGCCCGTGCATTTTGCCCCGCGCCTGGCTTCGGGCATTTCAGCCGTGGCCATGCAGCAGGAGCCGCGCCCCTTCCTCATCGGCGAGCGGCTTAACGCCCAGGGCAGCCTCAAGTTCAAGCAGCTGCTGCTGGCCGAAGATTTCGAAAGCATGCTTTCGCTGGCCCGCCAGCAGGTGAACAGCGGCGCCCACGGCCTCGACCTTTCCACCGCGGTCACCGAGCGGCCCGATGAAGCCGATTTAATGCGCCGCCTGGTCAAAACGCTTTCTTCAGTGGTGCGCGCGCCGGTGGTGATTGACACCACCGAACCCGATGTGATGGAAACCGCCCTGCAAACCGCCCCCGGGCGCAGCCTGCTCAATTCCACCCACCTTGAGGCTGGTCCCGACAAGGCGCGGCGCGTGTTCGGCCTGGCCCGACGCTACAATGCCGCGGTGATTTGCCTGACCATTGACGAACAGGGCATGGCCCGCACCGCCGAACGCAAGCTGGCGGTGGCACAGCGCATTTATGACCTGGCGGTGAAGGAATTTGGCCTGCATCCCGGCGACCTGGTGTTCGATGCGCTCACCTTCACCCTGGCCACCGGCGACCCGGAATTTGCCAGCTCGGCCGTCGAAACCCTCGAGGGCATCCGGCGCATCAAGGCCGGACTGCCGGGCGTGCTCACCTCGCTGGGGGTCAGCAATCTCTCGTTTGGCCTGGCGCCGGCCGCGCGCGCCGTGCTGAACAGCGTGATGCTCTACCATGCTGTGCAGGCCGGGCTGGATATGGCCATTGTCAACCCGGCGCAGATCACCCCCTACGCAGAAATTGGCGAGACAGAGCGCGGCCTGGCCGAAGATTTGATCTTCAACCGGCGCCCCGACGCTCTGCCGCGCCTGATTGAACATTTTCAGAACGCCGCCCCCGGCAGCAAGGCCGCCGCAGCCGACCCTCTGGAGGGACTGGGACCCGAAGCGCGTCTGCGCTGGCGCATTGTGCACCGCTACAAAGAAGGCGTGGACGCGGATATTGACGAAATTCTGTCCTGCTGCGAGGCCGAGGCCCGCGCAAGCCGCGCCGTGGAGGTGTTGAACACCGTGCTGCTGCCCGCCATGAAGGAAGTTGGCGATAAATTCGGCTCCGGCGAGCTGATTCTGCCCTTTGTGCTGCAATCGGCTGAAGTGATGAAGAAGGCCGTGGCCCACCTTGAGCAGTATCTCTCGCGCAAGGAAGGCCTGAGCAAGGGGCGCGTGGTGCTGGCCACCGTTTACGGGGATGTGCATGATATTGGCAAAAACCTGGTCAAGACCATCCTTTCCAACAACGGTTACGAGGTGGTGGACCTGGGTAAACAGGTTCCCGCCGCCGCCATCATCGATAAGGCGGTGGAACTGCAGGCCGATGCCATTGGCCTGAGCGCCCTGCTGGTGAGCACCAGCAAGCAGATGCCGCTGATTGTCAACGAGCTGGAACGGCGCGGACTGAAGATCCCGGTGCTGATCGGCGGCGCAGCCATCAACAGGCGCTTTGGCCGGCGCATTTTGCAAACCGAGGGCGGCAGTTATTATGATCCGGGTGTGTTCTACTGCAAGGACGCCTTCGAGGGCCTTTCCACCATGGATGCCCTGCAGGATGCTGAAAAACGCCCGGTTCTGCTGGAACAGACCCGCCAGGACGCCGACTTTGAGCTGGGGCGCAGCCGCCCCGCCCGCCCGGCTGGCAGCCAGGTTCGCTCGGCGGTGAAACCGGCTGAGGTGATCCCATCTGTGCCGGGCTGGGGGCCGCGCGTGGTGCACCAGATGCCGCTGGAAACGGTTTTTGAATGTCTCTCGAAAAATGAACTTTTCCGCCTTTCGTGGGGGGCCAAGAACACCCACGGCGACGCCTGGGAAGCCCTGCAGGCCGAATTTGAAGCGCGCCTCGAGCGCATGCGCAAGGAAGCCCTGCGCGACGGCTGGCTCAAACCCCAGGGGGTGTATGGTTACTGGCCGGCGCAGTCGGATGGCGATGATTTGATCATCTACGAACCGGGCAGCCTGGGCGCCGGCGACCCGCAGGAACTGCTGCGTTTCACCTTCCCCCGCCAGAGCGGCGGCGAGGCCTTGTGCCTGGCTGATTATTTTGCCGCGCGCGATTCCGGGCGCATGGATGTGGCCGGCTTCCACGTGGTAACGGTGGGGGCGGCAGCCACACAGCATGTGCAGGCGCTTCAGGATTCCGCCGGTTATTCCGAAGCCTATTTTGCCCACGGCCTGGCCGTGCAAACCGCCGAAGCTGCCGCGGAATATCTGCACCGCCATGTGCGCCGCGAGCTGGGTCTGCCGGCAGACCAGGGCAAGCGCTATTCCTGGGGCTACCCGGCCATCCCTGAGCTTTCGGACCATGCCAAGGTGTTCCAGCTTTTGCCGGTGGAAAGCGCTCTGGGCATGTCGCTGACCAGCGCCTTCCAGCTTGTGCCCGAACAGGCCACCGCGGCCATCATCGTGCACCATCCCGAAGCCAAATACTACAATGTTGGCAAAGCGGAGGCAGCATCATGACCACCGCCTTTACCCGCCTGCTGAACGAAAGTCCGCGCCCGCTGCTGGCCGATGGGGCCATGGGCACCATGCTGCACAACAAAGGAGTGACCTTTGAGCAGTGCTTTGACCTGCTCAACATCCAGAACCCTGCGCTGGTGGCCGAAATCCACCGCGATTACATTGCCGCCGGGGCTGAAATCATCAAAACCAACACATTCGGCGCCAACCATTTCAAGCTGGCGCGCCACGGCGTGGAAGATCAGCTCGACCGCATCAATCAGGCGGCGGTGGAGCTGCTTCGCAGGGTGATCATGGCTTCATTTAAGCAAGTGATGATTGCTGGCGACGTGGGTCCGCTGGGGGTGCGCATTGCTCCCTTTGGCCGCGTGCAGCCCGAACAGGCCCGCCAGGTGTTCGCCGAACAAATCTCTTCGCTGGTGCGCGCCGGGGTGGACCTGCTGCTGATTGAAACCATCAGCGACCGCTATGAGGCCATTGAAGCCCTCAAGGCCGCCCGCCAGGTTTCGCCGGAAATGCCGGTGATCATTTCCATGACCTTCACCCGCGACGACCGCACCCTGCTGGGCGATTCGCCGGAGAAGGTGGCACGCAGCCTGCATGATGCCGGAGCCGACCTTATTGGGGTCAACTGTTCGGGCGGACCCACCCAGCTTTTGCGCATTCTCAAACAAATGCACATTGCCGTGCCGGAGGCGCGCTTCTCGGTGATGCCCAACGCCGGCTGGCCGGAACAGGTGGGCGGGCGCATCATGTACCCGGCAGCGCCGGAGTATTTCGGTCACTATGCCCTGCCCTTCTGGGAGGTGGGCGCAAAAGTGATTGGCGGCTGCTGCGGCACCACGCCGGGGCATATCGCCGCCCTGCGCAAGGCCATTGATGAAACCCCGCTGCAGGAATTTACCAACGGCCTGAGCATTCCCACCGTGGAGGTGGAAGAAACCCAGGCCCCCGAAGCCCCCACATTGCTGGCGCAGAAGCTGGCCGAAGGCCAGTTTGTGATGGCGGTAGAAATGGACCCGCCCCGCGGCCTTTCGGCGCACAAGCTGCTGGCGGGGGCCAGCCTGCTGGCTGAGGCTGGCGCCGACGTGATCAATGTGGCCGACAGCCCCATGGCGCGCATGCGCATGAGCCCCTGGGCGGTGTGCAGCCTGATCCAGAAAAAGGTGCAGATTGAAACTGTGCTGCATTTTCCCACCCGCGGGCGCAACCTGCTGCGCGTGCAGGGCGACCTGCTGGCCGCCCATGCCCTGGATGTGCGCAACGTCTTTGTGGTGATGGGCGACCCCACCGCCATTGGCGACTATCCTGACGCGATGGATAATTACGACCTGGTGCCTTCCGGGTTGATCAAGCTGATCAAGCAAAACTTCAACGCCGGCATTGATCATTCCGGGGCCACCATCGGCCAGCCCACCTCTTTCTTTGTCGGCTGCGCCCTCAACCTTTATCCGGCCACCCCGGCGGATGAGCTGAAAAACCTGCGCCGCAAGCTGCGCGCCGGCGCCGATTTCATCCTCACCCAGCCGGTGTTCGATGTGCCGGGGGCGCTGAATTTCTTGAAGTATATCGAAGAGGAGCAGGGCCCACTGAAGGTGCCTGTGTTGATTGGCATTTTGCCCCTGGCCAACCCGCGCCATGCCGCCTTTTTGCACCACGAGGTACCCGGCATCTCCATCCCTGAAGCCATCCGCCAACGCATTGAAGAAGCCGGTGAAAATTCACCTCGCACAGGGATCGAAATTGCGATAGAATTGATACAGCAAATGCGCGGGGTTGTGCAGGGCGCCTACCTGATGCCGCCTTTCAGCCGTTTTGACATGGCGGCTGAAATCATCGAAGCGGTCAAAAAAGAGTCCTGAGAAATCACGCACCATCCACCGGGCATTTCTGGGTAAAATAGAAGTTGTGTTGTCAATGCCGGGCCAGACAAACGGCTGCTGAAGATGCGGCTGAAGCCTGAAAAAATGGGCCTGAAAAGCTGGCACAAAACATGCCACACCAACGTCTATAAAATATCAAAAATTCCCCCGGATGGTGCTTTTATTTAAAACACAGCATCGTCTCTTCAAAGGAGTAAAAACCGCATGCGTCGTTCGTTGCTGATCTTTTTTATCCTGCTGGTGTTAACCGTGCTGGTCATTTCTGCCTGCACCAACGCCCCTGCCGCTGCCCCTGACCTTTCTCAGGCGCAAACCCTGGCCGCCCAGACCCTGGCGGCCATGCCCACCTTCACCGCACCGGTGACCGCCACCCCCCTGCTGCCGGCCACCAACACACCGCAGCCCAAACCTTCCATCACCCCCATTCCCCCCACCGCCACCCCGGCTCCGCCCACGGCTACCCCCACCCCCATTGTGGTGGGCCCCAGCAATTTCCCCGAAAATGTGAATCCGCTGACCGGCCTGGTGGTGGAAAACCCCGATATCCTCAACCGCCGCCCGGTGATGATCAAAGTGGCCAATTTTCCGCGCGTGGGCCGCCCGCATGCCGGACTTTCGGCTGCAGATATTGTCTTTGAATACTGGATTGGCGAAGGCGCCAACCGCATGATGGCGCTCTATTACGGCCAGGACTCTGGCAAAGTAGGCCCCATGCGCTCTGGCCGCTATGTGGATGCGCAGCTGGTGCCCATGTACCAGGGCGGGCTGGGCTTTGTCAGCGCCTGGGCACCCGTGCTGACCAAACTGCTGGACACCCTGGGCAAACGCGCCGTGATGGAAGGCTCCAATAACTGCCCGGCTGTCTGCCGCTATGATCCGGGCACGGTGGTGGATGTTTTCGCGGATACGGCAGCCTTCACCAAACACCTGACCGATATCGGCGTGGAAAATACCCGCTTCAACCTCGACGGCATGGCCTTCGACAGCCGCGCCCCCCAGGCCGGCGAAGCAGGCGACATGCTGCGCGTGGAATGGGCCAATAACAATTACGGCGAATGGAAATACGATGCGGCGTCCGGCAAATACCTGCGCTGGATCGAAGATGTGGATGAATCCACCCTCACCTTCAAGGGCATGATCCCGCTGGTGGACCGCAACACCGACAAGCAGCTGGCCTTTTCCAATGTCATTGTGGTTTTTGCCCAGTATATTGAATACGCCCCCACCCTGCACGATATTTCCATCCTGGCCAACCGCAAAGGCCAACGCGCGGTGATCTTCCGCGACGGCAAAGCCATTGAAGGCCTGTGGAAGGCTTCGGATGCCGAGCACCCCATGCAGTTCATCACCGCCGACGGGCAGCCCCTGCCCCTCCAACCGGGCAACACCTGGATGATTATCACCGGCATGGCCTCTCCCTTTACCCACGAAGGCGGCAACTACCTGCTCGATTTTGCCCTGCCCTAACCCCATTGATTGATGAGTTGACGGCCAGCCTCACGCATTGAGGCTGGCCACAAGGCGGCCTGACCGTGAAAGCTCTGATCATTTCCGATGTGCATGCCAATCTCACCGCTCTGGAAGCGGTGATTGAGGCTGCCGGCGATATTGAAGCGGTTTGGTGCCTGGGCGACCTGGTGGGCTACGGCCCGGACCCCAACGACTGCATTGACCGCATCTGCACCTTGCCCAACCTGACCTGCTTGCTGGGCAACCACGATGCCGCCGCCCTGGGGCAGATTGACGACGACGCCTTCAACCTGGAGGCGCGCACCTCGCTGCGCTGGATGCGCTCGGAACTGACCCCCAGCCACATGGCTTTCCTGAGGGCTTTGCCCGAAATGACCACCGAAGAAAAACTGGTGACCCTGGTGCACGGCAGTCCTCGCAACCCGGTATGGGAATACGTGATGGATCTGCGCATCGCGCGTTTCAATTTTGAATATTTCACCACCCCGTTTTGCTTTGTAGGTCACACCCACCTGCCGGTGATATACCAGTACAATGCCGACCGCAAGCTGCTGGCCTATGATATTCCCCTTGACGGCGATAAAATTGAGCTCAACGCCCAATCCATCATCAACCCGGGTTCGGTGGGCCAGCCGCGCGACCACGATCCGCGCGCAGCTTATGCCATTTTTGACACCGAAACGAACATCTGCTGTTTTCACCGCGTGGATTATGACGTGACCGGGGTGCAAAAGCGCATTTTGCTGGCCGGCCTGCCGGTGCGCCACGCCTACCGCCTCTCTGAAGGCTGGTAAAAGCGGCCTGGTTAACCCGCGCATCAAAAACCCCCGTCTGGTTCACTGCTGGACGGGGGTTTCGGGTTTAATTTCGGCTCCGGCGCTTTGATCCACCGGCAGAGCTTTCATATCCTGCGGCGGCAGAATTTTAACCTGGTTGCGCGGGCCGTGCTTCACCTCGTAAAGTGCCGTGTCGGCCCGTTTCATCGCCGCTTCCACATCTTCTTCGCCAGGCGCGGTGATGGAAACCCCCATGCTGATGGTGATGTAGAGCGGAATTTGCGGCTCCAGAAAATCTTCCATGGCAATGGCAGAGCGCAGCCGTTCGGCCACGGCCTGGCTGCCCTCCAGGCTGGTTTGCGGCAGCAGGATGCCGAATTCGTCGCCGCCCAGGCGGCACAGCACATCCGCATCGCGCAGCACCCGGCGGCATACCGCCGCCACCTGAATCAACACCCGGTCTCCGGCCTGGTGGCCGTAAGTATCGTTGATTGCTTTAAAAAAGTCGATATCGAAAATGATCACCGAGAGGGGCTCGTTGTAACGCCGGGCATGCAGGGCCATCATATGCCCCATCTCATAGAAATAGCGGTTGTTATACACCCCGGTCAGGCCGTCCGTCACCACCATGCGGCGCAATTCCTTCTGGGTGTTGATTCCTTCCAGTTCCAGGCGTTTGGTGTGCAGCGAAAACAGGCTGATGGTCCACAAAATGGTAACGGCAAAGGTGCTGATGAACGTGACCGCCTGCATGGGGCTGGGGTCGAAAAAATTGGTGATCGAGGGGGTAAAAAAGGTGATGACCGCGCGTCCGGCCATCATCAGTGCGAAAGAAGAGAACAGGATTCCCAGGGCCGTGTTGATAGCGCGGTAATCGGGCTGGATGCGCGTGAATAATAGAAAAGCCGTTCTTGCGATAGGCAGGGTGAGCAAAATGGACACCAGCACAATGCGCAGGTTGGCATTAGGGGCAAGATAAGTGGCGTAAACCAGCACCACCAGCATGGCCAGAAATTCTGCCAGCACTTCCCCTTTTCGCGGCGGCACATCCCAAAAACGCCGGATGCCCACCAGCAGCAATTGAAAATAAGCGTAGATGAGCAGATTGGCCACAATGATGGTCAAAAAATCAGAGATGAAATCACGCGCACTGAGCAGCAAAAAACCCAACACATGGCAGGCGCTGGCAGCCAGCCACAAGCGGAATCCGCTGTAGGTTCTACGGGTGGTGTAAATAAAGATCATCGCAATGCCCAATACCATTGCGACGATCACATTGACAAAAGAGAGGGTGCGAATATCCAGAATCATGATGCTGGGGCTTAAAACAGTCAAAAAATACCGGATGATATTTAAGATTATAGTGAGATTCAGCTTTTCAGCCAACAAAATAAAGGGGAAAATGCAGCCGCGAAGATAAACCCTTGAAATTGCTCGCTCTGGCAAGTCTCCTGCCGATTTTCAGCCGTTGTGTCCCTGGCTCATACCGCAGGCGCATTTTTTAACTTTGAACACGCCAGCCAGATTGCGCAGCGTTTGGGTCAGGGAGTTTTGCCGACAAAATCATGCAGGGCGTCGCGCGCCTCCTGGTTGATGCGGTGGTAATTGTGGGCATCCAGTGAAATTTTTTCCGCTTCCAGCCGGTCTTTGATGATGTTCAGCAGGGCGCGGGTGAAATGGCGCCCGATCTTGCCTGTGTCGCGGATCAGCCACTCAGCCGAACCGGTGGCCGGCACCGGCTGATTTTCGGGGATGGGGCGCTGCAGCACTGGCGGGGTGAACTTTAGCAGTTCGCGCGCCAACGGTGAATCGACCATCACACAGGTTTCAAACAGGTAAGCCAGACGCCCGCGCACAAATACCGGCTGGTAGCGCATGGCGGCCTGTTCGGGCAGGGGGTGGGGTTCGGACCACGACGGCACCACCTTGCGGCGCAGGCGCGGCCAGTCCTGGTCCAGGCGGCTGAGGGCGGCCAGGTTGGCGGCGCGGAAGGTTTCAGGCAATTCGCGCCCGGCCATCATCTCACGCAGAGTCTGGATCATTTCGCCCTGAATGCGGTCAATTTCCAGCAAAGCCGGAATGCCGCAGTCCTCGCAGCCCATGGGAATTTTATTGATGGACAGCAGCATCTCAATGGTGACACGCATATGCCCCGGCAGGTCGCACAGGTAGTCCACGTGGGGTTTGGCCACCTCGCGCAGGGCTTCCAGAATGGAGGCGGGGGTTTCGCCGGCAGCCATCAGATAAGGCACCTTGGCCGAGGCGTCACCAGCTTTGCGCACCATTTCCACCAGACGCGGATCATTCTGATAGCTGCTGCTCAGGGCAGCCATTTTGGTGAATTCCTTTTCATTGATGGAGACATTGTGCAGGATGATATCCACATAGGGGGGAATGGGATTGAGCACATAATAATGATCCGTATCAATGCTGATTTTATGCATGGCGGGAGTTTTCATGGCGCCCTCCTGGCTTGAAGATGAGGTGATTTGCTTAATTTCACTATAACCACGCCGAGGGGCTTTGTCAAGTGGAACAAAATGGTTAATCAAGCCGCTGCCGAAAACGGCAAAAGTATGCCGCTTTTACGGATTGAAAACCGGCGGCAGGGTGGGTATGCTGTATATAGAACTTTTGATCTAATTATGACCAGCGAATCCACCCCGCCCCCTCCGGCGCGCCAGCGCCAGCCCCCGCGCAGCGGCTTTTACGGCCGCAAGTTCCGCGCGGGCGAGGCCAGCGACCTGCTGGGGGCCGGCAGCGGCCTGCAGGATGAAATTGCCCTGCTGCG
This sequence comes from Chloroflexota bacterium, assembly GCA_029561345.1. Classification (GTDB taxonomy): domain Bacteria; phylum Chloroflexota; class Anaerolineae; order Anaerolineales; family Anaerolineaceae; genus JAKQJC01. The sequence continues at coordinate 18,463 of JAKQJC010000065.1, read as the reverse complement.
GGTGACCATGCGGCGCGTGTTTGAGCTGGCTTCAGAGCAGGACGCCGACCTGGATACCTGGTCGAAGGTGCTGGACCGCCTGAGCGCGGCGGCCGCCCGCCTGGGAAACCTGGCGCGCATTCAGCAAAAACTGGCGGAATCGTCCAGCAGCCTGGGCGATGCCCTCAGCGCCGCCCTGGCCGACGTGCTGCGTGAGCTGGGCGATTGAAGGCAAGGAGTGAACGATGGATGATAACCAGGCAGCCCTGATTGCCGAACAGATGAAACATGCCCTGGACCTGATGCGCGCCGAGCTGGACGCCATGGAGGCGCGCCTGGCTCACCACTATGAAATGACCGGTCAGCGCCTGGCGGCCCTTGAAGGCCAGAGCGCCGACCATGAAACCCGCCTGCGCAGCGCCACCGAAGGCATCACTCAGTTCAAGGTGGTGTCGGGGCTGGCCAACGGCGGCGCGGGTTTGCTTTCTCTCCTGGCTTTGTTCAAATGAGCGATGAACAGAGCCTGATCAGGATGATGCTGCGCGATGTGACGCATTTTGCAGCCGGCGCCTCGGGCGTGCGGCTGCGGCGCTACCAGACCGCCGCGGCGCGAGCCATTGTCGATTCGGCGCTGCACCGGCGCGGCCTCACTTTTGTGGTGGTTTTTCCGCGCCAATCGGGTAAAAACGAACTGCAGGCCCAAATCGAGGCGTATCTGCTGCGCCTGCTCTCTGAACGGGACGCGGAGATCGTCAAGATCTCTCCGACCTGGAAACCGCAGGCTCAGAACGCCATGCGCCGGCTGGAACGTGTTTTGGAGCGCAACCTGCTTTGCCGGGACGGCTGGGAAAAGGAGAACGGCTATATCTACCGGATTGGGCGGGCGCGGATGCTCTTTTTGAGCGGCGAACCCCATGCGCACATCGTTGGAGCAACTGCCTCAACCTTGCTGGAAGTGGATGAGGCCCAGGACGTGCTGGCGGCCAAATATGATAAAGACATTGCCCCCATGGCCGCCAGCACCAATGCCACCCGCGTCTTTTGGGGCACCGCCTGGACGGCGCAAACCCTGCTGGCGCGCGAGCTGCGCGCTGCCCGCGAGGCTGAAGCCCGCGACGGGGTGCAGCGGGTGTTCTGGCTGACGGCGGACGATGTGGCCCGCGAGGTGCCGGCTTACGGCGATTTTGTCGCCGGGCAGGTGGCCCGCCTGGGGCGCATGCACCCGATGGTACGCAGCCAGTTTTTCAGCGAAGAAATTGACGCCGAAAGCGGCCTGTTTCCGGCGGCGCGCCAGGGCCTGATGATGGGAGATCACCCGCGCCTGCGCGCGCCGCGCCCGGGCAGCCGCACCGCCCTGCTGCTGGATGTGGGCGGCGAGGGCGGCCAGGATCACGATGCTTCGGCACTGACGGTGGTGGAGGTGGATCTTTCGCGCTTTGCCGCCCTGCGCGGCCCGGTTTACCGCGTGGTGGAACGGCGTTTGTGGACCGGGCTGGCACAGACCGCGTTGTTTGAGGCGGTGAAGACGCAGGTGGGCCTGTGGCAGCCGCGCTTTGTGGTGGTGGATGCCACGGGCATTGGCGCCGGACTGGCTTCGTTCTTACAGCACGCCTTCGGCGAGCGGGTGCTGCCCTTTGTGTTCAGCGCGCAGAGCAAATCGGACCTGGGCTGGGCCTTCCTAAGCCTGGTTGAAACCGGGCGCTTCAAGGACTGGCGCGATGACGGCAGCCCCGAACAGGCCCTCTTCAGGCAGCAGATGACCTTCTGCCAGATGAACGTGGCCGATGGGCCCGGGCGCCTGCTGCGCTGGGGCGTGCCCGATGGCAGCCGCGACCCGGCCAGCGGGGAACCGCTGCATGACGATCTGCTGCTTTCGGCGGCGCTGTGCGCCGTGCTGGAAAAGCAGCCCTGGGGACCGGCCCCGGGCGGGGCCGGCGCTGCGCCCGCGGCAGATCCGCTGGCGGGCATGAGCAAGGAGGTGTGAAAATGACATGGGAAGACGATCAGGGCAGTTTGCGCCCTTATGTGCTGGGCTGGGTGGATGGGCTGTTTGGCGGAGGGGTGAAGGGGCTGGTTTTGGGCAGCCGCCTGGCGCAGGAGGCCCGTCTGCTGTGCCCATTTGACGGGCCGCGCCCCTTTGAGACGGATTTCAGCGGCAGCCTGCGCGACGAAGCCGGCGGGCAACTGCTGAGCGCCGCGGGCGGGGTGATCTTCAGGCCGGAAGGAACTGGCAAGGCTGTGCAGATGGCCCAGGCTGGCGCCAACCTCATTCCCAACCCCTCGTTTGAACAGAACGTGACCGACGGCTGGAACCTGGTTCAGGTCAGCCCGGCGCAGGCCTCGCGCCAGATGATCAGCGGCGGAGTTTATGGCCGCAGGGCGGCGCGCATCAGCATCACCCGGCCCGGCAGCTATAACTGGCACATCCGCCTCGACAGCGCCAGTGCTTTTTCTCTGGCGGCCGGGCAGGCGGTGACCTTTTCGTTTTACCTGCGCTGCGCCAGCGCCAACCCGCCTGAGGTGCGGGTATACCTGGTCAACGACGCCTCCACCCGTTCTTTGAGCACAGCCTGCCGCCCGGGAGCAGATTGGCGGCGCTTTTCCTGCAGCGGGGTGATCCCCGCCGCCGACGCCTACCGCCTCTCGTTCCGCCTGGGCGGGGCGGGCTGCTATGACCTGGAGGTGGACGCAGTGCAGCTGGAACTGCTGCCTTATGCCAGCCCCTATTGCGACGGTTCGCTGGGGGTGGGCCACGCCTGGCAGGGAGCCGCGCATGCCTCGGCTTCCAGCCGCGCGGCCGCCGTGCTGCGCGGCGAGAGCGCAGGGGTGCTGGAAGCGGCGGGCGGTTCCATTGGTCTGCGCCTGCTGGGGCACACTCCGCCCTGCGACCTGTTCCATGCGGCCGCCGCCAGCGGGCAGATCCGCCTGGGGGTGGATGCGCAGGGGCGGCTGTGGGGCCAGTGGGGCAGCCAGGCGCTCAGCGGAGCCGCCCTGGGGGCCGCCAGCGAGGAACGCCTGCTGATGACCTGCCAGGCGGGCGAGCTGCGCCTTTACCGCGGCGGCGCGCTGTGCGCCAGCGGTCCGGCCGGAACGCCGCCCGAAGGCTTGGAAGCGGCCTTCAGCATTGGCTGCAGCAGCAGCGGAACGGGCCAGCCCAACGGCCTGCTGGATGATCTGTTTGTTCTGGGGCGGGCGCTGGAAGAGGACGAGGCGGCCTGCCTGGCGGCCTGGAGCGGATCTTTGCTGGCTGAACCGGCCTGCCCGCCTTTTGCCGCCGCTCAGGCGGCGCGCACGGCCAGCCTTACCCTGCCTGCGGGCACCTGGGCGGCAGTGGCATTCAATGCCCTGAATTTTGATTTCACCGGCGCATGGGCGGCCCACCAATCCACCCGCCTGACGGTTCTGCACAGCGGGCTTTACCTGATCAACGCGCAGGGCTGTTTTGACCCCGGCACGGGCGGGGCGTGCGGGCTGGCGCTGCGCCTCAATGGGAGCACGCTGAGCGCGCAGGACCTGCGCCCAGCCGCCGCGCCGGCGGCGGTGAGCCTTTCGCTCACAGCGCTGCGCCTGCTGAAGGCCGGCGATTTCCTGGAACTGCTGGCCTGCCACACCAACCCGGCGGATATTAATCTCACCGCCGCTGAACTGGGGCTGGTGCGGTTGAGATGAGGGGAAAGAATGTGGAGCACTTCGACAGCACTGCCATGCGGCACCGCCGAAGCTGCACCCATGATGGAACCATTTCATAAGGAGGAAATAAAAATGATCACCTGGCTGGAACGATGGCTGGGGCGCAGCAAACCCCCGCGGCGGGCAGCCCTGGCTGCCGCCAATATCAACGACGGCTTCTACGAAGCTGCCGCCGAGCGCCGCGACCGCCTGACCTTTGACCGCGCCGAACTGCTGGCCCAGGCGCTGGATGCCTGGCGCAGCAACCCGCTGGCGCGGCGCATCATTGCCCTGACCACCCAGCATGTGCTGGGCAGCGGCCTGACCCTCGCCTGCGATCACCCTGAAACTGCCGCTTTTTTGAGCGAATTTTGGGAGCATCCGCTCAACCGCATGGAGCAGCGCCTCTACGAGTGGTGCGACGAGCTTTCGCGCGCGGGCAATCTCTTTGTGCTGCTCAGCACCGACGCCAGCGGCATGAGCTACGTGCGCGCCATCCCGGCGGCTGAAATCGAGCAGATCGAAGCACGCGGCAATGATGTGGAACAGGCCCTGCGTTTCACTGGCCGCGAGGGGGAATGGCCGGCCTATGATCCCCTGCGCGATGCCCGCCTGCCCGGCGGCGGCTTCACCCCCTGCGTGCTGCATTATGCCGTTAACCGCCCGGCCGGGGCGCAGTGGGGCGAATCGGACCTGGGGCCGCTGCTGCGCTGGCTGGCGCGCTACACCGCCTGGCTGGAAGACCGGGTGCGCCTCAACCGCTACCGCAACACCTTCATGTATGTGGTCACCTCGCGCTATGCCTCTGAAGAGGAACGCGCCGCGCGCCAGGCAGCCCTGGCCGCCGTCCCGCCCTCGCCCGGGGCCATCCTGGTCACCGATGAGAGCGAAAGCTGGCAGGTGATCAATCCCCAGCTCGAATCGGCGGAGGCGGCGCTGGATGGCGAAGCCCTGAAAAAGATGGTCGCGGCGGGGGCCGGGGTGCCGATGCATTTTCTCGCCGAACCGGAAGATGCCACGCGCACCACCGCCGAAGCCGCCAACGGCCCCGCCTACCGCGCTTTTGAACAGCGCCAGCGCCAGTTTTTGTGGCTGGTGGAAGATTTGCTGCGGGCGGTGCTGCGCCGCCGCGCCCTGGTGGATGGGCGAGTACAGGCAGCGGCACCCCTGCGCCTGCGCGGCGAGGAGATTTCGCTGCGCGACCGCCAGGCCCAGGCCGGCGCCCTGGCGGCGGCGGCCCCGGTGTTCCTGAACCTGCATGAGCGCGGTCTGCTGGCGGATGGCGAACTGCTGCGCCTGGTGTACAGCCTGGCCGGAGAGGAACTGCCCCATGACTGAACACCAGCGCGTGCGTTTGGGGTCGGGGGCGTTAACGCCCGGCAGCGGCGATTTTCTCATCCTGGCCATCAGCGCCGGGGAGGGCAACGGCTGGCATTTTGGCGCAGCGGTTCTGCAGGAATCGCTGCGCCTGTGGGACGGCACGGCCTGTTTCATTGACCATGCCCGGGAACAGCGCTCGGTGCGCGACCTGGCCGGGCTCTGCCATGCCCCCGCCTGGGATGCAGCCCGCCAGGGCATTTGCCTGCGCCTGCGGCCGGCGGGGCCAGGCGCAGGACTGCTGACCGAATTGGGCCGGCAGACCCTGGCCCAGGGTTCGGCGGCGGTGGGCTTTTCGGCAGACCTGCTCTTCCATGCGGAAGGGCGCGAGGTGCGCCAGATTTGCCAGGTGTTCAGCGTGGACCTGGTGTTTCAACCGGCCCGGGGCGGGCGCTTCCTCTCTGGGCCGGAACAAATAACAAATGAAGGAGAAGAACCAATGAGTGATACAGAACCTACTTCCGCGGCAGCACCCGCGCCTGACCTGTGCGGCTGGATGCTGGAGACAGCCCTGGCAGCTGAACGTCTGCCGGAACCCCTGGCCGGGCAGGTGCGCGCCCGTTTTGCCGGGCGCAGCTTTGAACCCGCCGAACTGACCCGCAGCCTGGCAGAGGCCCGCGGCCTGCTTTCGCAGCTCACCGGGCAGGGCGTGGTGCAGGGGCCGCGTCTGAGCGGCATGTTCGACACCCGCGATCAGCTCCAGGCAGCCACCGACGACCTTTTCGGCGCGCCGCGTGACCCGGCTCTGGCGGGGTTGAAAACACAGCGCCTTTCGGGCATTCGCGAGCTCTACCTGACCCTCACCGGCGATGAGCATTTCCACGGCGGCTACCATCCCGAACGGGCGCGCCTGGCCACCACCGCCGATTTCAGCGGGCTGGTGAAAAACGCCCTCAACAAGCTGGTGGCCAACACCTGGGATGAACTGGGCCGCGCCGGTTACGACTGGTGGCGCGCAGTGACCACGGTGGAGCATTTCGGCTCGCTCAACGAAATCACCGGCACCCTGGTGGGCACGGTGGGCGACCTGCCTGAGGTGGCTGAAGGCGCCGCTTACACCGAGCTGGCGGTGGGCGACAGCCCTGAAACCGCCGCGTTCAAGAAATACGGCGGCTATATCCCCCTCACCCTTGAACTGATTGACCGCGATGAAACGCGCCGCCTGCGCCAGTATGCCCGCGAACTGGCCTCAGCGGGCCTGCGCAAAATTTCGGGGCTGGTGGCGGCCATCTTCAGCCAGAACGGCGGTCTGGGTCCCACCATGGCCGACGGCGGGACCCTCTTCAATACGGCCGCCGTCACCACGATCAGCGGACACGCCAATTTGCGCAGCGCCGCCCTCGACGCCGCCGAATGGGACGCGGTCTGCGCCGCGGTGTACCAGCAGCCGATGCTGGTGAAGAACGCCGCCGGGCATTACGGCAGCGGCCCGCGCCTGGCCGTCAACCCGCGCGTGCTGCTGGTGCCGCGGCCTTTGCAGCGCGCCGCCCGCCAGATTTTGCTGGGCGATTGGGCGGTCGAATCCGATAAATTCTACGACAACCTGCTCAAAGGCAGCGGCGTGCCGGTGGTGGTGCCGGAATGGACCGACGCCAACAACTGGGCGGCCGTCTGCGATCCGCAGGTGGCGCCGGCCGTGTTCATTGGCGAGCGCTTTGGCCTGCTGCCTGAGATCTACATTGCCGGCGATGAACTCTCTCCGGCTGTGTTCAGCAACGACGAGCACCGTCTGAAGGTGCGCCATTTCATGGCCGTGTGGGTGAACGACTGGCGCCCGCTGCACAAAAACAACGTGGCCTGACTGCCCGGCTGGTCACAGACTTCGCTCCCTGGGGCATTTCCGGGGAGCGAAGAGAAAGGGTTGAAAGGAGAAACGCATGGACAAATTGAAGGAACTTCTGGTTTCACGCAAATTCTGGGCGGCCCTGCTGGGGCTGCTGGTCATCCTCGCCCGCGCCGCCGATCCAAACTTCCCGCTGGATGAGGGCCAGCTCACCCCGCTGGCAGCCCTGCTGGCGGCTTACATTCTGGGCGTGGCGGTGGAGCAGCGTCCGGCCGGACGGGCCTGAGATGCGCCGCCTGGCCCTGGCCGGAAGCGCCGGCGAAGTGTGCCTGATGGAAGCCTGCCGCACCCTCAGCTACCGGCCGCGCACCAGCGAAGCGGAGGGATGGGTTGAAGACCTGCTTGAGCTGACCTTTGAAGGGCAGAGCCCGGCCTCCCTGGCCGCGCAGCAGGCCCTTTTGGAAGCCTTGCTGGCTGCCGAGGACACAGAGCTGCGCCTGCAGGCGGCGGAAGGCGAGCCGGAATGGCGCTCAAAACTGGCAGGCGGCTGCCTGGAGCAAACCAGCCCGCCCGGAGCGCGGGCGCGCGGCCTGCTGGGGCTGCGCCTGCGCTTGCAGCGCGCCGATGCCTGGCTGGGGCCAGCGGCCGAGCTTCCGCTGGCGGGGGTTTCAGGCGGGGTGGAAGTGACCTCAGGCATGAGCCTCAGCGCTGGAACGGCCGGCGGAGAGCTGCCGCCTGCGCTGCGCCTTGAAATGAGCAACCCGAACACAGACCCGCTGCAGGATGCCGGGCGGGTGTGGGTGAGCACAGGGAGCAGCCCGGCGGTGCTGCTGGAAGCTGAAACGGCTTCTGGCGGCACCCTGCTCAGCGATCTGCGGGCCAGCGGCGGGGCTTACCGGCGGGTGAACCTGCCAGCAGGCGAAGAACCCCTGCTGACCTGGGCGCTGGACGGCAGCCTGCAGGGGGTGTTTCGCGCCCTGCTGCTGGGCACCGGCTTCGGCCTGCCGCTGATGGGCGCGCGCAGCCTGCGCCTGCAGCGCCGCGAATCAGACGGCAGTTACGATGCCCTGGCCTGGCAGGGCGGGCCGTCTGCACCGTCTGCGCTGGCCTGGCTGGACCTGGGGCGGCTGGTTTTGCCGCCCTTCCGGCCGGGCAGCCTGGTTTTGCTGGGCCAGCAGGGCGCGGGCAGCCAGGCGGATGTGGACGGCCTGCTGCTGCTGCCGGCTGCATCTCTGCGCATTTACGAGCCGCTGGCGGTGCAGGGCGCCGTTGGCAACGGCTGGACCCTGGTGGATGACGGCATTGGCGGCGGGTTGTGGAAAAGCGCCCCCGGCGGGGGTCTCTACGGCGGCTACCGCGCCCTGGGCGGGCCGCTTTCTCTGCCGCCGGCATCGGCGCAGCAGATGGCCTTCTTTTTCGACGACGCCGCGGGATCGCCGCAGACAGGCATGCACCTGCGGGTGCGCCTGTGGGCTGCACCGCGCGTGCGCATGCCCTGAGCCCGCGCAAGGAGGTTTTTATGCACATCACCTGGCATTCCCGCCAGCTCACCCCCATCGCCGCGCCGCCTGTTGAGGTGCGCGTTGAAAAACTGCGCTGGTCTGCCCTGGGCGGCCCGGCGCGGGCCTGGCTGCGCGCCTGGGGCCGCCCCGCCGATCTTCAGGACCTGCTGGGCTGGCTGCGCTGCGGCGTGACCATCAGCGACAGCGCCCTGAGCCCGCTCTGGTGGGGTTATCTCTCGGCTGTCACCGTTAAAGAGGGCCGCCTGTCCCTCGGCGCCAGCCTCGAAACCTCGGCCAGCCGCGTAGCGGTGCTTTATCACACCCCGCCGGCGGCCGGTCTGCACGGCGGGCTGCGCAAACAGACCGATTGGGCAGTCCAGGCCCTGCAGGAGGCAGAATACGGCCGCAAGGAGAAGCTGATCAGCCTTGAAACCGCCACCCCGGCCCAGGCTGAAGCCCGCCGCACCGCTGCCCTGCGCGAACTTTCAGCGGCGCCGCGCCTGGCGCTGCTGGGAAGCGCATCAGACGTCTGCGCCGAGTTGGAATGCTGCGGCTGGTGGCGCACCCTCGACTGGCGGCTCTATGCCTGCGCGGAAGGACCGGCCCGCGAGACCAGCGCCCAGGCGCAGGATATTCTCGCCGCCTGCGGCGCTTTTTTCACGGAGACGTGGGTTGAGCATGCCAGCGGGGTGTGGTCCCAGCCGGGCCGCAGCGGCGAGGTCAGCGCCCAGGTGGAGGCGGAGCGCCTGCTGTGTTCCGGCGACGCGGCCGGGCGGCGGCTGCTGGCCGGGGTGCTGCCGGGGCGCCAGGCGCGCCTGTTTGCCGCGCCGCTGGCTGGCGAGGCCGATTGGGCGGTGGATGCCGCCGGGCAAATTTATGACGCCCAGGGCCAGCCCACCCTTCTGCCGCCGCACGGCCAATGGCTGAAGCCGCTGGGGCTGCCCTGGCAGGCCCAGGCCTGGGTGGAGCACTGGGAATGGAAAGCATGACCGGCCAGGCGCACCTTCTGCCTGAAACAAAAGACGAAAAGAGACCGGCGGCATTTCTGCGCCGGTCTGAAGGAAGGTGTTGATATGGAATTGACCCTCAATGGATTTCAGACCCAGCTCGGCCTGCTGCTGCAGGATGAAGCCCACCTGACCTGGAGCATGGATGAGCTGGAAGCTGCCCTGCGCCTGGCCCTCGGCGAATACAACCTGAGCGCGCCGCAGCCGGCCGCCCTTGCCGGGCTGGATGGAGCATCTCTCACCACCCTACCGGCTCACCATGCCAGCCTGCTGCTGGTGGGCGCGGCTGGTTTTGCTGCCGCGGGCCGCAGCACCCGGCTTTCCGGCCTGGAGCAACCGCCGGCCGGGGAAGATTGGTCCGCCGCGCAGCTGAGCGCCTTCCGGGCTTTGCTGGCGCGCGCCCTGCCATCAAGTGAAACGCAGCGTCTTGCCCGCCTGCACAGTGCGGCGGTCCCACCATGGACCGTCTGGGAAGCATAAAAGCACCGCGCCTGGCTGGTTTTGCCAGGCGCGGTGCAGATTAACCGGGAGCATCCAGCCCCATTTACGGGCAGCTGTAAACCCGTCCGTCTGAGAAGGTGTAATCGAGCCTGAGCTGCTGAGCCAGCAGGTCTTCCTGCAGGCCGTACATTTCAGCCGGCATGCCGTTGTGAATCACCAGGTAAGCCCCCTGCTGGCAAACCCACTGTGCCAGCAGGGCTTCATCTCCGGCCGCGCGGTGCACCTCGTCACGGTACACGCCCAGCCAGAAGTAATACCCTTCGGGACCGGTGGCAAAAAACGGCCGATCCGCATGGGCGCTCAAAAAACGCACGGTTTCAGCCGCGGCAGCTTCGGCGCGGGCATAACCGCGCCCGTTGGCATGCAGGTCCCGCGCATCGCTGGCCGTGCGCCCGGCATAATAGACGCCAAAGGCCACGAAAACCACCACCAGCGCCGCCCGCAGCGGCAGCCCGGCCTTCTGCCAGGCCAGTCCAGCCCAATATGCCAGGCTGACCAGCAGCACCAACAAGAGCTGCACCAGGTAACGCTCATTAAAGGCCACCAGGTTGGCCAGGCCGTTGGAAACGACCAGCATCACCACAATCAAAAGGCCGTTCACCCACAGCACGCGCAGCCCGGCCGGGAAAACCCGTCCCCAAAGGCCGGCCTTGCGCCGTCCGGCCAGGGCCAGCCCGGCCAGTGCCGCCAGAATCACCACCGCGGCCGCCGCGCCGAAAAGCAGCTCGCGCTCCTTGAGGAAGCGCCCCGGCACAAACCAGCTCAGGGTGCTGTAGCAAAACCAGGTCAGGTTATCGAGCGTGGGCCAGGTCCAGTGAAAGGCCGGGTAATTGGTGGCCTGCCCGGTGAGGAGCTGGTTGCGCAGCAGGTAGAGCCCCAGCGGCAGGGCCGCCGCTGCGCCAAAGCCGGCGGCCAGCCCCAGGCGTTTGCGCCAGCCGCCCTTTGAAAAGAGCAGCAAATCGAGGGCCAGGGCGCCCACCAGCGGCAGAGCCGCATAGCGCGCCAGGCAGGCCAGGGCTGCTCCCAGGGCTGCCAGGGCCAGCCAGCGCCAGCCGCCGCGCTGCGAGTAAAGCTGGTAAGCCCACACCGCCAGCAGGGTGGCCGTCAGGCAGAGGGCTTCACTCATGCCCCAGCCGTGCAGTTCCACCACCACATCTGAAACCAGAGCCAGCGCCGCCGCTGCCAGCGCCCAGCCGCGGCTGGCTCCGGCCCCCCGGACGATCAGCCCGCAAAAGACCAGATTGAGGCCGAAAAACAGGGCATTCAGCCAGCGCAGGCTCGCCAGTGGGTCGGCCCCGGCCAGCCCCGCCAGCCACAGCAAAGCCGGCAGCAGGGGAGCAAACATGCGCGAGGGGTCAAAGGGGAAGCCCGCCAGGGCCTGGCGCGCCGGATAAATATACCAGAACGAGTCGTCGCTCAGATATGCGCCCCAGACGGTGTTGTACAGCACCAATGCAGCGCCCAGCAGGGCCAGTGCCGCCAATCCGAGAGGAAAAAGCCATTTTGATCGGTCAGGTTTCATAAACACACCCAATAGATGACAAAAATCGCGGCTGCTCAGAGAGATCAAAAAAGAGCCGGTGGAAAATGCCATTTATCTTCCATCGGAGTCAATTGTACCAGATAAAAGAAATTCTCAAAATTGCAGCCGCGGGGCATCCTGAATGGATCAGGCTGGCTGCCGGGTCCGCCCTTGCAGCAGCGCGGTCATCAGGCCGTTTTAAAACCCTGCCTTTCTTCTTGACAGGGTGGATTTATAGTGCTATATTTATGAATAGTTGCTCATATATTCATATCAAGGTGAACCATGAATCAGACCCGCTGTGAAGAAAATATCATCCACCCTGACCGTGTCAAAGCCGGTCAGGATACCCTGCTCGACGGTTTCACTGCCACCCGCCTGGCCGATACTTTTCAGGCGCTGGCTGACCCCACCCGTTTGCGCCTGATCTCAGCCCTGCTCGAAACCGAACTATGCGTTTGCGATCTGGCCGCCGTGCTGGGCATGACCCAGAGCGCGGTTTCACACCAGCTGCGCCTGCTGCGCAGCCTGCACATTGTGCGCCACCGCAAGGAAGGGCGCATTGTCTATTACACTCTCGACGACGCCCATGTCCGCGACCTGCTGCAGCGCGGCCTGGAACACATCAGCCACACTGAGGAGGAGGCATGATCTCTTTTATTAAAGGTTTCTGGCGTTTTTTGCTGGCCTCCAATGAGACCCGCCTGGCCCTGGTGGGCGGCGTTTTGCTGCTGATTTCCGGTTTATTCAGCGGCTGGCCGGGCCTGGCCCTGCAGCTCGCGGCGCTGGCAGTGGCCGGCTGGCCGGTGGCGCGCTCCGGGCTGACCACGCTCTTTAAAGAACGGCGTTTTTCCATTAATCTTTTGATGACTGTGGCCGCGGTGGGCGCTGTGATCATCGGCGAAACGCCTGAAGGCGCCTCGCTGGTGGTGCTCTTCGCGGTCGCTGAAGCCCTTGAAGGATTTACCGCTGAACGGGCTCACGGCGTCATCTCCGGCCTGGTTGAAATGATCCCGGCGCGTGCGCTGCGCCTGGGCGCAGGCGGCGAGGAATGGGTGGGGGTTGAACAGCTTGAAATTGGCGATAAGCTGCTCATTCGTCCCGGCGAACGCATTCCCATGGACGGCGTCATTGAACAGGGCGGCAGCGAAATCAACCAGGCGCCCATCACCGGCGAAAGCATGCCGGTCTATAAGACCACCGGCGCCGAAGTTTTCGCCGGCACCCTCAACGGCAGCGGCGCGCTGCACATTCAGGTCAGCCGCCTGGTGCAGGATAACACCCTGACGCGCATTGTTCACATGGTGGAAGAAGCCCAGAACCGCCGCGCGCCCATCCAGCGCTTCATCGACCGCTTTGCCGAGGTCTATACCCCTGCTATCATTGTCCTGGCTGCGCTGGTGGCGGTCATTCCCCCGCTGTTTTTCGGACAGCCCTTCCTGAATCCGGTTGAGGGGCACGGCTGGCTCTACCGGGCACTGTCGCTGCTGGTGATCGGCTGCCCCTGCGCCCTGGTGATCAGCACGCCGGTGACCATGCTCAGCGCCATTTCAGCCGCCGCCCGCCAGGGTGTGCTGGTGAAAGGCGGGGTGCACCTTGAAAGCCTGCAGGCCATCCGCCTTTTTGCTTTCGACAAAACCGGCACCCTCACCCGCGGCCAGCCTGCCGTCACCGCGTTTGGCGGCGCCGATTGCGGCCAATGCCAGGATTGTGACGATTGTTACGACGTGCTGGCCCTGGCCTGCTCGGTGGAACGCCAGAGCACCCACCCGCTGGCGCGGGCCGTGGTGAGCGCCGCGGAAAACCGCGGTCTGGATGGCCGCTATGCTCCGGCCGAGGCTGTGACCGTGATGGCCGGCATGGGCCTGCAGGGCGCGGTGAACGGCAAGACTGTGACGGTGGGTTCTCACCGCCTGTTTGAAGCTGATCATCCTCACCAGAAGGCGGTCTGCCGCCAGGTGGAAGCAGCCGAACAAAACGGCCAGACGGCCATGCTGCTTTGCGATGGCGACGGCGTGCGCGGCATGATTGCCGTGGCAGACGAACTGCGCCCCGACAGCCAGGATGCCGTGCGCGAACTGCGCGAAGCCGGCTGCCAGACCGCCATTCTCACCGGCGATAATGAGGCGGTGGCTCAGGCGGTGGGCGCCCGGCTGGGCATTGATGAAATTCATGCCGGCCTGCTGCCGCAGGACAAGGTGAGCGCTGTGGAGGCACTGAAAGCCCGACACGGCGCCGTGGCCATGGTTGGCGACGGCATCAATGATACGCCGGCCCTGGCAGCCGCTTCGCTGGGCATCGCCCTGGGCGGCTCCAGCAGTGCCCAGGCCATGGAAACCGCCGATATTGTGCTGATGGGCGACAACCTGCACCTGCTGCCCTTCACCCTGCGCCTCTCGCGCTTCACCCACCGCCTGCTGCGCGAAAACATCGCCATCAGCCTGGGAGTCAAGTTCCTTTTCCTGGGGCTGGCCCTGCTGGGGGTCACCAGCATGTGGATGGCCGTGGTGGCCGATATGGGCGTTTCTCTGGCGGTCACCACCAATGGACTGCGCGCTTTACGGGTCAAAGCCTGAATTTATTCATTCACCCCACTGTTCAGGCAAGTCAAAAAATCCGTCTGCTTCTTTCAAGTGCAGACGGATTTTTAGTCCATGATTCTTGATTGACTTGAACTGCTCAGGAGAGGAACGGATTATCTTCTGCTTCCTGGCCCACGCTGGAAGGTTCTCCGTGCCCCGCCAGCAGCACGGTTTGAGGCGGCAGGCTGAGCACCTGGCGGCGGATGCTGTCGAGAAGCTGCGCATGGCTGCCGCCGGGTAAATCGGTGCGGCCAACGCTGCCCGCAAAGATCACATCTCCGCACAGCAGGGCTTCCGCAGCCGGCGCATAAAACAGCACATGCCCGCGGGTGTGTCCGGGGGCGTGGCGCACCTCAACCTCAACCTGCCCCACTTTCAGACGCTGGCCGTCTTTAAACAGCAGGGTTGGACGCGGCAGATCATCCATCGGCACGCCGAAGGTATCCGCCTCGCCGCGCCGGTCATACAGGTCGAGATCATCCGGGTGCAGGCCCACCGGCAGGAAAGGGATGGCGCTGGCAGCCAGGCAGCCCACCCCGGCGATATGGTCGAAATGGGCATGCGTCAGCCAGATCTGCTTCACCTGCCAGCCGCGTTCGGCGGCCGCTTCCAGCACTGCGTGCGGCGAGAAGGATGGGTCAATTACCACCGCCTCGCCGCTCTGTGGATCGGCCAACAGGTAGGTGTTGTTGGCCAGGGGACCCAGCACAAAGGTGAGAATTTCAGGCCGCACTTTCCTCCTTATACTGGGGCACGGCGCGGTGTTTGCGCAGGTAAAGTCCGCTGATCAGCATTGAGAGGAGCACAAGCCCCAGGCTGACCGGGTATACCTGCACGGGTGAGCGGTCAAAGATCCAGCCGGCCAGCATGGGCGCCAGCATCACCGCCAGGCCGTTGACCGTTTCAATCAGCCCGAAAGCCAGCCCCACCTCGGCATACTGCACCAGCGAGCGGCCCACGGCCAGCAGCATGGAGCGCGCCAAACGGTAGCCGCCCAGGGCGAAATAGGCCCCGGCAAACCCGACAAACCCGCCCGACTGCCAGAGCAGGAAGGAATAAATCAGCACCAGGGCCTGGCCAATGAAAAAGGCCAGCGGAGCGTTCAGGTGTCCCAGCATCAGCATCAGACCGGCATTGCCCAGGCTGCCAATGGAACCAAGCTGGCCAATGGATTCGATGGAAAGGCTGTGCTGCTGCTGCAGGAAATTGGGCGTGAAGGGCTGCGGCAGGTACATGGCGAACATGGCCACAAAGGTCACCCCCAGCATCATCAAAAAGCGCGTGTTGCGCAGCAAATGGGTGCGCCCGTGCTGCTCTTCATGCTGATCCAGCGGCTGCGGGCTGACCAGCAGCACAATGGCGGTGGAAACGGCCAGAATCACCGCCGCCACCAGGTAAATGGTCTGGATGCCCCAGCGCTGGCCAATGAAGCCGCCCACCAGCGGGCCGACCACCGCGCCCACGTTGTACATGGCCGAAACAAAGGTCAGCGCGCGCCCCACGCTCCACTTGCCGCGGGCATGGGTGATATAGCTGTTCATGGGCGCCAGCACAAAGGAAGTGAGGGTGTAGAGCAGCAGGCCAATGACAAAGACATTCAGGCTGGTGGCCAGCGCCATCGCCCAGGCTGCCGCTGCGCCAAAAATCCACGATGCCCACATCAGCGGTCTGCGGCCCACCCGGTCGGCCAAATAGCCGGCCGGCACCTGAGCCACGGTCATCATCGCGCCTGCCATGCCCAGAATGGCGCCGATCGCCAGCGGGTCAGCACCAAGCTGCTGCAGATAAAGAGGCTGGAAGTTGATAAACATCCCCTCTCCCAGCCCCCAGATGGCCAGCGAAATGGTCACCAGCAACAGGTCGCGGCTCATGCCAATCAGCCGATCTGGCGCAGTTCGCGGGGCATGCTGCTGAGGGTTTCGGCGCCGGAGGCCGTCACCACCACATTGTCTTCGATGCGGCAGCCGCCGCGGCCGACAAAGTAGATGCCCGGTTCCACGGTGTAGGTCATGCCTTCGGTCAGCAGCAGTTTGTTCTCGCCAAACATGTAAGGCTCTTCATGCCCTTCCAGGCCCAGGCCGTGTCCGGTGCGGTGGTTGAAATAAACGCCGTAACCGGCATCATCAATCACCTTGCGGGTGGCCTGATCCACCGCGCCGGCGGGCAGGCCGGGCTTTCCGGCCAGGCGGCCGGCCTCGTTGGCCTGGCGAACAATTTCAACGATTTTCTTCAATTCTGGCTCCACTTCGCCGATGGCGAAGGTGCGGGTCAGGTCAGAAACATAGCCATCTGCCGCGGCGCCCCAATCCACAATCAGCAGGTCGCCGTTCTGCAGGCGGCGCTCGCCGGGGGTGGCGTGTGGATCTGCCGCATTGGGGCCCGAGGCCACAATCGGGCCAAAGGGCAGCTCGGCGTCAGAACCGGCGCGCAGCAGCTGCAGCACCAGTTCGGATGCCACTTCGCGCTCGGTCATGCCGGCGCGGGTGAGTGCCAGGGTGGCTTCGAGACCGCGCTGGGCAATATCCACCGCCTTGCGCATGGCGGCAATTTCACCGGCATCTTTGGCAATGCGCAGGCCTGAGAGCAGCCCGTGCGCCGAAGTGAAGCGCGATTTTGGCAGAGCTTCTTCAAGGAAGCGCATTTCGAGGAAGCGCAGGCGGGTGGGTTCCACGCCCAGGGTCAGGCCGTCCGCAGCCAAAGCTGCCGCGGCACGCTTGAAGGCGTCGCCCCACGTGGCGGGATTATCGTTGTAGGGGAAGAACTGCACCGGCAGGGCGGCTTTCTGCGCCCGCGAGACTTCCAGTTCAGGTAAAATCATCACGCAGCTGCGTGCAGCGGTGAAAATGGTCACCACAGGGCGCTCCATCAGGTGAAAATTGAGCCCGGTCAGGTAAAACAGGGTCGGACCAGGATTGAGCACCAGTGCCTGGAAATCGGTTGAGGTTTGCAGGGCAGCAAAAAGACGATCCACACGGGGATTGAGCATATTTTCTTCTCCTTAGAAATGGACGGGCAGATTGAAACTCAAGCCATAACGGCCCGGGCGGGGCAGTTATCTCAGGCCTATTATATCAGAAGGCGGGCAGGGCAAGGGGTCTGGCAGCAGGTTAAAAGAAACCCCGGCTGGCGGGGGGCCAGCCGGGTGGACGGGTGAAGCACGGATGATCAGTTTGAGCCGGGGTGGGGATGATCCGTGCTGGCGGGGTAACGGGCAGGGGAGGGAATAAATCAGGATTGAATGCCGATCCACAGGTGGTTGGGCTGCACAAAGCGGTTGGTTTTCACCTCCACCGGGCCGCCGCGGCTTTCTTCGGGCAGCATGCTCGGGTGCACATAGCACAGGTTGGGGCGCTGGCCGTATTTTTTCTGGTAGTGTTCCACCGCACGGGCAATTTTTTCGTTCAACGAGGCTTTGGGATCGTTGTCAAACCACAACATGCCGATGGTCATCGAAGATAACATGGTTAAACTCCTGCCGGCAGATCATAGGTGAGCCAGTCGCAGCCGATGCGAACGCTGAATTCACCGCTCTGCATCTGGGGAAGGGGGGATGTTTCACTGCCAGTCATGAAGGGTGCAAATTGCTTGCCAGGCATCTTTCCCAGCAGGCGGGTGCGGAAGGCGGCCAGCCAGTAAGGCAGGCGGCCCGCTTCTTCGCTGTTGAGGCTGCAAATAGGCCAGATGCCTGAGCGCGGGCCGTTTTCAATGAGGCGGTAGAGCGCCGATTGCGCGTTAAGGTCAAAGTGTGAAAGCTGCGATAGATCGTCCATCAACAGCAGGATATGCGTGTGGGGGGTCTGGCTCTGCTGGCGGCTTTCAGCCATATCCGCCAGAATACGCACCATTTCAGCCGCCCCTGGCTCAGACCAGTGGTGCAGGCCAATGCAGTGACGGCGGCGCAGGTTGCCAGAAAAGGGTCGCATCCATTCGCGCGGGTGGGCGCTGACCACACCCAGCTGAATTTCATGCGGCGCAAAGCGCAGCAGCGCCGATTCAGCCACGGTGCGCAGATGAACGGTTTTACCGCTGCCCGGTTCGCCGGCAATCAGCAGGGATCCGCTGTCGGCTTCGAGCAAATCGAGCAGGAAAGGCGCGCCATCCTTGCAAACCCCCAGCAGCAGCTTGCGCTCAGGGCGGGCAGGCAGCAGGCGCAGCACAGCGTGCAACTGCGGCAGGCGTTTTCCGGCAGCAGCGGCAGGACGCAGCCAGTGCTGCAATCCAGGAATCATTTGCTGGTAGGTTTTTTCAGCCCGGTTCATCAATTCAGTTGCATTCATATTTCACCTGCCTTTTTTTGTTATTAGAACTTTTGTTCTATTATAGTAAAAAGGTAGGCCTTTGTCAAGAGTTTTTTTCAGATTTTTTCCATTCCCAAACAACCCTTTTTCTTTTCCCCCAAGTAATCGAGTAGGGGGCGGCGGCTAGCCGCCCCCTCTCACACCACCGGACATGCGGGTCCGCATCCGGCGGTTCATCAAGCACTACACAGTTCAAGATACCGCATTTTTATGCTTTTCAGTCCTCGGTCGCAAAAGTATGTG
>JAKQJC010000063.1 GCA_029561345.1 Chloroflexota bacterium | reverse complement strand
GTTTTGCTGAATGAATGCCAGAAGAAACCGCACTAAATTGCTGAACGATTTCAACGCAATCGCGTTCATCCTCAACCATTTGCTGTATCCCACGTAACTGCCCCTCCAGACGAGCAAGACGATCTTTTAATTGTTTTTTCTTGGTTTTATCAATAATTTGCATTTTTAATCGTTTCAGTGAACACACGGTTCACTTTTCTTTAAGCGCCTCAGCGAAAACCACCTGAACTCCCACAACTGCCACTGGATGTACCACCAGATAGAGATGAATTACCCAGATTTAAGGATGCAATCATCGATAAGCGCTTATTTGTATTTCTAGATCCGCATTTTGGGCAGGCAGGTGAATTGATGTCAGGATCAGAAAATCGCATCAGTTTATCGAATTCAGAACTGCATTCAGAGCAAATATATTCATAAAGCGGCATAAAAAAATTTCCTTTTGTTTATATACTATACCCCAGTATAGTATATGTTGATTTTGCTGTCAAGAAGGTTTGAGCTGACAATCGCAGAATGATTTTTATAGTTCGATCAGGATTGTGACTTCTGACTCGTTGACATGACAATGACTATTTGCTAATGCATGTCTCTTGAACGAAAGTTTGTTCTTGGGCGCGTAGCTCAGTTGGTTAGAGCGCACGGTTCACATCCGTGAGGTTCGGGGGTTCGAGCCCCTCCGCGCCCACCTAAAACACCCTGTGAAGGGTGTTTTTTGTTGCCAAATCGGGGTTATAACGAAAAAACCTGAAAAAAGAATCCGCCCGCACCATTGTTCAGTGCAGGCGGACGGTTGAAATGGATATGGGGGGTGTTTGAAGGTTATTTCAAAGATTCGATATAAGCCTTGTAAGCTTCCACCACCCTGGGATCCACGCCAAAGGCCGGCGACATGGCCACATTGAAGGAAAAGGTGACGATCTTATCTACATAGGGGGCTGCCGCCTGGTGCTGGAGGATCAACCGTTCAATGGGCGCCGGATGGTTCACGGCTGAAGCGCCGGTGAAGTTTTCCAGGTCGTCCCAGCATTCCTTGCCGGCAGCATGCACGCCGCCGCAGACGGCCTCAAACCAGACCGGCAGATCTTCCACGGCGGCATGACCCACACCCACGCCGTCCTGCAGCATCAGAATATCGATATCGGCTCTGCTCAACACCTGCTGCCAGAATGGCCCCCAGGCATCGGGGAGCAGGCCAGTGCGGGCATTGAAGTAGGGAGCGATGCTGGTTTTCAGAGCCGGATTGAGGCTGTGAAGGTGAACGCTGACCGCATTCAGCGCATCGATCATATTCTGTTTCTGGAACTCATCTGTGTTGTAGCCGCTGCCATTATCCATCTCCCAATTTATGTACCAGCCTGCCAGGGTATCGGGATAAGCCGGGTAGTAGCGGGCATAGATTTCATCCGCGACCCGATTCATCACTTCAGCCTGCTGCAACAGCCAGGCGCGGTCGCTGCCCTGCTTCATCCACCAGTCTTCGCTGAATGCCAATCCCATGAACACCCTGACATGATGCTGGCTGGCGGCGGCCAGACCGGCTTCAATCTGATCATAAGGAGAAGCCTGGCTCCAGCCCTCCAGCTGTGTTGGGTAGATGGTGGTTTGGGCTTTGGAATCTGCGGTCCACTGGAAAATGAACAGGTCCATGCCCAGGTCTTCCATCAACTGGAACTCCTGCTCCCATTTTTCCGGAGTGTAGTCATCCACGGTCCAGGGCTGCGTGAAGGTTCCGGAGGTGACCGGTCGGATACCCCCGGCAGAAGGACGCGGGGCAGCCGGAGTCATGGTCGGAACCACAGTCGGCGGCAGGAGGGTGGCGGTGGGTGAGAGCGGGGTGGCGGTTGGCCGGCGTGCCAGCCCATCCACATAGGCTTTGTAGAGGTTGTAAACCATGGGATCAAAACCGAATTCCGGCGACATGGCCTCAATAAATGAATAGGTTACGATTTTATCCACAAAAGGTGCAGCGGCCTGATGCTGGGCAATCACCCGTTCGATGGGCGCCGGCTGCAGGCTGGTGGTGCCGGTGAAATTCTCAAGATCATCCCAGCACTGCTTCCCGGCGGCATGGACGCCGCTGCAAACGGCCTCAAACCAGGCGGGCAGATCTTCCACAGTTGCATGGCCCACACCCACGCCGTCCTGAAGCATCAGGATATCGACCCGGGTGGCATTGAGTATCTCCTTCCAGAATACTTTCCATTCGGCCGGCGTGGCCCCGCCTGAGGTATTGAAATAGGGAGCAATGCTGACGGGCAATTCTGAATTGAGGGCCTTCAGGTTTCCGGCCACCACATTAAGCGCGTCTTTCATGTTTTGGCGGTGTTCCGGATTGGTGTTATAGCTGGACTGATTATCCATCTCCCAGTTGATATACCAGCCGGCAAAGGCATGGGGATACTTCGCCTGGAATTTCTGGTAGAGCTCACTGCCGACGGCGGACATTTTCTCGGCTTCGCTGAGCATCCAGTCGCGTTTGGCGCCTTCCACGCTCCACCAGTCTTCGTTGAAGGCCAGGCCCAGGAACACCTGAAAATGATTTTTCTCCGCATAGGACAGCAGCCGGTCCACCTCATCATACGGCGTGGATTGGACCCAGCCGGGCAAATCGGTATCGTAGATGGTGGTCTGATTCTTTGAATCTGCCGTCCACTGCAGAATCACCAGCGACATATCCACGTCCTTCATCAGGGCAAATTCATGCTCCCACGGCCGGTCTTCGGTATAGCCGTCGAGGGTCCAGGGCTGAATGAAGGTGCCCTGACTGAACAGTGGCGCCGGAGCAGAACCACGGATGGGCGGCTGCGGGGTGGTGGTGGCGATGAGGGTCGGGGTGGGACCGCTGCGGGTGGGGGTCGGCGCCAGAGGCGTGGCGGTTGCTGAGCCTTTCTGGCTGTCCACATAGGATCGATAACGAGCATAGACTTGTGGATCCAGACCGTATTCGGGCGACATGGAGACGTTGAAACTGAAGGAGACGATTTTATCCACATACGGCGCAGCGGTTTCAATTTGCTGGATGATGCGCTCAGTCGGGGCAGGGTTGTTGACCGCAGATTGTCCCGAGAATATCTCCAGGTCATCCCAGCACTGCCCGCCTGCCGCATGAACACCATCACAGACACCCTTGAACCAGGTGGGCAGGTCATCCAGGCTGGCGCGGCCCACGCCCACACCATCCTGCAGGATAAGGATATCCAGGCCGGTCTTCTGGACCATCTCCTGCCAGAAAGATTTCCACTCTTCCGCAGTGGCGCCTTTTTTGGCATGGAAATAGGGCGAAAGGCTGACAGGCAGTTGGGGATTCAAACCGTGCAGGTGATCCACCACCTCCTTCAGTGCCGCGGTCATGGTTTCTTTTTGAACCGGATCCGTGTTGTAACCGGCCACATTATCCATTTCCCAGTTGATATACCAGCCGGCAAAGGTGTCCGGATAACTGGCGTAGAATTTTTGATACAGGTCGCTGGCAACCAGTTTCATCGAAGCGGCATGCTCGGTCAGCCAGGCTTTATCTTTAGCCTGTTTGGAGAGCCATTCTTCGCTGAAAGAAAGACCCAGAAACACCTTCATGCTGTGCTTTTTGGCTGAAGAAAGCACGAGCGCCACCTGGTCGGGTTTGGAAGACTGCTCCCAGCCAGGGATGGCGGTTTCATAAACCGTGGTCTTATATTTCGCATCCGCTGTCCACTGGAAAATATACAGATTCATGCCGGCTTCCTGCATATAGGCAAACTCGCGGTCCCACTGTTCAATTTGGGTGTATCCGGCCATCGTCCAGGGCTGGACGATGGTGCCTTCGATGATACCTCGGGGCGCAGGGGCTGCGGCCGTCACCTGAGGGGCGGCCGAAGGCGAAGGAGGTAAGGTGGGCGCAGGGGTGGATGAAGCTGCCGAACAGGCCGCCAGCAGCAGTGAGATGACAACACAAAATGAAACAATCCGATTTCTCATACCTTATTTCTCTCTCTGAATGATCGCCGGATAATATCAGGCCCCCGAAAGGGGGTCCGGTTAATATTTTTTTTTTGAAATGGTTACAGAAGAGCCCGGATCAGCCTTTAACGCCGCCAGCGGTCAGGCCGGCGATGAAGTAACGCTGGGCAAGAATGTAGAACAGGATCACCGGGGCCACGCTGATAAACGCGCCGGTCATCAACCAGGTCCAGTGCATGACATTATTGCCCTGCATCAAGGCCAGGCCCACCACCAGGGTGCGCAGCTCTTCACTGTTGGTGACAATCAGCGGCCAGAGAAAATCATTCCAGGTGCCGATGAAGGTGAAAATGGCCAGCACGGCCATGGCCGGGGCGGAAAGCGGCATGTAGATGCGGAGATAGATATCAAAATCATTGGCCCCATCCATGCGCGCCGCTTCCAGAAAATCATCGGGAATGTTTTTCATGTACTGCCAGATGAGGAAGATGCCAAAGGCGGACATGGCAGAGGGCAGGATGAGGGCCTGGTAGGAGTTGATCCAGCCCAGATTCTGGATGATGCGGTACAGTTCGATGAGAAGCACCTGGCCGGGCACCAGCATGGTGGCCAGGAAAAGGGAAAACAGGTTATCGCGCCCTGGAAATTTCAATTTGGCGAAGGCGAAGGCGGCCAGCGAATCAAAGAACAGGTTCAGGATCACCACCGAAGCCGTGACAAACACACTGTTGAACAAAAAGCGCGGGAAATTGCCCAGGCTGTTCCAGATGTATACATAGTTATCAAACTGGAAGGAAGAGGGCAGCAGGGTGGGCGGCACGGAAAAGATTTCAGCCTCAGTCTTGAAGGTGGAGAGGAACATCCAGATGAATGGGAAAAGGGTCAGGAAGCCGCCCACCACCAGGAAGGTGTAGAGAAAAGATTGGATGATGGCTTTACGCAGCCGGTATTGCTGGTTTTTCATGGTTTTTCCTCCAGTTATGAATCGCGTTCGCGGCTGATGCGCAGGTTGATCAGGGAGAACACCAGCAGGAAAAGGAAGATGATGACCCCAATGGCATTGGCTTCACCCAGGCGCAAATGGATGAACCGGTCGAAGAGATCGAACATCACCGTTCCGGTGGATTTCAAGGGGCCGCCGGCGGTCATCACATAGATCTGGGTGAAGACCATCACCGCGCCAGAAACACCGGTGATGGAGAGGAAGAGGAAGGTGTAACGCAGTTCAGGGATGGTGATGAACCAGAACTTCTGGAAGAAATTGGCGCCGTCAATATCAGCCGCTTCGTAGAATTCTTTGGGAATGCCTTCGAGGGCGGCCAGAAACATCACCATGGAGTAGCCAAACCCCTGCCAGGCGCTGGTGATGACGATGGCAAACATGGCATTTTGCGGGCTGCCGAGGAAGGATATGGGAGCAATGCCCAGCATGCCCAGGACGCCATTAATCAGGCCGCGTTTCAGGTAGAGCATTTTCCAGAGCATGGATACCGCCACCATGTTGGTGACCACTGGCAAGAAGAAGACGCCTCTAAAAAATCCCTTGCCGGTGGAAATATGGTGGATGACGAGGGCTGAAATGAGGGCAATACCCACGCCCACCACCAGCGACTCGACCGTGAAGGCCAGCGTGTTGACCGCTGCTTTCTGAAAATTTTCTTCCTGCAGAAGGTGGATGTAATTATCCAGCCCGACCCATTTCATGTTGGTGCCATCATAATCGGTGAAACTGAGATAGATGGCCCGAAGAAAGGGATAGAAGAAAAAGATGACCAGCGAAAGCAGGGGCGGCAGGATAAAAAGGTAGCCATTGCGGCCCTTCCAGGCCTGCTGCAGGGTTTTATTGAATGAGGTCATTGCAATCACCTCGCGCTTGTTATGAACCAGGGGGGCGTCCGGCTTGCCCAGGAGAGACAGGCCGGACGCCAGAATAAAAGAAAGTATCCCGAATTATTTACCCATGATCTCGTTGGCTTTAGCTGCCGCTGCATCGAGGGTGGTCTGGATATCGGCGTCAGCCTGGAAGATGTTGGCCAGGGCTTCAGAGACGATGGTGCCAACCTGAGTCCATTCCTTGATGGTGGGGTTGGGCTGGCCGGCATTCACGGTGTCTTTGAAAATGGAGATGGCAGCCTGGTTGCTGAAGTAAGGATCGGGCTTGGTCACTTCGGCGCTGGCGAGGGCATCGAGCTGGGCCGGGGCGGCGCCAGAGGTCTGCCAGACGGCGATTTCGCTGTCGGTGCGGTTGAGGAATTCAACCAGTTTCCAGGCTTCGGCGGGGTGCTTGGATTTGGCCATGATGGAAAGATGAACGCCGCCGATATGGGTGCCAAAGGTACCATTCTGGGTCGGCAGCTTGGCCACTTTCCACTTGCCAGCCAGCTCAGGGGCTGAAGTGCGCAGGACACCCATCATATAGGGGCCGTTGATGAAGGAGGCCACCTGGCCGCTCTTGACGAGGGTGACGGTGTCGCCCGTGTCAGCGGTCTGCAGCAGGGCGCTCTGGTCCGCAATCATCTGCTTGACAAATTTGACGGATTCAACCGCCTTGGCTGAGTTGAAAGCTGCTTTGCCAGATTCGTCCAGGTATTGGGCGCCGAAGGCATAGAGGTAAGGATCCCAGGAGGACCAGGCGGTGTCAAAGACCACACCATAAACGCCCTTGGAAGGATCGGAAACTTTCTTGAAGGCTTCAGCCAGACCTTCCCAGGTATCGGGGATTTCAGTGATGCCAGCGGCTTCAAACAGGTCGGCACGGTAGTAGAGGGCATAGGCGTCGAAATCGAAGGGGATGCCGTACACCTTGTCGCCATCTTTAGCGGCGTCGAGCATACCCTTGGGCAGCACTTCTTCGAACTTCTTGCCGTTGATGATGCCGTTGCTGAGGGGCATGACGTCCAGGTAAGCGCCGGAGACCTTGTATTCCGGAGCCCACATCAGGCCAGTGGTGACCACATCGGGAACTTCGCCCGAGGAAATGGCGATGGGCAGTTTCTGCCAGAAGCCATCCCAACCGACTTCTTCAAACTTGACCTTGATGCCCGGGTTTTCGGATTCGAACTGGGCGATGAGGGGTTTGATGGGGGTGGTGTCGCCGTAGAAATCCCAGACGGTAATTTCGACGGTTTCAGCCGCAGGGGCAGCGGTGGGGGCGGCAGGCGCTTCGGTCGCCGCAGCCGGAACGGCGGTCGGCTCGGTTTTCACGGGAGCCGCGGTAGGCGCAGCGGTGGGGGCTGCAGTCGGGGTGGTGCAGGCGGACATGATCAGGGTCGCCATCAGCAAAACGGACAAAACGAACTTTTTCATAGTCTCCTCACAAATTTCAAAATATTAATTAATTGTTATTCAATTAATTAATTTAATCGGGGCAAAACTTAAGACAGCTAGCGTCAACCTCCTTTGAGAACCTATCAGAATTCAGCTTTTTCGGGTTGCATGGATGGTGCAGCCGATTTCAAATAACCTTTGCCATGGCAGGTAGATATCGGATACGTCAACTGCGCTGACCAGACCGGCTTCCTGGAAGCGGTTCTCCAGCATGCGCGCCTGGTCCTGCAGGCGGCGGGCCACGCAGCGCTCAATCGAGCGGGCAATGTCGCCATCCGGCAGACGTTCTTCTCCGGGATGCAGGCCAGCCGCTGGCAGATCTTCCATCATGCACAGGGTGCGTTCCAGGGCCTGGTAGCAGTAATCATCCAGGAAGCGCAGGAAAAGGAATTCCAGATGCGCCATGAGCTGCTCAGGTCTAAGACCTTTTCCGCGCTGAGCAGCGAAAATGCATGCCTGGGCCAGCACCGTTCCCAGGGTGTTACCGGCGGTATTCCAGCCGCCGTAGGCAGCCAGGCGGGCGATTTCGGGGTGCTGGACCAGCTGGGAGCCGAGAATCAGGTCGCTGCCGTTGACAAAGGCCACATCGGCCACCGCCACCCGTTTGCCGCTGCGCACGGCAGCCAGAATGGCACGGCAAAACTCTTCCGGGCTGCGGCGCGGGGTTTGCATCTCGCGGCGCGTCATCTGGAAATAGGGGTCCGCGGCAAGAGAATCGACATAGCCTTTCAAAGCAGGGGGAACTTTTTGCAGCAATTCATCGGTGGTATACTGGGCGGCCCACTGCAGTTCGCCAACACCCTGTTTAATGGCCGGTGCATTGATGAACAGCTGGATGTCGGCTGTCTCGGAGGATTCAACGACGATGCCGTTCAGCGGGGCCAGATGGGCCTTCACCAGTTCCAGCATGGGGCGGTCTTCGTATTCGGTGATGATAGGCGCCGAGGAAGAACTGCTGAAACGTGGGTAAATGCGCGGGACAAAACCGTGCTGCGTGCAGATCAGACGGGCCAGCAGCAGGCAGCCGATTTCATCGGCGCCAGGGTAGGTGATGGCGCAGTGGGTCAGACCTTCGCGGCGGATGATCATCTGCAGCTGGCGGGCTTCGGCAATGTTCCAGCCGTAATCGGCGGTATCATCCTGGGGCAGTAGCAGATAATCCACCACACCCTTCTTGGCCAGATCCAGCATCAGGCGGTTGACCTGGTGATTGCGGGCGCGGATGCTGGCATAGTCGGCGTAGATTTCCGCGGGGATCTCGGCTTTCAGGCGGCCGCATTCGGTGATTTCTTCGGCTGAGGCTTCGTTGAGGGCTGATTTATGCTCCAGCATGGAAAGGCGGAACATACGGCTGCCAAATTCAGCCCAGTAGGACTTCTCTTCTTCGGCGGAATTGGCCCGGCTGACCCGCTGAATGACGCTGGAGGCCAGGATGGGCAGTCCGGGGTGATTCTTTTTCAATTCAGAGAGGAGCCCCAGCTTTTCTGACACCATTTCAAAGGAATCAGGCGCAGAGCGCGAGGGGATCAACCCGCCGTAAGCCAGTGTATCGGCGGCCACAATCACAGCATCGGCGGAGGCGGCTGACTCTTTGAGCCACGAAACCAGTTCTGCATGCCGGGCTGCCCGCCAGGGATTGCCCAGCCAGCCGCGGGGGGGCAGGCTGACCTGCACATCTGCCACAGCGGCCAGCATTTGCAGGTAATCGTAGTTGACCGGACGGTCATCAAGAGGGAGGATGGTGATGTTCATGCTTTTTTCATTCCTCGAACGACATTCGAAACAATCCACTGCGGTCGGGTGATGGCGGTGCCGATCACAACGGCGTAAGCACCCAGATCCAGGGCGCGGCGCGCCTCGGCGCCGGTGGCGATGCGCCCTTCAGCCAGGACGGGGATGGTCAGCCGGCGGCTGAGCCGCTCAATAATTTCAAAGTCTGGGGCTTCCTGCTGCGGAGAATAATCGGTGTAGCCAGAGAGGGTGGTTGACACGGCTGCGGCGCCGGCTTCCTCGGCTGCCAGGCCCTCATCGAAAGTTGAGATATCTGCCAGCACCGGCAGACCGGTTTTTTCCTGCACCTGACGAATGAGACTGGCAGCGGAAAGCTGGCCGGGGTGTTCGCGGCGGGTGGCATCGAGGGCAATGATATGCGCGCCTGCACTGGCAACCTGCAGCGCAGCATCCAGGTTGGGGGTGATGCGGACGGGGCAGCCGGGCAGATCGACTTTGTAGAGGCCAATCATGGGCAGGGGCACTGCGTCAACGATGGCGCGGATATCCCGTGGGCCGTTGGCACGGATGCCCACGGCCCCGCCTTCAAAGGCGCAGCGGGCGAACTCGACCATAAACTGAGGGCCATAAAAGGCTTCACCTTCGTAGGACTGGCACGACACAATAAGACCGTCCCGTAATCTCTGGATGGCAGGAGAAATATTCATAAATTTATCCGTCAAAGTGGTTTAGTTTTCGGGCTCTTCCTCTCGGAAGCGGAAGTAGTACAGGCATTTGCTGGAGGAAACGACAGACCAGGAATACTCAACCGGTTTTTCCCGGGTTGTGCAGGCCACCAGCTTGGTGAGAATACCCAGGGCGCCGGGCTTTTCTTCCAGCAGATCAGCCTGTTCGCCGGTCAACTGCACGGGCTGCCAGGTCTGTTCCACAGAAAGGACGCGGGTGTTGTAATGGGTCTGCAAAAATTGGTAGAGCGAGCTGTTTTGGGGGAAGGCTTCCACCAGATCCGGAAATAATTCCACAGGCAGGAAGGAATGTTCCACCATCACAGGCGCTTCATCGGCAAAACGCAGGCGGGCCAGGCGGATGACCTGCGCGCCGGTGGGGATGCGCAGGTTTTCAGCCACCTCTTCATTGGCCGCCACATGCTCGATGGAGAGCACCTGGCTGCGTACGGTTTTGCCGAGCTGTTTCATTTTGTTGGTAAAGGACAGGCGGCCAGGCGTGATGGCGGTGGAAGGTTTGTAGGCCACAAAGGTGCCCACACCGTGCTGCCGTTTGATCAGTCCCGAGTGCTCCAGGCGATCAAAGGCCTGGCGGATGGTCAGGCGGCTGACGCCAAGGATGCGGCAAAATTCGGTCTCCGAGGGCAGCAGGTCGCCGTTGCGCAGTTGGCCGTCCTCGATCAACTGGGTGATGCTTTCCACAATCTGCACATACAGAGGGACGTGGGAGAGCTTATCAACAATAATCAGTTTTTCCCAATGGACCATGCTCACTCCTGGTTGTTATTTCGTCATGATGTCAAGTCATCAGTACAAGTTCATTTTAGCCACTTATCCAGAGACTGTCAAGAGGGTATTCTGCCACAAAGGGTACTTTTTTAGATACCGGTAAAAAATGCCCATCCCAAAAAGGGATGGGCAATATGCGGGAGGGATGATCCTGGATTAGGGATTGCTGGTGATCTGCCAGACTGCCGGATCGGAGGAGTTCCAGCCTGCGGCCCCGCTTTCGAAGCCGGGATTGGTAAGCAAGTTGCTCCCGCCTGAAACGCCCAGGAAGAGATCATCCACGTAGACCGTGCCGGCTGTGCCGTAAGCCGATTCCAGATCCAGCACCAGCTTGGTACGGCTGCCGGTATTGAAGGTGAGGGTGCACTGCGTCCAGGCGGCGGAGGCGGTGCATTTTTTGCTGGCGATATTGGTGCCCCAACTGGCATTCCAGATGTTCAATTTGACGGCGCCTGTGCCTTTGATCCACAAACTGGCCGCCATGCTGGTATTTGGGCTGACGGTGATGTTCTCCTGGTAGAGGTCCTTGTAACTGGCAGCGGCGGTCAGGATGACCTTTGCCGCCCATGCGCCGCTGTGGGTGTTGCCGCTGGCTGGTAAAGTGGCGGTAGGTGTGCGGGTGGCGGTGGGAGGCGTGGTGGGGTTTTGAGTCGGCGTCCGGGTGGGCGTGAAGACAGTCGTCGGGGTGCGGGTGGGTGTGGAGACGGCTGTCGGGGTGCGGGTGGGCGTTAAGGCGGATGTCGGCGTCCGAGTGGGTGTGCTGGTTGGCGCGCTGGTCGGCGTTGGGGTTGGACCGCTGCCGTTCAGAATATCATCCCGCACATTTCCGAGGATGGTCTGCAATTTTGGATAATCTGGAAATTCGGTATTGAAATTCCACCAGAAACCACCGCCCACACTGCCGGCGTAGCCCAGAGAAGCGGGGTAATACTGCGCCGCAGTGGCATACAGGCCGTCAGGAATGGGGCTGGCCTGATTGAAAGCCCACCAGTAGCGCTGGTCCTCGATCCAGTAACCCAGTTCGCCCAGGCCAATTTTCTGATCGGGGAATTCTACCTGCAGGGCGGTCATCACCTGATCGAAAGCCAGGCCCAGCGGCGCCTGCTCGATGTATTGGGACATCAGCACCACGTCCAGATTCTGGCGCATGGTCTGGTCTACATGAGCATGCACCCAGTTGAACATGGAGCAGGCCTGCGAATCGGTGTTAATCTGCCAGAAGAGGGTGAGCACGGTGAGGGCTCCGGGCTGGCGGGCGCGCACCTCCTTGGCAGCGGCGGTGATTTTTTCGGGGATTTGAGCGGTCAGCCAGCTGCCGTTAACCTCGTTGCCCACTTCCCAGGCATCCAGCAGGGGCGCTGTGCTGCCGTTGTAATACGTCAAAAAATCCACAAAGCGCTGCCGGTAGGCGGCCACCGTGGGATAATCCACGTCGTAGGTAGAATCGACGGGCTGGCCAAGCACTTTGAGACCTTTAGATTTCGCATAGCGAATCAGGGCGTCGTAATCCGCCGGCCCTTTACCTGTGTCAAAAACCACCCGTACCCAGCCGTAGGGCTGTGCGGAAGAGGCGGCGATATCCAGGACAGCCTGATAGTTTTCCAACCGGTCCACAGTCACGCCCAGCCAGGGGGTCTGGCTGCCCAGATGATTGTGGGCGTACTGCGGGCCGTACTCGGCCAGAAGCAGGTCGAAGGCGATATTTAACTGGTCCAGGGCCAGCTGGCCGTTTTTGCCCTTGACCGCCTGATCCGAACTGCCTTTGGCGGTCTGAATATAAGCGGCTGCCGATTGATAGGCTGACTGAAAGGCCGCCGAAGGCTGGTAATCAGGGCGGGCGCCCAGAGCGGCATCCAGACGGCGTTTAATATCCAGTGCTGCCTGGTAGGTGAAGTTCACCGTGGCGCCGCTGTTGAAGCCAGCCCCGCCGTTATCCAGAATCAGCAGAGAGTAGCCCTTGTTTTGCATCGGCCAGTTGAAAGCCAGGGCCACCGGCTGAGCCGGGACAGTGAAGGCCAGGGTGGTTCCAGATGTGACCAGGGGATTCATGCTGATCACCTCCAGGTTGGCCGGGTTGAGCAGGGCGTCGTTGTCGTATCCAGCGGAGCCGTTATTGGACAGACTGCGAATCTGGCTCACATTGAGCTGAGCGCCGCTGCGATCATAAAACAGCAGGGTCACCTTCCCGGCAGCCTGAACCGTGATGGTGTTGTAAACTGAGAAGGCCAAAGAGAGCGCCACCAGCAAAGCGATAATCACCTGAACTTTCATCATTTTTCTCCTGTGAACATGTTCCTATTTTTGTTGTGATAGAAATAACCGGAACTGATTGGGGACTTGACAAGTGCCTGAAAATAGAATATCATCTCTTTATTGATAGGTCAATATATCAACATAACAATATGTTATATCGAGGAATGATCATGACCTTAAATCCAATCAACCCGCGCTCGCCCATGTACTTTCGCATCCAGCAGGGCATCCTGCTGCAGATTCAACAGGGGCAGCTCAAACCAGGGGAGCAGCTTCCCACTGAAACCGAACTGGCCCAGCAGTACCAGGTCAGCCGTATCACCGCCAAACGTGCTCTCGATGAACTGGTGCGCCAGGGTGTGGCGTTCCGGCAGCAGGGACGCGGCACCTTTGTGGCGCAGACCCGCATCCGCGAAATATCGGGATTTGGCAGTTTCACCGAAGATATGCGCGCCCGCGGCATGACGGCCAGCTCAGAAGTGCTGATGTTCAAAGAGGTGGAGCCGGAACCGGAGATTCAAGAGAAGCTGCATATTGCTGCGGGCGAACATGCCTATTTGCTGAAACGCCTGCGCCTGGCCAATGGCGAACCGGTGGCTGTCGAAACCGCCTATCTGCCCTGCCGTTTCTTCCCCGGTTTGCTTTCCGAAGACCTCAACAAGAACTCCCTATATGCCATCCTTACCGAAAAATTTCAGATGGCCCCCACCTGGGCAGACGCTGAAATTGAGGCTACCTCAGCCACCAAGGAAGAGGCTTTTCTGCTCAAGCTGAAGGTTGGCAAACCGGTGCTGACCGCCCGGCGCATCACTTTCTCGGCCAATTATGAGGTGGTGGAGGTGGTGACCTCTGTTTACAGGGGAGACCGCTTCACTTTTTACTCCGGGCGACAGCTCATTGGGTAATAAAAATCCATCCCACCGCCGATTCCAACCAGGCGGTTTTTTTGTGCCATTTTGCAATTAAAAAGGTGATCCTGCTATGACTTTACCTGCCGTTACCCTCAGCGGAAATTATTTTTCCACCCACAACCGGCGATTCATTCCCATTGGCGCCCACTGGGTGCCTGCCCGCACCGGCCTGCAGTATCCACTGCGCTGGGACGAGGTGGATATTGAGGCCGATTTTGCCAAGATGAAAGACCTGGGTTTCAACACCATGCGTTTCGACCTTTTCTGGGCCTGGTTTGAACCGCATCCCGGCGTGTACAACCCGGAGGCCTTCCAGCAGTTCGACTTTTTTATCCGCATGGCTCATAAATACGACATTTACATCCACCCGGCCCTTTTCATCGGCGGCGAGGTAGGCGAAGCCTTCTGGGATGTGCCCTGGCGTCAGGGACGCCATCCCCATGCTGATGCAGAAATGCTGCGTCTGCAAACAGATCATGCGGCCGAGTTTGCCCGCCGTTACCAGGGTGAAACCGCCATCCTGGCCTGGGACCTCACCGACGAACCGCCTTTCTGGATTGTGGCCGGGGAAACCACGGATGCCATGGCGATCAACTGGACACGCCTGATTAGCGGTGCCATCCGCCGGTATGATCCTGAGCACATCCTGTGCGTTGGCACCAGCGTGGAAGATATCGGCCACGGCACCTTCCGCCCGGATAACCTGGCCGGGGAAGTGGACTTCTTCTCTGTGCATCCCTACTCGATCTATACTCTCGACCGTTTCCCCGATCCCATGCTTTCAGAGCGCGGCACTTATGCCGGGGCTTTCCAGACCCTGCTTTCAGCGGGGGCGGGAAAACCAACCATGATTCACGAATTTGGCGCTTCTTCAGCCCAGTACAGCCCGGAACGCGTGGCGCACTTTGACCGGGTGACTCTTTATTCCGGATTGGCAGCCGGCGCCTGCGGCTTTTTGCCCTGGTGCTATACGGATGCCGCGCCGAAGCTCTTCCGGCAGTTCCCTTACCGCCGCGCGCCGCATGAGACCCAGTTTGGTCTGACCACCTGGGACCGCCAGGACCGCCCACGCGGAAAGGTGCTGCGCGACTTTTCCAAAGTGCTGGCGCAGATGGACCTCAACGGCATTGAGCCTGCGCCAGCTGAGGCCGCTCTGATCATCCCTCACGAATGGGCCAAACCGCTGGGCGATCTTTCGCGATCCGGCCTGACGGCTGCCCATACCATCCCCTATACCCCCGTCCAGGATGCCTTCCCGACAGGCGAAGAAAATGTCTGGCTGACCCGTGCCCTGCTGAACACCTTCATCCTGGGGCGGCGTGCCGGCCTCAAGGTGGATATGCCGCGGGAATACTCGGTCTGGCAGAACCGCCCCATGCTGCTCCTGCCCTCCCCGCTCACCAGCACGGAGCGCAACCTGGTGCATATTCACACCATTTTCTGGGATGAGGTGCGCGACTATGTCAGCAAGGGTGGAATCCTCTACGCCTCTCTGTGCGCCGACGCCGCCATTCCCGAAATGGCGGACCTGTTTGGCGCCAGCCTGGCGGATCACTGCGCTGCGGGCGAGGTGACTCTGACCTTTGTGCAGCCCTTTGGGGATATTGCGGCGGGAAGCACGTTTCACTACCACGCTGACCCGGCCAACCCGCGCAGCTGGCCTGCCACCCTGGACATGGCTGGAGGGACGGTTTTGGCCGTGGACCAGGATGGCCGCCCGGCGATTGTCTCCCACACTTACGGCAAAGGTAAAACGCTGCTCAGCGCTTATCCGCTGGAAGTGTATGTGGGCAGCACCCCGGATGCCTTTGAACATCTCGAGACCACCCATTTTATTTTGCAGGCCCTGGCGAAATGGGCCGGCCTCAAGTCGCTGTTCAGCACCGATGTGCCGGGCGTGGAAGTTGGCGCCCTGTGCGGGGTCGGACGCGGCTATGCGGTGCTGGCCAATCATCAACCCCAGGCGCGGAGCATCCGGCTGACCAGCCGCGAGGCCCTGCGGGAGGCTGCCTTGCTGGATGCGAACGGCCGTCACCCCCTGGCTGTCCACAACCAGGGATGTTCTATGGAATTACCCGCCTATGGCGGCGCAGTGATTGAATGGCGTTTGTAAACCCCATGCCGGAAGAGAGCGGCATGGTATCCAACTCAATGATTCAGAAGGAGAATGGAATGAGAACAAAGAAAGTCTTGCTCGGAATCGTGTTGATCCTGTACATGGTGTTAAGCGCCTGTGGAGCACAGCCCACAGCCACGCCGAGCACCGCACAGCCCACCACCGCTCCGAACACAGAGAAAGTCACCATTACGGTTTGGGATTACTATGGGGAAGCCACACCCATCAAACCCATCATTGAAGGTTTCCAGAAAGAATACCCGAATATTTCGGTCAATTACGAAGCCCTCGATTGGGACAGCACCCTGGAAAAATTGAATGTGGTCATGACTGGCGGCACGCCGCCGGACGTGGTCACCATTGATATGACC
The DNA here is from genome assembly GCA_029561345.1 of Chloroflexota bacterium. Classification (GTDB taxonomy): domain Bacteria; phylum Chloroflexota; class Anaerolineae; order Anaerolineales; family Anaerolineaceae; genus JAKQJC01. Next base: position 12,240 of record JAKQJC010000063.1, on the reverse strand, counting down.
TGGCTGCCCAAGTTCGCAGCCCTGGGCGCCTTTGCCGACCTAAATCAATTATCAGGCGGCAAGCTCAACAATGTCGCCTGGAAGGACGCCTACACTGCTGGCGGGCTGGAATCCATCACCTACCAGAACCAGATTGTGGCGGCCCTCTATGACTTTGATGTTTATGCGCTTTACTACCGCGCCGACCTGTTTGAAAAGAAGGGTCTTTCTGTTCCCAAAACCTGGGCAGAATTGAAAGAGGTCTCGGCAAAACTGGCCGAAGGCGACAAATACAAATACCAGTGGCTGGCCGAGACTTTCCACGGTTCGCAGTGGATCTTTGAAAACGGCGGCAGCCTGCTGAGTGCGGATCATAAGTCCGTGACTTTCAACGCGCCGGAAGCTGTTGAAGCCATTGAAACCTATGCCAGCCTGCTGACCGATAAGAGCGCTATTTACTGGGGCGCAGACCAGGGTGAACGCATTCAGGGTCTCAAGGATGAGCGCATTGCCATGTTTTCTGATGGTCCCTACAACATGGGCATTATGAAGAGCGCTGCCCCTGAAATGGCCGGAAAATGGCGCATTGCCCTGCACCCGGCTGGCAAACAGAGCGGCTCCTACCTTGGCGGCACCGGCCTGGTGATTCCGGCCAGTTCCAAACAGCAGGATGCGGCCTGGAAATTCATCGAATATGCCATGCGCGTGGAAAACCAGATTGGCGTCTATAAATATGCCGGCGCTGCCCCTGCCCTCACCGCAGCCCTGCAGAGCCCCGAAGTCAATATTGCGGACCCTTATTTTGGCGGACAGAAAGTTTTTGAAGTCTTCCTGGAGGCCATGAAGACAGCCCAGCATTTCCCATACGTGCGCCAGTGGAGCGATGTGGATGTGGCTTTCAGCCAGGCCATGGAAAAAGTTGGCCTGGGCCAGATGGCGGTCAAAGAAGCGCTAGACGAAGCTGCTCAAACAGCCACCGAAGCCCTGAATAAATAAGCAAGCTGAACTGCGTGTGCCGCCGGCTTTGCCGGCGGCACACAACTGGAGGATTTATGACGGCTGGCAGTGTTTCAAAGCGAAGCATGCAGAAAATTCAGAATTATCTCATGGCGTATGCGTTTATCGCTGTGCCGGTGCTATCCTTTGTGGTGTTCCTGTTGATTCCCATGGTGGTGTCTTTCTGGTGGAGCCTGAACGATTACAACGGGCTGCAGCCCGCCAAATTTGTGGGCCTGCAGAATTATATTGAGCTGTTCACCAAAGATAAGAACTTCATCAATGCCTTGAGGAACACTACATCATTTGTGCTGCTGGGCATGGGCATTGGCCCCACTCTGGGACTGCTGACAGCCATCCTGCTCAACCAGAAGGTGCGTTTTCTATCCATCTTCCGGACAGCTTATTACCTGCCGGTGATGACCTCCCTGGTGGTGGTTTCAACCATCTGGGTGATGCTTTACAACCAGAATGGGCTGTTCAATACCCTGCTTGGCAGCCTGGGTTTCGAGGCAGTGGGCTGGCTTTCGGATCCCAAAATCGCGCTGGTTTCCGTCGCCATTGCCAGCATCTGGCAGGGTTTCGGTTTTGAAACGGTCATCTTCCTGGCGGCACTGCAATCCATTCCCCGCGAGCAGTATGAAGCCGCCATGATTGACGGCGCCAGCGGCGTGCAGCAGTTCTTTTACATCACCCTACCCGCGCTGCGCCCGGTGCTTGCGTTTGTCTATATCTACGGCATCATTGGCAGTTATCAAATCTTTGATCAGGTCTTTGTCATGACCAGCGGCGGCCCGATGCAAAGCACATCCACCATCGTATATTTTCTTTTTGGAAAGTTTCAGGATCTGCGACTGGGCTATGCTTCTGCCATTGCCTACGTGCTTTTCGCCATCCTGGTGATTTTCTCTTTCATCGCCTTCAAGATGGAAAAGGAATAGGAATGAAAACCCAAAAGCCATTCCGTTTTTATCTCGGACGGTTCGTCCTCTATGCGGTGCTGGTGGTCAGTTCGATCACCATGATCATCCCTTTTTACTGGGCCGTCAGCACATCGCTGAAGATGGAGCAGTTTGTCTTCAGCAACCCGCCGCAATGGTTCCCCAATCCGCCCACCCTGCAGGCTTACCTGTCTGTGTTCACCCGAATCAATTTTGGCAAATATTTCCTCAACAGCGTCTTTGTTGCCGTCATCACCACCCTGGGACACGTCTTCTTTGACACTCTGGCGGCCTACGCCTTTGCCAAGCTGACCTTCCCGGGACGGGATAAAATTTTCTTTGTCCTGCTGCTGGGCCTGATGGTGCCTTTCCAGGTCAATTTGATCCCGCTTTACCGCATCATGGCCACTCTCGGCTGGACCAATACCTACCTGGCCCTGATTGTCCCCAACCTGACCAGCATTTTCGGTATTTTCATGATGCGCCAGTTTCTCAAGAGCATTCCCAACGATTTGCTGGATGCTGGGCGCATTGACGGTTGTAGTGAGTTTGGGGTCTTCTGGCGCATTGTGGCGCCTCTGGCCCTGCCCGGCATCGCCACCCTGATCATCCTGACCTTCATGGGCACGTGGAACGATTTCCTCTGGCCGCGCCTGGTGACCAGCTCTGAGGCCCTGTTTACCCTGCCGGTAGGGTTGGCCCAGCTGCAGGCCAAAAATACCTCCAATGTGGCGCAGATCATGGCGGGCACAGTGCTCACCGCCCTGCCGATGATCATCGTTTTTCTCTTTATGCAGCGGCAGTTTATTGAGGGCATGACCGCAGGAGCGTTAAAAGAATGATTGGCGCAGTGGATATCGGTGGAACAAAGTTTGCCGTGGGTATGGTTGATGAACACGGAAAGGTGCTGGCGCGCGCGGAAACCCCCAGTTATCCGGAACGCGGCCTGCAAGACGGCCTGGCGCGCATCACGCGCATGCTGCGTGAGACGGCTGAACAGGCCGGTGGAGCTCTGCAGGGGATTGGCATTGGCTGCACCGGCCCTGTTGACCCGCACAGCGGGACATTGGGCCTGATTGAATTCCTCCCGGGCTGGGAATGGTTCAACCTGGTGGAGGCATTACAGAATCAATTCAAGGTGCCGGCAGCCATTGAAAACGATGCGGATGCGGCAGCCCTGGCTGAGGCAGCCTGGGGGGCCGGGCAGGGCGCAGCGCGCATGATCTACGTCACGGTCAGCACCGGCATTGGCGGCGGCATGGTCTTTGACGGAAAGCTTTATCGCGGCGCAGGCGGCTCGCACCCGGAAATTGGTCACCATGTGATTGACCCCGGCGGACCGCGCTGTTTTTGCGGCGCACACGGCTGCTGGGAAAGCCTGGCCAGCGGTACAGCCATGGCGAAAAACAATGGCCGGGCTTCAGCATATGAAATTTGCCAGGCGGCTGAACGGGGAGAACCGGAAGCTCTGGCTGCCATTGAGGAAGAAGGACGCTATTTGGGAATGGGCCTGGCCAACCTGGTCACCCTGTTTGTCCCCGATGTCATTGCCCTGGGGGGCGGCGTGATGCAGAGCCGCGCGCTTTTCTGGGATAAGATCAATGAAACCATCCGGACCTCATGCGGGTTGGTGCCTCACGAGCGCACCCGCCTGGTGCCCGCATTATTGGGTAAAGATGTGGCCCTGGCCGGCGCGGCCCGGGTATTTTTACAACGTTACGGGTAAACTTATGGAAAAGAAGCTATTAGAAAACAATTATGTTAAAGATATCCTCGCCCAACCCCAGGCCCTGACAGACACCCTGGATGGGCTGGACAGCCTGCCGCTGGCGCCGCTTCAGGCGCTGGCCGGGCGGCTGGGAACGGCATCCCTGCGCCGCGTGGTGCTGACGGGCATGGGTTCATCCTACCACGCCCTGCATCCGGCCAACCTGGCCCTGCTGCAGCAGGGGATTGAATCCCATATGCTGGAGACCTCGGAACTGATTCACTATGCGCCGCGCCTGCTGGCGCCGGATACCCTGCTGGTGGCGGTTTCGCAATCGGGGCGCAGCGCGGAAACGGTGCAGTTGATGGATATGGCTCAGGGCAGGCTGCCTCTGGTGGGCATCACCAATACCCTGGAAAGCCCACTGGGTCAGCGCGCTGACCTGGTCATTCCCACACGGGCTGGCAGTGAATTTTCCGTCTCCTGCAAGACCTATGTGACTGCCCTGGCAGCCCTGAGCTACTTGAGCGACGCTTTGAGTGGGCGCAATCCTGCCGTTACCCTGGGCATCTGCCGCGAGGCGGTTGAGCTGATGTCTGGGTACCTGCAGCACTGGGAACAGTATGTGGACAGCCTGACCGGTCTTTTGCAGGGCGTCCGCCACCTGGTCCTGGCCGGGCGCGGACCTTCGTTGGCGGCAGCTGGCACCGGCGGGTTGATTATCAAAGAATCGGCGCACTTCCATGCCGAGGGGATGAGCAGCGCGGCTTTTCGCCACGGCCCCTTTGAAATGCTCTCCGCGGAGATGATGGTGCTGGTGTTTGCCGGTATTGGACCGGCCCGGCAGCTCAATGCCAACCTGGCTTCGGATATTCATCAGGCTGGCGGAAAGGCTGAACTGATCTCCAGCAGCGGCAGCGGTTCGGTGTTCAGCCTGCCCCTCACCGCTGAGGTGCAGCTTCCCCTGCTGGAAATTCTGCCCGTGCAGATGGTCTCGCTGGCGCTGGCGGGCCTGAACCAGCATGATCCGGGCACCTTTGAGCGCGGCTCAAAGGTCACGGTGGTGGCCTGATGACCCTGGCCCTCGTCGCAAAACGAGGGCTTTTTTTTTGCGGGTGATTTGCCAAAACAGGTTTTTCCGGTATAATTTTCGTTAGCGGTAACGTAAATTGTTCCAGTCTGTGTGAAGAGGTGCCTGCTCATGCCATCAAACATCCATATTGCCTTCCGTTTCCATGGAAATTTTTACCACTCTTACCGGGGAGATACCCCGGATGAACTGGGTTTTGGCAAGGATATCCGCATTATCCGCCGGATCATCGAGGTGCTGGATGATTGCAACCGGCGCGGGGTGGCGGTGTGCGGCACCTGGGATTTTGAGAACTACTTCTCGCTGGAAAAGATCATGCCGGAGCACTGCCCGGATATCATCGCGGCCTTAAAACGCCGGGCCAGGGAAGGCCGGGATGAATTTCAGTTGATGTCCTACAACAACGGGTTGATCAATGCTCACACGGCCCGCGAGTTTGAGGCGGCCGTGCGCCGCGGGCTGACCAACCCGGCGGGATCGGGCCTGCGCGACCTGTTTGGGGATGCCTTTGAGCCCATGGTGCGCCCGCAGGAAATGATGTTTACGCCGATCCATCTGAAACTCTACCGGGCCTGCGGGGTGGATGCGATCAGCCTGTATTATTCGGCTCTGCCGTTTAACGGTTTCAGCAACTTTATCCCGGTTCTGAGCCTTCAGGAGCGTTACAACCCCCTGACCCTGACGTACCCGGGAATCAACGAAACCATGACCCTGATGCCCTGTTACAATGTGGGCGACCTGGCCGACCATTTGACTCTGCGGCGCTGGGTGCAGCAGCTGCGCCGCGCCCAGCTGGCCATGGACACCCCCGGCGATTTGCTGCTGCTGCTGGATCAGGATGCCGACGACCCGCTATGGTATGGGTACGACGCACCAGGCTGGTTAAAACAGCGCCTTTCCACCCTGCAGGGGCTGGGCGGTCTGATCGAAAATATCCGCGACCTGGATTACATCCGGTTCACCACGCCGGGGCGCTATCTGAAGGATCACCCTCCGGTCAGAAGCATCTCATTTGGGCAGGACACGGCGGACGGCAGTTTTGACGGTCTATCGAGCTGGGCGGAAAAATGGTCCAACCACCGCCTGTTCACTGGCCTGGAGCGCGCCCGCATCCTTGAACTGCAGACCCTGCGCCTGCTGGGGAACCGGGAAGCCGCGCCGGAGGGCATCCGGCAACTGCTGGAGGAGTCTTTTGATCTGCGCGTCAAGATTCTATCCACCACTCATTTTGGCATGTCGGCTCCGGTGATGAATTTGACCCGTGAGCGCGCCGCCAGGAACCTGGTGCAGCAGGCTGTGGATGCGGCAGCGGCGGCCTTTCAACAGGCGGTTGAACGTCCGGCAGCGGGGACAATCCGCCTGCTGGATTATGCGCGCGGTGATTCCACCGGCCTGATCCAGTATGCGGCGCACCCTTCGCGCGGGCTGGTGCGCCTGCCCCTGCGGGAAAGCGCCCCCAAAACCTTTACCCTCAAAAACGAAAAGGGCGAGATCATTCCAGCGGCCATTCTCACAAAGGAAGGCCAACGCGAACTGCTGTTTGTGGATCAATTTACTGGCGGTGAAGAGCGGCGTTACCTTCTTGACCCGGACAGTCCAATGCCGGAGGCGGGCGGGCCGGTTAAGGTAACAGCGGATGCGATTTCCAATGGGGCGGTGGAAATCCGTTTTGACCAGAACGGCCAGGTGAGCGGCCTGACCGTGGATGGGAAGTCCTATGCCGGGGGAAAAACCTTTGAGAGCGCGATCGTCTACGGTGGGAAAACCTGCCGGGTGGAGCGCTGGGAGGAAAGTGAGTCGCAGGCGAAGGGAGCGGCCGGCTGGAAGCATCAGACGGGCAGCCTGACCCTGCCGGGCGGGCATACGGCGCGCTTTGAACGCGAAATCCTGGTGGCGGCAGATCTGCCGTATGTGTATATCACGCTGCGGGTGGCGTACCCACGCACCCCGGATCAGGGCTACAAGAAAAGCAAGGCGCTGCGCCTGCAGCAGGCCTGGGATCACCGCTGGAAGGCGGTTCTGCCGTGTGAAATCCGGCCGGACCTGACGGGCATGCCGGAGCATCCCCTGCAGGTGTGGAAGCACAATTTCTGCGACCACCTCAGCTCCTACAGCCTGGATTACAGCGGCTTTTCCCGCAATCGCGAACTGGACGATGCCAATAACCAGATCACCCACGGCTGGGTGGCGGTGACCGATGGAGAGAAGGGGCTGCTGGTGGCGCAAAATGCGGATCAGGCCAGCAGTGTGGCTTTCTGCCCGCTGCGCACCCGCCTGGAGGGCGGCAAAATGAAGGTGCGTCTGAATCCCTTTGGCAGTTACGATGGGCGGCAGTATGATTATGCCACGGCGGACACCCATCTCGGCACCCTGCTGACGATCACCTTCTCGGCTGCCGACCAGATCAAGCCCTATGCGCCGTCGTATAACGGCCGGATTCAGGTGTTCAGCCTGATGCTGGCGCCTTATGCGGGAAACAGGCCGCCTGAACCGCTGCGTTACGATGCAGAAGCGTTTGCCTATCCTTATGCAGTGCTCAACGATGAGCGCTTTATCGCGGAGCCGGCGCACCGCAGCTGGGAAGGCAGCGGCCTGGGTGAGGCCCTGCCGCCGGTTTAATCAATTCTTTTCAGGAAAATACAGGGATTCGAGATAGGTCTGCTGGAAGCCGGACTCTCTGGCCAGTTCCAGGTAGTGGATCTTTGCCAGCAGGGCGAGCGCCTTCTCTCTCTCCATCCGGGAGAGGAGCAGCTGCCGGGCGCCCATGCCAGCCGCATTGCCCACCTGGTGAAAGCGTTCCAACGGCTGATCCGGGAACATGCCCACGGCGACCGCCGAACGCAGATCGATATGCGTGCCGAAGGCACCGGCCACCAGCCAGGTTTCAACCGCGCTGGCTGAGATGCCGGCATGGCTCAGGAGGGTGTCGATGCCGGCGCGGATGGCGCCTTTGGCAAGCTGAATTTCATGGATATCCTTGCGGGTCAGGACGACCTCGCGGTGGTGGCCGCTTTCGCTGGCCGCAACCAGGCAGATTTGTTTGCGCTCGCCCCGCAGGATGGCACCGCGCCGGTCAAGCCAGCCGGCCTGATAGAGGGCGGCGACCGCGCTCAATACTCCTGACCCGCACAGGCCGATGGGCGGCTGGCTGGCGATGGTGTATATGCTCAGGCGGCCGTCCGTTTCCACGCGGACTTTTTCGATGGCGCCGGGAACCGCGCGCAGTCCGTCGTGAATGTGCGCGCCTTCAAAGGCGGGGCCGGAGGCGCAGGAGCAGGCGGTTATTTTCCCGTCATGCAGAAGGCTGATCTCCGTATTGGTGCCAATATCCATCAGCAAACAGGTTTGATGAGAGGAAAGCGGCATGGCGGCGAGCAGGGCTGCCAAGTGGTCCGCGCCGACATAACCGGCAATATTGGGCGGCAGGTAGATCCATGCCCCTGGAGCCAGGTTCAGGCCGATGTCTGCGGCAGGAAAATGCACAGCGCCTTCGACGGCCAGGGCATAGGGGGCATGGCCCAGCTGGGCAACCGGGAGACCGCAGAGCAAATGGTGGATGACCGTGTTTCCCACCGCGACACAGTCGCAAATCTGGGCTGGATTGGCCTGGATTTCTTCGCATAGACACATGGAGGCAGCGTTGATGGCTTCCACCAGGGAGGTTTGCAGTTGGCGGCGCTGCTCCTCGCCGCGGGCAGCCCAGGCAATGCGGCTGACCACATCTTCACCGAAGGCCAGCTGCGGATTCAGAATGCCGGTGCTGGCCAGGGTGCCGCCCGTTTCAAGATCCAGCAGGTAAAGGGCCACCTTGGTGGAGCCGATATCCATGGCCAGGCCCAGGGGGTTTTGACCGGGAGGGAGGAGGGTCACAAAAGAGGATTGACCTGACCGCGTCCGGGTCACCAGACGACCCTGCCCGCCGTTATGGATCAGGATTGAAGATAATTGAGAAAACTGTTCCGGGGAGATATCCAGAGGGGGGCAGCCCTGAACGGCCAGAATGGCGTCGATGTGGGCCAGATCGGGTTCTGCCAGTGACAGGGCCGTGATGGTCACGGCAGGGGCAAGCTGAGTGGCCGACTCACGGCGGCCATCCACCTGAAGCTGCTGGCGGCCGGCCAGGGATTCAGGGGGCAGGTCCACCTTCACATCGCTCAGGGGGATGACCTGGCAGGCCAGGCGCAGGCCAGCAGCCAGCTGCTCCGGTTCGAGGGTATCCATTTCGGCGGGGCTCAGCGGGTTGACCTGCCCGCGCACAACGCGCACCCGACAGGTGCCACAAAAACCCGCGCCGCCGCAGGAGGCGACCAGTTCCAGACCGGCTTTGCGGATCGCATCGAGCAGGGTGCTGCCCGCATGGATGCGCACCCGGCGGCCGGCCGGCTGGAGATCTACCTGAAATGGTTCAGCGTTGGGTGGTGTGTTCATCGGTTTCACAGCGCATCGGGCAGGATTGGCGCAGGTGGCATTCCTCGCAGGGAGAGGCAGCGCCCGCAGGGCAGCCCATACCCATGACAAAGGAGAAGGATTTGCGGGGGAGGATGAGCCCGCTTGGGGTAAGGTGGATGAGTGCGGGCTCAGGCTGGAGGATGGAGAAAATCTGCGGCTGGCCCTGGTCCACTGGCCAGTCAACATGCCCGGGCGACAGGGGATGGGACACTTCCAGCGTTTCCTCTCTGGCCAGAGCATGAATGACGTCAGCGGCCCAGCGCCCCAGGGCGGCGGCCGCGGCCGAGCCGAAGGAATCCAGCATCAACCCCTGTAAAGCATCCTCATCGAGTCTTTCCTGAGAGGTTTCCTCCACCAGAGACCCCAACGTGCCGAGGGCTAAGGCCAGTTGTTTTGCGCCAGCGGTTTTTTGAGCCACATAGGCGCTTTGCAGGGTGAAACCGTTTTCCAGAAGCAGCCCATCGGGTCCGCCCTGACAAATTTCCAGGACCCCAATCCAGACAGTGGGGGCGATAAGGGCCATCCCTTCCCGGACAGCCTGCTCAGCCATGTCGACCAATGCCGGCCGGCGAGCCTGCAAGACATCCAGCCGGGCTCCCTGGGCGCGAAACAGGTCAGCCGGCGAGACCAGCAGGGTTGGATGGAAAACAGATGTTTGCATGGGTGTTATCTTACCACGTTTTGGAGAATAACATTTGCGGCCAGGGTATTTTTAGAGCTATAATGAGAATATCTCTTCCCGAAACAGAAAAAAGTTCCAAAAGGTCCGTTGAGGAGAAAAACCATGCCACAACGTGTGTGTTCTTTTTCACTTTGCTGGATGATCCTGATTCTACTGATCCCTGTGGGAGGCATGCAGCCTGCTGCCATGCCGGGCCAACCACCTGCGCCTCAAGTTCCACGGGATGTGCAAATCTTTCTGCCCCTGATGGTTCAGGCTTTCACCCCAACCCATCCGGAGGATATGGTTTTTATTCCGGCTGGCAATTTTGTGCGTGGGTGCGATGCCGTTAATAATGGCGGATACACCTGTGAAGCAGGCACGCTTCCTTCTGCGACGGTCTATCTGGATGCTTTCTATATTGACCGCACCGAGGTCACGAATGAAGATTACCAGCAGTGCGTTGCGGGAGGGGGGTGCACGGCGCCTGCCAACCCATTCTCAGCAACCCGGCCTTTCTATTATGGCAATCCGGTATACGCTCAGTATCCGGTGATTTATGTGAGCTGGGACCAGGCCAATGCCTATTGCCAGTGGGCTGGAAGACGCCTGCCCACGGAGGCGGAATGGGAAAAAGGAGCCCGCGGCAGCACGGATACGCAGGTTTTTCCCTGGGGTGAAGCTCAACCTTCGTGCAGCCTGGGCAACCTTGACCTGACAGCCCCCTGCGTTGGGGATACAACGGAAACAGGCCATTATCCGGGCGGAGCCAGTCCCTATGGGCTGCTGGACATGGAGGGAAATGCATGGGAATGGGTGAATGATTGGTATGACGCCAGTTATTACAGTGTCGCGCCAGTTAATAATCCTTCCGGACCGGTTTCAGGCATCAACCGGGTGATGCGGGGAGGCGCCTGGACGGTTTTTCATACCTATCCGGGAGCCACGGATCATTATCGTTTGCTTACCCACCGGTATGGAGTCAGTCCAGATTACCAGGGACATGACGCCGGATTTCGCTGCGCCTGGACGCCGGCAGATTATTGACTTTGATAAAAATGATATTTTGTTTGTTGATATTGTCAGGTGGTAAAGGTATTAACATAAAGATTGGGGATAATTGCTTCAGGTGCCGTTTCAGTTTTTTGGGAATGAATGGGTATGGTACAATAATCCGAGAATCATTTAGTTTTTGGGTTTTTGCAGTTCCGGGGATATTGAATGACAATTAAGAATGCCAAGGTTGGAATTGTTTTGATCATAATGATCCCAATTTTTTTGGGGAGCATGCTCATTATTTTGAAACAGGCCAGCGGATATCCAAACAGCAGGCTATGGAAAAATGATGGCATGGAACAGGTGTATGTGCCTGCTGGAGAATTCCAAATGGGTTCAGATAAAGAATTTGACGAAAATCCACTTCATACAGTTTATCTGGATGCATATTGGATAGACAAATATGAGGTAACCAACGCTCAATATGCCCGGTGTGTAGGCGCTGGGGGGTGTGTGGAACCTGCTGATAAATCTTCCTTCACCCGGGAAAGTTACTATGATAACCCTGATTACGCAGATTATCCGGTGATTAATATAAGCTGGCAGGATGCAGTGGATTATTGTGCCTGGGCGTGGAAACGCCTGCCTACGGAAGCAGAGTGGGAGAAAGCAGCCAGAGGCACGGATGGAATGCTCTACCCCTGGGGCAGTGCAACGAAGACCTGCAGCCTGGCGAATTATTCGACTCACTGGCCTTCATCTGTTTGCGTAGGTGATACGTCAGCCGTGGGCAGCTATCCAGGAGGTGCCAGCCCGTATGGTGCTATGGACATGGCGGGAAATGTGGAGGAGAAGGTAAGTGATTATTATCAGGAACAATATTTTTATCTTTCACCCGTTAACAACCCCACTGGCCCCACAAATGGGGAATACCGTGTACTAAAAGGGGGAAGCTGGATAGATGCCTCTCTTCGTACATCTGAGCGCAGAGGGGTCGTCCCTGTACGCGTTAAAGGCGCGTATTTTTCAGGATTCCGTTGTTTATCACCTGAGTGACCTTTTAATAACCCGCCGCTAGTTATAGGACTTTAGCCTCGGTAGAAAGGCGGGTTAGTTATTACCACGAAAAAGACAATAGCAGTTTGTCTTCTTCGTGGTAATAATAATTCTTTGCGGCACCTCCACCTGCTGAAGCGGGTGGAGGTGCCGCGTTCCTTTAGATGTATGGATATCACCAATGACGTAGATTATTGACTTTGATAAAAATGATAATTTGTTTGTTCTCTACCGGACAAAAATAGTGGCTGACATCTGGTAAGCTTAGGTTCCAACCAAAGAACCAGGAGCGAACCATGAGTGACAACCACCAACGCTATCATAGCATAAGAACGGCACTTTCACAAATGTTTTTGGATGAACC
>JAKQJC010000061.1 GCA_029561345.1 Chloroflexota bacterium | reverse complement strand
GGTTCATCCAAAAACATTTGTGAAAGTGCCGTTCTTATGCTATGATAGCGTTGGTGGTTGTCACTCATGGTTCGCTCCTGGTTCTTTGGTTGGAACCTAAGCTTACCAGATGTCAGCCACTATTTTTGTCCGGTAGAGAACTTACCTGGAAGAATTCACGCATCCGCAAGGCATGCAGTTTGAGACATATTTTCCCCCATTGGATATGCACTTTCATATTTCGGTGGCGCGCATTGATCAGGCGCATTTTGCAACCATCTTTTTTGATGTCACCCAGCAAAAGAAAGCGGAAGCAGCCCTGAGAGCCAGCGAGGACCGCTTCAGAAGAATGGCGGATAATATTCGCGACGGTTTGACGATTATTGAGAACAATAAACCGGTTTATATTAACCACCGCCTGACCGAGATCCTCGGTTATGAACACGATGAAATTTTGCAGATGACCGGCATTGACCTGGCGGCGCCCGAAGAAAAAGAACGCCTGCGCCAGTTGATGATGCAGAGACATGCAGATAAGCTTCCGCTGCATGAACTGGAATACTGGATTCAGCGCAAAGACGGCAGCCGGCGCTATATATTGAACCGCTTTTCTTATGAAAATGAAAACAGGACAAACCGGTATATGGTGACCACGGACCTGACGGAGCGCAAAATGGCGGAAACCGCGCTGCGCGAAAGCGAATTGAAGAACCGCGCTTTGCTGGAGGCCATTCCGGATATGATGTTCCAGTTCAGCCGTGATGGGCGTTTTTTGGATTATAAAGCAGCACGGGGAAATTCCGAACTGGCGCTGCTGCCGGAATTATTCTTGAACAAGCGGATTGATGAAGTGATGCCCGAACTGGGCGATTTGACCCTGTCCAAACTGAATGCCTTGTTCACCACCGGCTTGATGCAGGTATATGAGTACAGCCTGTTTTTCATGGGCGAGATGCGGGAATATGAAAGCCGCCTGGTGACCTGCGGCGAGGACCGCGCTTTGGCCATTGTGCGGGATATCACCGAACGCAAGCGTGCGGAAAGTGAACTGGCCCGCACCCAGGCCATGCTGCTGGCGGCCCTGCAGCAGACCAACGCCGGAGTGATGATCGCCGATGCACCCAACGCTCAGATTAAGATGGTGAACCAGGCTGGCGAGATCATCCTTGGCCAGACCGAGGCCGAACAGCTCAAAGTATCGGCCGAACACCCACAGGCCATTTCCTGGCGCTGTTACCGGCCCGACGGCAGCCTATATGACGTGATGGATTTGCCGCTGGTGCAGGCGGTGAAGAACGGCGAATCCTTTCGCAATGTGGAGATGCGGGTGGTGCGCACCGACGGCTCGGACTGCTGGATTCTGGTGAACGGTTCGCCTATTCGCGACCAGCAGGGCCAAATTATTGCCGGCATCATCATCTTCCCGGATATCACCCCTCAAAAGGAAATTGAGGCGGCTTTGCAGAAATTGAATCTGGAACTGGAGCAGCGGGTGGCTCAGCGTACCGCACAGCTTGAGGCCTCAAACCGCGAACTGGAGGCTTTTTCTTATTCTGTTTCGCACGACCTGCGCACACCGCTGCGCAGTATGGACGGCTTCAGCCGGGCTTTGCTGGAAGATTACAGTGATCTGCTGGATGAGACCGGAAGGGATTATCTCAAGCGCATTCGCGTATCCAGCCAGCGGATGGCCAGCCTGATTGATGACCTGCTTAAGCTGTCGCGCATTACCCGCGCAGAAATTCATTATGAAAGCATTGATTTAAGCCAAATGGCACACAGCATAATGCATGAATTGCAGGCCTCTCACCCTGAAAGGCAGGTGCGCTTTATTGCTCCTGGATCGTTGAAGGCCGTGGGAGATGTGGCTTTGATCACCATCCTGATGAACAATTTACTTTCCAATGCGTGGAAATTTACCTCAAACCATGCCGAAGCTGTGATTGAATTGGGTTGCCTGGAAAAAGGTTCTGACGTAATATATTATATTAAGGATGATGGTGCAGGATTTAATATGGAATACGCCGGAAAATTGTTTGGCGCTTTCCAACGGCTGCACCGTGAAACCGAATTTGAAGGCACCGGAATTGGCCTGGCCATTGTTCAAAGGATTATTCACCGACACGGCGGAAAAATTTGGGCAGAAAGTGCTGAAGAAAAAGGCGCAACTTTTTACTTCACCCTGCCTTTTCACTCCCCTCCGGGGTAATAGAAAGGGACAATTATGAGAGATGGAATTATTCTGCTGGTGGAAGACAGCGCCGATGATGAGGCGCTGACTTTACGCGCGCTGCGAAAAAACAATGTGCTCAACACGGTCAAGGTGGTCCACGACGGGGTTGAAGCGCTGGATTACCTTTTTGGCACAGGAACTTATGCGGGGCGGGATGTAACCGACAGGCCCATTGTGGTGCTGTTGGATATCAAACTGCCGCGCCTGGATGGGCTGGAGGTGCTGAAAAAACTGCGAGAAAACGAAGTGACCCATTTGCTGCCGGTGGTGATGCTCACCTCTTCCAATGAGGAGCAGGACATTCTGGCCAGCTACTCGCTGGGGGTCAACAGCTATGTGCGCAAACCGGTGGATTTTGAACAATTTGTCAAAGCGGTGGGCATGCTGGGCATGTATTGGGTGCTGGTGAACGAAATTCCACATTAACGGATCAGGCGGCCTGGGAGGCATGGATAAATGAGTATGCCATTGCGTTTGTTGATGGTTGAAGATTCAGAGGACGATGCACTGCTTTTGTTGCGGGAAATCAAACGCGGGGGGTATGAGCTGACAGAATTCCAGCGGGTGCAAAACCGCGAAGATATGCATGCGGCCCTGAACCGCCAGGAATGGGATCTCATCTTATCTGATTTTGCCATGCCTCAATTCAGCGGCCTGACGGCCCTACAAATTTACCATGAACACAAGCTGGATATTCCATTTATTGTGATTTCGGGCACCATCGGTGAAACCACGGCAGTTGAAATGATGCGCGCCGGGGCGCACGACTATATGATGAAAGGCAGTTTGGCGCGTCTTTTGCCAGCCGTTGAACGCGAACTGAAGGAAACCGGGGTTCGGCAGGCCCGGCGCAAGGCCGAAGAGGCGCTGAGGCAGCGCGAGGCTATTTTACGCACGGCTTTTAACAATATTCCCTTTGGTATCTGGATGATGAACCAGGAGGGCAAATATTTTTATGCCAACCCGGTAACGGAGCAGCATTGGGGCGACATCATTGGCAAAACAGCCGAAGAACTGGGCCTGCCGGTTGAAGTGACCGCTGAATGGCAGAAGACCAACAGCCGGGCGCTGCGCGGTGAAATTGTGAGCCACGATGCGGTGTATGAGCTGGCCAATGAACTGCGCTATTTTGTGGATATGCTGGCGCCCATTCGCGATGGGGACCAGATCATGGGGATTGTGGGGATCAATATTGACCTGACCGAACAGCGGCAGGCGCAGAACAAACTGGCTGAAAACGAGGAGCGCCTGCGCGCTCTGATCAATGCAACCCCTGATATCATCTGTTTTAAGGATGGCCAGGGACGCTGGCTGCTGGCCAACGAGGCTGAACTGAAGCTATTCCAGCTGGAAAATGTGGATTACCGGGGGAAAAAGGATTCGGAATTGGGCGTTCCCGGTTCATTTTATTATGATGCCTTTATGGCCAGCGAAGCAAGTGATGAAGTTGCCTGGAAAAAAGGTGTCACGGTTCGCGGCGATGAAAGCATTCCCCTGCCGGATGGCGGGAGCAGAACCTACGATGTGGTCAGAGTGCCGCTCTTTTCGCCTGACGGCGCCCGCAAGGGTTTGGTGGTGCTGGGACGGGATATCACCGAACGCAAGCATGCGGAAGAAGCCCTGCGGCAAAGTGAAACCCGTTACCGCCTGCTGGCGGAAAACTCCAGCGACGTGATCTGGACGATGGACTTTGACCTGCATTTCACTTATGTCAGCCCGGCGGTGCTGCAACTGCGGGGTTATACGCCTGAAGAAGTGATGCGGCAGCCCATTGAGGAGGTGATCTGCCCCGATTCACTGCCGCTTTTTTCAGATTTGGTACACATGATCAACAAGAACAGCGTAAACGCCCCCACCCCGGCAATGGAAATTGAGCAACCCTGCAAGGACGGGTCGACGGTCTGGACGGAAGTGCTGGCGCGCCTGATGGTGGATGACCATGGAAACACGGTGGGGCTGCTGGGCATTTCGCGCAATATTTCCGAACGCAAATGGGCTGAGCAGGCTGTGATGCGCTCGTTGGAGCAGACCGGTATGCACCTGAAACGCCTGACCATTCTGAGGAACATTGACCGCACCATCACCAGCTATACCGGCTACGGCGAAATCATGGATAAAATTCTCAATCACATTGTGGCGCTGAGCGGTGTGGATGCGGTGGCTTTGTTCCGGCCAGATAGAAACCAGGTGCTTGAATTGGCCACGCAAAAGGGATGCTCGGCTGAGGTTTTTCAGCATCGGGGCGGAGACCTGCCAGGCAGGGTGTTTCTCAGCCGTGAGGCCGAATATATCCCCGATTTACAGCTGACGACGGGGCAGAACGGCCTGCAAAAGCATTTCCGCAGCTATGCGGCTTTGCCGTTGATTGTCAAAGAGCAGACCAAGGGCGTGGTGGTTTTTCTCAGCACGCAGCCCTATTTCTTCGATATTGACTGGCAGGAATTTTTACAATCGCTGTCTTTGCAGATTGCCATCAGTATTGACAATGCAGAGATGCTGGCAGGCATGGAAGCTGCCCACCAGGAGCTGGCCCTGGCTTATGAAGCCACCATTGAGGGCTGGTCGCAGGCGCTGGAGTTGCGCGAGCGCGAAACAGCCGGCCACAGCCAGCGTGTGGTTTCCATGACCCTGCAGCTGGCAGAGCTTATGGGGATTCCATCCAGCGAAATGGTGCATGTGCGCCGCGGGGCGCTGCTGCATGATATCGGCAAGATGGGCATTCCGGATAATATTTTGCTTAAACCAGGCCCGCTGACCAGCGAGGAATGGGTGATCATGCGCCAGCATCCACTGTATGCGTACCAACTGCTTTCGGGCATTCCATATCTGCACCAGGCACTGGTGATTCCTTACAGCCACCATGAAAAATGGGACGGCTCTGGCTACCCTCAGGGTTTGGCTGCCGAGGCCATACCTCTGGCGGCGCGGATTTTTGCTGTGGTGGATGTTTGGGATGCGCTGACTTCAGACCGGCCCTACCGGCCAGCCTGGCCAGCCAATGAGGTGAGGCGCTATCTGTTGGAACAACGCGGCAAGCATTTTGACCCGCAGGTGGTGGATGCTTTTCTTGAGATGAAAGGGGATGAACCATTATGACATTGCAGAACGCCCTTTTTATTGGCGTTGATGTGCAGCCTGAAACCGGCCAGGCCCGCCAGAGCCTGACCTGGGCTGTGCTGGATGACCGGCTGCGCCTGGTGAACCTGGCCCACACGAGCCTGGAGGAATTGACCGCGCATTTGAACGGCCTGGACACTGCCAGGGTGGGGGTGAACGCACCGCGCAGCCTGGCCAAAGGTCTGATGAAACAGCACGAGGTGCGCCTGGGATTGAACCCACAGCCCAAAGGCGGGCGCTGGGCGAACTTCAGGGTGTGTGAATACCTGCTGCGCACGCGCGGGCTGCCGGTGACGGGAGCCGGCGAGAGCGGAGATAAAGCCTGGGTAAAATTGGGTTTGCAGGTATATGCTGCCCTGGACGGGCTCGGTTTTACGGCCTATCCTTCAGAGGATAAACCCCGCCAGAGTCTGGAAGTGTATGCGCAGGGCGCTTACGCGGTGCTGCTGGGGCTGGCGCCCTTTCAGCGCGGCACCCTGGAGGGCCGTCTGCAGCGTCAGCTGATCCTTTCGGAACAGCGCGTGAGGGTGACCGACCCGATGAATTTCTTTGAAGAGATCACCCGGCACCGCCTGCGCCAGGGAATTTTGCCGCTAAAAGGTATTTATACCAACGGCGAACTGGACGCGTTAATGGCAGCCTATATGGCGTATATGGCTGCCCTGCATCCTTCAAAAATGGAATTGGTAGGATTGGTGGAAGATGGGCAGGTGGTGATGCCGCTGCCGGTGGCGGCCTCCTGAAAACAGGATGCTTATGATGATTTTGCTGGCAGGCAGATCCTGCCAGTTTTTTTAGGGAAGGCTTTTCCGGGTTAACAAGAATGCAAGCCGCGGCTGGCTGAAATTGACAGAAAAACGAAACTAAAACATAATTGATATCGAAAATGGCCTGCTGAGAAAGGAATAATGGTATGGATGCTTTCTTAAACCAGTTCAAAGTTGGTGTAAAAATCTTTGGGGGATATGTTGCGATCCTGCTGCTGTTGATTCTGATGGCTGCGGTCAGCATGGTCAGCCTGACGCAAATGAACACGGGATATTCCGAGGTGATTGATAACGATCAGAACGTTGTTTTGATCTGGAAAACCATTGCCCTGACCAACCTGATGTCGCGTTCGCAATCAGATATGATCATCAACGACAACACCACTTCAAACCTGACCTTCAAAAAATATTATGAAGAGGCCATGGTGAACGTGGCTTCACTGGAGGTCAATTTGCAGGCAATGAAAGCTCCGGAGGAAGACCTGACCCGGCTGAAAGGCATGAAGGATGCCCTGGTGGAGTTTAAACGCCTGTTTTTTGATGAGGTGGTCCCGGCGTGGCAATCAACCAAGACCCAGAATTTGAAAACGGCTGACCGTTTGACGGACACCCAGCTGCTTAATTTTCAACAAAAAGCCGAAGAACTGGCCACTTCGCTCGGTGAACGGGCGCAGCGCACCGGCGATTTGGCCCGGCCCATGCAAATGGTCGCCAGCGGGCTGGTGGTGGGCACGGCGGTGCTGGCGGTTGTGGTCGCCCTGCTGATTGGGCTTTCGGTAACGCGCAACATCAACCGTCCGCTGGAGGTGATTGCCGGGGCGGCTGAGCTGATTGCCCGCGGTGACCTCTGCCATAACATTCCTCAGGCTGAACGCGACTCGGTGAGCCGCCGGCGGGATGAATTTGGCCGCGTGGGCCGGGCCTTTAACAGCATGATTGACTATCTGCAGGGCCTTTCTGGCATGGTGCGCCAGGTGGCAGATGGCGACCTGAGCGCGGATGTGCGGCTGGCCAGCGAAACAGATGAACTGGGCCTGGCCACACAGGAGATGCTGGACGGCCTGCGCAAAGTGGTTGGCAATGTAAAACGCAGTGCGGATACCCTGGGGCAGGCTTCGGAACAGCTGGCGCAATCGGCAGAGCAGACCGGCCGGGCGGTGACGCAGATATCCATGACCATTCAGCAGGTGGCGCAGGGCATCACTCAGGAAGCTGCTTCGATCAGCGCCACCAATGCTTCCGTTGAAATGTTGACCAGCGCGATTGACGGTGTGGCCAAAGGCGCCGAGGAGCAGGCCAACTCCATCGCCAATGTGTCCCGGCAGATGGCGCGCCTGACCGAGGCCAATGCGGGCATCCGCCAGGGCACAAATCAGCAGGGGAAGGAAGTGGAACGGACCCAGGAAGCTGTGAACAGTCTATCGCAGGCGGTGGAAAGCATCCGCCAGGGGGCTGAAGAACAGGCTGAGGGGCTGGGAGAGGCACTGGCGGCTGGCCAAACGCTGACCTCGGCCATCACGGAAGTGAGCGCTTCGGTGGAACAGGTCTCGGCGGGCGCTGGCAGGGCAGCGCAGACGGCTGACGGCGGTGTGACCCTGGCCAACCAGACGGCAGCCGGCATGGAAAAGGTGCAGCGTGCCACCACCCAGCTGGCTGAACGCATCAGCGCACTGGGTGTGCGTTCCGGGCAAATTGGCGCCATTGTGGAAACGATTGAGGATATTGCCTCGCAGACCAACCTGCTGGCCCTGAATGCTGCCATTGAAGCGGCCCGGGCGGGCGAACACGGCCGCGGTTTTGCCGTGGTGGCGGATGAGGTGCGCAAGTTGGCCGAAAAGAGCGCCCTGGCCACCAAGGAAATTTCGGGCATGGTGCATTCCATTCAACAGGATGCCAGTGAAGCGGTGCGGGCCATGCAGCGAACGGGTGAAGATGTGGTTGGGGCTGCGCAACTGACCGGCCAGGCACGGGAGGCTTTTGTGGCCATTGCCGAAGCCACCCGCGGTTCGGCTTTGCAGTTAAAAGAGATTGGCGGCGCTGTGAGCGGCATGGAAAAAGCGCGCGCCGCATTGGTGACGGCGGTGCAGCAGGCCAATGAGATTGCCGTCCGCAACCTGAAAGCTGCGGGTCAGATGGCCGAGATCAACCAGGCCACGGTGGAAGCCACGGAAAAGGTCCAGGCGGCCACGGTGTATAACGCACATGCCGTTGAGGAAATGGCCGGATTGAATCAGGAAATGACCGCCAATATGGATATGCTTTCAGCAGTGGTGGAAGAAAATTCGGCTGCCACCGAGGCCATGTCTGGCGCATCCAATGAGGTGACCCAGGCTTTTGAGAATATTGCCTCGGTGAGCGAGGAAAACAGCGCGGCGGTAGAAGAAGTTTCTGCTTCCACCGAGGAGATGAGTGCCCAGGTGGAGGAATTGACCGCTTCGGCGCAGACCCTGGCCGAAATGGCCGAAGAGCTACGGCGCGCGGTGCAAGGTTTCAGGCTCTGACCCCCCGGCGCGGATGCAATGAAAAAGGCTTCCAGGTGCATCACCTGGAAGCCTTTTTTGATCAGCAGGGGAAAATTTATTTTGTTTTGTAATGCACTTCGCTCAGATCGCGCAGGCGGGCGGCGGCTGTTTCGGGGGTCAGGTCGCGCTGGGGCATGGCCAGCATTTCATAACCAACCATAAACTTGCGCACGGTGGCCGAGCGCAACAGGGGCGGGTAGAAATGCGCATGCAGGTGCCAGCCTTCATCGGCCTGGCCGTTGCAGGGCTGCTGGTGGAAACCCATGGAGTAGGGGAAGGAGATCTCAAAAAGGTTATCGTAGCGGGCGGTGACGCGGCGCATGATATCGGCCAGGCCGCTGACCTCGGCGGGGGCAAGTTCGGGGAGCGAGGCGCAGTGGCGGTGCGAAACCACCAGCAGCTCAAACGGCCAGATGGCCCAGAAGGGCACAATGGCGGTAAAATGGTCGTTTTGCGCCACAATGCGGCTGCCGTCTTTGTGTTCAGCTTCCATCAGGTCGCAGAGCAGGCAGTGACCGTGCTGTTTCAGGTAACCGGCCTGGGCGTCGCGTTCTTTTTGCGGTTCATTGGGAACATAGGAAGATGCCCAGATCTGGCTGTGCGGGTGGGGGTTCGAGCAGCCCATCACGGCGCCTTTGTTTTCAAACACCTGCACGTAATGGATGAAATCTTTGGCGGCCAGTTCTGCCGTCTGGTCGCTCCAGGTGCGGATGACGGCTTCAGCTTCAATCTGCGACAGTTCGGGCAGGGTCAGGTCGTGGCGGGGTGAGAAGCATACCACGCGGCAGATGCCGGAAGCCGGGCTGGCGCGGAAAAGCGGGCTTTCGGGAGGCAATTCGCCCTGGGCGCTTTCGGGACCCAGCAAGGCGGCAAAGTCGTTGTCAAACGTGAAGGTCTGGCTGTAAGGCGGGTTGACCTGCCCGGTGTTGCGAGTGTTGCCGGGGCAGAGATAGCAGGTGGGGTCGTATTGCGGCAGGTTGTCGGGCGGGGTCTTCTCAACCTGGCCCAGCCAGGGACGGCGGGCGCGGTGGGGCGAAACCAGCACCCATTCGGAAGTCAGCGGGTTCCAGCGGCGGTGGGGAAAATCGAGCTGTGTCATAAAAATCTCCTCATCAACAATACAAATGATAAAAGCCGCTCAAGACAGCGCTCCCTCGTTTTTGAACCACTGCCAGGCATCTTCAATGGCCTGGCGGGCAGGGGCAGGCTCTGGCGTGGGCAGGGGGTGGGCGGTTTTGTAATAAAAATAGGTTCCAGCCATGTTCAGCTCGGTGGGACCAAGCGGCATGGACATGAAACGCTGGCCAATGCGGGAAAAGAAGGCCATGGCGCGGAAGATCCAGGCGGGAGCAATGGAACGCGGCGGCGGGGCGCCGGTGATTTCAGCGGTCAGGCGCAGGTATTCAAAATGGGTGATGTTTTGCCCGGCGAGAATGTAGCGCTGGCCGGTTTGCCCATGCTGCAGGGCGGCCAGGTGTCCGGCGCAGACATCGTTGATGTGCACCACATTGATGCCGCCGGGCGGGGCAATGCGGGCGGGCAGGCGGCCGCGGGCAGCCTGGACGATGATGGCAGATTCCTTGCGGTACACATCGCCGGGGCCGGTGATGAGGCTGGGGTTGACGATGACGGCGTCGAGCCCGCCGGCCACGGCTTTCTGCACTTCAAGCTCGGCAAGGTATTTGGCATAGCCATAAGGCCAGCGGGCGGGCGGCAGGTTGAAGGCATGGTTTTCATCGATGGGGGCCGGCACAGCCGAGCCGGGGCCTTTTTCGGGCATGCCCAGCACGGCCACCGTGCTGGTGTGCACCACGCGGCGCACGCCAGCCTCGTGGGCAGCCTTCAGCACGGCGCGGGTGCCTTCCACGTTGACGGTATAAAGCCGGCCGGGGTCGCTGTTTTCAAGCAGGGCGGCGGTGTGGAAAACCACTTCCACACCTTTCATGGCCTGGTGGATGGTATCGGGCTGGGTGAGATCGCCGGTGACCGCTTCAAAATCCAGCCCTTCAAGCTGGCGCAGGGAGCTGGTGGGGCGGTGCAGAGCACGCACCCGCCAGCCTTCAGCCAGCAAGGTGCGGCAAAGCGCGCCGCCCAGAAAGCCCGCTGCGCCGGTGACGAGGGCTAGCCCAGCCATTCCACCACGATCGATTCGCCCTGGCCCACGCCCACGCAGAGGGTGGCGAGGCCGTAGAAGGGTCCCTGTTTTTCAGGGGCGCGGCGGCCCATTTCGTGCAGGAGGGTGGTGAGGATGCGCGCGCCAGAGCAGCCCAGGGGGTGGCCGAGGGCGATGGCGCCGCCGTTAACATTGGTGATGCTGTGGGGCAGGCCCAGTTCAGCCATCACCGCCAGGGCCTGCACGGCAAAGGCTTCGTTCAGTTCGACCAGGCCCAGGTCAGAGACCTGCAGGCCGGCGCGCTGGAGGGCTTTGCGGGTGGCCGGAACCGGCCCCATGCCCATGATGCGCGGCGGAACCCCGGCGGAAGCGCCGGAAACAATGCGCGCCAGGGGTTTGAGGTTGAGCTGGCGGGCCTTTTCGGCGCTGGTGATGAGCAGGGCGCAGGCGCCGTCATTCAGGGCGGTGGCGTTGCCGGCGGTCACGGAGCCATCTTTGCGGAAGGAAGGCCGCAGGCGGGCCAGGCTTTCAACGGTGGTATCGCGGCGCGGACGTTCATCTTTGGTCACCCGGATGGGATCGCCCTTTTTCTGCGGCACGGGCACCGGGATGATTTCGGCGTCAAACAGGCCGGCATCCTGGGCGGCGATGGCGCGGCGGTGGCTCTCAGCGGCAAAGGCATCCTGCGCTTCGCGGGTGATGCCGGTGAGGGCGGCGATGTTTTCGGCGGTTTCGCCCATCGCTTCGGTGCCGTACAGTTCAGCCATACGCGGGTTGGGGTAGCGCCAGCCCAGGGCGGTATCGTAGGCGGTGAGATTGCCAAAGGGGAAGCCCTGTTCGGCCTTGGGCAGGGAATAGGGGGCGCGGCTCATGCTTTCCACGCCGCCCGCCAGGTACAGGTCGCCGTCGCCAGCGCGGATGGCGCGCGCGGCCAGGTTGATGGCGCTGAGGCCGCTGGCGCACAGGCGGT
Organism: Chloroflexota bacterium; assembly: GCA_029561345.1. Classification (GTDB taxonomy): domain Bacteria; phylum Chloroflexota; class Anaerolineae; order Anaerolineales; family Anaerolineaceae; genus JAKQJC01. The sequence goes on along the minus strand of JAKQJC010000061.1, from coordinate 30,542 downwards.
TAACGGTGATGGCGGGCACTTCCACCGGCAGGCCGGCCAGCAGGGCGGCCATGCGCGCCACGTTGCGGTTATCTTCACCGGCCTGGTTGGCGCAGCCCATGATCACTTCTTCGATATCGGCCGGGTCGAGGTGGTTGCGTTCAACCAGGGTGCGCAGCACCAGGGCGGCCATATCATCCGGCCGCACGGCAGAGAGCGCCCCGCCCAGGGCCCCGATGGGGGTGCGGATGGCATCAATAATGACAGCTTCAGGCATAGAGAAATCCTCCTCAGAAAACTTCCCTTTCATTTTACCATCAATCAGGCGGGAGACCTCAGGGCAGAAGGGCTGTTTTTGAACGGCTGGCGGGGGAGGTGCATGAAACAGGCGCACCCGGTGAATGGGGTGCGCCTGTTGGCTCATAATAACCTGTTTTTTTCAGGTTCGCGGGGTGTTTCTGGTTTCAATGCTCAGGTCAATATCAGCGGGCGTGAAATACATCTGGGCCGTGCCCTGGCTGAGGGCTTCGATGGCATCCTGTTTGCGCAGGGTGTTGAAGAGGGCAGTTTTTTGCTCATTGGTCAGGCCGTCGCCCAGGCTGTCGAAGAAGGCGCGCACCTGCAGGGCTTCTGCTTCGCCGGCTGTGAGGGCGGCGCGCCGGTCATTTTCCACCCGCGCTTCCAGCAGGCGGGCGCGCAGACTTTCGGCTTCAATTTCTCCGGCGAGCTGCTTGAGCATGATCTCGTTTTCGTTTTCGCGCTGCTGCAGCAGAATTTCAGATTCTCCCTGCTGTTTTTGCAGGCGGCTGATGCGCCCGGTGGTTTCGCGGATGATATCCTGCAGAATGCGGTTGGTGTCGGGATCTTTGCAGGTGACCGAACGCACCTCCACGGCGTGCAGGCGCACGCCCCGGCCGGCGTAAAAGGGGTCGTCGTGGCCCAGCACAGCATCGTGGATGAGGCTGTTGAAGGTATCAAGGAAGGTTTCGAGGGTCACCTGAGAGATGGACTGCAGGATGCCGCTGCGGGCATGGAAGCAGATATCACCTGGCACATCATCGGTGGCCATGACCATCGCCTCCACATCCACAATCTGCCAGAAGAAGGAAATTTCCATCTTAAGTTAAACATTGTCGCGGGTGCGGGCTTCAAAGCCGTAGGCCATGAACTTGGGACGGGAATCGATGCGCTCGATGCGAAAGTTGCGCTGGTCTTTGGTCAGACCGGTGGACCAGGTGAAGGTCACCAGTTCATGGTAGGGTGGCAGGAAGAAGGACGGTTCGACGTCGGTGCCGCGGCGGAAGATGAAGCGGCCTTCAGGGTCGCGGATGACGACGGTTTCGTGAGCTTCGAGGCAAATGCGTTTGATCATGCTGACCACTTCCTGGTAAGCCTCAGGGATGAAAAGCTGGGGCGTCTGGATCAGTTCCAACTGGCCGGTGCAGGTGTCGAGGACAATGGCGGCATTGTGCTGGTCGATATTGACGCCATCTTTGACACCTTTTATTTCCTTCTCGGCGGGCTCCAGAAAAACCAGGGCCTCGCCGCGTTCAATCCGGATATTGCCGGTGGTCTGATCCATGATGCGCAGGTACTGGTTGGCCTTCAGAGGGATGGCGCGGCGCTTCTCGATGATTTCCTCATCAGCAGCGGGAAAGAACAGGCGCGGCCCGCGCACAGTTTTTAATTCGCCGCTGAGGGTATCGCGAATGAGCAGATAGTCGTTTTTTTCGAGGGTCACCGCGTCGCAGAGTTTGATGGTCAGCTCATTGGCCTGCTGAAAAACCAGCCCTGGACCGCGTTCGATGCGCCGCTCGCCGGTGAGCAGGTCTTCCAGCAGAAGATACTGCCGGGCAGTGAGGCGGATGGCTTCGCGCACCACGGCCCGGTCCAGCGGATGGGTGAACGCCACGGCAGGGCCGTTGATGACGGAACGCTGAGTCAGGCGTTCGATCAGCAGCTGTTCGTTATCGCGCAGAAAATAGACACGGGGCAGGATCATGGCAACCTCCTTATGGCTGGTGAGACAGGTTTTTCTATCTGTATTCTAACCAGCCGGGCGAAAATGCTTTAGGAAGTATTTCTCAGGCGGGGAAAAGTGAAAAATTGCCTCTTGACAAAACAGGCCTGAATATTGTATAGTTAATGCGAACGTTCGCACGAACGTTCGCTAAACCCGGAGGAGATCAACAGCATGGCAAAACGCGTGACCATTAAAGAAGTGGCCCAACAGGCAGGCGTCAGTTACCAGACGGTTTCAAAAGTCATCACGGGCAAAGCCCAGGTGACTCCCGAAACTGAAGCACGCATACGCAAAGCCATTCATGACCTGGGTTACCGCCCGAGCCACACAGCCCGCAGTTTGCGCTCAAACCGCAGCTATACCCTGGCTTATTCGTGGCCGCCCTCGCCTCGCGATCAGGCCAACCCCATTCTTGACCAGTTTTTACAGAGCATGTTCACAGAGGCAGAGCAGCACGGCTACTACTTGCTGACCTTTCCCTATCATGCTGATCCGGCGGCAAGAGTGGCAGCCTACCAGGATTTGATTGATACCGGCCGGGTGGACGGCTTCATCATTTCCAGCGTGGAATATAACGATGAACGGGTTTTATGCCTGCTGGAAAACAAGATCCCCTTTGTGGCTTTCGGCCGCTCAAACCCAGAGCTGGTTTTTCCCTGCATTGATGTGGATGGAGGCGCGGGTTTACGCATGGCCACGCGCCATTTGCTGGAGCAGGGCCACCGCCAGATTGCCGCCCTGGCCTGGCCGGAAGATTCGCGGGTCGGCAACAACCGCCTGGAAGGTTATTTCTCGGCGCTGCAGGAAGCTGGAATCACGCCGCCGCCAGATTGGGTGGTCCGCGGCGAGGGGCGGGTTTCTTTTGGCTTCAAGGCCACCCGGCGGCTGCTGGCTCTGCCGCCCGGGCAGCGGCCCACCGGCCTGGTATGTTTGAACGACGCCATGGCCATTGGCGCCATGCATGCGGCGCAGGAGCGCGGGCTGCAGGTGGGGGTGGACCTGGCCATCACCGGCTTTGATGATGCCCCGATGGTGCAGTATCTGAACCCGCCGCTGACTTCTTTACGCCAGCCGGTCTGGGAGATTGGCCGGCAGTTGATTCAAATGTTGATGGACCAGCTGGATACGGGCGAACAGCCCGATCCGCTCTGCAGCCTGTACCAGCCGGAGCTGATGGTCAGGGCTTCAAGCACAGGGCAGTTTGCTGGTTTTGAAAATGTATCGTGATGAAAAGCGATCTGTTCAGGAGGTGAAGCTTCGCCAAGAAACTTGAGAAATGATGCTCATTTGTATCAAAAGAGCCACCCCGGCGCTCAAATCCAAGGCGGCTCTGAACCAAAGGGACGAGACCCTTTCGTTCTTTTAAGTATATCATAAGCGATTGATTAAACAAAACAACCCATGCCATTTTCCGGAGGAGTCATGAAAAAGCTGTTCTCCCTTATCTCGCTGCTGATGATTGCGGCGATGATTCTTTCTGCCTGCGCCACCCCTGAAGTTAAAGAGGTGATTAAGACGATTGAAGTTGAGAAGAAAGTCGTTGAAACAGTTGAAGTTGAGAAAAAAGTGATCGAAACGGTGGAAGTTCAGAAGGAAGTGCCGGCTGAACGCGCCGTGGTGCGCCTTTCAGGCTGGGCCTCCAGCCCTGAAGAAACCGCCTTGCTGCAGGGCCTGCTGCTCGATTTCACCGCGGCCAATCCTGATATTGTGGTGAAATATGAACCCATTACCGGTGACTACTGGCAGCAATTGAAGACTTCCATTGCCTCGGGCGTGGAACCGGATGTCTTTTACATGGATATTTTCCAGTACCCGGCTTTTGCCAAAGACGATGTGCTGCTGCCCATGGATGATTTGATGGCCAGGGAAGGCATGAAGCGCGATGACTTCATCCCCTCTTTGATCGACGCTTTTTCCACCGATGGCAAGACCTACGGCATCCCCAAAGATTTCAATACCCTGGGCCTGTTCTACAATAAAGCCCTCTTCGAAAAAGCCGGCCTCAAGGAACCCACCGATGACTGGACCTGGGACGATTTGAAGGCCGCGGCGGAAAAACTTTCGGACCCCGCCAACAATATCTACGGTCTGGGTGTCCCGGCTGATGCCGGCCGTTTCCCGATCTTTGTCTTCCAGAACGGCGGCATGGTGATGTCAGATGATTTCAGCGACACCACCCTCGATACCCCGGCTGTGGCTGAAGCGGCGCAATTCTACACCGATTTCCGCAAAAATAAAATTGGCGCCATTCCCGCCGACCTGGGCGAGGGCTGGCAGGGTACCCTGTTTGGCAAGGGCCAGCTGGCCATGGTGTATGAAGGCGGCTGGTTAATTCCTTACCTGACCAAGCAGTTCCCCGATACCCAATACGGCGTTGTGCTGCCCCCCGCCGGTCCCAAGGGTGAAGGCAACCTGATCTTCACCGTGTCCTACTCCATCTCAAAGAACACCAAGAATCCCGAAGCGGCCATGCGCGTGGTGAATTTCCTCACCAATGAAGCCTCTCAGATGAAGGTACTGGAAAGCGGCTTCGCCCTTCCCACCCGCATTTCTCTGAAGGACAGCGATTACCTGAAGAGCAATGCGGCTTCATCGGCCATCTTCCGCGGCGCGCTTGATGGAGCCAAACCGTTCATGTGGGGCCTGGTGGGCTCTGATGTGAACGATCAGATGGGCAAGGCTCTGGAACGGGTCTACCTGGAGAACCAGGCAGTGGATGCTGCCCTCAAACAGGCGGCAGAAGTCATCCGCCAGAAGCTCGCCGAGGCTAAATAAGGCCAAGGCAAGGGAGGTTTTCTGGCACTGCCAGAAAACCTCCTTTCTTTAAGGGAGAAAATAAATGGCTACAACGGCGTTAGCTCAAACAGACCGTCATAAAGCAGCCCGGCGGCGAAAATGGCGTGAAGCCCTGACCGCTTATGGTTTTCTTGCTCCTTATTTGTTTATCTTTCTCACCTTCACGGTTTTTGCCATTGGTTATGCATTTTACCTTTCTTTCACCCGCTACAACCTGCTGAAGCCGCCCGAGTTTTGGGGCCTGGAAGGCTACCGGCGCGTGCTGTGCCTTGAAGCGTTGTTACCCCGGGCGGCGGATGCTGGACCGCTGGTGTGCGATGACCTGTTCATTCGCAAAGCGCTGCCCAACACCATCCTTTACACGGTGATTGTGGTGCCTGCGCAGACTATTTTGAGCCTGATTTTGGCCTTTGCCATGGACCAGAACCTGCGTTTCAGGCGGCTTTTCCGCACCATTTTTTACCTGCCTTCGGTGACTTCATCGGTGGTTATTTCCATCATCTTTATCTGGCTGTTCAGCCCGCAGGGGGTGGTGAACCAGATCTTTGGCCTGAACATCAACTGGCTGAATGATAAAAATTATGCCTTCTACACCATCATGCTGCTGAATGTGTTCACCACCAGCGGCACCATGATGCTGATTCTGCTGGCTGGTTTGCAGGATATTCCGGTGGCCATTTATGAGGCGGCAGCGATGGACGGAGCCAACAAACTGCAGTCGCTGTGGCATATCACCATTCCCATGCTGCGGCCGGTGATCTTTTTTGTGGTAACGGTGGGGGTGATTGGCTGTTTCCAGGTGTTCGACCAGATCTACGTGATGACAGCCGGCGGCCCGCTCGATTCCACCACCACGGTGGCCTATCTGATTTACAAATGGGCTTTCCGCGATACAGCCGTCAAGATGGGGCAGGCCTCAGCCCTGGCCTTCGTCCTGGCGCTGATCATCATGGCCGTGACGATGATTCAACGCAAATTCATCGAAGGCAGCGGCAGCGTGTCTTCATAGGCAACAGGGAGAAAAATCATGAAAGCATCCCCCACTTACCGCGCGGTAACCTTTTCGGACCGCCTGATTCTGCTGCTTGAAAAAGCAAAGAACCCCATCTTTTATGTGGTTTTATTCATCTGGGCGCTGGTGTGCATTGCGCCGCTCTACTTTACCCTGGTGTTCAGTTTGAAGCCGGTGGCGAACATCTATGACGAACCGCTGTTCTTTCCCAACCCGTTCAGCCTTGAAAATTACCGGGATGTGATCGGCGCGCTGCCGCTTTTTCCACGCTGGCTGTTGAACAGCATGCTGATTTCGTTCGCGGTGACCTGCCTGCGAGTGCTGTTCTGCGCCATGGGCGGCTATGCTTTTGCCCGCATGGAGTTTCCGTTCAAAAATTTTCTCTTCAATGCCATGCTGGTGTCGATGATGATTCCGGGACAGGTGACCCTCATTCCGTCCTTTCTGGTGGTGGGGCCGGGCATCATTCGCGGCGGGCTTAAGATTGGCGAACTCACCCTGCCCACGGGGTTTGGGCTGCTGGATAACCCCCTGGGCGTGATTCTGCCGGGCGTGGTTTCAGCGTTTGGCATCTTCATGATGACACAGTTCTACAAGAGCATCCCCAAGGAACTGGAAGAAGCCGCCATGATGGACGGTTTGGGACGGTTTGGCACCTTTTTCAAAGTGGTGCTGCCCATCAGCGCCACCCAGCTCATCACCCTGGCGCTGCTGACCTTCCAGGGAGAGTGGAATAACTTCCTCTGGCCGCTGACGGTGCTGCGCACCCCGGAGAATTTCACCCTGCCCATTGGCCTGAACTGGTTCCGCGGCGAATATTACACCCTCATTTCAAAAGTGCTGGCCGGGTCGCTGTTCAACACCCTGCCCATTCTGATCATGTTTTTTATATTCCAGCGATATTTCACTCAGAGTATTGCTGCCACAGGTTTGAAGGAAGGTTAAGGTTATGGAACACTGGATTTTGGGCGAAAAGGCATTTAATGTTGAAAAACTTCGCCATGCAGAAACCATTTTTACCATTGGCAACGGCTATTTGAGCACGCGGGGTGTGTTTGAAGAGGGGCTTGCCGGTGAGGAGCGCACCACTTTCTTGCACGGTGTTTTTGATGCGGCGCCGGTGGTGTTCACCGAACTGGCGAATGCACCGGACTGGTTGGATTTGCAATTGTGGCTGAACGGCGAGCGCTTCAACCTGGGGGAGGGTGATTTGCTGGCTTATGAGCGCCATCTGGATATGCAGAATGCCCTGCTGACCCGCCGGCTGACCTGGCGCAGTCCCAATGGGCTGACCTGCGAACTGCTGTTTGAACGTTTTGCCAGCCTGGCTCAGCCGCATCAGCTCTTTCAGCGTGTGCAGGTGAAACCTTTGAACGGCGCGGTCACTTTGCAGGCGCAGGCCAGCCTGAGCAGTGAGGCAGATAATAACGGGCTCAAGCACTGGCATCACCTGAAACAGCACGCCGGTTCCGAACAGGCCTGGCTGCTCTGCCGCACCCGTGAATCGGGAGTGGAACTGGCCGCCGGTTTTAACCTGATGGTTGAGGCAAAAACAGCCGTAAAGATAGCCGGTTGGAATGTTCAGGGCCGCCCAACCCTGGCAGTGGACTGCCAGGCGGCTGCGGGTGAAACGGTGACGATTGAGAAGCAGGCGGTGATCTATACCAACCGCGATACAGCCGATCCGCTGCAGAGCATGCTGAAAACCCTGGCCAGCCCGGCGCGCTGGGCTGAAGCCTGGCCCGCGCACCAGGCTGCCTGGCAGGCAGAATGGCTGCGCAGCGATGTGATGATTGAAGGCGATGCTGAGGCACAGCTGGCCGTGCGTTTCAGCCTTTATCACCTGCTGATTGCTGCACCGCGCCAGGATGACCGGGTTTCGATTGGCGCCAAGACCCTTTCTGGCCTGGGCTACCGCGGTCATGTTTTTTGGGATACCGAGACCTTCATGCTGCCGTTTTTCACCTACAACCGGCCTGAGGTGGCGCGCAATCTGCTTTCCTACCGCTGGCACACCCTGCCGGGGGCGCGGCGAAAGGCGGCCAGAAATGGCTATCAGGGGGCGCAGTTTGCCTGGGAAAGCGCCGCCACCGGGGATGAAGTGACGCCAACCTGGGTGCCGCACTTCGCAGATTCCACCCGCCTGGTGCGCATCTGGACCGGGGATATAGAGATTCACATTTCGGCGGATGTGGCCTATGCGGTGCTGCAGTACTGGCGGGCCACTGGCGATGATGTTTTTATGCTTGACCGCGGCGCCGAGATTGTCCTTGAAACAGCGGCTTTTTGGGCCAGCCGGGTGGAGTGGGTGGAGGATTTGAAGCGTTATGAAATCAGCGACATCATCGGGCCGGATGAATATCACGACCATGTGGATAACAACGCTTACACCAATTACCTGGTGCGCTGGCATTTACAGCAGGCCATCGGGCTGGTGGACTGGCTGGCGGAGCATGCGCCGGAACGTTTGAAAGAATTGGGACAAAACCTGGATTTGAGTTCTGCTGCGCTGGCCGGCTGGCAGAAGGCGGCCGATCTGATCTACTGCCCATTTGACCCTCAAACCGGCATTATCGAACAGTTTGACGGCTTTTTTGAACGCCAGGAGGTGGATCTGGCGGCCCTGGAGCCGCGGGATATCTCAGTGCAGGCTCTTTTTGGCATTGATGAAACCTGTGCCACCCAGGTGCTCAAACAGCCTGACGTGCTGATGCTGCTTTATATGCTGCCTGATCTGCTCGGACCGGAGGTGCTGCGGGCCAATTATAACTATTACACCCCGCGAACAGATCACACATTTGGCTCATCACTGGGCCCCTCCATTCAGGCCGTCATGGCCTGCCAGATGGGGGATGTGGCTGAAGCTTATGACCATTTCATGCGCGCGGCGCGCGCCGATTTGCGCGATGTGCGCGGAAATGCCGGAGACGGCATTCACGGCGCATCGGCAGGCGGGCTCTGGCAGGCGGTGGTTTTTGGTTTTGCCGGGCTGCGGCTAACGGAAGCTGGCCCGCAGGTCAGTCCGCGCCTGCCGGCAGGCTGGAAACGGGTCGCGTTCACCATCAACTGGCGCGGTCAGGAATTGAAATTTGAGGTGATGCCCAATGAACCTCAAGCTTGACCGGGCGCGCGCTTTTCTGTTTGACCTGGACGGCGTGCTGACGGATACCTCTGAACTGCATTTCAAGGCCTGGAGACAGCTGGCAGAAGAATTGGGATTAACGTTCACCCGTGAGGATAACGAGGCTTTGCGCGGCGTTTCGCGGCGGGCCTCGCTGGATTTGCTGTTAAAAGGGAAGCCCTGTTCGGAACAGCAGGCGGCAGCCTGGATGGACCTGAAAAATGATTATTACCTGGAACTGGTGGAACAGATGACCCCCCAGGACCTGCTGCCCGGTACCCTGGATGTGCTGTGGATGCTGCGCGAGCGGGGCATCAAGACGGCGATTGTTTCGTCCAGCAAGAATGCCCGGCTGGTGGTGGAGCGCCTGAAATTGGGCCGCTGGGTGGATGAACTGATTGATGGGAATGCGCCTGTGCCATCGAAACCTGCGCCTGATCTTTTTATCCTGGCGGCGCAGCGTTTGGGCGTTCAGGCCGGTGAATGCGTGGTGGTGGAAGATGCCGAGGCGGGCATTGAAGCAGCGCGCGCAGGGGGAATGCAGTGTGTTGGCCTGGGTCCGCAGCAGCGGGTGGGCCAGGCCGACCTGGTTTGCCAGAACCTGGTCGAGCTGCGGTCTTTCTTACAGATTTATCAGCCCGTTTGATTAAGGGTTCTGCCTCCTGGTTTTCATGACCAGGAGGCAGATTTTATCACAGGTGATGGATCGAACTCAATCAGTTTAATATAGACGCGGGGGAAAAATGTTATAATAAGCGCAAGTTGTTTTGGCACGGTCCAGTTCAGAAGGAGGTGTGCAACACTTGAACTGGCAGATCACGCTTCCATATTTGGTGATGTTTTTATTGGTCGGCTTGTTCGCGCTGGCGATGTCGCTGGTGATCGGCCTGAAGTTCCGCGCGCCCGGGAGAATTGCCCTGGTGGTGGCGCTGGTGGCCTGTGGATTTTGGTGCTGGCTTTATGGGGTGGAAGTGGGAGAATTGACCCTGGCGGCAAAACGTTTTGCTGGTTATCTGGCAATGATCCCTGTGGTTGTGATTCCATCAGCCTGGTTCATTTTCTGTATGCAATATGCGCGGGTGTCGCGCATTCTGACACCTCCGGTGTGGGGCGGGCTGGCCCTGGTGCCCATCACCACGCTGCTGCTGGCAGCCACCGATACCTACCACGGGCTGATTTACCCCAGCATGGAAATGGTCTTGGAAAATGGCTATTCATTGCTGAAGGTGGAAGCGGGTCCGTGGATGCTGTTCAATTCGGCCTATTCCTTCCTGCTTCTCACCAGCGGCTCGGTGCTGGTGATGGTTTACCTGATGCAAACGGTCACACAATATAACCTGAGACTGGTGGCGACCATGGCCAGCGCGCTGCTGCCGGCGCTGATCGGGTCGCTGGCCATGCTGCCCACCGGCGTTTTTCCGACAATAGACCTGGGTTCGATGGCGACCACCCTCAGTTTCACGCTGGTGGGGTGGCAGCTTGCGCACTATGCTGTGCCTAACCTGGTGACCTATGCCCGGGCGCTGGTGATTGAGAAAATGGGCGATGGCGTTCTCGTTCTGGATCAAAACTTCAAAATTGTGGATGTCAACGCCGAAGGCAAACGCCTGCTGGACAGCGGCATTCCTGGCCCAATTGTTGGGCAGATGGCGAAAGATATTTTGCCTGGTTGGAGCGAATTTTCATCACAGCTGGAATTCAGACCTTTCCTGGCGGTTGAAACCCGGGTGCATGACCTGTCGGTTGAGTTGAAAATCAGCCGTCTGGTGGAAGGGTATATCTTCAGCGGCTGGCTGGTGTTGATGCATGATATCACCCGGCGGCTCAGTATTGAACAAACCCGTCAGGAAGCCCTGGCTCTGGCGCAGCACCGCTTGCGCGAGGTTGAAACCCTGTGGGAAATTGCCGGGTCTCTCAACCAGATCACCTCCCTCAAAGAGGCGCTGCAGAGCAGTCTGAATTCGGTGGCCAGCCTGCTGCGGGTGGATTTGGGATGGATTGTGACGATTGAAAACGGCTCGCTGGTGCTGGCAGCCTCCTACCAGCTGCCTGAAGGGATGCCTGAATTTCAGGCGTTAAAATGTCCGGATTGCGTGCCAAAGGTGTTAGCCCGCAGCGGCCGCGCACCGGGGATGATTCAAATTGAAGAGTGCTGGTGGCTGATGCAGGCGGTTTCCTCAGAAATGAAAGGTTTCGCGGGTTTTCCCATCTCCATCAATAACAACCTGGCCGGTTACCTGAACCTGGTTCGGCGCCCAGACAACGCCTTTTCGGAAGATGAGATCCGCCTGATTTCCACTGTAGCCACCCAGATGAGCAGCGTGATTGAACGGGACCAGCTGATGACCGCCGAGCGGGAAGAGCGCGTGCTGGCTGACACCTTGAGAGAAGTGGGCGCACGTCTCAGCGGCACCCTGGACCTGGACAGGGTGTTGGATCTGATGATTGAACTGGTGACCCGCCTGGTGCCCTTTGACATGGCCAATATCATGATGGTTGAAGACGGGCATGTTAGAATGGTGCGCTCGCGCGGGTTTGTGGAGTTGGAGAGCATTTATCAGGATCTCAAGCACCGGCGGTTGAAAATGGATGATTTTCAGACTTTTTCGTGGATGCAGAAGAATCGCCGGGCAATGGTCATTCAAGATACCTATAACAGCCCGCATTGGATTCGAGGAGCAACCGTTTCCCTCATCCGTTCATGGCTGGGCGCCCCGATCTTCTCTCATGACCGCTGCATCGCCTTTATTTGCCTGGATAACCAGACGCCCGGTTTTTACCAGCCGTATCATTTACAGCGTCTGGAAGCTTTTGCAGAAGCCGCTTCGCTGGCGTTGGAAAATGCCCGCCTGTATATTGATATTGTGGATAGTCTGGCTCGCGAGCAGCGCCTGAATGACGTCATTCACATCATGAACCGCTCATCCGATTTGGAGGTGCTGATGCCGGTGTTGCTGGAGCGGACCATGTCGCTGCTGGATGCACAGGCCGGCATTCTGGGCTTGTTTTTGGCGGAAAAAGAAAAATTCACCCATATATATGCCCAAAACCTGCACCAGGGCAACGAAGATTTTCTAAAAAACAGCGGCGAAAAGATATCCTGGCATTTGATGTATTCCGGAAAGTCACTTTATTTGCCTGACCTGGCCGAAGTGGACCAACCTGCCAGACGGTGGCAGGATGATGTGCGCGAGTGGGCGCAGGCGGGCTTCAACGGATTTATCGGGGTGCCGCTGCTTTCATCCAACAGCGAACCGTTGGGTTTTTTTGGCCTCTTCAGTACCGGTGATAAGCGTTTTGCGATGCGCGACATGATGCTGCTTGAGGCGGTTGGGCAGCAGGCAGGCCTGGTGATTCAAAACATGCGTTTGCTGGAAGCGGAACGCTGGCGGGCGCAAACCCTGGAAGCATTGGGACAAATCAATATTGATATCACCTCCAACCTGGATCTTTCGAGTCTGCTGCGCTCTTTGCTGCGGCGGGCCATGGATTTGATGCACGTGGATGTGGGCGAGCTGGGTCTGGTGGCTGAGGGCGGGGTGAAAGTGGAAGCCTGCTACAACCTGGCCCATGATTATGAGGGTACCCTGATGAAAATGGGGGAAGGCGCCATGGGTATGGTGGCGCAAACCTGCAAACCGTTGATTATTTCCGATTATGCAGTATGGGAGAACCGCTCCAGCCAGTATAAAAATGCGGGGGTGCATGCCTGCCTGGTGGCCCCCTTGATGATTGGGCAGGAACTGCTGGGGGTGGTGCTGGTGGGCGCCTCAAATCCGGAACACCAGTTTACCCAGGAAGATGCATCGCTGCTGGCGCTGTTTGCGCAGCAGGGTGCGGTGGCGCTGCATAATGCCCGCCTGTTCCAGGCCGCTGAGCAGCGCGCGCGCGAGGCTGAAACCTTGCGCCGGGCTGCTGCCGCCATCACCTCCACTCTGGATGAAGACGAGGTGTTGAACCTGATTCTGGAGCAATTGGAGCGGGTGGTGCCCTATGACTCAGCCTCGGTGCAAATTTTGGAAGGCAACGATTCGGTGATTGTGGCCGGCAGAGGTTTTGACACCCTGTACGATGTGGTGGGAATCCGTTTTGATGGGGTGAATGACGGCATAAACTCTCTTGTTTATAAAACCGGAAAGCCCATCATTATTGAAAACCCGCAGCAGCAGTTTGCTGATTTTTCGCGTTTGCCGGGCTGGCAGGTTACTTGCTGGATGGGTGTGCCGCTCATTTTCAAGAATAAAATCATTGGCATGCTGACCCTGGATGGGAACAAACCGCAGAGTTTTACACCCAGTCAGTTTCCGGTGGTGACGGCTTTTGCCGACCAGGTGGCCACTGCCCTGCAGAACATGCGCCTGTTCTCCCAGGTTGAACGGCAGGCCATCACTGACCCGCTGACGGGGCTGTATAACCGGCGGTATTTCTCGACCATGGCGCACATTGAAATTGAACGCTCGGTGCGCTACGGGCATGCGCTTTCGATTATGATGTATGATATTGATCATTTCAAACAGGTCAACGACACCTACGGCCACGATGTGGGCGATGAAGTGTTGAAGGAACTGGCCAACCGCAGCCATGCCTGCCTGCGCCAGCTTGATTTATTGTGCCGCTATGGGGGAGAAGAATTTATCGCCTTGCTGCCCGAAACCACCTCTCATGAGGCATATGAGGTGGCTGAACGCCTGCGCCGCAGCGTGCAGGACCATCCCTTCAGCACCAGTATCGGCCCCCTGTCCATCACCATCAGCCTGGGGGTGGCCGGGCTAGATCAGGCCAGCGAGGCCAGCCTGGACGGCCTGGTAAAGCACGCCGACCAGGCCATGTATCTGGCCAAAGACAGCGGCCGCAACCGCTCGGCCATCTGGACGTTCAGTCACGGTTGACCCAGCGCGCCAGATCTTTGGGCAGGCGCAGGGTTTTCAGGGTGGTCAACAGGGTTTCGGGGGTATTCTCACAGCACAGCAGCTGGCGGTGTTCGGGATAAATGAATTTTTCCGCTGCCGCGTGATCGATCATTTTTAACAGGGGGTCAAAGTAGCTGCGGAGGTTCAGCAGGCCCACCGGCTTCTGGTGAATGCCAATCTGCACCCAGGTGAGGGCTTCAAACAGTTCGTCAAAGGTGCCAAAGCCGCCCGGCAGGGCAATCAGCGCATCGCCCAGTTCGCTCATGCGCGCCTTGCGGGCATGGATATCAGGCGTGACCTCCAGGCGGGTGAGGCCGGCATGAGCCAGGCGTGGGGTGTTGAGGCCGGGGGGAATGACCCCGATCACTTCACCGCCAGCGGCCAGCGCCCCATCTGCCACAGCACCCATCAGGCCGGTTTTGCCGGCGCCGTAAATAAGGGCCATGCCAGCCCGGGCAACGGCCTGGCCCATGGCAAAGGCGCCTTCAAGATATTCAGAATGGACGCCTTCGGCGGAACCGCAATAAACCGTGATGGATTTCATGGCTAAACTCCTTGTGTGGTTGAGTTGGCGGCATTTTCTTTGCTGCGCGCCTGCGCCTGGCGGATGAGCCGCTGTCCGGCCGGGTCATTGGTGGCGGTGAGCAATTGACGCAAAAAGTAACGGGTTTCAGCAGGCGAGCGCTCGTCCAGCGCCTGCAGCAGGGTGAGCAGATGGCCCTGGAGGTCGGGCGGCGGGGAGGTGAGGAGGCTGCCGGTGATATCGAAAACGGCAGGCAGGTTTTTAAACTCGGAATCGCGGGCTGTTTCCACCAGCGCGCGCAGGGCGGCGATGTGACTGAGCTGAGAGGGGCTTGCCAGCCAACTTTTAATGAAGTTGATCCAGCGGCTGCTTTGCTGGCGGCGCAGACGGGCGGCGCCTTTTTCGATTAATGCGCGCAGAAAGGCCGGGTCGTCGCGGCCGGATGCGTAGCGGTGAATACGCTCAAGCAAGGGTTCCGGGGGATCAGTGGACAGGGTGGCCAGCAGGTGCACCCCCAGCAGGCGCGGCTCCAGGTGGGCGTCATTCAGCAGGATGTCGGCGAGCGTTATTTTATCCGTTTCAGAACAGTTTTGGGTGGTTTCCACCAGTTCCAGCTCAAGCTGGCGCATCACGGCCGGGTGCGGGCGGTATTGCGGCAGCATGGAGAGGGCCGGAGCTTCTTCGCCGGGACGGTAAATGCGGTCGCTGTAAAACTCCAGCAGGTCATTCAATTTCGCGGCAAAGCGCTCAGGCTGGCCGATATGGGTGAATAATTCGGCCAGTTGAAAACGCAGGCGGGTGAGCTGGACAGCGGGCATGGGCGGGTGGGGGAGAACCTGCCGGGGCGCACACTGTGCGCCCCGGTGAGATTGGTTTTATGAGGGGGCTAGTAAGCCCGGGCGAAATAGACCTTTTCGGAGGCCGGTTCGCCGCAGTAGATGCAGCGGCCGGAGCCGCCGGGTTGATCGAGGGGAATGCAGCGGGTGGTTGCGCGGGTTTCATCCTTGATGTGAGCTTCGCATTCGGCGCTGCCGCACCACCAGGCCAGGGCCCAGCCGTTCTGCACAATATCCTTGAGATCAGCATAGTCTTTGGGTTCAAAGATGTGCGCATCGCGGAAGGCGCGGGCGCGTTCGAGCATGTTGGCCTGAATTTCATCCAGCAGGGCGCCCACCTGGGCGGCGAGCTGATCCTGGCTGGCAAAGCGCTTGCCTTCCTTGCCGGGAATATCGCGGCGGGCCAGCACCACGCTGCCTTTTTCCACATCCTTGGGGCCAATTTCAATGCGCAGAGGCACGCCGCGCAGTTCCCAGTCGTTGAACTTGAAACCGGGGGTGACTTCGGTGCGATCATCGACCTTGATGCGGAAAGCGGCAAGCTGCTGGCGCACTTTTTCGACCACCGGCATGACCAGCGCGCGTTCAGCATCGTTGCGGCAGATGGGCACAATGACGGCCTGGATGGGGGCCAGGCGGGGGGGCAAAAGCAGGCCCTGATCGTCACCGTGGGTCATGATGATGGCGCCAATGAAGCGGGTGGAAAGACCCCACGAGGTGGTCCAGCAGTATTGCAGTTCGTTGGCCTGATCCAGGAAGCGAATTTCAAAGGCCTTGGCAAAGTTCTGGCCCAGGTTGTGGCTGGTGCCGGCCTGCAGGGCGCGGGTGTCGCCCATCATGGCTTCAATGGTGTAGGAGCGGGCAGCGCCGGCGAATTTTTCGGTGTTGCTCTTGCGACCGGGGATGACCGGCACGGCGGCTTCGTTGACGGCAAAATCGGTGTAAACGCCAAGCATGCGGCGGGTTTCTTCTTCGGCTTCCTCGGCGGTGGCATGGGCGGTGTGGCCTTCCTGCCAGTAGAATTCGAGGGTGCGCAGGAACAGGCGGGTGCGCATTTCCCAGCGCACCACATTGCCCCACTGGTTGATCAGCACAGGCAGGTCGCGGTACGATTTGATCCACTTGGCGTACATGGTGCCGATGATGGTTTCTGAAGTGGGGCGCACCACCAGGGGTTCTTCCAGCTTTTCACCGCCGCCAATGGTGACCACGGCCAGTTCGGGTGAGAAGCCTTCCACATGTTCCTTTTCTTTTTCGAGGAAAGACATGGGAATGAAGAGCGGGAAGGCGGCATTGGTGTGGCCGGTTTCCTTGAAGCGCCGGTCCAGCGTCTGCTGGATGTTTTCCCAGAGCGACCAGCCATAAGGGCGGACCACCATGCAGCCGCGCACGGGGGCGTAATCGGCCAGTTCGGCCCGCAGGATGAGCTGGTTGTACCATTCCGAGTAGTTTTCGTTACGAGTGGGGAGTTTTTCTTCTGCCATTTTCTTCACTTATCAGGGTAAAAAAATTAGGATGATGACGGCGATTTCAACAGGCTGGCGGCGGTCTGAATATCGGGAACTGCCTGAACCAGCTGCTTATCGTGATCTTTAATATAACCATCAAAGCTGGCAAACATCAGCTCGATGACGGACTGCCAGCCCGTGCCAACCAGAATGAGCGGGCGCACTGGCAAAGCCTGGATGATCATTTGATTCCAGGCCAGGCTGATTTCAGCCAGGGTGCCCACGCCGCCGGGCAGGGCAATCCAGGCCTGACTGCCTTCAATCAGGCGGTCCAGGCGCTGGGTGAGGGTCTGGCAGCGCCATTCTTCTTTAACCCAGGCATTGGCGCTGACCTTGCGCCAGAGTTCGATGGGGGTGCAGGTGACGCCGATGACATGCCCGCCGGCTTCAGCTGCGCCGCGGGAGACAGCTTCCATGGTGCCGATGTAGCCGCCGGTGAGCACGGTATGGCCCTGGAGGGCCAGAAGGCGGCCCAATTCATAGGCTTCCTGGTAGGCGGGTTCGCCCGGTTGAGGGTTGGCGCCGCCAAAAACGGTGATGTTCATGCGTCGTCCCAGGTGCGGGTGTAGTTGGTGCGCAGCTTGTCGAGCACGGCCTGTTCCAGGTCCACATCGCAAACGCTGGCTAACTGCAGCAGGTAGAGGGTCACATCGGCCAGTTCTGAGGCCAGGGCGTCCTTATCCACGGCGGCATCTTTCCACTGGAACAGTTCCAGCACTTCGCCTGCTTCGAGGTTAAGCGAAATGGCCAGGTTGAGCGGTTTTTGCGGCCGGGGTGAGTTGGGCTCATACCAGCCTTTGGCGCGCACAAAATCATGCATGGCTTGGGTTAAATCTTTGATATCCATGACGAAAATTATACCCGTAAAGGGGTAAATCCGCAAAGGAATGAGCGTTTAAGTAATGGCCTGGTGGATAAACAACAAAAAAGCCCCTGGCGGGGTTTCGCCGGGGGCTGATGAGGTTTTTTTCAGGCTGCCGCGTCTTTGTCGAACTCCATGCCGAGCAGCACATAGTTTTCGTCAAAGCCGCAGGCGCGGTAGAACTTCTGGGCGGCGGTGTTGTCTTCTTCCGTGCCGACCTCCAGTTCATCCATGCCGCGCGCCAGGGCTTCACACTGGGCCTGTTCAATCAGCATGCGGCCAATGCCCTGGCCGCGGGCGGCGCTGCTGACCACCAGTTCGTTGATCAGGGCGGTGCCGCCTTTGTGGAAAAAGGTCTTGTAGAAAACCAGCGAGATAAAACCCAGCACGCTTTCGCCGCTGACCGCCACCAGGTTGAGGTAGATATCGGGGGCAGCTTCCATTTCATCATACATGGCGGCCAGCTCTTCAAGGCTGAGGCCGCCGCCGGATGACGCCACTTCTTCAAGCTGGGCGAGCAGATCGCGCACTGCCGGCAGATCGGTTTCAAGGCAGGGACGGATGAGGGTGGGGGTCATTTCACTCCAACTCGCGCGGCCGCCAGAGATTGATCAGATCGCCGGAGGTCTTTTTCTTTAAGTGCTTCCAGGCATCAATGGGCAGGGAAATATAGGCGATGGACGCGGTGGGCAGGGCTTCGCACTGGTCGGTGAGGAGCTGCATCAGGGCTTCGAGGCCGGGGTTATGGCCAATCACCAGCACCCGTTCCAGTTCGTCGGGCAATTTGCTGAGGGCTTCGAGGTAAGCCGGGGGTTCGGCCATATAGAGATTTTCAAGGTAGTAGGTTTCACCATCAAAGTGCAGGGCCTCGGCAACCAGTTCGGCGGTCTGGCGCGCGCGCACAGCCGGCGAACAGAGAATGGACTGGGGTGCCAGGTCCATTTCAAGCAGCAGCTGCCCCATGCGCGGGGCATTTTTGAGTCCGCGCTTGGTCAGCGGCCGGTCCATATCTTTCAGCTTGCTGTCTTTCCAGCTTGATTTTGCATGACGCATTAATAACAGTGATTTCATACCTGCACACTCCTCTGACTCTCTGGTTCCGGGTTTATCTTAGCATAATTTTCCTGGAAACAACAGGATTTTTGAGGTTAACAAGGCGTTAACCGGGAATCAGACCGTGAATGGGTTGAAGTTGGTGTTGCGGTCGTACACATCCTCGTTTTCCGTGCGTTTGAGGAAATTGACGATCTGATAGGTGAGCGGGGTCATCACCACTTCGATGGTGACCTTGAAAATGTAATTGGCCACCACGAGAGAAAGGAAAATCTCCCAGGGAAAAACGCCAAAAAGGGTGGCAATGAGGATGAAGACCACAGAATCGATGCCTTCGCCGACCAGGGTGCTGGTGATGGTGCGCAGCCAGAGCTTGCTGCCGCTGGTGATGACTTTGAGGCGGGCCAGCACCACGGAATTGGAAAATTCGCCCATAAAATAAGCCGCCAGCGAGGCCAGCACCAGGCCGCCGGTGCTCATGCCGCCCAGAATGGCATCAAAAGCGGCCTGCCCGGCATAGCCCTGCCAGTTTGCTTCGCCTGGCATGATGCGCACCAGAGCGAGGAAGGCCGAGCTAAAGGCCAGGGCGGCAAAACCGGCCCAGATGACGCGGCGGGAGCGTTTGTATCCATAGACCTCGGTCAGCACATCGCCAAAGATGTAGCTGATGGGGAAGAGCAGGGTGCCGGCGTCAAAGGACAGGCGCAGCCCCAAAATGTCAGTCCCCCAGTCCACAATCTTGGCAGATGAGGCGATGTTGCTGGTGATGAGCACGGTGACGAACAGTACCATGATCAGGTCCAGATAACGATACGAACGTGTTTCAGCTTGCAATTTCTTGCTTTCTCCTTGATAAAGTTTATTCGGGAACGAAGTATAATCTATTTTGAGGTTTTATGCATCGTTTTTTCGTGTCTCAACAATGGATTTCTTTAACAGAAGCGCGCCTGGAAGGGGATGCGGCCCACCAGGCGGCGCGGGTGTTACGCCTGCGGCCGGGTGAGGTGATTCAACTTCTCGACGGCTCGGGTGAAGCGGTGGATGTGCGCCTGGAAGAGGTGATGCCGGGACTGTGCCGAGGGGTTGTGCTGGGGCGGGGAAAGGTGACGGCCGAACCGCAAAAACGCCTGGGGCTGTATCTCTGCCTGGCGCAGCGGGAAAAATTTGAGTGGATGCTGCAAAAATGCACGGAAGTGGGCGCGGCGGAGTTCACCCCGGTGATTTCGAGCCGCAGTCTGGTGCAGGAAGGCAGCGGCTGGGAAAAGAAGCAGCCGCGCTGGCAGCGCATCATTCAGGAAGCCGCCGAGCAATCGGGGCGCGGGCGGGTGCCGCTGCTGCGGCCGCCCATGCCTTACCCGGCAGCCCTGGCCGATGCGGCCGGGCGCTTTGCCTGCGCCCTGCTGGCCTGGGAAGGTGAACAAACCCGCGGCCTGCGCGCAGCCCTGAAAGGCGCAGACAGTGCGGCGGTGTTCATCGGACCGGAGGGGGGCTTTTCGGAAGCCGAGGCGGCCCAGGCAGCAGCGGCCGGCCTGCAGGCGGTGAGCCTGGGACGGCGCATTTTGCGCATGGAAACAGCGGCGGTGGCGGCGGCGGTGCTGGTGATGGATGAATTGGAGGGATGATGTGCGGGC
The DNA here is from genome assembly GCA_029561345.1 of Chloroflexota bacterium. Lineage (GTDB taxonomy): Bacteria > Chloroflexota > Anaerolineae > Anaerolineales > Anaerolineaceae > JAKQJC01. The sequence continues at coordinate 10,288 of JAKQJC010000061.1, read as the reverse complement.
GTTTTATTCTTTCGCTGCAGCTGGATGAAATTCGCGAGGCCCTGGGCGTGCAAACCCCACCCGATTGGTTGCCGCGCTACAATATTGCCCCCAGCCAGCCGGCCCTGACCGTGCGAGCCGCGGATATGCAGGCGCTGTGGATGCGCTGGGGATTGGTGCCGGGCTGGGCCAAAGATCCGGCCATTGGCGCGAGGATGATCAATGCGCGGGCCGAAACCCTGGCCGAAAAACCGGCCTTCAGGCAGGCCCTGGCGCGGCGGCGCTGCCTGGTGCCGGCCAGCGGTTTCTATGAATGGAAAAAACTGCCGGGCGGGCGCGGCACGCAGCCCATGTGTTTCACACTCAAAGATGGAAAACCGTTTTTCTTTGCCGGCCTGTGGGAAAACTGGCGCCAGCCTGATGGCGCGGATTATCTCTCGTTTACCCTCATCACCTGCGCCCCCAACAGCCTGGTGGCCCACATTCACGACCGTATGCCGGTGATGTTGAAACCCGAACAGGGACTGGCCTGGCTGCAGGCGCCCGAACCAGCCCTGCTGGCGCCTTTTCCAGCCGACGAAATGCAGATGCACCCGGTTTCGAAACGGGTCAATTCTCCGGAGGCTGAGGGAGCGGAATGCGCGGCAGTGCTGCGGGGGCAGGCGGCGGGGGCGGAGGAACAACCCCGGCTCTTCTGAGGTTGCTCTCAATGCCTGGTTCAAATTTAACGTAGGTTTCCGTGGCCTTGCTGAGATCCGCATAATAGCCGCGGTACGAAGGGGGAAGCAGCGCGGCGAGCTGGTACATGATCTCTGAGATCATCTGCTCGCGTTCATCGCGGCCCATCACCCGGTCGTCGCTGACCAGGCGAAAGGGATTGCCCACCACGATATGAAAATCGGTGCGGCGCAGGCGTTTGATGTTTTCCCAGAATTTTTCCGTTCCATAAATGGCCACCGGTATGATGGGCGCGCCTGAGCGCAGCGCCAGGGGCAGGATGCCGGCGTGGCCCTGGCCAAGCTGTCCGGTGCCGCTGCGCGTGCCCTCGGGAGCAATGGCCAGAATTTTGCGGTCAGCCAGAGCTTTGAGGGAGAGATCAAAAGCGCGGCGGTCATTGGTGCCGCGGTTGATCGGGATGCCTTCCCATACATTGAAAAGGAAGGCAAACAGGGGGTTGTCCCAGGTTTCTGTTTTGGCCAGGGCGGCTATGTGCCGCGAGCCGCAGTGGGTGAACATCAGCGGGGCATCGAGAAAATTGATATGGTTGAGGGCGGCAATCAGAGGCCCTTCAGCGGGCAGCTTGGCCAGGTCCGCATCGTCCACGCGGATGGCGGTGCGCAGCAGAGCGCGCAGAATGCCGTTGACGATGGTGCGGGTCAGGTTCATGCGGCACCCTTGCAGATGAGCTCGATCTGGCGGGGGAGCAGCTCAATTTCCATGTAATGGCCGGCTTCGCAGATGGTTTCGCCATCGGCATGGGCGGGAATGGTGCCTTCGAGGGCGCGAATGGTGAGCTTCTTGCCGCGCAGGAAACGCACTGCCGGGTGGCCTTCCTGGGTGCCTTCCATCACTTTGGGCATCAGGGCAATCATCTGGCGGCGGCTCATGCGGCCGTAGTGCATCAAATCGAACAGGCCGTCATCCACCACACTGTGCGGACCGGTGGTGAAGGCCCCGCCCAGGCGGCGGCCGTTCATGATGGAAAACATCAGGGTTTGCTGACGCAGCACCTGATCGTCAATTTTTATTTCCAGCTTGGGGGTGTTGTAATAGAAAAGGATGATTTTGAGCGCTGCCACCACATAGGAAAGGCCGTTCATGTAGGGCATTTTAGCCGCCTCAAAACCCACCACGGCGTCAAAGCCCAGGCCAATGCCGTTGCCGAAATAGCGGCCGTTGGGGAAGTTTTCACCTTTCACCCAGCCGATATCAATGGCGCGGGCGGCGCCTTTGGCCAGAACCGCGCAGGCTTCTTCAAGGCTGGCGGGAATGTCCATGCCGCTGGCGAAATCATTGCCACGGCCGAGGCCCAGCACGCCCATCCGCGGGTTGCCTTCGCCGGCGGTGCGGGCCTGCATCAGGCCGTTGATCACTTCGTTAACGGTGCCGTCACCGCCGCCAGCCGCCACCACGCCGTAGCCAGCCTGGGCGCCCTTGCGCGCCAGGGTGATGGCATGACCCGCATATTCGGTTTGCACCAGGTCATAATCCAGCTGATGCCCGAGCAGCATCTGTTCCAGTTGGGGCTGCAAGCCGCGGGCGCGGCCCTTGCCAGCCATGGGGTTAAAGATGATGAGATGCTTTTTCATGGGCAAAATCTCCTGTAGATACAAATAAAGGTTCTTTTTATCAGAGCAGGTGGTGCGCTGACACCATCATACTGGCTTTATGATTAAAACACGCCGGCTTTCAAAAGGTTGTCTGGCGGCGGTCAACCGGGGCGGCTGATTCAGATTAATGGCGCCCCGTTTAAATGTTAAAGGCCCACATGAGACGGCAGCGGCGATGTTAAGGCGGGTGGGAGGGAAAAGGCTTACTCCCGGCGAAGCTGCGCCAGCACTTCCGCCAGTTCAGCGGGCAGGGGCGCTTCAAATGTGCGCGGTTTGCTTTCACCAGGCAGGGTGATTTGCAGCCGGGCGGCGTGAAGAAAATGGCGGTTCAATTCAACCGAAGGGGTCCGGTGCCCGTAAAGGGTGTCCCCGGCTATCGGGCAGCCGATGAAGGCCATGTGCAGGCGGATCTGGTGGGTGCGGCCGGTGATGGGATGGGCTTCGACCAGGGCATGGTTGGGGAAGGTTTCGATCACATGATATTCGGTGGCGGCTTCGCGGCCTTTTTCAGGCTTGGTGATGGCCATGCGTTTGCGGTGTGAGGGGTCGCGGCCGATGGGGGCTTCAATGCGCCCTTCAGGGGTCGGCGGGCGGCCGTCCACCAGGGCCAGGTAGGTTTTGTGAACCTGGCGCAAGCGGAACTGGTCCTGCAGCCAATGGTGGGCTTCGTCTGTTTTGGCGATGACGATGATGCCTGAGGTGTCTTTATCGAGGCGGTGGACGATGCCGGGGCGCTGTTCGCCGCCGATGCCTTCCATTTCGGGGGCATGGGCCAGGGCGGCATTCACCAGCGTGCCGCTGGCATGACCGGCTGCCGGATGCACCACCATGCCGGCGGGTTTATTGATCACCAGCAGAGCGTCATTTTCGAACAGTACATCGAGGGGGATGTCTTCGGCCACCAGGCCGGTGGGCTGCACGGGGGGCAGGTCCACTTCAATTTCGTAACCGGCTTCGATGTTGGCGCCGGTTTTGGTGACCACCTGGCCGTTGACCTTGATCCGGCCGTCGCGAATGAGGGCTTGGATGCGCGAGCGGCTGAGGTCGGGCATGTGCAGGACGATAACCCGGTCAAGCCGTTCCACATGGGCCAGGTCGCAGGTAAAAGTGATGGGTTGTTCAGTCATTTAGGGTATCCGGCGTTTCGGAAGGTTGGGCAGCTGCTTCGGCGGGCTCAGCAGCCGGTGTCTCAACAGATTCGGCGGCTGCTGCTTCGACAGGTTCGGCAGCCGGTGTTTCAAGAGCTTTCTGCTGGCTGCGGCGTTCTTCCAGCAGCATGACGAGGATGAGAATGGCCACGCCCACGGTGATGCTGGAATCGGCCACGTTGAAGACAGCAAAAGAACCAACGGAGATGAAATCGGTAACCTCGCCGTTGAAAAGGACACGGTCCACCAGGTTGCCGAGGGCGCCGCCAAGCTGCATGGTGAGGGCGATGCGCATGCCCCAGCTTGAATGCGCGACCCGCGGGAAGTAGTAGATAATGCCAATGGAAACGATGACGGCCAGAATGGCAAAGATGAGGCCCTTATCCTGGAGCATGCCAAAGGCAGCTCCGCTGTTGGTCCAATGGACGAAGCGGGCATACGGCGCCAGCCATTCCAGCGGCATCCACGAGCCGCCAAGGGGAATGTTTTGCCGCACCAGTTCCTTGGTGTACTGGTCCAGTAGAACAATCAGGGCAGCGCCGCCCAGCAGGAAGGCGTAATTAAATAGTAAGGATTTTCGGTCACGCATGGCGGCTATTATACCATGATGTCGGGGAAAGCCGGTTTTTAGCCGCCTCTGAGTCCGCCAGCGGGGTCAGGATAGGGACGAGGCCGGGGAATCGGGATCGGAAGCGGGGGCAGCGGCCAGCGCAGGCTGCGAAGCTTTGCGGTGATCTTCGATCAGGATGGTGAGGATGAGGATGGCCGTGCCGAGGGTGACAAAAGCATCGGCCAGGTTAATGATGGTGAAGGAGAGGAGGGTGATAAAATCGGTGACGTGGCCGTTGAAGAGGATGCGGTCCACCAGGTTGCCCAGGGCGCCGCCAAGCTGCATGGTGAGGGCCACCCGCAGTCCCCAGCTTGATTGAGCCAGCTTCGGAAAGAAATAGATGATGCCCAGGGAAATAATCACCGCCAGCACGGTGAAAAGCAGGCTTCCGCCCTGGAACATGCCAAAGGCTGCCCCGCTGTTGGTCTGGTGAACAAAGTTGACCAGCGGCGCCAGCCAGGGCAGGGGAGTCCATGATCCGCCCAGGGGAATGTTCTGGCGGGCGAGGGCCTTGGTCCACTGGTCGAGGGCCACCACCAGGGCGGCCCCGCTGAACAGAAAGAGGTAATTGAACAGGGTGTTTTTGCGGTTTTGCATGGGCTGATTATACTATGATGAAGCCGGTTCAGGGGGCTGGGTCTGGCGCGCGGCGCTGGTTCACCAGGTAAATGCCGGCCAGCACGGCCAGGCCGCCCAACCACTGCCCCGGCTGCAGCGATTCGCCCAACAGGGGAATGGCCAGCAGAGCTGAGATGACTGGCTGGGCCAGCATGGTCGGTGAAACCAGCGAGGCTGGCAGGTGCCCCAGGGCATAGGAAAGGGAAACATGCCCCATGATTTGCGAGACCACGGCCGCGCCGAGGAAAACGCCGTAGGTGAGGGGCGGAAATCCCGTCAGGGGCAGCCCGGCAGCCAGGCAGATGATCAGCAGGGTGAGGCAGGAAGCCACATCCACAATGCCCATATAAGTGATGGCATCCAGACGGGCGCGGGCGCGCTGCGTAACGATATAGTAGGCGGCATAAAAGAGGCCCGAAAGCAGGCCAAGCAGGTCGCCCCAGGTGACTTTGGGGTTGAGCAGAACATTATTGCCCAGCACCACCACGGCCCCGCTGAGGGTGAGCACCAGGCCAAGCCAGAAACGCCGGTTGAGCTTCTCGCGGAAAAAGAGCCAGGCCGCCAGGGCCACCCACACCGGGGCGGTATTGTTGAGCAGGGTGGCATTGGCCACCGAGGTGACGCCGAGGGCGCCGGCCCAGGTGGCGTGGTCGAGGGCTGAAATGACCCCGCCCAGCAGGGCCAGCGAGAGCAGGGCCGGGCTCCAGTGCACCTTGCGGGCGCGCGGCAGCATCATCGGTGCCAGAAGCGTACCCGCCAGGCCCATGCGGAAGAAGGTGGTCACCACGCCAGGGGCGCTGGACCAGCGAATGAAGAAGGCGGAAAAGGTGAGGCAGAGAATGCCGGCGCCAAGCGCCAGGTAAGCCAGCCAATGGGGACGAGGGGCGGCAGTCTGCATAAAATTTCAGGATGCTTTCCACCCTGCCAGAAGCGGGGGCAGCTCTGCCAGGGTGGCAATGGCTGCATCGGGGACAATGACATCCTGAACTTCGCGGTTTTCGGCCGTGTTGGCGCGCCGCGTGATCCACACGCTGGACATGCCGACATTCAGCGCGCCGAGGATATCTGCGCCGAGGGTGTCGCCCACCATGACGGACTCTTCGGGGCGCACATCCATGCGGATCATGGCTTCGTAAAAAATTTGCGGCTGGGGTTTGCGAATGCCCACGGCAGCCGAGGTGAGGATGAGGTCAAAATAGGGGCGCAGGTTAGCTTTATCGACCAGTTTTTGCACGTCGTCATTGTCGGCGGCGTTGGAGATGATGGCGAGCTGGTAGCGGCCGTGCAGGGCGGCCAGCATGGCATGCGCATCGGCTTCGAGATGCCAGTGGGCCTGCGATTGGGCGTACATGGCCGCCAGGGCGGCGCGGATCACTTCATCGGGGGTGTCGGGATAGCCGTATTTGGTCAGCACATCGGCCAGAATGGCGCGGGTGGTGGTTTCGATGAATTCGGTTTCGCGCACCACATGATATTCCTTCAGGCGGCTGCCAAACACAGCGGGAAATTCAGCCTCATCCAGCCGCAGCCCGGCATCGGTGAGGGCTGCAAGGGTGGCCGCGGTGGATTGTTCAAACACATCCGCAGCCACCCCATCATAATAAAGCAAGGTGTTGCCGAGGTCAAAGAAGACGGCGCGCAACAATCCGGGCATCAATATCCTTTTTGCAGGTCAAACTGGTTATACAGAGGCACATTCACCAGGTAGCGGTTGAGGTTCTCGGCGAAAAGGTCCACCGCGCGATCGTTGTAATTGGGACTGATGCCGCTGATGTGCGGCGTGATGATCACATTGGGCAGGTGCCAGAGCGGGCTGGTGGGGGGCAAAGGTTCCTCGGGGAACACATCGAGGGCAGCCCCGGCCAGCTTATGATCCTGAAGGGCCTGAATGAGGGCTTCGTGATTGACCACTTTGCCGCGCGAGAGATCCACCAGGAAGGCGGTGGGTTTCATGATTTCGAACTCAGGGGCGCCGATCATGTTCTGGGTTTCAGGGGTGAGGGGCACTGAAACCAGCACAAAATCGCAGATTTTGAGCATGGAGTGCAGGGCCTGAAAGGGATAGAGGCGGGTGAAGAAATCGCCCTGCGGGTCGCCGAGGCCGTCAGGAACATAGCCCTTATCGTCAGGGCGCATCACATCGCGCTTGCAGGCCACCACGGTGGCGCCAAAAGGCTGCAGCAGGCGCGCCACCTGGCGGCCGATGCTGCCGTAGCCAACAATGCCGACCGTGCTTTCGGCCAGTTCCTGCGGGGCAAAGCGTTCCCAGCGGTCGCGCGGCCATTCTGCGCGGGCCTGATTGGCGGCCAGTTCGGGCATGCGGTGGCCCTGGGCCAGCATCATCATCACGGCGTATTCAGCGCTCTGGATGATGTTGGCGCCGCTGAGCGAGGTGGCAATGACATCGGCGTGCTGCAGCAGGTCCGAATCGATGGCATGATCGATGCCGGCAAAGTGAAACTGCACCCAGCGCAGGTTGGGCACCATTTCAGGGTCAGGAATGACACGATCGGTATAGAGAATTTCCACCTTGCGCCAGAGGTCGGCAGAGATGTCTTCCATGCGGCGGGTGGCCTGAACGGTGATATGCAGGCGCGGGGAAATCTCGCTGAGGCGTTTAACCTGCGTTTCGTTGAAGGGCAGGGTGATCAACACCTCGATCGTGTTCTGGCCCATTATCCACCGCCTTTCAGGTAAATGCCAGCGGGGTCGAGTTCTTCGCGCAGGATGCGCAGCTCGTTTTCGGTGGGCGGTTCGGTGACGCGGATATGGGCGGCAGTTTTGAGGGCCCAGCCGGTGTTGGCCTGGGCTTCTTCCACGGTGGCGCCGGGGTGCAGGGCGGTGAGGATCATTTCACCGGTTTCGTCCGGTTCCATGATGCCCAGGTTGGTGACCACGGCCTGGGGGCCGCCGCCGCGCACGCCAGCGGCTTCGCGTTCAGCGCGCCCGGCCAAAAAACCGGCCGAGGTGCGGAAATCGACGCGGGCGGGGAAGCGGCGTTTCTGGTGGGGGGTCATGATGTAGCAGCGGTTGGCCCAGGCGGCGATTTCCATCGAGCCGCCGGAACCTGGCAGCCGCACCTTGGGGTGTTGGTAGTCCCCGATGACCGTGGCGTTGATGTTGCCGAACTGGTCAATTTGCGCGCCGCCCAAAAAGCCCACGTCGATATTTCCGCGCTGCAGATAGAGCGAGAACACCTCGAACATGGAGCAGACTGAAAGCGCGCCGCTCACCAGGGTCGGGTCGCCGATGGAGAGCGGCAGCCGATTGGGCCTTGCGCCGATGACGCCAGCTTCGTAAATCATTTGCAGGTTGGGGGCATGCGTTCGGCGGGCCAGATTACAGGCCAGGTTCGGGATGCCGACGCCAACAAAGACCTGGTCGCCGTCTTTGAGCAGGCGGGCGGCGTTGATAATCATCAATTCGGTGGCGTTGTACTCAGCTTCCGGCATCTCAGTAACTCCCATAATTGACCGGCGCGCTCAGGCGCAAGCCTGGTTTCAGACGCTCTTGTGTGTTCGGGCCAAGTTTTGCCAGGTATTCCTCGCGGTCCCTCACGCCATACACCCACTCGTCCAGGTAGGCTTTCACGCCGGCCTCATCCTTGCTCATTTCTTCCCATCCGAGATAGAAATCGTTGTCGCGGTCGTAGTAGCCCTGGGTGTAGGAGGGGTGCGCGCACCAGGGGACTTGGCAGACCGCGCTGACCACCAGCGAGGGGATAAGCGTGCGGTTGGGGTCGGAGCGGATGAGCTCCGCGTCCACAATTTCCTCCGCGGTCAGAATCACGCGCTTGGCGGCAAACGCGGCTTCGCGCTGCTCGCCGAGGATGCCCCAAATGTGCGCGTTGCCTTCGCTATCCGCGCGCTGGACGTGCACAATGGCAACGTCCGGATGCAGCGCCGGCACCACCACCACGTCCTCGCCGCCGTAAGGGTCCTGCACACGCTGGTAAAGCGGGTTAGCCCTTTCCAGGTCCAGCGCGCCAGTCTGACGCATAGGCATGAAGGGCAGACCGCTGGCGCCCGCCTGCAGGCGGCTAATCATGCCGAAATGTGAGTATTCCTCCCATTCCAGGCTGCCGTTTTGCATGCCGTCGCGCAGCCACTTAAGCGAGCCCACGCCCGGGTTGCCGGAGTAGGAAAAAATCACCTTGCGGGCGCAGCCAGCGGCCACCATCTGGTCGTAAATCAGGTCGGGGGTGGCGCGCGCCAGAACGAGCTCTTTTATGCCCTGACGGATGATTTCGTGCCCGGCGGCAAAGGGAATCAGGTGCGTAAAGCCGGCGGCGTACACAAGGTCCCCGTTGTGCACGTGCTGGTGGATAGCTTCGCTCAGACTGGTTAGTTTGGACATGCTAATTCTTTCCGCTTTCAATCCAGGATTTGTGTTTGTGTTTGTCTTCTTCGCGTTGGGAGGGGGAAAGCGAGGCTTTGGGGGGCTTTTCGTCTGGGTGAATGCGCAGCAGGCTAAAGCCCAGCGCCAGCACCAGCAGCCCCAAAATCTGAAGCTGACCGATGGGTTTGCCCGTCCACCAGTTCACCAGCAGCCAGGCAAGGTTTGCCAGCCCGACCAGGGTCAGGATACGTCCGAAGCTGCGGAGAAGGGTTTTCATGCTGGTTTGCGTCTCAGGGTCGGGCTAAATCCGGCGCACGTTGTTGCGAATTTGCTCGTGCAGGTAGAGCTGCACGTAGTAAAGCCCGCCGCTGTTCTTGCCGCTGGAGCCCGAGCCTTTCCAGCCGCCAAAGGGCTGGAAGCCAGGCCAGGCGCCGGTGGTGCCGCCTTGCGGGCGGTTAGTATAGACCACGCCGGCCTCGATGTGGTCAAAGAACCAGTCCACCTCGGAGAGGCTGCCGTAAAAGCCGGCTGTTAATCCGTACTGGACGTCGTTTGCCAGGGCAATGCCTTGCTCCAAATCCTTGACGGGGCTGACCATCACAATGGGCACGAACATTTCCTGCTTCCAAAGCGGGTGCGTGAGCGGCACGTCCGCCACGATGGTGGGGGCGCAGAAGTAGCCCTTGGAAAGCGCGCCTTCCGTCAGGGTTTTGCCGCCCGTGAGCACCTTGCCCGCGGCGCTCAGGTCCTCCATGAAGCGCTGGTAATCCGCGTAACTTTTCTTGTTGATGACCGGCCCCATGTAGGTCTGCCGCTCGGTCGGGTCCCCGACCGCCAGCTTTTGGGTGAGCGCGACCATGCGTTCCAGCACGGCCTCGTAGAGCGGTTCTTCGATATAAACGCGCGAGCAGGCCGAGCACTTTTGCCCCTGCAGCCCAAAAGCGGACCGCACGCTGCCCAGCGCGGCATCTTCCACATCCGCGTGGCGGGAAACCAGCACAGGATTCTTGCCGCCCAGCTCAAGAATGGTCGGGCGCACGTAGCGGGAGTGCCCGAAGTTGCAGTAGATATTCATCCCGACCTCGTACGAGCCGGTGAAAGTGATGCCAGCCACATCCGGGTGGTTAATCAGCGCCTCGCCCAGCGTGGAGCCGGGACCGGTGACGAAGTTGAACACGCCGTTGGGGATGCCCGCCTGGCGCATGCAATCCGCCAGCAAGGAGGGCGACCAGCAGGTATCGCTGGCAGGTTTCATCACGACCGTG
>JAKQJC010000064.1 GCA_029561345.1 Chloroflexota bacterium | reverse complement strand
GTGGCGTCCACCCAGAAACCGACTTAAAACCATATGCCGATTTCTTTAACATGCCTTGTGAAAGTGGTACATTGTTGCTGAAGATCTCTGGTGCAGTTTGGGTGAATACGTGTGGAGCATTTACGTGTGTCTATTGACAAACGGATCACTTCGCCAGTTCTTCCAAAGCGGGACGGTATTGCTCAATGAAGGCATTGACCTGATGGGCAAAATCTTCATCCACGCCAGCCGCGGCAAGGGGCTTCTCGGCTGCGGTGATAATGATGCGGTGCTGCTGTTGATCCAATTCCAATGATACGTTCTCCCCATTGCCAACGCCAAGACTTTCCAATACCTCCCTCGGAAGGGAAAGGACAACACTGTTTCCGGTCTTAAATAAACGGCGTAACATAAACACCTCCTGTGCTTACAATGTAAGTATAACACGCGAGGGTGACGGTTTTCAAGACAAACCGGCTGTTCTTTTTTCGTAACTGCTCAGGCCGTTGAGCAAATACCGCTGGCTGAGCCTTTGCCTGCCCTCGCCAGAGGGTCGAAGCCAGCGTGAAGGTCTTTCTAATGGTCCAAGCTCCCTTCGACAAGCTCAGGGAGCGGTTTGGCCGGTCTTTTTGCGCCATACCTGAGCCGTTATCTTTTTTCTTTCTTTGCGTCCTTGGCGTCCTTCGCGGTTAATCTTCTGCCGCAAAATTGAGGTCATTTTTTACGGATGGGAATTTTGAGTTTACACGGGGACGATTTCAACGGCTTCGCCGAGGTTGGGGTAGAAGGTGGGGGTGCCGCCTTCCTCGCGCAGTTTCTGCCTGAAGGCTTCGGCGGCGGGGGGTTCGCCGTGCACCAGAATGATGCGCCGGGCGGTCTTTTTGACGTTGAGGGCGTAGCGCAGCAGCATATCCTGGCCGGCGTGGGCCGAAAGACCGCCAATGGTGGCAATATCGGCCTTGCGCTGGAACACCTCGCCGAAAATTTTCACCTCGCGCACGCGGTCCGCCAGGCGGCGGCCGAGGGTATCGGGCGACTGCCAGGAGACGATGAGGATGGTGTTGCGCGGGTCTTCGATGTTGTTGCGCAGGTGGTGCAGAATGCGCCCGCTTTCGGCCATGCCCGAGGCGGAGATGATGATCATGGGTTCGTGGCGCTCGTTGAGGGCTTTGGATTCATCCAGCGAGCGGATGTAGGTCAGTTTTTCAAAGTTCAGCGCCGGGTGCGAGCCGTTGGCCACAAAACGGCTGGTTTCTTCGTCAAAATAATCGGTGAATTTGAGGAACACATCTGACGCGGCCACCGCCAGGGGACTGTCCACATAGACCGGGATGGACGGGATGAGGCGGCGGCGGTTCATCTGGTGCAGAAAGTAAACCAGCTCCTGGGTGCGGCCGACGGCAAAGGCGGGGATGATGACCTTGCCGCCTTTTTTATAGGTGCGCGCCACCACATCGCGGAACTCGGTGAAAGCCTCTTCGGGGTCGCGGTGGGGCTTGTCGCCGTAGGTGCATTCCATCATCAGGTAATCCACATCTTCCGGCAGCACCGGGTCGCGCAGCAGGGGCATGTTGGGCCGGCCGATATCGCCGGAGAACCACAGGCTGGTGTGCTTGCCGTTTTCTTCAATATCCAGGCGCACGGCCGCCGAGCCGAGAATATGCCCGGCCTCAATCAGGCGGGCGGTGACTCCGTTGATGGGGTGGAAGGGTTCCTCGTAATCTTTGCCCACCAGGTGCGGCTTGACCGCGGCGCTGTCTTCCTGGGTGTAGATGGGTTCCACCGGCGGCAGGCCGTGTTTGGCGCGCTTTTTATTGACAAACTGCACGTCGCATTCCTGAATGTGGCCGGAATCCATCAGCATGATATCCACCAGGGCCACCGTGCCGTTGGTGCCGTAAATGGGGCCGTTATAACCCTGTTTGACCAGGTTGGGGAGGTTGCCGGAATGATCGATGTGGGCGTGGGAAAGGATGACTGCGTCTATTTTGGCGGGTTCAAAGAAATTGAAATTGCGGTTTTTCTCGTAAGATTCCTCGCGCTTGCCCTGGTACAGCCCGCATTCAAGCAGCAGCGACTGGTTGTTGACGTGAATGAGATAGCAGGAACCGGTAACGGTGCGGGCGGCGCCCAGGAATTGGATGTGCATGAGGTCTCCTCAGGCAGATTTATTGAGCACTTTCATGATGGCCGGGCCGTATTGCTGGAACCGCCAGGGCGTCTGGCTCATCAACGCCGAAAGCTGTTCCAAATTTTGTGGATCTGTTATAGAAATAGTATACAGGATATCCTTTGGAAGCACAACATCCGACTCGACCCCAAGTTGTTTTCCGGTCATTTTGCGCCATTCTTTAAGGCGTTCCATGCGCGCCAGCACCCGTTCATCTTCCATATGGGGGCTGGGGCGGCGGGGCGGGGGCAGGCTGCGCCCGCGCTGCACGGCCTCAAGCAAATGGCGGCCGTATTTGCGCACCTGGCGTTCGCTCAGACTGGGCAGCAGGCGCAGCTCTTCAACATAGTGGGGGCGCACCTGGGCAATTTCGAGCAGGCCCTGGTTGCTGAACACCTTGAAGGGCGGGCGGTTGAGCTCGCGGGCGCAGGCTTCGCGGTAGCGGCAGAGCTCTTGTAAAATGGCCACCTGCTGCGGTTCAAGCTGCTGCACGCCGGGGAAGCGCCAGAGGGCGTCGTTGTTATCGCCGTTGGCGTGGCTGGCGCAGGGGGCGTGGCAGAAGCGCTTGAAATCTTCCTGAGCCAGTTCCCAGCGCTTTTTTTCCTGCAGGGCGGCGCGCAGGCGGTCGCGGAGGGCAATCAGGTAATGGGTGTCGAGGCGGGCATATGCCAGCATCTCCGGGCTGAGGGGGCGCATGCCCCAATCGGCGCGCTGGTAGTGCTTGTTGAGCACAATGCCGAACTCGGCCTCGATCATCGAAGAGAGGCCCACGCCTTCGCGGCCCAAAATGCGCCCGGCGTGCATGGTGTCGAACAGGTTTTCAAAGCAGAAGTTGAAATCGCGCTTGAGGCAGATCAGGTCGTATTCGGCGGCGTGGAAAATTTTTTCAATGGCGGGGCTGGCAAAAATGGGCGCCAGCGGACTCAGATCGCGCAGGGCCAGGGGGTCCAGCACATAATCCTGGCGGGGGGTGGAAAACTGGATGAGGCACACCTGCTCGCGGTAGGCATGCAGGCTGTTCGATTCGGTATCCACGGCAATGATCGTCTGGTTTTCCAGGTCGCGGCTCAGAGCCTGCAGCGCTTCGGGGGTGTCCACCCAGATTGGGTCTGGTAAAATGTCTTCAACTTCCATCATGGGCGAATTATAACCCATAAGTTAATCATCCCGAAGGGGCGAGTTTTTTTACGGGCGAGCCCACAGGCAAAAAGGGCGCTGTACGAAACCGCCGTCATGTAGGGGCGGGGTTTACCCTCGCCCACAGGCCAAAAAGGGGCTGCACCTGCGAGCATGACAGCCGGAAAAAACAAAAAAGCCCCTGGCAGCGCCAGGGGCCCAAATTATTCAATTGTTATTCGGCCACAGGTTCGGCGTGTTTGATGACCATGCCGTTAAGAACCATTTCCATTGCCATTGTGTGGCTGCAGCGCCCCCGGGAATGGAAGAAATCGCAATCACACTGCCAGGTGCCGGCGTTGTACCGCACCACATGCGGGTTGTTCTCGCCTTCCATCGTGACAGAGAAATCATCAAAGTGGATCCGTTCCAACTGCTGTGCGTAGCGCTTTGCCTTTTCAATCTTACCGATCATGCCATAGTCCATGTTGTTTCGTCTCCTTTCAAAATTTTTGGGGTTAAAAACAGGCACGCATTAATATGCGTGCCTGGAAGAAAGCAACACCCGGGGTGACTCAAACCATCGCATAGCGTTATTTGCACTCCATGTTAAAAGTATAGCCTGACTCGGGCTGGCTGTCAATCACGTTTACCCACCGATTCCCCAACGATTAACCTGACTCTCAGGAATCAGGCTTCGCTGCGGATGGGGCTGCCGCAGTAATCGCATTCGGCGGTCTGCTCATCCAGCCAGTCCACCGCCGAAGGGTCTACGCCGCCGCCGCAGAAGGGGCATTTGAGCGGCAGGGCCGGGCGGCCCGGGGCAGCGGGGGCGGGCATCTGCGCCGCCTGGGGCGGCCTGGCGTTTTGCAGCCAGGCTTCCACCTGCTGGGCTTCAGCCGGGTAACCCGCCTGGTTCAGCTCGGCCACGCAGCGCTGCCCGGTCTGCCAGAAGGCGCGCCAGCGCGAGGCAGCAGCCAGTATCTGCATCCCTTCATTTAAGTAGCTGATCCCGACCGCTGGCTGACCCGCCTGAACGCGCGCCATGCCGGCCATGATGAACAGAAAAGGCGCCTGGCGGCCCATGCGCTGGCGCGCGCCAGCGGCCAGCTTTTCAAACAGGCCCGCTGCTTCGTTGAACCGGCCGTGGTCATACAGCGCATGGGCTTCTTTCAGAATGGGCGGCTGTTGAAAGGGGTCCAGCATTCGACCCATCAGGCCGCCGCGGCCGCGGGGGGATCTTCGGTTACGCCACATGTTTTTCTCCTTCTGGCGGCTGTCATTTGATGGTAAGATTAATGGGTGGCGGCTGAGGCCGTCCATCTATCCTTGATTATAGCCCAAATTGCGAGGTGAAACATGTCCATCAGCCGCTGCCCGTGGGGCACACATGACGTCATGCAGGCTTATCACGACACCGAATGGGGCACGCCGGTGCATGATGAGCGCAAATTGTTTGAATTTCTGGTGCTGGATATGTTCCAGGCCGGCCTGAGCTGGGCCATCATCCTCAAGAAACGGGAAGCCTTCCGGCGCGCCTTTGATGACTTTGAACTTGAAAAAATTGTCGCCTATGATGATGAGCGGGTGGCGGCCCTGATGGCAGATGCGGGGATTGTGCGCAACCGGCGCAAGATTCAGGGCGTGATCCAGAATGCCGGCCTGGTGCGCCAGCTGCACGCCGAGGGCGGCACCCTCGATGCGCTGATGTGGTCCTTCACCGGCGGCAAAACCCTGCACAACGCCTGGCAGGAAGAGCGTGAAATTCCGGCCGTCACCCCCGCCGCCGAGGCCATGAGCCGCGAGCTGCGCCGCCGCGGCTTCACCTTTGTGGGCCCTACCATCTGCTACGCGGTGATGCAGTCCATCGGCATGGTCAATGACCATATTGTGTCTTGCTTCCGCTACCGCGAACTGGGCGGCCCGGCCTAGGCGGGCAGCATGGAGAAAATTCTCAAACGCTGCGATATCTGCAAACGCTGGGGCGCGGCATATCTCATTCCGGCCGAGCCCCGGCCGCTGCATGTGTGCATTGACTGCTGGAAGGCCAAATTCGCCCCACCGCAGCCCGGCAAAGCGGCTGAGATGGATAAGAAGATCAGCGAAACAGCCTGAAAGCCTGTTCTTCACGGGCGGGAACCGCGCAAAAAACCGCCGGCTGCATTGAATTTTCAGGCGGTTTGACGTTATAATTGAGGGTATCCTAACTGTCCTTACGGAGGCTGCTATGCTCGACATGAATCTTGTTCGTGAACACCCCGAAGTGGTGCGCCAGGCCATGCTGGACCGCCAGATGGACCCCGCGCCGGTTGACCAGGCTGTGGCGCTGGATCAGGAACGCCGGAAGATCATTTCCGAAGTTGAAAACCTGAAAAGCGAACGCAACCGCGTCTCAAAAGAAATCGGGCGCTCCAAGGACAGTTCCGAACGCGAACAGCGGATTGAAGCCATGCGCGTGGTGGGCGAGCAAATTGCCGCCCTCGATGAAAAGCTGCGCCAGGTGGATGCCGACCTGGAAGCGGCCGTGCGCGTGCTGCCCAACATTCCCGACCCCTCGGTGCCGGTGGGCAAGGATGACCATGATAACGTGGTGGTGCGCACGGTGGGCGAGAAACCCGTCTTTGATTTCACGCCCCTGCCGCACTGGGAACTGGGCACGGCTCTGGGCATTCTCAATTTTGATCAGGGCGTGAAGATCACCGGCTCGCGCTTTTACGTGCTGAGCGGGGCGGGGGCGCGGCTGCAGCGCGCGCTGATTGCCTGGATGCTGGACCTGCACATCCGCCAGGGTTACACGGAAAAATACACCCCCTTCATGGTGCGTTCCGACACGCTCTATGCCGCCGGGCAGCTGCCCAAGTTCCAGGATAACCTGTACAAAGATCATGAAGAAGACCTGTGGATGGTGCCAACGGCTGAAGTGCCGCTGACCGGGCTGCACATGGGCGACGTGATTGACGAAGCCGCTCTGCCGATGCATTATACGGCTTACACGCCCTGTTTCCGCCGCGAAAAGATGAGCGCCGGGCGCGATGTGCGCGGCATCAAGCGCGGGCACCAGTTTGATAAGGTTGAAATGTACAAGTACTGCCGGCCCGAAGATTCGGCGCGCGAACACGAAGCCATGCTGGCAGATGCCGAAGCCACGGCCGCCGGGCTGGGTCTCACCTACCGTATCATCCGCCAGTGCACCGGCGACCTTTCGTTTGCCTCGCACATCACCTTCGATATTGAAGTGTGGGCGCCGGGCTGCGGCGAATGGCTGGAAGTGTCATCGGTCTCGAACGTGGGCGAATTTCAGGCGCGGCGCGCCAACATCAAGTACCGCCCAGCCGACGGCGGCAAACCGCGTTTTGTGCACACCCTGAACGGCTCTGGCCTGGGCATGCCGCGCACCCTGATCGCCGTGCTGGAAAACTACCAGCAGGCCGATGGCTCGGTGGTGATCCCCGAAGTGCTGCGTCCCTGGATGGGCGGGCTGACGGTGATCAAATAGGGTGCCGAAAGTGAAACATCCCATTGAGGTGGCGCAGGCCGCCTCAATGGGATGTTTAAGGAGAGAGATTGGACCCTGCGATTTATACCCTGCTGCTCTCGCTGATTGTGGTGGGCATGGTGGTGGGCCTGGTGGGCCAGGTTCTGGTATTTTTTCCGGGCATCAACATCATCTGGCTGGCCATTCTGGGTTACGGCCTGCTGGCGGGCTTCACCTGGCCCAGCGCCATCCTCTTTTTCATCGTCACCGTGCTGCTGATTGCCGGCACCATGGCCGATAACATCCTGATGGGGGCCACGGCGCGGCAGAGCGGGGCAAGCTGGTGGGCCATTGGCATCAGCGCGGTGGTGATGCTGGTGGTAGGGCTGATCTGGACGCCGCTGGCGGGGCTGGCGGCTTCCTTTGCCGCCATTTTTGCCGTGGAGTGGTTTCGCATCCGCGACTGGCGCAAAGCCCTTGATTCCACGCGCAGTGCCTTCATTGGCTGCGGACTGGCGGCGGTGCTGCGCTTTGGCGCCAGCCTGATGATGATTGGCCTGTGGCTGATCTGGTTCCTGTTTTTAACGCCGCGCTGATATTTTGCGTCCGGCGGATTTTCTGCTATACTGAAGGCATGCCTGGTTCATCAGGCCATTCGTCGAAGTTAACATCACATTGATTCGTTTTCAGACAAGGAGAGAGCTAAAATGGATAGAATTGCTCGCGTGGGCATTATTGCGCTTGTGGTGATCATTTTGTTGGGGCTGCTGGTGGCCGTCATGGTCGTCAAACCCTTCTACCTTTTTGAAACAGTGGAAGCGGATGAGATCGGCGTGCGCTACAACGGCGGCCAGATCAAAGACGTGGTGGGTCCGGGTATTTACAGCGACTTTGGCCTGTACGTGTCAATGAAGAAATTCACCACCCAGTCCTACCAGTTCACGGTGGAAGATGCCGAAGTGATCACGGCTGATAACCAGCGCCTGGGCGTGACTGTCAGCGGCAGCGTTTTTCGCCCCGGGCTGATTGACGTGGAGAAGATCCGCCAGCTCTGGACGAAGTACGAAAAAGTGTATACAAACGATGACGCGCTTCAGGCGGTCATCTCCAACCTGGCCACCCAGGCGATGAAAGTGTGCGTGGGCGACCGTCCCTACCAGGATTCAGTGATAGGGTCAGACCGCGATTCGCTGCGCAACTGCATCGACACCGAACTGAACAAACTGGCCGTTTCCTACGGTCTGAGTATCACCAATGTGACCGTGCCGAATGTGGCCCTCTCGCCGGCGGTGCAGGAACTGCTGGACGCCATCACCCGCAGCCGCCTGGAAACCGAAAAGGCCGTGCAGGATAAGCAGAAAGCCATCACTGAAGGCGAAGCCCGCCGGGCTGAACAGGAAGCCCAGATCCGCATTGAACAGTCGAAACTGCAGGAAACCACCAAGCAGCAGACCATTCTGGCTCAGCTGGAACAGGAAAAGCTGGTGGCGCAGCAGGCGGTGATTGAGGCCCAGAAGAACAACGATCTGCTTTCAGCGCAGCGTGACCTGGAAATCAACAAGGCCCAGGCCGCCGCCGCCATTGAAAAAGCGCGCGCCGACCTGGCGCGGGAGTTGGCCCTGGCTGAAATTTACGCCAAGAACAGCAACTATTACCAGTACCAGATGGCCCTGGTCAATGCCAGCGCCATCAAGTCCACCGACAAACTGATCTTTGTGCAGGAAGGCACCTTCCCGCAGCTGGTGTTTGGCAATAACCTGAGCCCGGTGGTTCCGGTTGGCACCACGCCCACCCCGCAGTAAAAAGAGATCAGCCCGAGATTTTTCTGGCGCGCGGGAGACCTCTCCCGCGCGCTGATTGTCTTTAGAGAGCAGGTTTATGTCTGGTTTTCAGAAAGTTCTGGTCAATTACGGCCGCCGGCTGGCGGCCTTTTCGCCGAATGCCCGCCTGTATCTGATCAGCGCCATCATATCTGGGGCAGCCCTGGGCGTTTACCGGCTGCTGTTTAATTTTTTTGTCCTCAGCCAGGGTTATGATGAAACCCTGCTGGGCAACCTGGTTTCGGCCTCCAGCCTCACCTCGCTGCTGGCGGCTCTGCCGATGGGCTACCTGGCCGATTCTCTGGGGCGCAAACGCTCGCTGGTGATTGGTGCGGCCAGCGTGGCCCTGGCGGTGCTGCTGATGACCCTTTTTCCCTCGGTGCCAATGTTCATCAGCATGAACGTGCTGCTGGGCCTGGCGCAGAGCCTTTCGGGCGTCAGCATGTCGCCGTTTCTGATGGAAAACAGCAAGGAAGAAGAGCGCACTTACCTGTTCAGTTTCAGCGTGGGGTTGCAGATGATCTCATCTTCGCTGGGCAACTGGATTGGCGGGTACATGCCCACCTGGTTTGGGCTGTGGCAGAATATCAGCTCCACCGGCACAGAAGCCTACCGCCTGTCGCTGATGGTGGTGGCCTGCGGGGCGGCGCTGGCCCTGCTGCCGCTGGTGATGATGAAGCTGCCGCGCCTGACGGCCGCCCAGCGCACGGTGTTTGCCCCCATCGAATATGCGCGCAAATCGCCGGGATTGCTGGCCCAGCTGATCACCCCCATGTTCATCACCGGCATTGGCGCGGGCCTGTTCATGCCTTTCATGAACGTCTTTTTCCGCAACGTGCACCAGCAGTCAGACGCGGTGATTGGCACCATGTTTGCCTGGGGCGCGCTGGCCATGGGCATTGGCCTGATGGCTGCGCCGCCGCTGGCCGACCGCGTGGGCAAAATTCAACTGGTGGTGCTCAGCCAGGCCCTGTCCATCCCCTTCCTGGTGATGCTGGGCTTTTCGCCCATCTTTGGCCTCAGCGCACTGGCCTACTACATGCGCCTGGGGCTGATGAACATGAGCGGCCCGGTTTACCAGACCTTTGTGATGGAAAAAGTGGATCCTTCGGCGCGAGCCACCGTGGCCAGCCTGGTGAGCATGGCCAGCAATTTTGGCTGGGCTTTCTGCCCATCCATCAGCGGCTGGATTCAGGTGAATTACGGCTTTGGGCCGGTGTTCGCCATTGTGATTGTGCTGTATCTCATTTCAACCTGCATGTACTGGTGGTTTTTCTGGCGGCAGCCGCGCTGAAACCGCCCATCCGGCCGGTTTTGCGGTAAAATCAGCATCAAACCAATGATGGATGGATAAAAGGAGAACATGATGGCAACCCCTGCTTTGCTGGATATGACCCTTTACGGCGAAATTGCCGCCGGCGCGGAAAAATTTCACAAGGTGCTGCTTGATGAAGACGTTGAGTACACCATTACCCTCACCCCGGAGGATATGGACGCAGACCTCGATTTTTACATCACCGACCAGACCTGTGCGGTGATTTTTCAGGATGAAACCAGCGAACCGGGCGCCCAGGTTTATTTCACCCCCGATTACACCGGCCCGCATTTCTTTTTTGTGCGCGGCGTAGAAGGTCAAACCCCCTACACCATCACGGTCAAGGAAAATCCTGCATGAGACGTTTCGTTTATATGATGCCCATTGTGCTGCTGGCGCTGCTGCTGGCAGCCTGCAACACCGCCACCCCCACACCTGCCCCCACCCTGGCGCCCACCGCCACGGCCACCCCGGCGCCCACGGCCACGGCCACGCCGGTGCCGCCGACACCCACCCCCACGCCGCGCACCCTGGTGGTGTGCGTGGGGGCGGAACCCGAAAACCTCTACCGTTATTCAGGCGGGCAGAGCGAGGCCGCGCGCAGTATTTTGCAGGCGGTCTATGACGGCCCGGTGGATGAATTAAACGGCGCATTGACGCCGGTGATTGTGGAAGCCGTTCCGTCTGTGGATAACGGCGGCCTGAGCGTGCAGCCGGTGAATGTGAGCTTTGGCGACACGGTGATTAACGCTGACGGCGACGTGATGACCCTGGTGAAGGGGCTGACGGTGCGCCCGGCGGGCTGCCTGAGCCGCGCCTGCGCCGTGACCTGGGATGGGCAGACGCCTCTGCAAATGGACCAGGTGACGGCGCGCACCACCCTGCGCAGCGGGGTGACCTGGTCAGACGGCGCGCCGGTGACGGCGGCTGATTCGGTGCTTTCCTTCAAACTGGACGCCGACAAACAGACCCCCACGCAAAAATTCATGACCGAACGCACCGCCGCCTACCAGGCGCTGGATGAGCGCACGGTGGAGTGGAAAGGCCTGCCCGGTTTTGTGGACGCGCGCGCGCAGATGACCTTCTGGGCGCCGCTGCCCGAACACCAGCTGCGCGGCATTCCGGCCTCTGACCTGCTGCAAAGCCTGCTGGTGACCCAGAATCCGCTGGGCTGGGGGCCTTATGTGATTGATGAATGGACGCGCGGCGATCACATCACCCTGAGCAAAAACCCTAATTATTTCCGCGCCGCCGAAGGGCTGCCGCGCTTTGATCACCTGGTGTTCCGTTTTGCCAAAAACGGCGCCGCCGAAGCCCTGCAGATGCTGCAGAGCGGCGAATGCGACCTTCTGGACCGTTCCACCCACGTGGAAGATCAGGCGGCTGCTGTGGCCGGCCTGCTGAACAGCCAGAAGGCGGTTCGCGCCACCAGCTACGGGCCTGAATGGGAGCAGCTGACCTTTGGCATCGCGCCCGCCAGCTACGACGACGGCTATACTCCCGGCGTGGACCGCCCCGATTTCTTTGGCGATGCGCGCACCCGCCAGGCTTTCGCTGCCTGCATCAACCGCCAGACGCTGGCGGAAACCCTGTTCAGCGGGCTGAGCCTGCCCGGCCTGGGCTATGTTTCGGCGCAGAGCAGCCTGTTCAATCCCCTCAAGCAGGCAGTGGATGCAGCCGCGGCCGCCGGTTCGACTGCCGAAGGCATGCGCCTGCTGGATGAGGCCGGCTGGGTGGATGCCGACAACAACCCGGCCACCCCGCGCACTGCCCAGAACGTAAAAAATGTTCCCGCGGGCACGCTGCTGAGCCTGACCTACTGGACCACCGATGCGCCCCTGCGTCAGCAGGCCGCCGCGGCCATCAGCCAGTCACTGGGTGCCTGCGGCATCCAGGTGACGGTGAGCGCGCTGCCGGCCCAGGAACTGTTTGCCGCCGGACCGGAGGGCAAGGTGTTCAGCCGCGCCTTCGACCTGGTGCAGTTTTCGTGGCAGGGCACCTTTCAGTCGTCCTGTTTCATGTACACCAGCGAACGCATTCCCACCGCGCAAAACCAGTGGCTGGGGGTGAACGTGGAAGGCTACAGCAGCCCGGTCATGGACGAGGCCTGCGCCAATGCCAGCGGTTTGCTGCCCGGCGCGGCAGGTCGCCTGGAAGCCGAGGCCGCTGCCCAGCAGATTTTCAACGCCGATTTGCCGGTGGTCCCGCTGTATCTTTACCCGCACCTGACCCTGGCGCGGCCGGACCTGTGCGGCCTGAAGGACGCGCTGACCACGGTTGACCTGTGGTACCTGGAGGGGCTGGATGTGGGGGCGGCCTGTCCGGCAAAATAAAACACAAACCGGGACCGCCTGACCACCATCAGGCGGCCCCGTTGCTTTGGGAGAGGTATATCAATGGCGAGAATGGTGAACCTGCCATTTTGCTTGAAAAGGATCCGGTAAATTTAGGGGAAATTATGCCGGGTATGTCTTTGTGGTATATCAAACCGAAGCTGTGGTATTGATCGTCGCATTGCCATGTTTATACTGTTTGACGGCGGTCTGATGAGGGATTCGGGAGTTTGATGATGAACAAAATCCTGCTGGTTGAATTTTTTGATTACACTTTCTGGGCGTTTGAACGCCTGTGGGGCTGCCTGGACCCCCTGGCGGAAGCGGATTTCACCTGCGAGGTGGATTATTCCCTGGGTTCCATCCGCAACCAGATGGTGCACGTGATGAGCGCCAACACCATCTGGATTCACCGCCTGCAGGACCAGCCTTTTCCGCCGCATTTTGACCCGCGGGATTATCCCACGCGGGCGGCGGTGCGGGCCGGCTGGACCGAGATGCAGGCGCTGGTCACGGGCTATTTGGGCGCCGTCAGCGAAGCGCAGTTGAATGAAAAGGTGGCATGGCGCTGGCAAAGCCGGAATGTGAATGCTGAAAGCACGCGCTGGCAAATTTTGCTGCATGTGGCCAACCATGCCACCGATCACCGCACCCAGATTCTGACCCTGCTGGGACGGGATTTCCATGCACCGACCTTTGAACAGGATTTGCTGCATTATTATGTTGAGAAAGGCGGCTGAGGCCGGTTAATTATAAAACGTCCCGCTTTGGGGCGGGGCGTTGACAGGTCTGCGGGCTGCGCTCAACCGGCCGGAGTGGGGGTGGGGGCGCGGCGGGCAGGAATCTGCACCAGTACCACGGCCGCCAGAATGAGCGCGCTGCCAACCATTTGCAGGGGGGTGAGGGTTTCGCCGAGGATGAGATAACCGAAGATGGCGGCGGTGACGGTTTCGAGGGAGAGGATCAGCGCGGCATCGGTGGGCGGGGCATGGCGCTGACCCACCACCTGCAGGGTGTAGGCGATGCCCACGGAAAGGATGCCGCCGTAGAGCACGGCGCCCCACGAACCGGCCAGGCCGGCCAGGGTTTCGGGTTCGATGATCAGGCCGAGGATGAGGTTGAGAACGCCGCAGACCACGAACTGCCCCAGGGCAAAGACGATGGGATCCACCTGCCGGGCCTTGCGCCCCACCAGGATGACATGGGCGGCCCAGAAGATGGCCCCCAGCAGCTCCAGCAGATCGCCGATGGAGAAAGGCGAAAGGGCGCCGGCGCTGAGCAGAAAGCCGCCCAGGGTGGAGCAGCCCACCGCCGCCCACACCAGGCGGGTGATGCTTTCCTTAAAAAGGAGAGCCAGGCTGAGGGGAATGATGACCACATAGAGACCGGTGATGAAGCTGGCGTTGGCGGTGCTGGTGGTGCGGATGCCGGCCTGCTGCAGCGAACTGCCGCCCACCAGCAGGAGGCCCGCCAGGAGCATCCAGGGCAGGGCGGGGCGAGGGAAGGGCTGGCGGGCGCGCAGCACGAAGGGCAGCAGCGCCAGCGACCCCAGCAGGAAGCGCAGGCCATTAAAAAGGAAGGGACCGATATGCCCAGCGGCCAGGCGCTGGGCCACAAAGGTGCTGCCCCAGATGACGGCGGCCAGCAGCAAGAGCAAGTCAGACTTCAAACGCATGGCGGGTCTCTCTCCACGAATAAAGATGGGGTGATTATACCTTATGTAGGGTGGGGTCAGGGGGTCCTGCAGGAGGGGAAAAATCATTAAAATCACCCCTCTGGAAGGAGATTCGGCCTGATTTTGTCAGACGGTTGTCTGAATGACCCTAAAAAAAGACGATACCGCTTGACTTATCTACTTTACTATGCTAAACTGCTAAAAGTTTAATCCGCAGATTAAACACTTTAATCGCAGCCCCCATTAATAATATGTTTGTACCCAAAATTGATGATGGCTTTAAGGAGGTGGTCTTCTACCAGAAATACCCCTATTCTATCCCCCTATCGCTTCACTAATTCATAAAAATTCTTTGGAGGAGAACGTATAATGAAGAAACTCATGTCCCTGTTAGGGCTTGTGGTCGTTATCGCTATGGCCATGTCAGCCTGCCAGCCCGTCGTCCAGACGGTTGTCGTTGAGAAGGAAGTCAAAGTCGTCGAGACGAAGGAAGTCAAAGTCGTCGAAACTCAGACGGTCGTTGAAACCCAGATTGTTGAAAAAACCGTTGAAAATTCAGTGGAAGTCCCCACTGCTTTCGCCACCGCCCCCTTTGCTCTGGCTGATCTGAAAGTCCGCCAGGCCATGGCCTACTGCACCAACAAGGTTGATATTGCCAACGCTGGCTATCCCCTGCTGACCCAGGAACAGGCCAAGACCCTCGTGATGGACACCTTCATCCCCAAGACCCACTGGGCCTATGCTGGCGATGAAAACATCACCATCTACCCCTATGACCCTGAAAAGGGCAAAGCCCTTCTGGAAGAAGCCGGCTGGACCATGGCTGAAGGCAAGGAATATCGCACCGATGCCAACGGCATTGAACTGGCCTTCAAATTCACCACCACTTCAGCCGCATTCCGCAAGGCCTGGGCCGCGGTTTGGGAAAAGCAGATGAAAGACTGCGGTATTCACATTATCCGCCTGCACGCCCCCGCCTCCTGGTGGTTCGGTGACACCACCGGCCTCGCCCGCCGTGACTTCGAAATCGGCGCCTTCGCCTGGGTTGGCCAGGCTGATCCCGGTGGCCAGACCCTCTATGCCTGCGACCAGATCCCCACTGCCGCCAACAACTGGGCCGGCCAGAACGACATGGGCTGGTGCAATGAAAAAGCCTCTGTCGCCATCAAGGCCGCCAACAACACCCTGCTGCAGGAAGACCGCAAGAAGCAGTACACCATCGTCCAGCAGGAATACACCAAAGATGTTCCCGCCATCCCGCTGTTCAACCGCACCGAAACCTCGGCTGCTGTGGCTGACCTGACTGGCTTCGATCCCCGCCCCGGCGAGGAATATTACATCTACAATGTGACCCAATGGGAACGCCCCGGTCAGGATACCATTGTGATCGGCTTCACCCAGGAAATTGCCTCTCTGCACACCCTGGTGGAAAGCTCCTTTGCTGCCAACCTGGCCCTGCTGATCTCTGACCCCCGCTCGTACACCAGCCTCGATTACACCTACGCTCCTGCGACTGTGAAGCAGCTCTCCACCCTGGAAAGCGGCCTGGCCAAGAACACTGTTGTGGAAGTGAAAGCTGGCGACAGCGTTGCTGATGCCGATTCCAACATTGTGACCCTCGAAAAGGGTGTCAAAGTGATGAATTCTGATGGCGAAGTGGTCGAATTCGACGGCACCCCCGTCAAGATGATGCAACTCGTTGTGACCTACGAATGGCGCACCGACCTGAAGTGGCCGGATGGCAAGGAACTGAATCAGGCCGACTTCGAACTCGGTTACAAGACCGCCTGCGATAAAGAAAACGGCGCCACCTCCTTCATCCTCTGCGACCAGACCCAGGCCATCACCTTCGATGGCAACAACCAGACCGTGACCTGGAAACCCGGCGTGCAGAGCCCGACCTACTTCCTGGCCCCCTTCGGCTACTACCCCGCTCACCGCGTGATTGAATCTGAAGGCCCCTACAAAGGCAAGACCCTCGCCGAAGTTCCTGCCAAAGATTGGCTGACCCTCCCCGAAATCGCTGAAACCCCCTGGGGCGTTGGCGGTTACAAAATCGTGGAATGGGTGAAGGGCGAAAAGATCGTCTACGCTGTGAACGAATTTGCCCCCGCCGACCTGCAGCCCAAGACCCCCAATCTCATCATTACCTGGGTTACCCCTGAAAATGCTGAAGCTCAGCTCCTGACCGGCGCTGTTGACCTTCTCGATCCCACCACCCTGGCTGGCCTGACCGAACAGCTGGTCAATGCCGAAAAGGAAGGCAAGATCAAGAACTACGTCATCGCTGGCGCGACCTGGGAACACATCGACTTCAACCTGTCCTACTAAACCTGGGACTTTGAAGGTGTTCAAAGCTTTAATGAGCTAAAATAAAAGGCAGATGTGGCTGGGCCAGCCTGGTCACATCTGCCTCTCATTTACCCCTTTTCAGTGAGAGCCCTATGACTGGATATCTGATTCGCCGAATTTTTCAGATGATTATTGTGGTCTTGATTTCGGCGGCTGTCTCCTATGCAATCTTAAACTTCGCGCCTGGCGGTCCCATGTCAGGTATGCGCCAGACGACCCAAAACAGCCGCTTCAGAATCACCGAAGAAGACATTATTCGCATCCGCGCTTATTATGAACTGGACCTGGCTGTACCGCTGCGTTTCACGCGCTGGTTAATTGGCTGGCCGACTGGGCCGATCGTTATCGGCGGCACGGAGTTGTTCTCTGATGTCGTCATTGGCTGCAGCAAAGAGACCACCCAGGAAGTTTTGAACAGTGCTGGAAAATATGAAACCGTTGTGACCGGCTGCGCCCGCCCGGTCTATTTGAAGGACCTGGTCGGCCGCCGCACAAGCAAGGGCATTTTGCTGGGCGATTTCGGCAACTCGTGGCGTTTGCTGCGCGACCGGCCGGTTTCTCAGCTTCTGGAAAGCCGCATCTGGAAGACCGTCCAGCTGAGCGGTCTTTCACTGATCTTTGCTCTGCTGCTGGGCATTCCGATCGGCATTTATTCCGCCATCAAGCAGTATTCCAAGTTTGATTACATCTTCACCACCCTGGCCTTCATTGGCTCGGCCATGCCGACCTTTTTCTTCGGCATTTTAATGATCCTGGCTTTCTCCATTTTGCCAAAATCGGCCGGCTGGCCTTATCTGCCTGCGGGCAGTGCGGTGGCAGTGCGCAACTACACCATCCCCCTGCTCGGCGTGATCAAAGCTGGCTCCACGGCAGATATTCTGCTCCACCTGATTCTGCCGGTGGCCACCCTCACCCTGGTCTCCGTTTCCGGCTGGTCGCGTTTCATCCGCACCAGCATGCTGGAAGTGCTGCGCCAGGACTATGTGCGCACGGCGCGCGCCAAAGGCCTGATTGAACGGGTCGTGATTGTCAAGCATGCGCTGCGCAACGCGCTCATCCCCTTTGTGACTATTATCGTCTTTGCCATCCCCGGCCTCTTCTCCGGCGCCATCATCACCGAAACCATTTTCTCCTGGCCGGGCATGGGACGTTTATATTTCCAGGCGCTTGGCGAATATGACTACCCTGTGGCTATGGCGTTCCTGTTTATTACGGCTGTGCTGACGGTGATCGCGACCTTGCTGCGCGACATTCTCTACACGGTTGTTGATCCACGTATCCGCTTGACTTAACAGGTGATGCCATGACCAACTCTACAAACGAAATCCAGGAAGATTTTTTCGAAAAACTCGACTCTGAAAAGCTGCTCAAAGAGCGCACCCCGCTGGAATTGATTGCCCGGCGTTTTGCCAAGCACAAACTGGCGGTTTTCTCGCTGATTTTGATGATCGCGATTTTCCTTATCTCCGTGTTTGCCGCCCAAATTTCTCCTTTCAAAGTGGATGAACTGGACATCAAAGCCAAGTTTGCCCCTCCCGGCGCCGTGCAGGCTGAGACCGGCCGCACGCACTTTCTGGGATCTGATGAAATTGGCCGCGATTATTTCTCGCGCGTGATTTATGCGGGCCGCATTTCGCTCTCGGTGGCGGTTTTCTCGGTGATCATCTCCATCTTCATCGGCGTGGTGGTGGGAGCCATTTCGGGCTTCTTTGGAGGGGTCATTGATGCCATTGCCATGCGGTTTGTTGAATTTTTGCTGACCATTCCCAGTTTGCCGCTGCTGCTGATCATCTCTGCCATCCTGCTGCAAGATCCAGAGGCCATTCCCATACCCAACTTCGTTCTTCAGCTTATGGGAAAGATCATGCTGCTGACCGAACGCGACGCGCGCTCGGCGGTGCTGATCATTCTGGTGCTGGCTGGCCTGGGCTGGATGACCGCGGCGCAGCTGATGCGCGGCCAGCTGCTGGCCCTGCGTGAGCTGACCTACGTTGAGGCCGCCCGCTCCATGGGCGCCTCCAACTTTGAAATCATCATCAAGCACATGATCCCCAACGCCATGGCCCCCATCATTGTGACGGCCTCGCTGGATCTGGCTGGTTATGTGGTGGCCGAGGCAGCCCTCTCGTTCCTCGGTTTTGGTATTCAAGACCCGATCCCCACCTGGGGCAACATGCTGGCGGCCACGCAGACCTATATGCTGGATAAGCCCTACCTGCCCCTGATTCCGGGTTTGCCCATCTTCATTTGCTCGCTGGCCTTCAACTATGTTGGCGACGGCCTGCGCGATGCACTTGACCCGCGCCTGAAAATGTAGCAAAATATCTTGAGGAGATTCAAAAACCTATGACACAAGAAGGCAACAAACCCTCGTCAGAATCAGAATTCATCCTGCAGGTTAAAGGCCTCAAAACCTATTTCTACACCGAAGAGGGTGTGGTTAAAGCCGTGGATGGCGTGGATTTCAATGTTCGCCCGGGCGAAGTGCTGGGGCTGGTGGGCGAATCGGGCTGCGGCAAGAGCGTTTCCTCTTTCTCCATCCTGCGCCTGGTGGGCGCACCCGGCAAGATTGTGGATGGGGAAATCCTCTTCCAGGGCCGCGATCTGCTGAAGATGTCGGAAGCCGAAATGGTCAAGATGCGCGGCGACCGCATCTCGATGATCTTCCAGCAGCCGCAATCGAGCCTCAACCCGGTCTTTATGGTTGGCGACCAGGTGGGCGAGGTGCTGCAAATTCACCAGAACCTCGATAAGAAACAGGCCTGGGCTAAGGCGGTTGAACTGCTGCGCCTGGTGGGCATCCCCGATCCGGAGCGCAAAGCCAGCGCCTTCCCGCATGAAATGTCGGGCGGCCAGGCTCAGCGCGTGATGATTGCCATGGCGCTGGCGCTCAGCCCGCAGCTGTTGATTGCCGATGAACCAACCACCGCGCTGGATGTGACCATTCAGGCCCAGATTTTGGACCTGATGCGCGACCTGCGCACCCGCATGGGCACCTCGGTGATCCTCATCACCCACGACCTGGGCGTGATTGCCGAAATGGCCGACCGGGTGGCGGTGATGTATGCCGGGCAGATTGTGGAACAAACCGATGTTTCACCCCTGTTTGAAAAGCCGCTCCACCCTTACACCCAGGGGCTGATCGGCTCCATCCCGGTTTTGGGGCAGGTGAAGGACAAGCTGGATGTGATTCCCGGCTCGGTGCCAAACCTGATCAACCTGCCGCCGGGCTGCCGTTTTGCGCCGCGCTGCCGCGCCCGCATCAACAACCGGCTGAAAATTTGCACGCAGGCCTGCCCGCCTCTTGAGCAGGTGCTGCCTGACCACAGTGTGCGCTGCTGGCTTTACACAGACGATGAAGCCCAGGGCCACAAAGCCCCCATGTCTCTCAAGTAGCGAGGTACCCGCATGACTCAAGATACGACTCAAACACCCCAGACCGCTCAACGCACGTTGATCGAGGTCAAGAACCTGAAGAAGTATTTCCCCGTGCGGGGCGGCATCTTGCAGCGCGTGGTGGCCAATGTGAAGGCTGTGGATGATGTCAGCTTTTCCATTCAGGAAGGCGAATGCCTGGGCCTGGTGGGCGAATCGGGCTGCGGCAAGACCACCGTCGGCCGCACCATGCTGCGCCTGATTGAACCCACTTCGGGCACGGTTTCATTCGACAACGTGGATGTGCTGAAACTGCGCGGCCGCGAGATGAAAAACATGCGCCGCCAGATGCAGATCATCTTCCAGGATCCCTATGCTTCGCTCGATCCGCGTATGCCGATTGGTGAAAGCGTGATGGAAGGCCTGAAGATTCACGGCATTGGCACGCCCAAAGAGCGCTATGAAAACATGATTTCCATGCTGCGCAAGGTGGGCCTGGAAGATTATCACGCCCGCCGCTACCCGCACGAATTTTCAGGCGGCCAGCGCCAGCGCATTGGCATTGCCCGCGCGCTGACCCTCTTCCCGCGATTCATTGTCTGCGACGAACCGGTTTCGGCCCTGGATGTGTCCATCCAGTCGCAGGTGCTCAACATCCTCAAAGACCTGCAGAAGGAACTGGGCCTGACCTACCTGTTCATTGCCCATAACCTGAGCGTGGTGGAGCACATTTCAGACCGCGTGGCGGTGATGTACCTGGGCAAGATGGCCGAACTGACCACCCGCGAAGAAATTTTCCGCAACCCGCTGCACCCCTACACCAAGGCCCTGCTCAGCGCCATTCCGATCCCTGACCCCAAGCTGAAGCGCGAACGCATCATCCTCAAGGGTGATGTTCCCTCTCCGCTGCGCCCGCCGGCCGGATGCCGTTTCCACCCGCGCTGCCCGATGGCCATGGAACAATGCGCCACTCAGGAGCCGGTGTTTAAAGAAGCTGTTCCTGGACATTGGGTGGCCTGCTGGCGTGTTGAATAATAAAAACCGGATATAATTAGGGTATGGCTAAAAAATATATTCTGGTTGTTGATGATGCTTTTGAATTAGGGCGGCTGATCCAGGCCGCCCTTAATACCATTGATCCGGACATCGAAGTCACAGTGGTACCCTCAGCCGAAGAAGCGCTGCTGGAATCAACACGCCATACGATTGACCTGATGATCACGGATATCCGTCTGCCAGGTTTTTCCGGGCTTGAACTGACCCGCCGTTTCCGCGCGCGCTACCCAAACGTCAAGATCATCCAGATGACGGGGTTGAAATCACCCGAAATGCGCCGCCAGGCAATGGACGCAGGCGCAGATCTGTTTTTCAGCAAGCCGCTCTCCATGGCAGAATTCATTCCTGCGGTTGAGAAGTTGCTGGGCCTCACCCGCTCGCTGCCCCCGCAGCCCGCCCCAACGGAAACGCCTGTGTCAGCTGCCGCTGAAACTGCGCCGGCAGCGGTGGAAAAAGCCAAACCAGCGCCGCAGCCTGTGCGAGCGTCTGCTGAAGCAGGCGACGCTTCTGGCGCGCTGCGCGCGCTGTGCCAGTCGCTGGGCGCGCTGGGCGCCGCACTCTTTAATTTTCAGGGCACGCTGATGCTTTCGGAAGGTGAAATCCCTGCCACCACACAGGCCCTGGCTGCGCTTTCTGGCGTGGTTCAGGCCGGCGAGCAGGCCGCGCAGCGCCTGGACAGCCCCGGTGCCGATTTCAGCTTCACCCTGGCCGGCAGCAGTTACAATGTGGCCGCGGCGCCAGTGCAGGCCGGGCTGACGGTGGCGGTGTTTCTGCCGCAGGGCCGTTCGGCGGTGCGCCTGATGGTGGCGGCGGATGAAATTCGCCTGACGGCTGGCGATCTGCGTTTGCTGACGGTTGAAAAACCAATGGAAGTGAAGCCTGCCCCGGCTCCGGTTCCAGCCCTGACCCCGGCCCCCCCCCCGGCGCGGCCGGGATCACAGCCGCTGACCAATGTGCCGCCGGATGAAAATCTGCTGGCTTTGCTGGGCGGCAGCAACCCTCCGGTGACGCCGGTGGATGCGGATGCGTTTTGGGATTCAGCCATTTCACATTCTGATCCCAAGCTGATCAATCCAGATATTATCTCTTTTGACCAGGCTCGCCAGCTGGGTGTTTCGCTGGAAGAACTGGAAAAGAAGAAGAAAAAACCGTGACCTTGCCCGAATCAAGGGTTGTATGATAGAATTGGGGGCACTCTTGGGGCATGGTGCAACGGCAGCACACCAGACTTTGGATCTGTGGATCTTGGTTCGAATCCAGGTGCCCCAGCCTGTCCATCCAGTGCGAACAAACCAGGAAACGAGCCTTTCTGTTGATGGCTCGTTTTTTGTTCTCTTAAAGGAGTGAAATTTACCATGACCTGTTATGTGATTATTCTGGCCGCCGGACAGGGGACGCGCATGAATTCGGCCCTGCCCAAAGTGCTTCATCCGGTTGCGGGCCGCCCGCTCATTCAATATTCACTGGACCTGGCCGCGGCCCTGACGGATGAGCCGCCTGTGGTGGTGGTGGGGCACGAGGCGCTGCAGGTGCGCCAGACGGTGGGCGATCAGGCTGTTTTTGCCCACCAGCACCAGCCGCTGGGCACAGCCCACGCGGTTCAGGCGGCTGAAGATCACCTGCTGGGCAAGCCCGGCCTGGTGGTGGTGCTGAGCGCCGATATGCCGCTGTTCAGGGCCGAAACGCTGCAAAGGCTGGTGGAAACGCAGAAAGCCAACCAGGGACCTTTCTCCATGCTGACGGTCATCGATGATGATCCGCGCGGTTTTGGACGCGTGGTGCGCGGGCCGGACGGCAACGTGACAGCGGTGGTAGAAGAGGCGCAGTGCACCCCTGAACAAAAGCTGATCAAAGAATTGAACGTGGGTGCCTACTGCTTTGATTCGGAATGGCTGTGGAACGCCATCAGCCGCGTGCAGGTTTCGCCAAAGGGCGAATATTACCTGACCGATGTGGTGGCGATTGCCTCTGGCGACGGCCAGGCGGTGAAGGCCATTGTGCTGGACGACCCGGCCGAGGCGATGGGCATTAACACCCGCGTTCATCTGGCCGAGGCGGAAGCCATCCTGCGGCGGCGCATCAACCGCGCGCATATGCTGGCGGGAGTGACGATGATTGACCCCGATTCGGTATACATCGAAGCCGGGGTGAAAATTGGCCGCGATACGCAGATTTTGCCCAACACGCATCTGCGCGGCAAGACCGAAATTGGCGAAGGCTGCCGCATTGGCCCCAACACCATTGTGGAAAACACCCGCATTGACAACGCCTGCACGGTGATTTGTTCGGTCCTTGAAGGCGCCATCATGGAAGAGCACAGCGAAATTGGCCCCTTTGGCCATTTGCGCAAGGGCGCCCATCTGGGCAAAGGCGTGCATATGGGCAACTTTGGTGAGGTCAAATCTTCCTACCTGGGGCCGGGCACCAAAATGGGCCATTTTTCTTATATTGGCGACGCGGTGATCGGCGAGGATGTCAACATCGGCGCCGGCACCATCACTTGCAATTTTGACGGCGAACACAAGCACCGCACCGAAATTGGCAATCACGCCTTTATCGGCTCGGATACCATGCTGGTGGCGCCGTTGAAGCTGGGCGAAAACGCGCGCACAGGGGCCGGCTCGGTGGTGACGCATGATGTGCCCGACGGCGGGCTGGTGGTGGGGGTTCCCGCCCGCCCTTTCAAGAGACAAGGAGATAATGGATAACTGGGCCTGGACGGCTGCGGCGGTTTTGATCGGTCTGGACTTGCTGGTGGCGGTGACGCGCGCCAGCCTGAATAATACGCGCCTGCCGCATTTGCTCAATTTGCGCGAACAGCACGGCGAAGCGGTGGATTGGGCCGCGGAGGTGGTCAGCCGGCCGCATCTGCGCATCAGCCTGCGCCTGGCCATGACTCTGCTGCATATTCTGCTGACAGGGGTGGTGAGCCTGGGCCTGCTGGCCCCGGCGGCAGCGGTTTTTTCCACGGCCGGCGGACTGGCCCTGCTGGCAGGAGTGGCGCTGGTGATTGTGGTGAGCGAATTCATTGTGGAGGGGCGGGTGATTGACCATCCCGAAACGGCTGCCCTGCGTCTGGCCTGGCTGGGTCTGTGGATTGACGTGCTGTTCACCCCATTTTCGCTGCTGCTGATGGCCGTGTTAGGCCAGCCGCACCAATCGGCGGGCAACCCGGCCAGCGCGCTGACCGAGGAAGAGCTGCGCAACTGGGTGGAGGTGGGCCAACCCGAAGGCCAGCTTGAACAGGGCGAACGCAAAATGATTTTCTCGATTTTCCAGTTTGGCGATACACGCGCCCGCGAGGTGATGGTGCCGCGCATTGATATCATCGCCCTGGATATCAACACCCCGCTGCCGGAGGCTATCGAAATTTTGACCCATTACGGCCATTCGCGCGTGCCGGTGTATGAAGACACCATTGATGACATTGTGGGTTTGCTGTATGCCAAGGACCTGCTGCTGGCAGTGCGCAGCGAGAAGGATTCACTGCTTTCGCTGCGCGAGCGTCTGCGCCCGGCCTATTTCATCCCTGAAGCCAAGAAGGTGGACGAACTGCTGACCGAAATGCGCTCACGCGGAGTGCATATGGCCATTGTGGTGGATGAATACGGCGGCGTGGCCGGCCTGGTGACGCTGGAAGACATTGTGGAAGAAATCATCGGCGAGATTCGCGATGAATATGACCAGGCCGAAGAGCAGCCCTGCCAGCAGGTGGGCGATGGAGAGTATCTCTTTTTGGGCCGTGCCAGTCTGGATGATTTTAACGAAGTAATGGGCACCCATTTCTCGCACGACCAGGCCGACACCCTGGGCGGCTATATCTACAGCCAGGTGGGGCGGGTGCCGGTGGGCGGCGAAACCCTGGAAGATGAAGGGGTTTTGCTGAAAGTGGAACAGGTGAGCGCCCGGCGGATTGCCAAAGTGCGGGCGCTGCGCCGTTCTGAAACACGTCGTGAAAAAGAAAAGGAAACGGAGGAACCGCATGCTGAATGATGAAATGCGGACGCAATTGATCGAAACCGCCATTCTGGCGCGCCGCTGGGCTTACTGCCCTTATTCCAAATACGCAGTGGGTGCGGCGCTGCTGACCGCCTCGGGCAAGATTTACGACGGGGTGAACATTGAAAACGCAGCCTACCCCTCGGGTATTTGCGCCGAGCGGGTGGCCATTTTCAAGGCGGTTTCCGAAGGGGAACGCGAATTTGAAGCCATTGTGGTGCTGACCGAAAACGGCGGCTCACCCTGCGGCGCCTGCCGCCAGGTGATCGCTGAATTTGGCGTGGAAACTCTGGTGATTCTGGCTGACAAGGACGGGCATGTGGTGCAGGAAGCCCCTCTGCGCGAATTTTTGCCCGGAGCCTTCACCCCTAAAAGTTTGAGCTGAGCGAGGGCTGGCTTGCCCAACCCTTCT
Organism: Chloroflexota bacterium; assembly: GCA_029561345.1. Lineage (GTDB taxonomy): Bacteria > Chloroflexota > Anaerolineae > Anaerolineales > Anaerolineaceae > JAKQJC01. The sequence continues at coordinate 107,178 of JAKQJC010000064.1, read as the reverse complement.
CACACCTTCAGCCTTGAAGCGGTCGTGCTGCGCCACAGCGATTGGGGCGAGGCCGACCGCATTTTGACCCTGTTCACTCTGCAGCAGGGCAAAACGAGGGCGCTGGCCAAGGGCGTGCGTAAACTGCGCTCGCGCAAGGCCGGGCATTTGCAGCCCTTCACGCGGGCGCGCCTTTTTCTGGCGCGCAGCCGCGACCTGCCCATCATCACCCAGGCAGAAACCGCCGAGGCCTACCTGCCCCTGCACGATGACCTGCTGCGCACCGCCTTTGCTCTCTATGTGGTGGAACTGGCGGACCGGTTCACCTACGAAAACGAAGATTTGCCGAATCTTTTTCACCTGCTGACGGATACCCTGGGCCGCCTGGCAACCCTGCCGCACGATGACCTGTGGCTGGTTTCGCGCTGGTATGAGGTGCGCCTGCTGGATATTCTGGGCTTCAGGCCGGAATTGTTCCAGTGCGTGAGCTGCGGGCGGGAGTTAAAGCCGGAAGACCAGTTCTTTTCGGCGCAGATGGGTGGGGCGCTGTGTCCGGAATGCGGCACGGAGGTGACCGCGGTTTTCCCCGTTTCGATGCCGGCGCTGCGCCTGCTGCGCCATTTGCAGCGCAGCGGCTGGATGGAAGCCAGCCGCGCCCCGGCTGCGGCGGAACTGCGCCCCGAGGTGGAGGGGCTGCTTCAATATTACCTGACCTATTTGCTGGAGCGCGGCCTGAATTCGCCGGCCTTTTTGCGCCATGTGCAGCGCCAGGGTGGAACGCCGGCTTAGGGCGCGCAGACGGGGGCGATGTTGAGCGCAAGGATTTCCTGGGCGTAGCGGACGATGTTTTCTTCGCGCTGGCGGTCAGAGCTTTCGGGGAGCATGGCTGGCGGCGCGCCAGGGTCATAGGTCTGGTTGGGGGTTTCATCGTTTAAACGCACCCAGGGCGAAAGCCCGGCGACAGCATTGTTGATCATTTCAACGGCATGCGCGTTGGTGGATTGCACATGGTCTTTTTCAGACTGGATGCGCTGGTAGGGCACGCAGACGCTTTTGATGAAGGCGGCGGCTTCGCGCTCGCTCCAAAAATTTTCGTCATCACAGGGCTGCCAGGCAATTTTGCCGCTGCCGCCGCTGCTGCCCCCGGCCGGGATGTTGCAGCCAACCGTGGAATAGAAGCGGCTGGAGGGGCCTTCCCAGTCGATGAGCATGCGCACCGGCAGTTCAGGGTGGCGGGCCAGCGCACCTGAGGCCATGGTGATGCCGTAGGAAAGCGAAACCAGGCCGATCTGCCTGGCATCCACTTCGGGCAGGGTGGCCGCAAAGCGGATCACTTCGGCCAGGCCGTCCTGCTGGATGTAGCCGTTGGTGTTTTCAACCCCGGCGGTTTTGGCGCGTCCTTCGGCATCGAACACCACGATGACAAAGCCCGCGTCGGCCATGATTTGCAGGGGGCGGATGGGATCCATGAGACTGGTGCCGCTGCCGATGCCGCCGGGGACCAGAACCAGGGCGGGCAGGGGGCCGAGGCTGGCGGCTTTTTTGGGCAGGATGACCTGAACAAACCATTCCACCCCGCTGGCCGGATTGGTGACCCAATAGACACCGGGCAGGCCGCCGGCGCGGTAGACGGGCGCGCCGGGTTGGGGCGTGGCGGCAGTGACGGCATTTTCATCGCCGGCCGGCGGGGTGGGGCGCACAGCTGTGCCAACAGCCGCGCGGGTGGGCGGGGGGCCTTTGGGGGGCAGGCCGCGGGTGGGTTCGGCGGTTGGTGGGATGATGGTTTCAAGGGGGACGGCGGGCGTGGACGAGGCCGGCAGACTGAGATTGCAGGCCAGCAGGCAAATAACGATCAGAACGATGAAGGGCAGGGGCATGCGTTTCATAAAGCCTCCGGAGGATGCGCTGGATGGGATGCAATGAGGGATCTGTATGTCTATTTTAACGAAGCACAGGACCGGCTGCAAGCGGTGAAAGGGAAAAATGGCCGTTTGCCCTTCCCCGGTGGAAGGGATGCCGTTATACTTAAGCCAGATCTGTGATGAACGATTCCACCCCTTCTTCCTCCCCTCTTTCTGTTGACCTGGTGATCCCTCTTTATAATGAAGAAGAGGCTCTGAGTCCTTTCCACGCGCGCCTGTGCGCGGCGCTGGAAGCCCTGCCCCACGCTTTCACCATTTATTACGTGGACGACGGCTCCAGCGACGGCACCCTCAAGCAGCTCGAAGCCCTGGCCGCTGCTGACCGGCGCATCAGGGTGGTGGAGCTGAGCCGCAATTTTGGCCACCAGGCGGCGCTGACCGCCGGCCTGCAGCAAACCAAAGGTGACTGGGTGGTGACCCTCGATGGCGACGGCCAGCACCCCCCGGACCTGATCGGCGAGATGCTGCGCCTGGGGCTGAGCGGCTACGATATTGTGCTGACCCAGCGTGTGGATGAGGAGAAGGTTTCACTTTTCAAGCGGCTGACCGCGCGGGGATTTTATGCCCTGGTGAACCGCATTGGCGATACGCAGATTCAGCCCGGGGCGGCCGATTTCCGCCTGATGTCGCGGGCGGCGGTGGATGCACTGAACAGCATGCCGGAATATCACCGCTTTATCAGGGGCATGGTGGCCTGGATGGGCTACCGCAGCGTGATTTTGCCTTACCAGCCGCCGCAGCGCCTGGGCGGGCGTTCTAAATATTCGCTGCGCAAAATGCTGAACCTGGCCTCAGATGCGGTGTTTTCCTTCTCGCTGGTGCCGCTGTATATCGGCATTTCGGTGGGCGGGCTGTTTTTGCTGCTGGCCTTGCTGGAGGCGGTTTATGTGCTCAGCTTCTGGGTGACGGGGCAGCAAAGCAGCCTGACGCCGGGCTGGAGCTCGACCATTTTTGTGCTGCTGGTGGTGGGGGGTAGCCTGATGATCACCATGGGCCTGATTGGCATGTATGTGGGTTATATTTTCCAGGAAGTGAAGCGCCGGCCGGTTTACCTGGTGCGGCGGATTCTGGGTGGAGAGGACAAAGATGCCTGAACGCTTGCGGCGTTTCTTTCCGCTGGTGCTGCTGGGCGCCTGCGGGCTGGCCTACGGCCTGCTGATTCCCATGCTGGGGTTTTACTGGGACGATTTGCCGATTAATTGGATTTTCCACCAGTTGGGGCCGGAAGGCCTGGCGCGCTATTTTTCCACCAACCGCCCGGTGTGGGGGCTGCTCTATCAGATCACCCTGCCGTTGCTGGGTTCCACGCCGTGGCACTGGCAGGTGTTTGCCCTGCTGTGGCGCTGGCTTTCGGGTGTGCTGCTGTGGCTGCTGCTGCGCCGGGTGTGGCCGGACGAGGATGACGCCGCGGAGTGGGTGAGCCTGCTGGCGGTGGTGTATCCGGCTTTTGGCCAGCAGTTCATCTCGCTGGTGTACAGCCATTTTTTCATGGTGCTGTGCCTGTTCTTCGGCTCGCTGCTGGCGAATGTGGCCGCGCTGCAGGTCAAACGGCATGCCTGGTTGTGGCACGGCCTGGCCGTGCTGCTTTCGCTGGGCAATCTGGTGATGATGGAATATTTCTTTGTGCTGGAGCTGGCGCGCGCGGCTTTTTTGTGGGTGGTGACGGAAGGCACCCTGGCGGCCCGCCTGCGCCTGACCTTGAAGCGCTGGCTGCCTTACCTGGGGGTGATGGCGGCGGTGGGCATCTGGCGCACTTTCTTCTTCAGCTTTCAAACCACCAATTACAAGCCGCGCCTGCTGACCGACCTGAGCACGAACCCGCTGAGCACCCTGTGGGGCCTGTGCGTGAGCATTTACGAGGCGCTGTGGAACACCACTTTTGGCGCCTGGGCGGCCGCCTTTGCCCAGCCAGATCCCTCTGAACTGGGCAGCCGCACCACCCTGGTTTATTTCGGACTGCTGGCGGTCACGTTTGTGGGGCTGGCGGTGCTGTTTGCCTGGAACCGCAAGGCCCGCGCCAGCTGGCGCAAGGCCGGCGAGATGGTGCTGGTGGGGGCGGCGGCGCTGCTGGCGGCCGGCTGGCCGTTCTGGCTGACGGGCCTGCGCCCGCGCATGGAATTCCCGGCGGACCGCTTTACCCTGCCGTTTATGCTGGGCGCCTGCCTGCTGCTGGTGGGGCTGGTGCGGCTGGTTCCCGCGCCGCGCCTGCTGCGGGTGGGGGTGTTGGCGGCGCTGGCAGCGGCTTCGGTGGGCTTTCAATTTCAGCTGGCCAATGCCTACAAACAGGATTGGGAAACCCAGCGCGATTTTTTCTGGCAGCTGGCCTGGCGCGCCCCGGCCATTGAACCGGATACGGTGGTGCTGGCCAACGAAATGGCGGTGACCTATTACAGCGATAATTCGCTCTCGGCGCTGCTGAACTGGTACTATGCGCCGGATAACCACACGGACCGGATGAGCTATATGTTATACTATCCATCACGGCGCTTCAAAGAAGGCACGGAAATTTTGAAGGCTGACCAGCCGCTGTACCGCGATTACCTGGCAGCCACCTTCACCGGCAGCACCTCCAGCATGGTGGCGGTGTTTTATGCGCCCTGGGCCTGCCTGCGGGTGCTGGACCCGCTGATTGACGGCGACAACCGCAAGCTGCCGGTGGAAATTGCCCAGGCCAGCGCCTGGTCGCGGCGTGGGCTGGTTTTGCCGGAGGGCGAAGGCGCGCGGATGGTGCCGGAACTGGCCGGCGCGGAACCCTCGAATGACTGGTGCTATTATTTTGAAAAGGCCGAACTGGCACGCCAGCGCCGCAACTGGGAAGAAGCGGCGGCTTACGGCGACGCGGGCCTGGCTGAACACGGTCCCAAAGACCCGGCGGAGCGCTTTGTGTTCATTGAAAGTTACGCCAATGTGGAACGCTGGGATGAAGCCCTGACGCAAACCCGCGAGGTGATGGCGGCCAAGCCGGAATTGCAGGTGCCCATTTGCCGCCTGTGGCAGCGCATTGAACTGGAAACCCAGTACGGCGAGGTGCAGCAGGCCAAAATCAAAGCGGCCAAGGAGATTGCCGACTGCGCCCATCAGCCGGAGTAGTTTAACTGCGGCAGATGATGACAACCCACCTCAGACCCCCGCACCCGCCGCGGAGCGGCGTGTTAACCATTTCATTCAGCAAGTTGATTCACCTGGCCGGTGGAACCGGCTTGAGGATATTCTTGAAGGAGGCTTATGAAATACTTGATCACCGGCGGCGCCGGCTATATTGGCAGCACCATCTGTTCTGCCCTTGAAGATCACGGCCATACCCCTATCATCCTTGATTCACTGGTGACGGGGCGTCCCGAGTTTACTAAGGGCCGCATTTTTTACCAGGCGGATATTGCCGACCAGGCAGCCCTGGAAACCATTTTCCGCGAGCATCCGGATATTCAGGCCACCATTCACTGCGCGGCCCTGATTGTGGTGCCTGAATCGGTGGAAAAACCCTACGAATATTACCGCGACAACGTGGGAAAATCGCTGGAACTGTTCCGCACCCTGGCGCGCCTGGGCTACCCGCGGATTGTCTTCAGCTCGTCGGCTTCAATTTACGATGTGGTGCCGGGCTTCATGGTGCGCGAGGATTCTCCGCTGCGCCCCAGCAGCCCCTATGCGCGCACCAAGTTCATGATGGAAATGGTGCTGGAAGATTTCTGCCGCGCTTACGGCCTGAAGGGCATTGCCCTGCGCTATTTCAACCCCATTGGCGCTGATCCCAAAATGCGCTCGGGCATTCATATCAAGAACCCTTCGCACGTGCTGGGCAAACTGGTTTCGGTGGCCATGGGCCGCGAACCGGTGTTTTATGTGACCGGCACCCACTGGCCCACCCGCGACGGCACGGGCATTCGCGATTACATCCATATCTGGGACCTGGCGATGGCCCATGTGAGCGCGGTGACTCAGTTTGACCAGGCTTTTGAACGCGCCGGCAACCCCGAAGGCGGCTATCTGGTGATCAACCTGGGCTCGGGCAACGGCGTGACGGTGAAGGAACTGGTGGAGGCTTTCGAGCGCGTGTTTGGCAAGCCGGTGAAGCGCGAGGAAACCGATCCGCGACCAGGCGATGTGGCAGGGGCTTATGCCAATGCCGACCGCGCCAGGGACCTGCTGGGCTGGAAAACCACCCTGACCATTGACCAGGGCATTGCCGATGCGCTGAAATGGGGCGAGATCCGCGACACCATTCTGCATTACGGCGATGAGCAGGCACTATAAAAAGGTGACAAAAATCATCATATTTGACCTTTGACTTTTGATGTGCGATGTGCTATGCTTATGTCGGTCAAAGTTGATAAATAAACCAGCGTGGAAAGGAACTAAAACATGGCCTATTTCATTAATGATGATTGTATCAGCTGCGGCGCCTGCGAGCCCGAATGCCCCGAAAAGTGCATCACGGCTGGCGCCGACAAATATGTGATCAACGCCGAATGCTGCATTGATTGCGGCACCTGCAACAGCGTTTGCCCGGTGGGCGCGCCCAACCCGCAATAAAACACCCTGACTTTAAAAAAGGAGCGGCTGAAAAGGCCGCTCTTTTGGGTTAATCAGGGGGCAGCATGGATTTGTTTGGTGACTACTTCGACAATGTCACATTAAGATTACCCACCCCCCGACCCCCCCCCAATTTTGGGAGGGGGCGACTGTTAATTGAGGGAGTTTTTGCTCCCAAAGCTGGGCAAAAACTCCCCATGCGGTTACTCTGCTGATTGAAAGCATTGAAAATTCAAGAAGGATAGAGATGTGGCATTGTCAAGGTAGTTACCTTGTTTTTATGATTTGTTGGTATAATTTTAGAAGCGTTTTTTTCACCCTTTGGTGTTCAAAATGGATGCACCCGGGCTGCCGCAGGGCAGCCGACGAAATGCTGTTGCAAAACAGGCATGCTGGTTTTCGTATATTTTTCTGGAGGAAAGGCTGATGAGAAACAGGTTGCTGGCTGTGGCACTTTGGGGGCTGATTCTGGCTGTGTTGATGCTGGCGGGCTGCCGGCCGAATGTGGAACCGAGCGCGGCGGCACCTACGGAGACCAAAAAACCGGCCCGCACTCTGACCCCGCAGCCCAGCGCCACCCGCCCCACCCTGAACCCGGATTGGGGCGCTCCCAAAGTTACCCCCACCCTGGCGCGAACAGCCGCCAGCCCGGCGCCCACCCCAACCCCCACCCCCGGCAGCGAGATTACCCCGGCCGGCAAGGCGACCCCCTTGGTTCAACCCACTCCGGGCGAAGACCTGAGCCTGCTCTTTCTTGTGGACGGCAGCCTGCAGCGCTACAGCCTGGCCACCTGGACGGGTAAACCGCTTTTCGCCCCTGAAAGCGAGCTTGACAAAGCGACCCTCAGCCCCGACGGCGCCTGGCTGGCCTTTGTGGATCAGCAGGGGGTGAAGGTGCTGGCGGCCCCGTTTGACGGCCCGCCGCTGGCGCTGCCCTTTGTGGATACGATAGGTGGCGCCGCCGGGCGCAGTTCCATCACCTTCAGTCCCGACAGCAGCTTTCTGGCCTATTCGGACGACGAGGGCCTGAAAATCATCCGCAAGCCTTTCACCGGCAAGGCCATGATCATCACCCTGTTCCCGGTGGATACGCAAAATGAGTCGAAGGCGGCCTATTTCTTCGGACCACACCCGGTGGTGTTTCATCCCGACAGCACCTACCTGGCCTACCAGGCCTATGACGGCCTGGTGATTTACGATATTTACGACAACGGGCGCACGGTGCTGCTTTCGCACACCCTGGAAAACGAGCGCATCCTGGGCAACACCTACTCACCGGTGCGCTGGTCGCCGGATGGGCAGTGGCTGCACATCCAATCGCGCATGGCCCTGGGGTATGTGGATCAGAACATTGCGGCCTACCTGCCCTCCAGCGCATTCTATAAGTTTAATAACTGCCACGCCTTTGCCGATTGGAGCGCCGACAGCGCCAGCCTGGCTTCGGCGCTGAACTACGGCGAGCGCGAGGGCTGCCTGGATCCGCTGGGCATTGCGCTGATCTCCACTTACGGCGGCACCGCGGTGGAAAAGCTGGTTTACCAGGACGCGCAGGTGAAGGCCGAGGATGGGCTGTATTACCGCGACCTGGTTTGGGATGTGGCGGGCCAGAAGCTGCTTTTTGCCAAAATGACCGCCCTGGGCATGGATGAACAGGTGACGCATTTGATGGCGTTCGACCGCGCCAGCGGCGAGACGACCGAACTGCTGGCCATTCCCGGCCGCGACGCGCCCTGGGCCTGGGTGGAAAGCGAAAAGGCCATTTACACCGCGGCGGTGAACGCCAGCGGCGGCATGACCCTGCACCGCTTTGACCTGGCCGCGCAGAAAGACAGCGAACTGGCGCCCCTGCCGGAAGATATTGTCCTGCTGAAGGATGTGGCCGGCAGCGGCTGGCTGCTGGGCTATGTGCAGGACGCCGCCGCCCAGCATATATACCTGATTAACAAAAGCAGCGGCGCGGCTGTGCGCCTGGCATTTGAGGGCGCGGCGGAGAGCTATACGGTTACGTTTTTGGGAACCGCCCCGGCGCGCTGAACGAGGCGGTAAAAAAGGGAACAAAACGGCGTACAATTAGTTTTGTAGAATTCCGAACCATAACAAAAACGGTAGATCAGGTTATCCTGGAAGTATCCAAACAAAAAGGAGAAACCATGACCTACCAAATTGATTCTGCACTATCTCGAGAGATTTTGGAGAAAATTGCTACAGACGGATTAGACTGTGTGCCAGAAATGATCTGGGTGATGATTAATGCCGCCATGAGGGCAGAACGGGAGAATTACCTTGGGGCAGCACCCGATAAGCGATATGAAGAGCGACGCGGGTCGCTGTTGTCATAGACGGCAATATCGCTGAGGTGATCGGGCAGGTCTTCCTCCTACGGCACAGCCACCAGCGGCATGAACAGGTGCAGGCGGGTGTCGGTTTGCGGAATCTCGATCAGAGTGATGGACTGCGGGGCGAAGGTCATGCTGAAGCTGGCGCTCACCATCTGGGTGGTCGGGCCGTGAATGGCGCTCAGATCGGCCGCGCCGTAGCTGAACACGCGCGCCGAACCGGCCTGCAAGCCCGGCAGCGCCAGGGTGCTGGTGCGCGGCACATCCGTTTTGTTGATCACCAGCAGGGTCAGGTTGCCGCCGTTGGGATGCGCCGCGGCGAAAATGGCCACCTGGGCCTCATCAGCGCTGCTGGCCGGCAGGCTCAGGTCGCCAAAGCGGCTGTGCGCACCGTCATAATTGCGGAACATGCGGAAGGCAAAGGCGGCGGGCGCCTGCGAAACGGGCGGCCCCCACAGGGTGGCCAGGTCCAGCCCTTCGCGGCCGAAAATGCCCAGCACATCAGCCTGAGCCAGCGCCCCGTTAATATAGCAGTGCGCCCCCCAGTTATACTCGGTGACGGCCAGGCGGGTGCCGGGGTAATTGGTGGTCACCCATTCCTTCATGCGGGGAATGAGATAGACCTCATCGGCAATCCAGCTTTCGTCTGTGTAGGTGCGGTCCCACAAAGCGCGGGTGGAGCGCAGGCGCAGCGCCTGGGTGGCGGCATCGCCCAGCGAAGAGGAGAAAATGCCGCCGGCCTGCGGGTAATAATGCACATCCACAAAGTCCAGAATGCGCGTGCCGTGCTGCAGCTCATAGCTGCGCATCTGCTGCAGGTACCACTCGATGAAAGGCACATTGCCGTGCGCCAGGCGGTCCTGCGGGTTGTTCCACCAGGATCCGCCTGCGGCTGCGTCCAGCGCTGAATAGAAATAGGCCGTCCAGCCCCACAGCACCGGTCCCAGGGTCAGGGCCTGCGGGTCCGCCGCCTTCACCGCCGCGGCGTAAGCCACCGTGCGGTCGCGCAGCTCGTCATAGCTGGTGGCCGCCGGGTGCACGTCGCGGTGGGTGCTGTTCCACAGCATGGGCTCGTTATCCAGGTTGTAGAAGCGCACCCCGCCCGCCCCGGCCGCGCCGTAGCGGCCCTTCAGATAGGTGATCCAGCCCTGCACAAAAGCGGTGGTGATTTCCATGCTGGTGTCGTGCGGATCGTTGCCGGTGATGTTGCCGCCGCCGCTGCTCACCCCGTTGCCGCAATCCGGCCGCCACTGCCAGTCGCGGTCGGTCTGCGCGCCGTATTTGCTGACGCTGAACCCGCACGAGGCGTCGCGCGCCTTGGGCGTCCAGCCGATCAGCGGAATGGTGATCAGACTTTCGGCGCCGGTGCGCACATTTTGTGCGATAAACAGGTCGGTTTCCGAGCCATCCGGCAGGTTGGCCGGGTTGGCCGAGCCGGCCACGTTTTCAAAGTACCAGTCGCTGCCGCGGTTCGAGGTGTCGGTCAGGTAGTTGTAGCGGGTGGTGGAGTTTCCCCCCCAGCGGCGCACCGGCAAATCCAGCTCATCAGCCAGGCTTTCGCTGGCAAAATTCATGCCGTAAATATAGGGGCTGATCAGCGTACCGGTAGCTGCCAGGTCCACGCTCAGCGCCGGTCCCGGCTGGGCTGCCGGCGGGGTCACCGGGTTGGTGTCTTCGTAAAAGCGGATGTCATCCAGGTAAAACGTTCCCGGCACGCTGTTGGAATTGTTCATCCAGACCAGGGTGGTGATGCGGCGCGGGGGCGGCAGCGGGCTCAAATCCACTTCCACCCGCGTCCAGGTATTGGCAGCGGGGGACAGGTCCTGGCTCAGGCTGCCGCAGCCGCTGTTGAGGGTGAAGCGGATGGGCTGGCCTCCGCTGCTGCCGCCGTGGATCCAGAACTCCAGGCGGTTGCTGCTGCCAATATCCACGCCGTCGTTGTTGCCCAGCTGCAGCCCGCCCCAGCCGGCCGTATAGGCGGCTGAGATGGCATAACTGCCGCCGTGCACCGGCGAGGTGCTTGAAAAATTGGCGGTGAGGCTCCACGACCAGTTGGCCCATTCCGCTGCCAGGGCGTCGGCATAGACCGCCTGGGCAGCCGGGGCCGCCTGAACCGGCGCGGCTGCCGGTCCCAGGGCCAGCGCCGCCATCACTCCCGCCAGAACCAGCCTGAAAAGAATCTCAGGCGATATGCAAGTTTTCTCCGTCTTCTTCATGGTGAATTTCCTCCGGCGGTTCCGCCTCGGTGACCGGAATGGCGAAGTTGATGCGCGTCCCCCGGTCAGGATGAGAATCAATCTCCATTTTACCCCCCATCTGTGCCAGGTAGCGGTTGACCACCGCCATGCCCAGCCCGGTGCCTTTCACATCCTGCACATTGCTGGCCCGGTAAAAGGGATCGCCAATGTTCTTCAATTCGTCTTTGGGAATGCCCACGCCGTGATCTTGCACTTCGAAGGCGGCCTGGCCGTTTTCAACCTGGCAGCGCAGGTGGATTTCGCTGCCTTCCGGCGAATATTTGGTGGCATTCGAAAGCAGGTTTTCGACCACCTGGGTCAGGAAGAACTTGTTAACCATTTGCTGTTTTTCGGGTCCCGCATAGGTTGAGCGCACAAGCTGGTTTTTGTGGTTGATGTCAGTGAAGCGCTCCGCCATCTCGCGGCAGAAGGCATTCAGGTCCACCGCCAGAATGTGCTGCGGCAGCGAGGCTGATTCGGCCCGGTCGAGCATCAGCACCTCGTCCAGCAGGGTGGTCATTTGCTGGATGGATTCCACCGTGCGCAGGAAACAGCGCTCTTTCTGCTGAGATGAAAGCCGGTCTTCATAGTTGCGCAGCAGTTCGGAGGAAGACAGGATCACATTCAAGGGGGTGCGGAACTGGTGGGAAACCATGGCGGTGAAGCGGCTTTTGATCTGGTTCATGTTGCGCTCGTGTTCCATGGCTTTCTTCATTTCCAAAAGGCTGTGCTGCTGCGCGGTCACATCCACTGCCAGGATCAGGATCTGGTCAAATTGCCCTGGATTGGAGAGATTCGAAAGCTGGATGCGCAAAAAGCGCTGTTCACCGTTAAATGTGCGCGCATCAAAATCGAAACTGGTGGTGGTCTGATCGGGCATGAAAATGACGGCCGCCGCCATCGGAATCTGATCGGCTGGATTGCTGAAAAAGAAATGCTGCAGGCTGTCGCGGTCTGGGGCCTGGAACAGGTTCAGCATGGCGTCGTTGATCAGGCGGAACTGGATCTGATTAAACACCGCTCGCGCCAGCTCAGGATGCTGGCGCAGATATGCCAGGGGATCTTCCCCGGCAGGCACGCTGGCAATCAACGGCAGCATCTGGCTGGCATCCGCCTCAATCATCGGCAGCGGCGCCTCCATAAACAGGCGGGTGAAGCGGGTGGTGCTGTTGGCCAGGTCCATCTCCATCTGCTTGCGCGCGGTGATATCATGCCAGACCAGCAAATACCCCATCTGGCCGGTCTGTTCATCCTTCAGGTTTGAGCAGCGCACCTGGAAAACCCGCGGCGCCGGGCCGGCTGGCAGGGCTGCTTCAAAAACAGGCTGCTGCGGGTCAAAAGGAATTTCCGGAAAAACCTCTGAAAAGCGCTTCTCGCGGATCTGGTGCAGAGTCAGCCCTGAAAGCTTCTCAAAGGAATCCCCACAGTAAAGGATGATCAGGCTGGGGTCCAGCACCATCACGCCGTCTTCCATGTGTTCGACCATGGAAGAATGCGCCACCGGCACCAGGTTCATCAGGCGGTAGCGCACGAAACCGTAACCCAGCGCCGCGCCGCTGAAGGCAAAGGAAATGGGCGTCATATCAAAGTCAAACTGTGGGGTCAGGCCAAACATATACAGAATATTGGTGCTGAGCGGCAAAAAGCTGGCCAGCAGCAGCATCAGCCGGCGGCCGCGGTGCGCCTCATGAGATTTAAGTGCGCCGATGATCAGCAAAACGCCCCCGGCAATCACCAGAGCATATGAATTGAGCACCGGGATCCAGAATGAGGGCTGAAAATCCACTGCCACCAGCTTGAATTCTTCCCCACTGATAAAGCGGATTGACTCCCAAAACCACTCGCCCCAGACCCCTGTCAGGGTCCAGACCGGAATAATCAGCAGGAGGATCCAGTATCGCCACAGCCGCCTGACGTCCAGACCGTTATAGGCCAGGGAAAACAGAAACCAGCTCACTGGCACCATTTCAACCCCCAGGTAACCGACCTTGTACCAGAACAGGCTGGAGTCGGGTCCGATGATCCAGGGGATGAGGGTGCAGGTGATCCAGAACAGCACCCCAGACATCATGGCAAAGAAGGTTTTTCCTCCCACAGCATTGAGATGCTGCAGGCTGTAACGCACCATTTCAAAAGAGATGCAAAAGGCAAGGATAAGGCCAAAATAATAAATCCGGAAAGATAAATCGACGTCCACGAGGCTGTCATTCCTCCCAAAGCGAGCTTATGACGAAAGCTGAAATTCGCGCCATTTTTTATAATGGGCAGCCGCCCTGACTTTGTCAGAGAAGCTGCATTAATTGTAACCCAACAAAGAAGAACGGCCAACACATTAACGCCAGAATCAGGGGGAAATTCCCCGAATCTTTCAAAACAGGCTATAATCCTGGCCATGATGGACACATTTTACCCCGTTGACCTGCATTTTCATACCCATTATTCCGACGGCTGGTGCTCGCCCGAAGCCATGCTGCGCTTTGCTGCCGCCAACGGCGTGCGCACCGTGGCCATTACGGATCACGATAATTACAATGCCTATACGGCGGCGCTGCCCCTGGCCCGTGAGCTTGGCTTGCGCCTTATCCCCGGCATTGAATTTACCACGCACTGGCCCGGCCCCACGCCCCATTGCCCGCCCGGCGAAGCCGAAATTGACCTGCTGGGATACGGCTTTGACCCTGAAAACGAGACCTTTCGCGCCTTTGCCCGCCGCGGGCAGGCCGACCTGGCAGAACGGATTGCCGCCTGCTGCCGCGCTTTGAATGATTTGGGCTGCCCCATCACTCCGGCGGATATGGCGGTTCAGAATCCGCATGCCCCCGGCCTCTCTCAGCTTGTGCGCGCCATGCTGCACCTGGGCCTGGCCCCCACCTGGGATGCCGGCGTGGATCTCATGCGCAGCGGCTGGGATCAGGTTCCCCCACCGGCGGCCAGCCTGAGCGCCGCCATTGAGCAAATTCACCGCGCTGGCGGCGCGGCCGTGCTGGCCCACCCTGCTATCATTGCCATCAACGGCATAGATACCTGGATCACCGCCGACGACCTGGCTTTGCTGGTGGATGCCGGCCTGGACGGCATTGAGATCTTTCATCACCGCCTGAATGCCGAAGCGCGGGCTTATTTCACTGCCCTGGCCAGGCGTTTCAACCTGCTCATCACCGGCGGATCAGATGAGCACGGGCGCGAGAGCCGGGGCGGCCAGTTCCCTTACCTGGGACGCCAGCCGGTGACGGAAGAGCTGGCCGAAGCCCTGCTGGCGCGCTGCGCCTTTAAAAGCTGAAACAAAACAGGCATGCGGTTGAAGCATGCCTGTTTTGTTTCTCTTTCTTTCTTCTAACTAAAACCTGAACTCGTGAATATCCTTGTCGCTGAAGATCATTTCCACCAGCTTATTGTGGCAGTGCGCTGCGCCGGAAGCCTCCCACACGCACACCATTTCCTCACCCTTGCGGGTGTAACGGTCATTGCGGATATGCAGGCCTGCATCGCGAAACATTTTTTCAATGCGTTGAATATTGCTGTGTTCGGCGCTGCAGGTCAGCTCATAAACCCGGAATTCGCGCCGTGAGTGATCAAGCCACTGTTCAATTTTTGGAAACACCCACAAAACCAGCAGAGCAGCAGCCGTGCCGCCCACTGCCAGCGGGTATTCCCCGGCGCCAATGGCCATGCCGATGGCTGCGGTGATCCAGATGGTGGCGGCGGTGGTCAGACCGATGATGCGCGCGCCGTCCCGCAAAATGGCCCCTGCGCCCAGAAAGCCCACGCCGGTGACAATTTGCGCCGCCACACGCGCCGGGTCTCCGGTCTCGCTGAAACGGGTGGAGACCAGGGTGAACAAGGTGGCGCCAGTGCAGATAAAGATGATGGTGCGCAGCCCGGCTGCCTTGTCGTGGAATTCGCGCTCCGCGCCGATCAGTCCGCCCAAGATCAGTGACAGGAGCAATTTTATCATTTCTTCCTGGTATGGCATGAGGGGTTCCCTTTCCGGTTCAATATCTGCATTGATTTTATCGTGTGGTCAGACATTATGCAACCCGGAAAAGGCTTTTTGGGTGTTATAATGATCCGGACCGGAATTGTACCCCGGACTTCATTTGGCTTGCAGCGCCGCGCATCACGCCAGCGCTGTTTTGAGGAGAGATTTCATGGATTTGACCGGCCAAACGATTTTAAAACGCTACCGTCTTGACGTTCTCATGGACCGCGGC
Organism: Chloroflexota bacterium; assembly: GCA_029561345.1. Taxonomy (GTDB): domain Bacteria; phylum Chloroflexota; class Anaerolineae; order Anaerolineales; family Anaerolineaceae; genus JAKQJC01. The sequence goes on along the minus strand of JAKQJC010000064.1, from coordinate 91,960 downwards.
AATCTGTTCAGCACTTACCGCGCCTGGGATGAGCGCAGCGCCGCCTTCACCATCCTGACCCTGCTGGATGACAGCATCATGGACGACCGGGCGCTCCTCCAGCGCCTTGAACGCGAGGCCGGCGCCATTGCCGCTTTCCGCCATCCCCAGGCTGTGCGCTCCAGCGGGCTGGAAATTCACCGCAAATGCGCCCTTTTGTTCAGCGATGATATCCAGGGGGTGTCTCTGCAAAGCGAGCTTGAGGCTGCGCAGGGGCGTTTATCCATCCCGCGGGTGCTGGAAGTTCTGGAAACGGTGTGCAAAACCCTCCAGGCTGCCCACCAGGCAGGGCTCATTCACGGCAATCTTTCGCCGCGCGCCATTTTCACCCGCCCCTCCGGCACCATCATGCTGGCGGGCTTCAGCCTGCCTGCCCTGGTGGAAAGGCCCATTCCCATCAACACCTCACCTTACACCGCACCCGAAACACGCAAGGGCCTGCCCCTTACCCCGCAGGCCGATATCTATGCTCTGGGGGTTCTGCTGCATACCTTGCTGACAGATGGCAAAGCACCCATCCCGACGTCGTACAAAACCATTGTGATGAAATGCCTGGATGCCAGCCCTGCCCGGCGCTTTACCACCCCGCTGGAATTGTTTGATCAGTTTTCAGCGGTTGCCCGCATCACCCTGACGTGATTTTTTTCAGACCACCCCGGCTCATTGAGCGGGGGTGGTCTTTTTAATCCATCACACGCTTCGCGCCGCTGGCGGCTGAGAAAACAGGGCTTAAACCAGCTGGTTTTCTTTTGCAAAATTCACCCCACTTTCCGCAGGGAACAGGCTTTTGCCCATCAAACCCAACTCGCCAATTGGGCTATAATTAACTGTAGTCTCATTCCTGTTCATTCGATCTGCGAGGTAACCCATGACCCTCTCTGGTGACGAATATTCAACTCCGCTGCCCCGGCGCATCTGGTGGCCCTGGGATGAATCTCCCAACCGGGTGGCTTTCAGCCATACCTTCAACGTCAACATAGAAACCTCCGGTGCCCTGGCGGTGGCCTGCAGCGGCCCCTACCAGGCCTGGCTGGACGGCGCCCCGCTGACGGTTCCCCAGGCCAATATGCCCTCCTGGCGAGCCATGCATGTGCTGCCCCTGCCCCTCACCGCGGGAACCCACCGCCTGAGCTTTGAAGCTCAGGCTGCCGGCCAATCGCAGCCATTTTTGCTGGCCGCGCTCGACTGGGTGGATGGCGAAAGCCTGGCGCGCCTGGCCACTGACGGCGCCTGGCGCATGGCCGCCGATCCGCCGGCCGGCTGGCACGAAGATGAGTCGCGCGCGGAATGGCGTCCGGCGTGGGCCTTTGACGGCGTTTGGGCTGAACCCTGGGGCATGCCTTGCAATGCCCCAGATGACTTTTGCTGGCTCAGCAACGGCTGGCAGAGCGTCACCCGCGAAACCCTCACCCGCGTGGCGGGCTTTTCCACCGGTCTGAACCAGGCGGGCGCCTCGGCCGGCCTGCTGGAAAACTTCGCCATTGAACTGCGCCCGCTGCGCCCTTACCCGGCCTACCCGCCGGTGATTGAAAACACCCGCCGCCAGCGCGCCTGGCACGCCGTGCGTGAGGCTCATTCACGCCAGATGAACGCCTGGCTGGAGCCTTTCGAGGCCCGCGCCCCGGCCATCACCTTTGACTGCGGTGCTGAAACCTTTGCCCGCGTCCATGTGGAGCTGCGCAGCGGCGGCCCGGCCATCCTGGCCCTTTCCACCGGCGAATCGATTGGCGAGGTCAACCGCGCCATCAACCGTATCACCGATATTTTTGAACTGGCCGATGGGGAAACTTTCATTTCGGCCCCCACCGGTTTCCGCTATGTGCGCCTGATGGCTCTCAGCGCCGGCGAAGCCCCACTGCTGGTGGAACCGCTGGAGGTGGAGCACATCCGCTACCCTGTGGAACCCGCCGGCGCTTTCAACTGCTCAGACCCCATCCTCAACCAGATCTGGGATCTTTCGGCCCGCACCACCCATCTCTGCATGCAAAACGAGGTCTGGGACGGCATCAAGCGTGACCAATTGCCCTGGATGGGCGACCTGCACGCGGAAGCCCTCAGCATTTACCACGCCTTTGGCGATGCCCGCCTGGTGCGCCGCAGCCTGGCCGTGCTTTCTGAGCTGGGCCCCGCCCCGCTGCCGGCGCTGGAAACCCTGCGCTACCCCGGCCTGGCCCTCACCCAGCGAACCGAGAGCGGTTTTATTAACGACATCCCTTCGTACACCCTGTTCTGGCTGGTGGGCATGGCTGATTACTGGCGCTATACGGGCGACGCCACCCTGGCTGCCGAACTGCTGCCCGCCGTTCAGGCTGTGCTCAACCAGGTTGCCGCCTCCCTCGATGGCGGCGCCCTCTGGCGCCTGCGCGGCGGCTGGGATTTTGTGGATTGGGCGCCCCTCACCCCCGAAGACCGCGAAACCTTCTGCCACCTGCTGGCCTGCCGCGCCATGCAGGCCGGCGCCGACCTGCTGGAAGCGGCCGGGCAGCCCGCCGCTCCTTACCGCGAGCTGCATGCCCTGATGCTGGACACTGCCCGCCGCCTGCAGCCGTTGATCGCTGGCGCGCCTCATCATGTCAGTGCGGCGGCCATCCTTTCCGGCGCCTTCGATGACGATACCTGCCGCACGCTGTTTGAGGAAGGCCTGGAAGCTGACCTGCCCATGACCATGACCGCCTGGCACCGCCTCTACGACCTTGAGGCCGCCGCCCGCATCGGGCAGGTGGCCTGGGGGCTGGCCGCTTTGCGCCGCCACTGGGGTCATGCCCTTCAACTCGGCCTCACCTCGCTGTGGGAAGTTTTCAGTCCTGAATGGCTGGGGGTGGATCCGCACGCGGTGTCGGTGGTGGGTTCTGAATATTACTGGTACGGCGGCTACCGCACCTCGCTCTGCCACGGCTGGTCGGGCGGCCCGGCCAGCTGGCTGCACACGGCCGTGCTGGGGGTGCGCCCGCTGGCCAACGGGTTTGCACACTTTGAATTCAACCCCAATCTGGGCGATCTGACCTGGGCCGAAGGGACCATTCCCACGCCGCAGGGCCCCATCAAGGTATCGCTGCACGGAAACCAGGCCCACGTCAGCCACCCTGCCAGGCTGGAACTGCATATTGGCGAAGCCGCACGGCAAAACTGGCAAATTGAAACGGAAAAACGCCCATGATGCCTGCTTTTGAAGAATTGGTGCAACAAAACAAGCTGGGACATCTGCTCGGCGAGCTGCAGGCGGTGGCCCGCCCGGCCCTTTGCCTGCGCGCCGCCGCCGCCAAGGACCTGCCTGTGGGCTGTTCCAGAACGGGCGGGCTGCCTGACCTGCCGCCAGGGACCCCCTGGCCGGTGCGTGACGGCGTGCTGCTGGAATTTCTGATGCAAATTCACTGTGAAGACCTGGTGGAAGTGGACCTTGAAAAAAGCCTGCCGCCCGCCGGCCTGCTTTCCTTCTTTTTTGACGGCATGCTGACCGGTTACAATACGGGCCAGGGCATGGACCGCTGCGCGGTGATTTTCACCCCGCCTGGCGTTGAGCTGACCCCGCTGCAGCCGCCGGCAGATGCGCCGGAGCTCTTCATGGTTTATGACCCGCCCTGCCGCCTGGGCTTTGAGCGCGCCCTGACCCTGCCGCCCCTGTGCGAAGTGTATGACGGTGATATGATTCCCATGGTCACCCCGCTGCCCTTCAAAAGCGGCGATGCTGCGCGTTACCTCAAATTGGTGAAGGCCCTGAACCCGCGCGGCAGCTGGCTGCTGGGACACCCGGTTCCCATTCAGGGTGGGGAACTGCGCCTGGATCTGGTGGTGCGCCACGGCGCCGGGCGCTACAAGTATAAGGATTACCACTGGGTGCACGAAAAAGAACTGACCCAAAAAATGAGCGCCCTGAGCCTTTTGTTTCAGGCTGCCTCTGATCCGGCCAGGGGATTGAATTTTGGCGACGCCGGCCGGGTTTATTTTTGGATTAACCGGGCCGATCTTGAAAAAGGCTGCTTCGACAACGTGCGCGCCATTCTGCAGTCGGGATAGACTGGATGAAACACCCACGGCCTGGCCGTTACCTTTTGATGATTTACCCCAGGCATGGTTAACAGACGATATTAAAAAGGAGTTTGCACATGACGACAGAAGTACTTCACTGCATGGAACTGGCCGGTGGGCGCCTGTTTGCCCGGGCTGCCAGCAGCAACAGTGAACTGCAGGTGATCCTCGACGGCAAGGAAATTGCCACTTTCCACAGCCACCTCAACCAGGCGATCAGTTTTTCGCCGCAGGGACTGGCGCTTTATAACAACGGTTATTCCAACGGCAATCATGTGGTCAACCTCAACGACGCCCTTGAGGGCAAGGAACTGCAGGCGCGTCCGGTGGGCGAAGGCGAGACCCTGCACCCCGGCGGTGAGGAAATTTGGGGCTTCACCAACCCTGAATATTCCATCAAAGATCCCGTCACCGGCGAGCGGTTCAGCCGTCTGACCGCCAGCAACCTCAAAACCGGCCGCCTGCGTCAGGTGTGGAACGGCAGCGGCAGAAACCCGCGCGAACATGTGCTTTTTGATCAGGAACCCTCCATTTTGCAGGAGCCGTATGAATGGGATGAGAAACCCGGGGATGAAATCACTATTCCTCAGGTGGTGATTGCTGGCGATGGACACACCTGGGCGCTGGCGGCCACCAAGCGCGTGGTGCTCGGCCGCGATGATCAGACCCTGGCCTGCTTTGGCTGGCGCGATATCATGTTTTACCCGCCTTGTGTGGCTTTCACCCCTGATTGCCAGCGACTGATTCTGGCCGGAAAGAAAGGCATGGTGGCTTTCAACCTGGCCGGTGACAAGGTGGCGGAATGGCATGCCGTCCGCAATGGCGATGCCAGCGATGCCATCCCTGTGGTCAGCCCGCCGGTGTTTTACAAGGGTGACCTGCTGGCGGTGGTTTGTGTTAAGGGAGGGGCTTATTTCACCCGCAGTCCCAAAACTTATGAAGTCTGGCGGTTTGACCCGCAGACCCTGCAGCCCCTCGGCCGATTGGAAGGCATGCCCCGCCGCCGCGACCCGCAGGAATGGGCCGCCCTGCTGCCCATGTCTGACGGCTCGCTGGCCTGGGTGCCCGATGAACAGCCCATCACGGTGCTGCCCTCACCCGAATGCAAGTTAAAGGCCTCCACGCTGGTGCGCGTGGTCGGACAGGAACCGCCGCCCCGCGTGCCTGTTCCGGATGCCGATTGGTACGATCCGGCGGTTGGCGCCGAGGGCGACCTGGCCAAACTGACCCTTTCCACTCCGGGGCAGCGCAAATCGCTGGCACGCTTCTTCCTCAATGACCTGATGGAAGATGACCGTTTTGAAGATTTGTTGAAATTCGACCCCGAAGCCTTCAAACCCTATGCCGACGATGTGCTGGGCTGGAAGCTGGACTGGCTCAGCCTGCTGCGCAAGATGGACCGCCGCTGGTATTTTCTGGTGGCGCGCGGCGCCTCGGATGAGGCGGTGGACGCTTTGGCTGCCAAAATCGCCAAAAAATTGCCCAAAATCAGTGAAGAGCAGGTGATGCTGCTGATTGGCGCCGGCACCCCGCGCGCCCTTGAACACCTGGCTGAGCTGTCGCGCAAATCAGCCAAAGTGGGCAACCTGTGCACCGAATTTTTACTCGCCATTCCCGAAAGCGGCCCTGCCGTGATGCGCTTTGTGCCGCAATTTATGGAGGTGGTGGGCTATGAGGTGGGCCGGAACCGCCGCGAGGACGAAGATTCACCTGCCGTTCCCACCGAAACCCAGCCCGGCCTGGCTTATCCCCTGGACCATGCTGATTTTCTGCCGGAAAAAACCGGCTGGGGCTGCAAGATGCCCCCTGCCCACCTGCTGACCCTTTCGCTGGATTTGCTGCCTGGCAAACCGCTGGCATCCTCACCCCTGCCCGTGCAGCACTGGTTCATCAGCACCTGTGAAGATTGCGATGAAAGCATCTGCGTTTCCTACGAAAGCAAGGTGATCACCCCTGGTCAACCTCAGGTGGCTCTGATTGGCAATGCTGCTGACCCGGGCAAGCCCCGCCCTGCGGCTGACGCTTGCTGTAAAGGCGGCGAACTGGAGCCGCCTGAAGATCAATATATCCTGCGCCTAGAGCCCTATAACCCCGATCGCGACACCTGGCTCAGCCCGGTGCTGGCGACCATTGGCGGTTACCCTGAATGGTGGCAGCAGCCCGAAATTCCCGGCTGCCCCAAATGCCAGGGGCAGATGTTCTATGTGGGTCAGGTGAAAGCGGACGCACTGCGCAATGACGTATCTGACGCCGCCCTCTACGGTTTCCACTGCGAATACTGCGGCACCACCGTGCAGATCGTTCAAATCACCTGATCAGGCCGTTTTTCCGCGGTTGCCTGCAAGGCAGAGACTCGCACGGCACATGTAAAAAGGTCCCCGCCAACACTGGCGGGGACCGGTCTTTGCAAAATGGAACTTGTGGTCTTATTTGCGGCGGCGCAGCAGCACCGGGGCCAGACCAATCAGCGCGACGGGGATGAGGGCGCCGGGGCAGCCCAGCGGCGAAGGCCCGGCAGCCCTGGTGGCTTCAGGCGTGGGCTGGCTTGAAGTCTGCGTGCCCTCACGGGTGGGGATGGGATCGCCGGTGATGGGCGTGGGAATGGGGCGGCCGGTTGGCGTGGGCTCGGGCGTGGAGATGGTCAATGGGCCGCTGCTGGCGCCATCGGTCACCACTTCGTAGGCGTCGCTGCCCACCACCACCAGCACCCGGTCGCCCAGGGCCAGGGCGGCAGCCAGGTCCGGGCTGGTCTGCGCCAGCTTGAAGTAGTCATCTGAAAGGAAGTTGACCTTTTGCGGGGTCTGTTTCTGCGGGTCGTAGGTCGTGTCAATCCACAGCCCGTCTTTCAGCACGAAGGTGCGCGAGCCGATGATGCGCACGCGGCTGGCCGCCTCGCCTGAAAGGGTCGAAGGCGCTTCGGCTTCCTGCATGGCGCCCTGTTCGGCGGCCTTGCGCACCGCATCCTCGCCGCTCGATGGGGCGGTGGGGGCTGCGGCCGCCTGGTTGTAAGCCTCCTGCGAGAGCTTGTCCTGCGCCTCAGTACCCAGGGTCATATCTTCGGTGACCAGGTAAGACGTGTAGGGGGTGACAATACCGTAGCGGATGCTCAGTTTGACGATTTGGTCAATCATCTCCTGGTCAGGTCCCTTCAGGCGGATCTGGTTGAGCAGGTAGCCGATTTTGCGCGTGGCCCACAGGCGCGGCAGGGCCGTCAGGGTGGGGTTGGCCGCGCGGCTGTCAGTGGAAAATTTCTGTTCAATATAGGTGAACTGCTGGCGCGAGCCTTCCACCTCGCCGGAGAGGATAATGCTGCCCACCCCGCCGTCGCGGTAGCGGCCTACCACGGCGATTTGCGAACCGATGAACAGGTCGGGCAGCGGGTTGGGGTAAAGATCATACACATTGATGCGGTTGAATTCAAGATTCAGACCGGTCATCACCGGTGTGCTGATGGTGGCATAGAAAGCCGAAAGAATTTCATCCAGCGCCTCGCCCGGGCCCACATAGGTGCTCTTGCCGCTGTGTTCCTGGGCCAGGGTGTCCAGCAGAAAGGTGTCCACGTCATAACCCACGCCAAAGGCGAACAGGCGCACATTCTTTGGCGCGCTGTTGGCGGCGTTGTTCAAAATCTGCTGGGGATCGGTGACGCCGCGGGTGGGCAGCCCGTCGGTGAGGAAGATCACGTAGGTGGGGCGTTCCTTATCAGCCATGCCCATGGCTTCGAGCAGAGCGCGGTTGATATCCGTGCTGCCCATGGGGGCCAGGCGGTCCACCCACTTGGACGCCTGGGCGGCCTCATCCATCGAACGCAGACCCGAAGCGTAGGTTTCCAGGTCGCTGGAGAAGGTGATGACATTGAAACGGTCGCCCTCGTTGAGATGTGCAAGAATGTAATTCAGGGCAGCCTGCGCCTGCAGGAATTTTTCACCCTCCATGCTGCCCGAGCGGTCCAGCACCAGAATCAGGTCTTTGGGCAGGGCTTCGCTGGCCGCGCCGGGTTTGGGGGCCATCAGCAGCAGGAAGAAGCCTTCCGGGTCGGTTGGGTCAGAAGGGTCGCGGTAGGTGAGCAGGTGAAAGGCCTGGGTTTCGCCGATGGAGTAGTAGAAGGTGAAATCGGTGTCGGGCAGCACATTATTTTCTTCATAACTGGCGCTCAATTGATGATCGCCGGTCTTCTCAATGGTCACATTGTGGCTGGTGGAATAGGCGGCGCGGATGGATTCGGGCGAGGTGATGTTGAGATCAATGCTGACGCTTTCGAGAGGGAGCTTGCTGAATTTTTCTGTGTTCAGAGGATACGTGTAGCGCAGCAGGCCGTTTTCAGCGGTCAACGCCTGGCTGTATTCCAGCTCAATGCGCCGCTCTCCGCCGGAAAGGATGGGGAAAATGCGCGCCTGCACAGCTCCGCGCCCCATGTATTCCAGCAGGGCGGGGTCGCGCATGCTGCGGACGATCTCTTCATAGCGGGCGCGCGCTTCATTGGCGCTCAGCACCTGCCCCTCCACCGGCTGGCCGTCAATCCACAACACAAAGTTGGTGACCACGGCATCCACCGGAATGGGAAAAATGTAGGTGCCTTCCACGGTCCAGCTGTTGGGGTTGTAAAACACCTGGTCCACATGGGTGACGGCCACCTGGTTTTCGATGGTGACGGTGACGTGGTGGTAGCGGATGTTGAGCTGGCTGATGGGCAGCGGGCAGCTGTCGTGCTCGCAGATGGGCGGATCAACGATGATGATGCCGTCGGCGTGGGCCACATCGGTGAAAAAGCACACCAGCAGAAGCACGGTGAAAAGAATCCAGGCCAATTTATGTTTCATGGCGACCTCCGGAAAAACTTAACGGTTGGTTATCCACCCATGAGACGTATTTGGCGGTTAATTGGTTCCAGGCTTGCGTAAACACCCCGGTCTGGCGGCCATTATCTCCTTGGAGGACGCAGAACGAAAACCCTGTGCGTTGATTTTTACGAAACCAAAGGTTTGATGACTTTTATGCGCAGGGACAGGTCTTTTGCGGTCAGGGTTTCAATTCGGGGGTTTTGGGGAAGGTGACCTGGCGCTTGAAGTGATTCCAGGCTTTGAGCACCGTGCTTACCTCCTGGTCCGATTCGGGCAGCTCGCCGTAGCGGATGCGAAGATAGGCGCTGGTGATGGCGGCCAGGTCAGGGCCGCTGTTGGGAAAGGCGCGCAGGGCGCGGATCTGAAATTCGAGCGGGGTCTCACAGACCGTGCGCGGGCACTGCTGCTTTTTGCAGAGGGCCAGAAATTCGGCGTAGATGCGGCGGATGCGCAGCGCGTTGATCACCTGGCGTGAGCGGTGGAGAAAATTGGGCAGGCTGTTAAAGCGCCGCAGACGCGGCAGCCAGCCTTCGCGGGGCGGTCTGAGACCCGAGGCCAGGTTGTCCACCGGGCTGATGCGCCCATATTTGCGGATGCGCAGGGCCAGAAAAACCAGGGCTGCCAGAGCCAGGATCATGGCCAGCAGGGCATAGGGACGGCTTTCCTGCATCAGGGTGCTGATCTGCTGCAAAAATGCCAGTTCGTTGGAATCGAGCCAATCCTGGGCCTTTTTTAGCCAGTCGCTCAGCCCCACCAGGTTGAAGAAATTGAACACTGCCGTCAGCAGGGTCATGAACAGGCTGATAATCACATCTGCGACAGGCAGCAGCAGCAGGGCCAGCAGTCCGCCCAGGCCGACAACAATAAAGGTGAAGACGCCCAGAACGAGGTTGATCAGGCCGGCGTGCATGGCCAGGGCCAGCAGGGTGCCGGCCAGCACCATGACGGTGGCCGTGCCCACCAGCCCGCCCAGCCAGGTGAGGGTGAAGGGGGCCAGGCGCGAGCCGCGCATGCCGTTGACTTCAGCCAGGCGAGCTGCGCTGGCAGCCACCATGCCACTGACCAGGATCATATAAAAGGTGAAACCCACTTCTTCCACGGTGATGGATGAGGGGAAGAAATCATAAAGCAGCATGGAGAGCAGCATCATGTAGAAAAGCACCTGAAGCAGGTTGGCCTCCGGCGCGCCTTCAGCGGCGATGCTCAGGGCGCAGCGCCAGGTCAGCAGGGCGGCAGCCACCACCCAGAAGGCGGCGGGAATGTCGCCCCAGTTGACAAAAGCCGCCCACAGCGGAGCCCAGGTTTCAGCCTGCAGCAGCGATTGGGGCCACACCGCCAGCCACTGCATGGCCAGCAGCAGGGTGATCAGCATGACGATGCCCAGCAGAACGGCGCGCCGGTTTTTGCTCAGGCTGCGGCTGTTCAGCCAGCCCGCCAAAGCATAAGCGCCAAGAATCAGCCCGAGGAAGAAGGCCACTGTGAAGGAATAGGAGGGGCGGGGCGGCTGCCCCGAAAAGACCACAAACCAGAAGGCAAAAAAGCAGGCGTTCATCGCCAGGGCGGCGAAGCTGGAGACTTCCACCCAGGGGATGAGGAGCACTTTTGATCCGGCCGGAAATTTCATATCTTAAGTTATAGCACGATTTGCGGAAACATGGGGGCTTGCCGCTGGCAGATTGCCTGCCGTGTTAAGTTATAAAGCTGTTCCAATCCAATCCCATCAGATTGACCACCTGACCTGAGCGTTTACGTTCTTGGGGCTGTTTCTTTGCGGTTTCTGGAAAGTGATGTTTGAGAAGTTTCTTCGGGATGGCGCGGATGGTGTAAAATGTGAGCATGACACGCAAAAAAGCAAAAATGACCCCCAAAACAGTTCCCCTTGAGATCCGCTTCCGCGGCGATGGAAGCCTGACCGGCGAGCCCGGGCAGGGCTGGAGCGGGGGCATTGCCGCGCCCGCTGTTGGCGATCAGGTGCGGTTTTATGTGTGGGAAGAACGCCTGGATGAAAACGGCATTCTCAATCCATCTGATGAACCTTATGAAGGCGCGCTGCAAATTGACATCCGCGGAGAGGCTGAGGGCTACCGCGAGCTGGCCCGCTATTTACTGGCCCTGGCCGAACTGGACACCGGTGCGCATGAGGATTTCCATGAGCACCACGAGGTGATCAGCGCGGATGGACGCACCCGCCTGCATCTTATCCTGCGCAAAGGAGCAGCCCGCCATTGAGAGGCCCCCATGCCCGCGGACCGCGGAAAAATCCTTGCCAAAATACCCACTTGCCTGTAAAATTCAAACAAATGTTCTGATCAAAAGGAGGGGTATGCCGGTTAATTTTCAAACCTTGAAAGGGCAAATTGAAGAAATGGGCCGCCAGCAGCCGGCGGTGCAGAAGGACCTGCAGGATAAACTGCAGCGCGCCCTGCAGGTGCTGCGCGCCTATTCAGAGGATTTGCCTGCCGTGGAAACCCGCCTGGGTGTGGCTTTGGTGGGCCATGACGAGCTGCGCTGCGCCGCTCCGGCCAGCGAAGCCCTGGCGGCGCGTTTTCCGGCGCCGCCCCTGCCGCCCGAAGCCGTGGTGTTGGCTGCCGACGGCTCGCAGATCAACCCCAACCGCCACGCGCGGGTGGAATTTTCGCTGGTCAATGTGGGTGCGGTGTGTTTTCCGCAGGCCAAGGAGACCATCAAAACCCGCCTGATCTACCATGACGACCTGTACATTAACGGCGGGATGATCTCAGAAGAGGTGGTGGCGCTGCGCCGCGACCTGGAAGAACGCCGCCGCCTGGTGGAACTGGCGCGCGACACACAGGGCGGGGTGGTGGTGACCCTCACCGACGGCCAGCTTGAACTTTACCGCACCCCGCAGCGCAACGCTGAATTTGACCACGCCCTCAAAGATTACATGGAGGTGCTGCGCCAGCTGCGCACCCTGAGCACAGCCGCGGCGGGCTACGTGGACCGCCCGCGCAGCGACCTGGTGGTGCGCCTGCTGGAAATTTTGAGCCTGCCCTCGCATGAGGTGGACCAGGCCGGGCGGGCGCGGCCTTTCATGCCGCTGTATGACCGCCTGCTGTTCGAGCATGTGCTCACCGAGCCGGGGGACCGTTCGGCGGTGTTTGCCATCCATTCTGAGTCATTGAAAGAATTCACCGGCGATTTGGCCCTGCATTTCTTTTATCTGAACGTGGGACAGGGGCAGCAGCCCTACCTGGCGCGGGTGGAAATTCCAGCCTGGGTGGCGGAATCGCGCCTGCTGCTGAACACCCTGCATGCGGTGCTGTACAGCCAGTCGCGGCTGATGAGCAGCCGGCCCTATCCTTATGTGCTGCACCGCGCCCATGAGGTGGCGGTGGTGACGCAAAAAGACCAGATGGAAATTGAAGACCTGATTGTGGCGGAAATGATGCGCAACGGCATCTGGGATTTGCGCACCTCCAACAAGCAAAGCGCCAAAGACCTGCCTGGCAGAAATATGAGGAAGTGAAACCATGAGTGTTGAAGCGATTGAAATTGGCCGTTTACTGCGCGGATCGACGCGCGGCTTTGTGGCGGGGTGCCGGGTTTCGCAGCTGGATGTCCCGGCCTTCGGTTCCCTGGTGCGCGCCCCCCTGCAGGCCGGTTACCAGGTGTTTGGCTTGATCTATGATATGCGCATAGATGATGACGGCATGGTGCGCCAGCTGGCCGTTACTGATGAAGTGCCCGATTACGTGGTGCACGACAACCGCCTGAACCGCAACGTGCCGGTGGAGTTGAGCGTGCTGGCGGTGGGCTACGAACTGGGTGGAAAAATCAGCCATATGCTGCCGCCGCGGCCGCCGCTGTGCCTGGATCTCATTTACCTGTGCAGCCCGCAAGAAATTTGCGCCTTCACCAACCACGGGCGCTTTGGCTACCTGCGCCACCTGCTGCAAAACAAGGATGTGCCGCTGGGCGAACTGGCCGCGGCGCATTTCCAGCAGACCGGCGCGGCCCAGGCGAGCTGCGGCAAGGCCGACTGGCTGACGCGCGCCACCGCCGAGCTGATTGTGCTGCTGCGCGACGATTATCCCACCCTGATGGGCGTTCTGGGTGCCCTCAGCGAACTGAACACGGAGGCATAGGCGATGAGCGAAACCGAACCCAACATTGGCTACGTGATTGGCGGCGGATTGAAAGCCAGCCTGCAGGCGCGCCTGACCGTGCCAGCCGAAAAGGTGCAGGAAGGCGGCTTTGTGATCATGGAAACCGAAGAATGGCTGTTTTACGGCCTGGTGACGGATATCATGCTGGGCGCCACCGATCCGCGCTTTGCCGATGAACAGAGCGAAAACCGCCTGCCTCCGCAAATTTCGCGCCTGCTGTACCAGCAGGCCCTGTACACCAACCTGGAAGTGCTGCCGACCCTGATGCTGGAGCGTGGCCCCGACCTGGGTTCGCCCAAATATGAAGCCTGGCGCAAGGAACATCCCGACGGCGCCACCCCCATTCCGGTGAAAACCATCCCGCCGCAGCACACCCCGGTGCGCCTGGCCAGCGCGGGCGATATTGCTGAGGTGTTCAAGGGCAATTTCGTCATCGGCTACACGCGCGAGCAGGGCCACCCGGTGCAGATTGACCTGGAACGCCTGGTCAAGCGCTCGTCGGGCATTTTTGGCGCCACCGGCACGGGCAAATCGTTCCTCACGCGCATGGTGCTGGCCGGGCTGATCCACCACAGCAGCACGGCGGTGCTGATTTTCGATATGCACAACGAATACGGCCCGGACGATATTGCCGCCGACACCGGCCAGAAGGTGCTGGGGCTGCGCGGGCAGCTTCCCCAAAAGGTGCGCATGGTGGGGCTGGGGGCCGGGGCCACCATCCGCGGGCAGCAGCCCGATTTCACCCTGGAGCTGGCCGAAAGCGACATCATGCCCGAAGATATTGAGATGCTGACGCGTGAATTGAACCTGCGCGAAACCACGCCGGCCACCCTCAGCGCCCTGGTACACTGTTTTGGTCCAACGCGCTGGTTTGCCGAATTCAGGCAGATGACCACCAACGATTACATTGAAGACGACAACGGCAAGAAGATCCCCGCGCCGGGCAGCGTGCAGGCCTGGGCCGCCCAGAACAACGTCAATGAACTGGCGGCGGTGGGGCTGCGCGGCAAACTGGAGCGGGTGTTCAACCTGCCCTATATTGTGGAACGGCCGGCCGCCGATTCGCTCAAGAAGGTGATTGACAGCCTGGAAAGCGGCATGAACATCATCCTTTCCTTTGGCGACCACGAGGCCGATCTCGATTACCTGCTGGTGACCAACATTCTGACGCGCAAAATCCGCCGCCTGTGGGAAGAGCGCACCAACCAGTACCGCTCGCACCCGCAGCAGCACAAGGAGCCGCGCCCGCTGGTGATTGTAATTGAAGAGGCGCACAAGCTGCTCAACCGCGAAATGGCCGGGCAGACCGCCTTCAGCGCCATTGCCCGCGAAATGCGCAAATATGGGGTGACCCTGCTGATCATTGACCAGCGTCCCTCGCAAATTTATGACGAGGTGATGAGCCAGCTCGGCACGCGCATCACCGGCTGGCTGGGCGACGAAGAGGATATTCACGCGGTGCTTTCGGGCCTGGCCGGGCGCGACGCCCTGCGCGGCATGCTCTCGCGCCTGCAGCCCAAGGAAGAGGTGCTGCTGCTGGGCTGGGGCGTGCCCACGCCCATTCCGGTGCGCACGCGGCGCTACAATGACGAATTCTGGCGCGCCCTCAAAGGCCGCGATAAAGTGGTCACCACCAACGACCTGATCAGCCGGCTGGGGGGCGACGAATGATTCCGCTGCACCTGCGGTTGAAGGGTTTTCTTTCGTACCAGGAGGCGGTCGAGCTGGATTTTTCGGGTTTCAACCTGGCCTGCATTTCCGGTCACAACGGGGCGGGCAAATCTTCGCTGCTCGATGCCATCACCTGGGCGCTGTTTGGACAGGCGCGCAAGCGCGACGATTCGGTGATCAACGCACGGGCCAAAACCGCCGAGGTGACCTTCGATTTTGAGTATGAGAACAACACCTACCGCATTGTGCGCGCCAAGCCGCGCGACAAGACCGGCCTGCTGGAATTCATGGTGCAGACCCAATCTGCGGATGGGCAGGCAGCGGGCTGGAAGAGCCTGACGGAAAAGTCGCTGCGCGACACCGAGGCGCGCATCCAGCATATTCTGCACATGGATTACGACACCTTCATCAATGCGTCGTTCTTTCTGCAGGGGCGGGCCGACCAGTTTTCGCAGCAGCGCCCCGGCGACCGCAAACGCATTTTATCGAGCATTCTGGGGCTGGATGCCTGGGAAGATTACCGAGAGCGGGCGGCGCAGAAGCGCAAAGGCGCTGAAAACAGCATCGCCAGCCTCGACGGGCAGGCCCGCGAAATCCGCGCCGAGCTGGAAGAAGCCCCGCAGCGCCGCGCCCGCCTGGCCGAACTGGAAGCCGAGGTGGAACGCCTGGCGGGGGCGCGCCGGACGCAAGGCGAGCTGGTGGATAACCTGCGGCGCCTGGCGGCAGCCCTGGCCGAGCAAAAGCGCATGGTGGATACCCTGCGCGCGGCTTATGAAGGCGCCAGCCTGACCCTGGACCGCACGGCGCAGCTGCTGGCGGCGCGCGAGGCAGAGATGACCGTCACGGCGGCGCGCCTGGCGCATGCCGCTGAGATTGAGGCCGCTTATCAGAACTGGCAGGCAGCGCGCGAAGCCCTGCAGCGCTGGGACAGCCTGGCGCAGCAGTTTCACGAACACGACCAGGCGCGCGCCGGCTGGGTGCTGGCGGTGGAAACCGCCCGTTCGCGGCTGGAGCAGGAGCGCCTGAGCCTGCAAAAGGAGCAGGCCGCCGCCGGACTGGCTGAACGCGAGGCGGAAAGCGCCGCCGCGCGCCTGCAGACATTGGAAGCTGAATTGAGCGGGCTGCGCGAGCGCATGCAGGAAAAAGAGCAGCACGAAAACGCCCTGCGCGAGACGCACCAGGCGCAGGCTGAATTAAAGGCCGAAAACCAGCGTCTGCGCGAAGAGATGGACGAACTGCGCCGCCGCCTGGACCGGGTGACCGAGGCCGGGGTGGGCGACTGCCCCGTGTGCGGGCGGCCCCTGGCAGTTGAGGATATTGGCCGTTTGCAGGAGGAACTGAACCAGGCCGGGCAGCAGCGCGGCGACCGCTACCGCGCCAACCAGGCGCGCCTGGGCGAGCTGCAGGAGCAGGCGAAGGCTTGCGAGCAGGCACTGGCCGCGCTGGCGGCCGTGGAAAACGAACTGCGCCGCCAGGAGCGAGCCGAGGGGCAGCTCAGCCTGGTGATGACGCAGCAGCGGCGCACGGTGGAGGAATGGCAGGCCGGGGGGGCGCCGCGCCTGGCCGAGTTGGAACGCCGCCTGGCGGAAAATGCGGTGGAGCCGGAAATCCAGGAGCAGATCGCTGCGCTGGATGCGCAACTGCTGGCGCTGGGATATGACGCGGCGGCCCATGAAGCCGCGCGTCAGATGGAACTGGCCGGGCGCAGTGCCGAGGCTGAACTGCGCGACCTGGAGGCAGCCCGCTCGGCGCTGACCCCGCTGGAGCGCGAGGTGGCCGGCCTGCGGACGCAGCGCGAGGCCCAGAGCGCCGAAAAGGAACGCGCCGAAGCAGCTTACCGGCAGGCCGAGGAAGCTTTCCGCGCGGCAGCGGCCATGCCTGACCTGAACCAGGCCGAGCAGCAGCTTTATGCCCTGCAGGAGCAGGAAAACCGCCAGCGCATGGCCCTGGGCGGGGCGCGCCAGAAGGTGGAAGTGCTGGCGCAGCTCAACGCGCGTCTGGACGACCTGCGCGGGCAAACCGAAGGGCTGAACCGCCTGGTGATGCGCTGCAAGATGCTGGAACGCGCCTTCAGCAAGGACGGCGTGCCGGCTTTGCTGATTGAGCAGGCCCTGCCGGAAATTGAAGTGCAGGCCAACGAACTGCTGGACCGCCTGAGCGGGGGAAGCATGTCGGTGCGCTTTGCCACGCAGAAGGATTACAAGGACAAGAACCGCGAAGATAAAAAAGAAACGCTGGATATTCTGATCAGCGATGAAAACGGCACACGCGATTATGAAATGTTTTCAGGGGGCGAGGCCTTCCGGGTCAATTTTGCCATCCGGCTGGCGCTTTCGCGGGTGCTGGCGCAGCGCGCCGGGGCGCGCCTGCAAACCCTGGTGATTGACGAAGGCTTCGGCAGCCAGGATGCCCTGGGCCGGCAGCGCCTGGTGGAAGCCATCAGCACGGTGCAGGGCGATTTTGCTAAAATTCTGGTGATCACCCACCTGGACGAGCTGAAGGAAGCCTTCCCCACGCGCATTGAGGTGGAAAAGACGCCCACCGGATCGAGCGTGCGGGTGGTGTGAGGCAGCGGGGAAAGCGTGCGCTTTTTTGTCGTTTGATTTACCGCAAAGGACACGAAGGGCGCAAAGGAAGAAACTGAAAGCCGGGCAGGGGAAGGAAAAAACGCACCCAATTTGGCGAATCGGGGGCGTTTTTTGATTTTAACATCTTGACATTCATTTTCAGGCGTGCTATACTGTAACCGGTTACAGTAACCGGTTACACTTCTTTTTCAACTCAACAAGGAGAGTCTCGCCCATGAAACACCCGTTTTTCCGTCTGACCGTTGTTGTGGTCATCCTTTCCATGCTTCTGGCCGCCTGCCAGAGCCCCACGGCTGCCCCCACCAAGGCTGCTGAACCTGTGGCGGCCGAACCCACCAAGGCTCCCGAAGCCAAACCCACCGATGCCCCCGCCGCTGAACCCACCAAAGCCCCCGAAGTCAGCAACCCCGATGTCGTTGAAATCCGCTGGTTTGTGGGCCTGGGCACCGGCACCGATCCGGCCCAGCTGGAAGTTGAAAACAAGGTTGTTGAAAAATTCAACGCCACCCACCCCAACATCAAACTCGTCATGGAAGTGGTGAACTACAATGCCGCCCGCGACACCCTGTCCACCGAACTTGCCTCTGGCAATCCCCCGGACATTGTGGGGCCTGTGGGCGTTTCCGGCGCCGAAGCCTTCCACGGCCAGTGGCTGGATCTCACCTCTCTGATTGAAGAAAGCAAATACGACCTGACCCAGTTCGATGAGGGCGCGGTGAACTTCTACAAGGTTGGCGGCCAGGGCCAGATTGGTCTGCCCTTCGCCATCTTCCCCTCGATGGTCTACTACCAGCGCGAGCTCTTTGATGAAGCTGGCCTGAATTACCCCCCTCACAAATACGGCGAAAAATACAAGTGGCCGGATGGCACCGAAGAAGAATGGAACTACGACACCTTCCGCAAGGTTGCCCTCAAGCTGACCGTTGATGCCAACGGCAAAGACGCCACCGATCCTGCTTTCGATCCCAAGAGCATTGTCCAGTACGGTTACGAACCCCAGTACCAGGACCTGCGCGCCATTGGTTCCTACTTTGCTGCTGGCAGCCTGGTGGCTGATGACGGCAAGACCGCCAACATCCCCGAAGCCTGGGCTGCTGCCTGGAAGTGGGTTTACGCTGGCGTTTGGACTGATCATTTCATCCCCAACCAGGCCGCCCGCGAAAGTGCTGAACTGGGTTCCGGCAATCCCTTCAATTCGGGCAAGGCCGCCATGGCCCTCACCCACCTGTGGTACACCTGCTGCGTGGCCGATGCCGGCCAGAACTGGGACATAGGCGTGGTGCCTTCTTACAAAGGCAAAGTCACCGCCAACTTCAATGCTGATACCTTCCGCATTATGAAAGCCACCAAGCACCCCAAAGAGGCCTTCGAAGTCCTGACCTACCTCATCGGCGACGCCTCCCTCGATCTGCTCGGTGTCTATGGCGGCATGCCTGCTCGCACGGCTGACCAGGCTGCCTTCTTCAAGACCAAGGACGAACAGTTCCCCCAGAAGGTTGATTGGCAGGTTGCCATTGATGGCATCGCTTACGCCGACAATCCCTCCTTCGAAGGTTATATGCCCAATTACAACGAAGCCTTCGACTATACCGGCAAGTTCCTGTCGCTGTTGATGACCACCGAAGGCTTGAATGTGGACGATGAAATCGCCAAGTTCAAAGCCGAACTCCAGGTGATCTTCGACAAAAGCAAATAACATTCCGAGGTTCTCTCTCTCTTCTCCCTCCCCCACCCGCAAAGTGGGGGAGGGTTTGAGAAGGGACATGAAAGGATACCGGTGAGGAGGTCTCATGAACAAATCGATTAAAAAATTTTTGGATGCCTGGCGGTCCCCGCTGTCACGTAACGAAGCCCTCTGGGGCTTGCTTTTTCTCTCGCCCTGGATTATTGGTTTCCTGATCTTTACCCTTGCTCCGATGATTGCAACGCTGGGCTTCACGTTCACGAATGTCACCCTCACCCAGGAAGAGCCGCTGCGCTTTGTAGGGCTGGATAATTACCTGACTCTTTTCAAAGATGCCCAGGTCTGGCAGTCGCTGCTGGTGACCTTGAAATTCGGCGCCATCTCGCTGCCGGTGGGCCTGATCCTGCCGTTTGCCCTGGCCCTGATCCTCAACAACAAGTACGTGCGCGGCAAATCCTTCTTCCGCACCATGTTCTACATGCCCTTTGTCATTCCCTTTGTGGCGGGTGTGTTCGCCTGGGGCGGCATGATGAACTATGAAAACGGCTGGTTCAACGAAATTTTGCGCATGCTGGGCGTGCAGAACCCGCCTTACTGGACCAACGATATCAACTGGATTTACCCTTCGCTGGTCATCATGGGGCTGTGGGGTGTGGGCAATGCCATGCTGATCAACCTGGCCGGCCTGCAGGGCATTCCCACCGAGCTTTATGATGCCGCCCAGGTGGACGGCGCCGGCTGGTGGGCCACCCTGTTCAACGTCACCATTCCGATGATTTCCCCGGTCATTTTCTACAGCCTGACCCTCGGCGTGGTGGGGGTGTTCCAATATTTCATGGTTCCGCTGGTGTTGAACAACGGCACGGGCGCTCCGGGCGGCCAGACCATGTTCTTCAACCTTTATCTGTACAAGACCTTCTTCACCTTCCAGAACATGTCCTACGGCGCAACCATGGCCTGGTTCCTGTTCCTGGTGGTTCTGGTGGTCACTGTGGTGCTTTTCCGCACCTCCAAATACTGGGTTTATTACGCTGGTGAAGGCCGGCAGTAGGAGGAACAGCCATGTCCAATTTATTTTCCCGCCGCAATTTCCGCGAAACTGGCCGTTCCTTTTTCGGCACCTTTGGCACCCTCATCATCCTGCTGGCGTTTTTATCACCCATGCTGCGCGTAGTGACCACCGCCCTCAAGACCCCCGAACAGGTAATGGCCACCGGCTCGCCGGTGTGGCCGGCCAAACCGGCCGTGCTGAATTATGAGGGCAAGGACTATGATATTTACACGGTGCCCACCGAATCGGGCAACCGTGATCTGGCCCTCTACAAGAAGGGCCGCGAAGAAAGCATCTTCCTCAACCCGGCCAATCCGAGCGAACAAATCGTCTGGAAAGGCGCCTGGCGCACCCTGCAGCGCTCGTGGCAGTTTTCGCCCGCCTGGGATAACTTTGGCGAGGTGTGGCGGTTGATTGATTTCCCGCGCCTGCTATATAATACCATTGCCATCGCCATCATCAGCACCACCGGCACGCTGGCTTCCTGCATCCTGGTGGCTTACGGGTTTGCACGCTTCCGCATTCCTGGCAAGGGTTTCCTCTTCACCCTGCTCATTTCCACCATCTTCCTGCCCGGCTCGGTCACTCTCATTCCGACCTACACCGTTTTTGCGAAGATCGGCTGGGTGGGCACCTGGCTGCCGCTGCTGGTGCCGACCTTCTTTGCCAACGCCTATGATGTGTTTCTGCTGCGGCAGTATTTCCTGACCATTCCGCGCGAAATGGACGAAGCCGCCATGATTGACGGCGCCGGACCGCTGCGCATTCTTTTCTCGATCATCCTGCCGCAGTCGTGGCCGGTGGTGATCTCGGTGGCCATCTTCCACATTGTCTATGCCTGGAATGACTACTTTGGCCCATTGATCTACCTTTCGACCAAGCCTGAACTGCAGCCCATTGCCGTCGGCCTTTCGCGCTTCAACGGCATTCACTACACCAATCCATCCCTCATCCAGGCGGCAACCCTGATGACGATGGCCATTCCTCTGGTGATCTTCCTGTTCTGCCAGCGCTTCTTCATGCAGGGCGTGGTTGTGACGGGTGTTGAAAAATAGGAGCGTGCCTGATGAAAGTAACCGTGATGGGTGGCGGATCCACCTACACCCCTGAACTTGTGAATGGTTTCCTGGACCGCGTGAAACAGTTCCCGGTCACCGAGCTGTGGCTGATGGACGTGGACGAAGCCCGGCTGAACATTGTGGGCGGCTTTGCCCGCCGCATGGTGGAAGCCAAGGGTTCCCCTTTCAAAGTGGTGCTGAGCACCGACCGGCGCGCCGCTGTGGCGGGCGCCAGCTATGTGACCACGCAGCTGCGCGTGGGGCAGATGCCTGCGCGGCGCGAGGATGAATACCTGGGCCTGCGCTACGGCCTGGTGGGGCAGGAAACCACCGGCGTGGGCGGCATGGCCAAGGCGCTGCGCACGGTGCCGGTGATTTTGCAGATTGCCGCGGATATGCGCGAACTGGCCGCCCCTGGCGCCATGCTGGTGAACTTCACCAACCCGGCCGGCCTGGTGACCCAGGCGCTGTCAATGTTCGCCCCGGATGTGCCGGCGGTGGGTGTGTGCAATGTGCCGATCACGGCCAAGATGTTCCTGCTGGGCCTCTATGAACGTGCCAGCGGGCTGAAGGTGGACCCTGAGAGCACCGACCTGGTGACCCTGGGCCTGAACCATCTGAGCTGGCACCGCGGCCTGCGCGTGGATGATCACGATGTGTGGCCTGAAGTGATTCAGGAGGTGGTGAAGGAACTGCGCGAAGAAGATGAACCTGAATTTGACCCCACCCTGGTGGAAACTTTGAAGGTGATCCCCAACTACTACCTGGGCTACTATTACGACACCGCCCACAAGGTGGAACTGCAATCAGCCTGGCCGCCCTCGCGCGCCGATACGGTGATTGAGGTGGAAAAGGTGCTGCTGCAGGAATATGCCGACCCGAACCTGAAAGAAGCGCCAGCCGATATGATGAAACGCGGCGGGGCCTATTATTCCACGGTGGCGACCCAGCTTTTGAACGCCCATTACAACGATTTGGGCGAAGTGCATATCTGCAACACCGTGCAGGGCGGAGCGGTGCCTGGTTACCCCAAAGAGTGGGTGATGGAACTGCCCTGCCGCGTGAGCCGGGCGGGCATTCAGCCGCTGCCGGCCGAGCCGCTGCCGCTTTCCTGCTTTGGCCTGCTTTCACAGGTGAAGGCTTACGAACTGCTGACCGCGCGGGCGGCAGTCACCTGCGACCGCGCCCTGGCCTACGAGGCCCTGGTGGCGCACCCGCTTGGACCGGGCCCGCGCAAGGCCAAAGCCCTGCTTGAGGAAATGCTGGAGATCAACCGGCCGCACCTGCCGGCAAAATGGTTCGGCAGCGAGGCCTGAAATGACGCGCTATTTTCTTGGAGCGGACGTAGGCGGGACGAAGACGCATCTCGTCCTGGTGACGGAAGAAGGCCGCCTGGCTGGTTTCGGTGAAGCCGGCCCTGGCAACCACGAAGTGGTGGGTTACGACGGCCTTGCGGCAGCGCTGGAACAGGCGCTGACCCAGGCTCTGAGCATGGCCGGTATTGAAGCCGGACAGATTGCCGGGGCAGGGTTTGGCGTGGCCGGTTTTGACTGGGACGACCAGGAAGCCCCTACGCGCGCCGAGATCCAGAAATTGAACCTGAGCTGCCCGGTGGGCCTGGTGAACGACGCGGCCCTGGGCCTGCTGGCCGGTTCGGAAGAAGGCTGGGGCATTGCTGTGGTTTCGGGCACCGGCTGCAACTGCTGGGGCTGGGACCGCACCCGCCAGCGCATTGGCCGGGTGACCGGCGGCGGCCTGATGATGGGGGAAAATGCCGGCGCTTCGGAGCTGATGTTTGAAGCCATGCGGGCGGTGGCGCACGAATGGACCCGCCGCGGTCCGGCCACCCGCCTGAGTGAGCTTTTTGTGAAACGCGCCGGAGCGCGCAGCCTGGAAGACCTGCTGGAAGGCCTGATGATGGGCCAATATGAACTGGATGCCTCGGCGGCGCCGCTGGTGTTTCAGGCCGCCAACAACGGCGATGCGGTGGCGCTGGACCTGGTGGACTGGGCCGGGCGCGAACTGGGCGAACTGGCCTGCGCCGTGGTGCGCCAATTGAATTTTCAGGATGAAACTTTTGATGTGGTGCTGCTGGGCAGCATGTTCACCAACGGCAGCGACCTGACCACCCCCATGCGGCGGGTGCTGCATGCGCTGGCGCCGGGGGCGCGCCTGACGCGCCTGACGGTGCCGCCGGTGGTGGGTGCGGTGATGCTGGGCTTCAACCAGGCCGGCATTTACCCGGGCGCACAGCTGCGCGCGGCAGTGGCCGAAGCCATTGCGGCCCACCGCAAGGCGGCGGCATGAAGATAAAATCATTGTTTGGAATTTTACTGGCGGGTTTGCTGCTGGCCGGGTGCGCTGCGCCCGCCGCGGCTCCCCTTGCCACCGAGACGCCCACCCCGGCGCCTCAACCTGCCAACACACCTGCTCCCACTAAGGTTCCCATGACCCCTACCCCTGAAGCCCCTGAATTCAAAGTGATCGCCTATGTCACCGACTGGGACCCGGCGCCGGAAGAAGCCGCGCTGGACCGCCTGACGCATATCAACTATGCCTTTGTGCTGCCAAAAACCGACGGCACGCTTTCGACCCTGGCCAACGGCTGGAAGCTGGAAGCCCTGGTGAAACAGGGCCACGCCCGCGGGGTGAAGGTGCTCATTTCGGTGGGCGGCTGGGGGCTGGACCAGCAGTTTGAAGTGATGGCAGCGGGAGAAGGCACCCGCGCCCGTTTTGTGAAGGAGATGGTGGCTTTTGTTGACCAATACCAGCTGGACGGTGTGGACATCGACTGGGAATATCCCCGGCCGGGAGCCTCATCAAAACATTTTGTTGCGCTGATGACCGAACTGCGCGCGGCCCTGCGCCCTGACCTGCTGCTGACAGCGGCTGTGGCGGCGGTGGGGCCTTCGGGCGACGGCATTGATCCGGCGGTGTTTGAGCTGGTGGATTTCATCAACCTGATGGTTTATGACGGCGGCTCGCCAAACCATGCCAGCATGGATTACGCTGCCCAGTCGCTGGATTACTGGAGCAAGCGCGGCCTTTCTGCCGAAAAGACAGTGCTGGGCGTGCCGTTCTACAGCCGCCCGGGCGAAGTGCCCTATAAGAAACTGGTGGGGGCTGATCCGGCGGCAGCACAGGTGGATGAATTTGTGTATCAGGGCATTAAAGAGGGATATAATGGATTGGTCACCATGCGGCAAAAAGTGCTCCTGGCGCGCGAACGCGCCTCGGGGGTGATGATTTGGGCGCTGGTGTACGATACCACCGATGACCTCTCGTTACTTAAAGCCATCGATGAAACGGCTCACAGCAGCCTGCCCTGATCTTCTGGAGGAATTTTGGCCATTCGTTTGATTGTCAATGCTGATGATTATGGACGCACGCCGGCGGTTTCGGAAGGCATTCGCCGGGCGCATTTGCAGGGGGTGGTCACTTCAACCACGGCGATGATGAACATGCCCGGCGTGGAAGAAGCCCTGAAGCTGGCGCTGCGCGAAACGCCGAAGCTGGGCCTGGGTGTGCACCTGGTGTTGACCAGCGGCGCGCCGCTGCTGCCGCTGGCGCAAATTCCCAGCCTGGTGACGGCAGAGGGGCGTTTTGCAGGCCTGGCGGGCTTTTTTGAGCTGCTGCCGGGGTTGAACCCGGATGAAGCCGAGGCGGAATGGCGGGCGCAGATCGAGCGCTTTGTGGCGGCGACCGGCAAAAAGCCCGACCACCTCGATTCACACCATCACAGCTCCTTTTTCACCCCGGCGCTGTTCCGGCGCATGTGCGCGCTGGCGCGTGAATATGGCTGCGCCATCCGTTTCCCTGGCGACAGCAACACGGCGGCCCTGATGGACGGCTTGCCGCAGGCGATGATTGATGAAACTTTGCGAGCTTTTCCGGTCACCCTGCTTGAGTTCAAACCGCGCCATCCCGACTGCTTCCTTTCATCGTTTTATGACGCCGATGCGACCCTTGAAAACCTGCTGGATATGATTGCCATGCTGAACGAAGGCACGGCGGAGTTGATGTGCCACCCTGGGCTGGTGGATAAGGCCCTGCTGGCAGGTTCAGTGTATAACCGGCAGCGCGAACGGGAACTGGCGGTGCTGACTGCGCCAGAAGCGCGCAAGGCGCTGGCTGTGCGCGGCGCGCGGCTCACCTCGTTTGGCGAGCTTTAGTTGCAGAAAAAAACAAAAGGCCGTTCCTTGCGGGAACGGCCTTTTTACGTGATGGGTGAACCCATTTGAATAAAGGATGACGGCTGTTTCCGGCTCATCAAGGCCATCATGATGACGCCGAGGCCCGCGCCCAGGGCAATTCCAAGGCCAATCCAGCCGGCAGGTGGGAACGCTTTATTTGCATCCTTTTGTATTGGCTCTGGTAATGACGTCAGCAGCGGCACGTTTCTTGCCTTTGCCTCTTGCCTTGACAGAGCGCAAAAGTAGTATATACTGACAGAGAGATAGAACTACTTCCTTAAAGGCGGGCACCCTATGAAAGATTTGATCTGGAATATCCTTACCATCCTCGCCCTCCTCGGCGTTGCCGCGGTGGTGTTGCTGGTTATGATCATTTACATGAACCCCAACATTGGCTTCAATCCGCTGCCGCCTGATCCCCTGGTCACCCCCCAACCGGTGACGGTGATTCCCCCCACGGCCACGCGCCAGGGGTTGCCCCCCACCTGGACCCCGGTGGTGACGGATGCTTCGGGTAATCCGGTGGAGCCCACCCTGCGTCCCAGCGCCACCCCCATTCTCACCACCACAAAATTCAAGCTGGGCACCTTTACTGTGACCCCCACCCGCACCCCCACGCGGACTCAGACGCGCACCCAAACCCTGACCCCCACCCCCACCTTCACGCCAACCCACACCAAGGTGCCGACTTTCACTCCGCTGCCCACTTACACCATTCCGCCCACCCTGACCCAACCGCCAACCCTCACACCCACACCATTTTAAGGGATGAACCATGTCTGATTCAATCACGCTTGAAGTCTTCAACCACCTGGTGGAACTGGCTGCCCTTGAATTGAAGCCAGAAGAAGCCGAATACATCCGCAAACAGCTCAATAACCAGCTCAAGGCCATTCACGAACTGGCTGCCATTCCGCTGGATGATTCCGTGCCTCCCGCCACCCACGGTGTGCCTTTCCCGCCGTCCATCAGCCCGGCCCTGCGCAGCGATGACTGGCAGGCCTGCCCGAACCCGGCTGAAATTCTGGCCCAGGCGCCCCATTTTGACGACGGCTATATCATCGTCCCTGAAATTCCTCACACAGAACTGGATTAACCCATGGAACTTTGCGATCTTCCTGCCCATCAACTGGTCCTTCTGATCCGCCAGCGCGAAGTTTCTGCGGTGGACGCCCTGGAATCGAGCCTCAAACGCATTGCTGAGGTGGACGGCCGCGCCGGAACCCTGGATGCAGGCGAAATCACTGCTGAAGACCGCCGCAAGGTGCACGCCTTCATCACCCTCAGCGAAGAACGCGCGCGCGCCCAGGCCGCCGAGGTAGACCGCCGTCTGGCTGCCGGTGAAGATCCCGGCCCCCTGGCGGGTGTGCCCTTTTCGGTGAAGGACATCTTTTGCGTCAAAGATACCCCCTCCACGGCGGCTTCGCGCATTCTGGCCAATTTCCGCGCGCCCTATACGGCCACCTCTGTGCAGCGCCTGGAAAACGCCGGCGCTGTGATGGTTGGCAAGGTGAACCTGGATGAGTTCACTTACGGCTCTTCCAACGAGTCATCTGCCTTCCAGCCCAGCCCGCGCAATCCCTGGGATACTTCCCGCGTGCCGGGCGGCTCATCGGGCGGCTCCACCGCCAGCGTGGCCGCCGGCGAAGTGGCTCTTTCCATCGGCACCGATACGGCCGGATCCATCCGCCAGCCGGCGGGCTTCTGCGGCGTGGTGGGCATGAAACCCACCTACGGGCGCGTCTCGCGCTACGGCCTGATCGCCTTCGCTTCCTCGCTCGACTGCCCCGGCCCGGTGGCGCGCAACGTGACCGACGCGGCGATGATGCTGCAGGCCATGGCCGGTTCTGATGCCAAAGACAGCACGGCTGCCACCGCCCCGGTGGATGACTATGTGGCCGCCCTGGAAAGAGGTGTGAAGGGGCTGCGCATTGGCATTTCGCCAGATTATATGCAGATCACCTTCCCCGATCCGGAAACCGGCGAATTTTCCGTCCAGCCCATTCCGGCTGAGATGAACGAAATGGTGCGCCGCGCGGCCCAACTGCTGGCCGATATGGGCGCGGAAATTATTGAAGATGTGCCCATGCCCAACACCCGCTACGGCATTCCGGCCTATTTCGTCATCAGCCGTGTGGAGGCTGCTTCGAACCTGCACCGCTACGACGGGGTGAAATATGGTTACAGCACCCGCCAGCCGGTGCATGCCCTGCGCGATCTGTACCGCCAGACCCGCGCCGAAGGCTTTGGCCCGCAGCCCAAGCTGCGCATTTTAATGGGCATGTATGTCAGCGCCGCCCAGTATTCGGAACAGTATTATGTGCGCGCTCTGCGCGTGCGCAGCCTGATCCGCCGCGATTTTGACGCCGCCTTTGACCCCAACGGGCCTTACCGGTTGAATGCCCTGCTGACGCCCACCACGCCCACCCCTGCCTTTGAGATGGGCGCCGTGTACGGCAACTCTGTGCTGATGCAATATGCCGACCAGCTCACCGTTCCAGCCAACCACGCCGGCATTCCCGGGCTTTCGCTGCCCGGCGGCCTTACCGCCGACAAGCTGCCGCTCAGCCTGCAATTGCTGGGCCCCGATTTCTCGGAAGCCACCCTGCTCAACATTGGGCGCGCCTACGAGATGGCCACCGAAAACGATGCCTGGCGCAGCGTGCGCCCGGCTGTGCTCAACTGAGCGAATTGATGTGCTCCTTTCAGGCGGACGATCACCATCGTCCGCCTGACTCTTAAGCGAGCGGTTAGGTGACGGCTGGCGGCGGCGCGCCATCCATTGCACAGAAAGGACCCCCCATGAAACGCTTTGGCATTCTCACCGGCGGCGGCGACGCCCCCGGCCTCAACGCCGTCATCCGCGCGGTGGTCAAAATTGCCCTCAATGAATACCGGGGAGAGGTGGTGGGCATCCGCGACGGGTTTGACGGGTTTGTGGAGCCCGACGGCATCTTTAAGCTTGATGCGGCGGCGGTGCGCGGCATTTTGCCGCGCGGCGGCACCATTCTCGGCACGGCCAACCGCGGCAACCCTTTTGCGCGCAAGGTGAAGCGCGGCGGCCAGTGGGTGGTGGAGGATATTTCCGGCCTGATTGCCGATAACATCCATGCCCTCAAGCTCGACGCCCTGATTGTGGTGGGCGGCGACGGCACCCTGCGCATTGCCCGCGAAATGTCCATGAAGGGCGTGCCGGTGGTGGGTGTGCCCAAAACCATTGACAACGACATCAATGCCACCGAAATCACCTTTGGCTTCGACACGGCGCTGAATGTGGCTACCGAGGCGCTGGACCGGCTGCATTCCACGGCGGAATCGCACCACCGCGTGATGGTGCTGGAACTGATGGGCCGCGACGCCGGGTTCATTGCCCTGCACGCCGGCATGGCCGGCGGCGCCGATGTGATTCTCATTCCTGAAATCCCCTTCAACCCCGATGCCATCTGCCGCAAGGTGCAGGCGCGCATCGATTCAGGCACCAAGTTCAGCATTGTGGCCGTCTCTGAAGGGGCGCGGCCGCAGGGCGGCGAACAAATTTACGCCATTCCGGCCAACGAGGTTTCGGTGGCGCGCCTGGGCGGGGTGGGCCAGATGGTCAGCAACTATGTGGCAGATCACGCCGGGGTAGAGTCGCGCCTGACGGTGCTGGGTCATTTGCAGCGCGGCGGCAGCCCCACCGCCTTTGACCGCTGGCTGGCCACCCGCTTTGGCGGCGCTGCCATCCGGCTGGCGGCTGAAGGGCGCTTTGGGCGCATGGTGGCACTGCAAAACGGCCAGATTGTGGATGTGAGCCTGGACGAAGCCCTGGATGTGCCCAAGCGCGTGGACCCCAACGGCGACGCCGTGCGCACGGCCCGCGGCCTGGGCATTTCACTGGGCGATGATTGAGTCCATTTTTAGTAACTGCCTTGACAAGGTCACATTTGAATCCTTCCTGGATTTTCTCGGTTTTTGATCAGGAAATTAACCGCACGGGGTGTTTTTGATTTGGCTGCGGACGCCGGGCCATTTCAGCGGATGAAAGGCCCCGGCTTGCGGTAAAAACGGGTGAGATAGTCTTTGAGGGTGAGGGGGGCAAAGATTTCAAGAAATTCCACCGCGCCGTCGCGGGTGGACAGGGCCACGCCCTGCGCAGGGTAAACATAGAGGGTGCTTTGCTTGCCCGCGCGCGAGGTCAGGTCGGCGGCCGGTTCACCCAGCAGAGGTGTAATATCGGCCAGGGCCATGCCGTCGGGATCTTCGTCAGCCTGCCTGTAAAACAGCAGGCAGGTGTCATTTTTGAGGTAGAAAATACCGGGGCAGGTTTCCGGGTTGTAGATCACGGTGAGATTTTTCAGGTTGCCGTAGAAGCCGTCGCGCTGAACATGGCATTCATCCATCGGAAAACGCTGGCGAATCTCCGCCTCGCTCAGGCCCAAATAAGATTTCCAGGTGGATAAGGCACTTTCGGGGGTTTGTTTCATGCGTCACATCTCCATTCATATCAGACAATCACCGAGGCGTCGGGGGTGGTTTCCAGGTGCGGGGCAACTTTTTCTTCGATGAATTTGAAGCGCTTGGGGCACTGGCTTTTTAGCTTCTTGGGATCTTCAAAGAAGAACATCATCGCTTCAGCCAGGTCTTCCTGGGCGTGGGTGGCACCGTAATCGGTGATGGGGGCTTCGGCGCCTTTTTTGCGGGCTTCGGAGCGGGAACTGTATTTGGCCGTGGAAGCGTTCGTCCAGAAATCGTTCATGGTGGTGGTGAAGGCGGGCAGACCTTTCTTGGCCGTCTCAACCTCCAGCTTTTCGATCAGGGCATGTGAAAGTTCGTGTTCGATGGTGCCGCGGAAGCCCTTCTCCTTCGCTTTTTGGGTGGGGAAGAGTTTGAACTTGGCGAAGTCGCTCACATTGGTGCCCGCATCGAACATGGAGATGTTCTTGGCATTCGTAAAGGTTTCGCCGCAGGTGGTGGTATCCAGCTCGCCGGTGCGGGCGTTCTTGTCAATGCCCTGCTTGAGGCGGCTGAAGGTGGTGATGCCCTGCGGGGCCAGGCCTTTCTTGGCGCGTTCCGGTCCCAGCAGACCGGCATATTTGCTGAGCGCCTGTTCCACCATGGTCAGTTCCGGGGTGGTCCATTCGCGAATTTCCAGGCTGTTGAGCACAGTGGCGTCCACCTGTGTATATTGCCCCTTGATGGCTTTCACTCCGGCCTTGTTCTGAATGGTGATGCCGTATTTATCGTGGATGCGCTGGATGATTTCAAGCTGGACCTTCCAGGTGGCCACCTGAACCAGGCTTTTGGCCACCAGCTTGTTTTTGGGCTCCATGGCCTGCTGAGCCTTGAGGGCGTTTTCCAGGTTGTTCAGGGCTGTGACGCGCTCGGCAATGCTGTCGCCATCGCGCTTGGCAGACCATTCAACCGCGGCATCGCCGGCCCGTTTGCGCACCTCTTCGAGGGTTTCTTTTTTCTTCTCCGGGGCGGTTGTGGTGGGGGTAGTGGTTGTGGGAGTAGGTGCCGTCGTGGTTGGCGTGGGGGTGGCCGTGGTCGTTGTTGTCGGTGGGGTTGTCGGCGTGGTGGTGGGGGTGGTCGTAGGAGTCGTCGTTGACGTTGTCGGCGGGGTTGTTGTGGTTGTTGGGGTAGAAGGGGCGGTTGGCGTTGTCGTCGTGGCAGGTGCGGTGGTTGTGGTGGGGGTGGTCGTGGGAGCCGTGGTTGTTGGCGTGGTTGTGGTCGTGGGAGCTGTCGTTGTTGGGGCTGTGGTGGTCGGCGTGGGCGCCGGGGTGGTGGGTTTGGCTGGCAGGTCCGGCTTGTTAGATGGGGGGGCTGTTTTGGGGGTTGATTTTCCAAACAGGTTTTTCAGCCAGCCAAAGGCGCGTTGGATCTTCATTCCAGAGGGCGGGACGCTGCTGATCGCGGGGGTGGGCGAGGCCGCACGGGCAGCCGGCTGGCGGGCCAAAAGCTGGTTGACTGCCTGGTTGCCGTAACTTTGCTGCAGATTCAGCAGGTCTGCAGGCCGGCCCAACCCGGCCTGCAGCCGGTTGACCGCTTCTTCGGGCTGGAAAGCGGGTTGAACCGGCGTCAGGGCGGGTTTCGCCGGGCGGTGGGCGGACTTTTCATGCGCAATATTCAGGCGGGTGGATTTCATCAGCGCACCTCGGTCAAATTTTCTGCTTGGCTTTCGCCTGTGAAGGAATCTTTTAATTTGTAGCACATTCAGAAGCCAAAAGCAACCTGAAACCGCAACTGGTCAGAGGATGGTTGAGCTGCCTTATAAGCCATGCCTGAGCAATCCCTTTTTCTCCCTTCGCGTTCTTTGCGGTGAAATCTGCGGCAAAGCCAAGAAAAGTTTCAAACTGTGCTTTTTTTATTTACCGCAAAGGGCGCCAAGAAACAGCCCAAGAAATCTAACCGCGGGATTTTAAAGCAAGAAGCCGCCCTTTCGGACGGCTCCCCGCGCTGTGACACCCTATCGGGAACCGAGGAGGAGTGTCACAGCGCTGCGTTTAAAACAACTGTCATTCATTGTAGACACCACCTCCTCATGTATAGAATGGCAAGAGGAAGCCCGGCTCAAGCCGGTATGTGTAAAGTATGACATAAACGAAGGGCAAAGTCAAGCACTTTGCCGTAAAAACCGTTTCAGACCGCCGTGTGCCCCGGTCCGCCAAAGCGCGGATGGTCAACCAGGGCCAGCTCCACCCGCCGGCCCACCTCCATGGCCTCCTTCTCAAACGGCACCTCGTCGTGCACCCAATACTGCGGCAGGCTGCGCCCGCGGCGCCTTTCCTGCTTTTCCTGAAACCACAATTTCAAAAACTGTATCCCATATTTTGGGAAAAAGAGCAGCCCGGCTTCTTTGGTCTGTTTGACGTGCATCACTTCATGGGCCAACAGCCCCAGCCCGGCGGGGGTGGTGGGATCGTAATAACTTTCGCGGAAATAAATGGTGCGGCCTAACACGGTGGCGCCTGAATTGAAAAATTTGGTCACCCTGATGGACATGTCGGTGCCTTCTTCCACCAGGGCCAGGCGCACCGCCTCTTCGGGCACGCCCACACTGATCAGCAGGGCTGCGGCATCTTCGGGAATGGAGCCTTTGTATTTCATGGGGTCTCCTTTCAGGCCAGCACCTGGCGCAGCACGGCGGCGGTGCGCTCCACAGCCGCGTCGTCAACCCAATAGTGCAGCACAATGCGGAAGCCGCGCGTGCCGTTCAGGCCGATCTTCACCCCCTGTTCGGCTGCCCGCTGCGCCACCGTTTGCGCTTCCAGCTTCACCGCATCGGTCAAATAACAGAAGATCATATTGGAGGCCGGGCTGCCCGCCTGCAGGGCCATGCCCGGAATTTGCGCCAGCAGCTCAGCCAGGCGGCGCGCCCGCTGGTGATCTTCCACCAGACGATCCGTCATCTGCTCAAGGGCCACAATGCCTGCCGCCGCCAGCACGCCCGCCTGGCGCATGCCGCCGCCCAACTGCTTGCGGATGCGCCGCGCCCGGGCAATGAATTCTTTGCTGCCGCACAGCACGCTGCCCACCGGCGCGCACAGCCCCTTGCTGAGGCAGAAGGTGATCGAATCGGCCGGGGCGGTCAGTTCGCTCACCGGCACGCCCAGGGCCGCCGCCGCGTTGAAAATGCGCGCGCCGTCAAGGTGCAGCTTCATATCATGGGCGTGGGCCAGGTCGGCCACCTGGCGGGTGTAGGCCGCCGTCAGCGGCACGCCGCCGCAGCGGTTCTGCGTGTTTTCAAGGATCACCAGGCGCGAGGTGGGAAAATGCACGTTTTCGGTGCGGATGGCGTCCTGAATATCTTCCAGTTTAAGGGTGCCGTCGGGCTGGTTGGGCAGGGTGAAGGGATGCACGCCGCCCAGTGCCGAAATGCCTCCGGCTTCATAGATGAAGGTGTGGCCCGAATGGCCCATGATCACCTCATCGCCCCGCCCGCAGTGGGTGAGCACGGCGGCCAGGTTGCCCATGGTGCCTGAAGGCACCAGCAGACCGGCTTCCTTGCCCAGCCGGGCTGCCGCCAGTTCCTGCAGGCGGTTGATGGTGGGGTCTTCGCCGAACACGTCATCGCCCAGTTCAGCCTCGGCCATGGCTTTGCGCATGGCCGGCGTGGGGTGGGTGACCGTATCTGAACGCAAATCGATGATATTCATGCCTTATTCTCCTATGATTTTGATCAGCACCCGCTTGGGGCGCCCGCCGTCGAATTCGCCGTAAAAAATTTGCTCCCAGGGGCCAAAATCGAGCCGACCTTCGGTGACCGCCACCACCACCTCGCGGCCCATCACCTGACGTTTGAGATGCGCATCGGCGTTATCTTCTCCGGTGAGGTTGTGCTGGTAATGGTCCACCGGATGGTGGGGGGCCAGCTTTTCGAGCCAGCGGTCATAATCCTGATGCAGGCCCGGTTCATCGTCATTAATAAACACCGAGGCGGTGATGTGCATGGCGTTCACCAGCACCAGCCCCTCGCAGATGCCGCTGGCGCGCAGGGTATCCTGCACTTCTTTGGTGATGTTGATGAACCCGCGCCGCGCCGGAATGTTGAACCAGAGTTCTTTGCGAATGCTTTTCATCGGCCCTCCGAAATTGGATGAAAATGATCTGAAAATATTAATGCAAATCTAACACGATAATCTGATAATAATGGTATAGATTATTCTATCACAGATCAAAAAATGTGATTTCAGAAAGAAACAAGGAGAAACGACCATGGGTAAAAAATATGAGAACAGCACGCTGATCAGCACTGAACTGGCTGCCGCCATCAGCGATCAGATCGGACACGAATTGCAGGCCTCCCACCAATACACCGCCATTGCGGTTTACTTTGAAAGCCTGGCCCTCAAGAAACTGGCCAAAATGTTTTTCAAGCAGGGCGATGAAGAACGCGAACATGCGATGAAATTTGTCCACTATCTTTCGGAAACCGGCGGCAAGCTGCAGATTCCCATCATCCCCGCCCCCAAGCACGATTTCACCAGCGTGATTGAAGCTGTGCAGGCCTCCCTCGATTGGGAATGGGAAGTGACCCGCCGTATCAACGACCTGATGACCCTGGCCGTTGAACAGAAGGACTACCTGGCCCAGGATTTCCTGCGCTGGTTTGTCACCGAGCAGCTTGAGGAAGTTTCAACCATGGAAAACCTGCTCAAAGTGGCCCAGACCGCCGGCGATAAGAACATCATTATGCTCGAAGCCTATCTTTCACACGATTAATGCCGCAAATCCCTTGCCTGGGGCTGGTTTTTGATAAAACCAGCCCCTTTCATTTGCGTTTTTTTTTATTTTTGTGTATAATTATTTTGTCGTTGGTGTCATCGAAGGTTGTCCGTCAGCCAGTTCAGCCTGTTCTGCCTTGATAGCGTTCGCAGGAGTGAGGGTGGGGCCGTTCGATCCACCGTTTGGTTTCTATTTTTGAAGAGGAATGAAATGAATATTTACGTCGGCAATATTTCGTTCAAGGCAGATGAAGAAGGTCTGCGCCAGACATTCGGCGCCTTCGGCCAGGTCGCATCCGTCGCCATCATCAAAGATCAGGCTACCCAACGCTCACGCGGTTTCGGCTTCGTCGAGATGCCCAATGACGCGGAGGGTCAGGCTGCCATCGCCGGTTTGAACGGCAAGGAATGGCTGGGCCGTCCCCTGGTGGTGAATGAAGCCCGTCCCCGCGCTCCCCGCGAGGGCGGCGGCGCTCCCCGCACTGGCGGTTATCGCCCCCGCTCCGGCGGTCAGGGCGGCGGCTACGGACAGCGCTAAGCTCACTGGTCAAATTTCGTTGAATGCCCTCTCCGGAGGGCATTCTTCATTAATTAAATGGTATCTGCTTAGCCAGCGGCGTTTGCCCGGCCGCCTGAGCAGATACTTACTATTTTACAATTTGATTGTCAGTCTGAGCCGTGACTTTCTTCTTGCTTTGCCCTTCGGTGCTGGAAAAGCCGTGCCTGAAAAGCGGCTTTGCGGGTATAATGCCCATGCTGATTGTCCTTCATTCTTCTTGCGAAAGGTCCGTTTATGTCCAAACCTGAATTCTGGCCCATCCCCAACGCCCAAAACCGCCGCATTCCGCGCAGCCCGGCCGCCGGCTCCTTCTGGGAAGACCGCCGCGACCGCCGCCATGCCGGGGTGGATCTTTACGCCGGGCAGGGCGAGCCGGTGCTGGCCGCCGAGGCCGGACTGGTGCTGGAGGTGAGCCGCTTTACCGGCCCGGATCTCATTCCCTACTGGAACGTCACCTGGAGCGTGCTGCTGGAACATGCCGATGGCTCGGTTTCGCGCTACGCCGAAATGGCCGACACCTGCGTGACCCCCGGCCAGCGGGTGCAGGCCGGGCAGCAGATCGGACATGTGGGCGAGGTGCTCAACCTCAGCCTGATCGATTCCTCTTCGCCGCTCTACATCCAGCGCCTCAAAACCACCGGCTGCCCGGCCATGCTGCATTTTGAGCGCTACAGCTCGCGCCCCTGTCCCAGCCGGCATTACCTGGGCGGCAATTTCTTTGCGGGCGAGCGCCCGGCCAACCTGCAGGACCCCACGCCCTATTTTGGCGCCCTGGAAGACCCCGAAGCATGAACGCCGGCGCCGAAGCCCGGCTGCTCATCCGCTCCGGCGGCTGGCGCAGGCCCACCGCCGGCCTGGCCCCGGGGCATGTGCAGGCCAACCTGGCCATTCTGCCCCAGGCGGATGCCCTCGATTTTGCCCGTTTCTGCTTCCGCAACCCGCGCCCCTGCCCCGTGCTGGATGTGACCGAGCCCGGCAGCCCCCACCCTTCGGCGGCCCTGGCCGCGGGCGCAGACCTGCGCACCGACCTGCCGCGCTACCGCGTTTACCGCGGCGGCGAGCTGGCTGCCGAGCTGGATGACCTGAACGCGCTCTGGCAGGATGATTTTGTGGCCTTTTTGCTGGGCTGCAGCTTCACCTTTGAACAGGCCCTCATCGAGGGCGGCATTCCCGTGCGCCACGTGGAATGCGGCTGCAACGTGCCCATGTTCCGCACCAACCGCGCCTGCCAGCCGGCCGGCCCCTTTGCCGGACCGCTGGTGGTGAGCATGCGTCCCATTCCCGCCGCCCTGGTGCCGCGCGCCGTGACCATCACCGCGCGCTACCCCCAGGTGCACGGCGCGCCCGTGCACATTGGCGACCCCGCCGCCCTGGGCATTGCCGATGTTCTCAGGCCCGATTACGGCGATGCCGTGCCGGTGCAGCCGGGCGAGGTGCCGGTGTTCTGGGCCTGCGGGGTCACCCCTCAGGCGGTGGCCCAGTCTGCCCGCCTGCCCCTGATGATCACCCACGCCCCTGGCCATATGCTGATCTGCGACACCCTCAACCGCGATCTGGAGGGATGACCATTTTCTGCGGTTTTGTTGCCTCTAATTGTTTTGCTTTGATACAATGGGGATAGTGAAAAAATTGAAAAGGAAAAAATATGCCTACACTTGACTGGATCGGTAAGAAAGCTGTACTAAACCACCATAACGATGTTCCGTTTCACTTGCTGCGATGCAATCCAGAGCTTTCAGTGGGCGATGACAGCGGAAATTTGCTTATTCAGGGTGATAATTTGCTGGCGCTTAAAGCCCTGCTGCCTTATTATGGCGGTCAGGTAAAATGTATTTATATTGACCCTCCATATAATACAGGCAATGAGAGCTGGGTTTATAACGACAATGTCAACAGCCCCGAAATGCGGGAATGGCTTGGAAAAGTGGTCGGCGGTGAAGCAGAAGATTTATCGCGCCATGATAAATGGCTGTGTATGATGTACCCCAGGCTGGTTTTGTTAAGAGAAATGTTGCGGGAGGATGGAAGCATTTGGGTTAGTATTGACGATAATGAAGTGCAGAATTTGCGTTATATTTTGGATGAGGTTTTTGGTCCTCAGAATTTTATTGCAACTGTAATTTGGCAAAAAATTGATGGACCAAAAAATTCAGCAATGTATCTCAGTGAAGATCATGATTACATTATTATTTATGCTAAAAATTCAAGAATTTGGCGCCCAAATAAATTGCCTAGAACAGAAGATATGATTTCTCGTTATAAAAACCCGGATAATGATCCTCGTGGGCCATGGTTACTAAGCGATTTGGCAGCCAGAAATTATTATGCACAAGGAAGATATGCTATTCAAACTCCATCTGGTAGAGTGATTGATGGTCCTCCTGCGGGTAGCTATTGGAGGGTCAGCAAGGAAAAATTTGATGAACTTGACCGTGATGGGAGAATTTGGTGGGGAAAATCAGGCAATAATCGTCCGGGAATTAAACGTTTTCTAACTGATGTACAGGATGGAATTGTTCCTCAAACATTGTGGTTCTGGAAAGATGTAGGAAGCACTCGAAATTCAAAACAAGAGTTAAGTAAAATTATGGATGCAAGGGCTTCTCAGGAATTATTTATCACTCCTAAACCTACAGGATTAGTCGAGAGAATATTCCAAATTGCATCTCAACCTGGTGATTTAGTAATGGATTCTTTTGCTGGAAGTGGGACAACAGGTCATGCAGCAATTAAACAAAACCGCCATTTTATCTTAATAGAGATGGATCCAACTATTACCCAAAATATTACATCAGTGCGTGTAAGTCGAATCATTCAAGGCTATGATTGGAAGAGTCAAAAAGGTGATATTCGCCATGAGGAAGGCTTGGGGAGTGGATTCCGGTACTGCGAATTAGGCCCCACTCTTTTTGACCGTTTCGGGCAAATTCGCCCCGAAGTTGCCTTCTCCGATTTGGCGAGGCATATCTTTTTCACCGAAACCGGACAGCCCCTGCCTGGGACAAACGAAAAAAGCCCGCTGTTAGGCGTTCATAATGGCCTAGCCATTTATCTCCTCTATAATGGTATTATGCGTGATGCAGGCAACGAACTGACACTGGAAACTTTTGGGCAGCTCCCATCTTATGATGGCCCAAAAATTGTTTATGGCGATGGATGCAGAATAAGCTCTGAACGCCAGCGTCAAATGAATATCACATTCAAGCAAATTCCCTATGAAGTGAAGGTGCGGTAACAATGTTAAAACTTAAGGAATACCAGCAGCGGGCTTTAGATACTTTACAGAAATATTTCCGGCTCTCGCAAACACTCGGCGATGCGGATACCGCTTTTTATCAAATAACCCGAGAAATATTTGGACGGGGTATTCCTTACCACCCTATTGAGACTTTGCCTGGATTGCCGTATATATGCATACGCATCCCAACGGGGGGCGGAAAAACACTGGTTGCCAGTCACGCCGTAGGAATTGCGGCTCATGAACTGCTGCACACCGATCATGCATTGGTTCTTTGGCTGGCGCCTTCCAATATCATTCGAGACCAAACTTTACAGGCGTTATCCAATTTAAATCACCCTTACCGCCAGGCCATCGAATCGCGTGTTGGCCCTGTGACGGTGATGAGCATCAGCGACGCTTTATATATTCAACCATCCACGCTTAACACCAGCACAACCATTCTTGTTGGAACCATTCAAGCTTTCCGGGTTGATAATACAGAAGGCCGTAAAGTTTACGAGAGCTCTGGCGCATTGATGAGCCATTTCACGAATATACCGCCCCATTTGCGAAGCGGGCTTGAAATGACAGACGGTGAGCCGAAAAGATCACTGGCTAATGTTTTGTTTATGCGCCGTCCAATTGTGGTGGTAGATGAGGCGCATAATGCCCGCACCCCACTGTCTTTCGACACTTTGGCTCGTTTTCATCCATCTTGTATTTTGGAATTTTCTGCAACGCCAGCCACACAAGATCATCCTTCAAATGTGGTTCATTCCTGCTCAGCCGCAGAATTAAAAACGGAAGCAATGATAAAACTGCCTATCAGGCTTAAAGTACGATCTCAATGGAAAGAACTTCTTTCTGAAGCCATTATTCAACGTAATCACTTGGAAGCTGTCACGCAAACAGAACAACGCCAAACTGGCGAATACATTCGCCCGATTATGCTATTGCAAGCCCAGGCACGCAGTCAAAATAAAGAGACCTTAACAGTAGATGTGGTCCGGCAAACCTTAATGGATGATTTTAAAATTCCAGAAAATCAAATTGCCCGTGCGACTGGTGAGATTGATGAAATCAGTGATATTGACCTTCAAAAACCTGACTGTCCCATTCGTTACATTATCACTGTTCAAGCCTTGCGAGAAGGCTGGGACTGCCCATTTGCATACGTATTATGTTCTGTTGTTGAAAGCAAATCGAGCACGGCCATAGAACAAATTTTGGGCCGGATTTTGCGTTTGCCAAAGGCCACACGCAAGCAAAATTTTTCCCTTAATCTTGCCTATGCTTATGCTACATCACAGAATTTCAGCCTTATCGCCAATCAACTTCGCGACAGTCTGATTTCCAACGGCTTTGAAAAACTGGAAGCGCAGTCCATGATTCAAGCTCAAACCGAGCAACCCCATTTACCGTTATTTGGTTTTGAAAATGAAATGTGCCTGCCTGAACCAATGGCCATTGCGGTTAGTATTCCACCCGCATTGGATGTTCTGCCAAAGGAAATGGCTGCAAAAATTCATTATGAAGAAGAGACTAATTTATTAGTTATCCGCGAGAAATTGGAACGGGATGAAGCAGATTTACTTATTGCGATGCTGCCACCTGCCGATATCGAGGCCGGAAAACATGCCATGATTGAACAGGCAACACGCCCGCAATCTGTGTTACCAACAAGTTCACCCTCAGAACGAGGTTTGCCCTTCAATGTTCCCAAACTGATGATCCAGCGGAATGGGCAATTGGAACTTTTTGAGGAAACCATTCTTCTTGACCGCAAATGGAAGTTGTCACAATGCGATTCTTCGTTGAATGAGGTTGAATTTTCTTTATCTGCCGACACATCGGTGATGGAAATTGAGTATGATATTACCAATCAAGGCAAAGTGGAACAAAAATTCATCGATGATCTGCAAGAGACCATGATGCTTTTTGCTCATGATGAAGGTTGGACGCCTGCTGAGTTGGTGTTTTGGCTAGACCATGCTATTCCTCATCCCGATGTCATTTTTCGTGAGGCGAATGCATTTCTGACCCGCCTTGTGATGAGTCTTATTGATGATCGAGGCATATCCATTAATCAATTGGTCGCAAATAAATACCGTTTGCGTGATGCGGTTGCGCAGAAAATTCAATACCATCGGGCAGAGGCACGTAAAAAGGCATATAACTTGTTTTTATTGCCCGATATTGATACTCCCCTTGAAGTTTCACCCGATCATCCCTTTACCTACTCTCGAGAAGCATACCCTTATAATTCTCTTTATCGAGGAATTTATCCGTTCAAAAAACATTATTATCCTCAAGTTGGTGATCTAGAAGATCATGGCGAGGAATTTAACTGTGCTGTGTATCTGGATAAATTACCCGAAGTCAAATATTGGATTCGCAATCTGGAAAGAAGACCTAATCATTCCTTTTGGTTGCAAACTTCAACGGATAGGTTTTACCCCGATTTTGTTTGCTTCTTAAATGATGGCCGTTTTTTGATAGTCGAATATAAAGGAGCAGACCGGTGGAGTAATGACGATTCTCGGGAAAAAAGAATTATTGGCGAGGTTTGGGAAAAACGCAGCGGTGGTAAATGTTTATTCATAATGCCTAAAGGACAAGATTGGGCGGCAGTTAATTCAAAATTACGCGGATAAGACAAACCTTCGCCAGATGAAGGCGTCATCTGGCGAAGGTTTGTAATTCAAAAGAAAAGGTTTACCTTTTACAATTCCGCCATCAGCTCTTCAATCCAGCGCACATAAACCTCTTCATACATTTCGCCAAAACGCCGCGCCGCCTCCCACATTTTTGCATCAGCCTGCAAAGCCGGAAATTCCTGCGCGGCTGCGCGGATATTTTCGCGGGTCTCCTGCTGGTAACAGGCCAGCTGGCGGCGGTGCAGCTCGCGCTGGCGCCGCAACTGGTCCAGCAGGGCAGCCCGGTCCAGCCCGGCGCTGAAAAACAGCTTCAGCACCAGGGTTTCCTTCTTCGGTCCCAGTTCGTCATAGGGTTCGGCCAGCCAGGCAAGCAGGTCACTGCGGCCGGCCGCGGTGAGGGTATAAACACGGCGGTCAGGGCGTTCATCCTGGGCTTGCAGCGCCGAGGTCACTTCACCCGCGCTTTCCAGCTCTTTCAGCGTGCGGTAAATCTGGCTCAGCTTGGCATGCCAGAAATGCTGCGTGGAGCGGTCCATGCGCTGCTTCAATTCATAGCCCGTCATGGGCGCGTAATTCAAAAATCCCAGCAAAGCATATTTCAACATGGCGGCCTCACAACCAGGTGACGGATTTCAACGGGCGGCGGATGCCGCGCAGAAAACGGCGCTTTGGAAAGCCCAAAATCACCGCGCCAACCACCTCGCTGCCCGCGGGAATCTGAAACAGGGCGCGCAGGGCGGGGCTTTTTTCCACCGCCGGAGGAATCAGATCAATGATGGTGCCGGCCAGTCCCAGGGCGGGCGCCGCCAGAATGGCATAGGTCATGGCAATGGCAATATCGGTGCGGTAGTTTTCGCTTTGCCGGTCCGAATGAAAGAGGATCATGGCGGGGGCGCGGCGGGTGAGGGTATCTTCCTTGCCCGACTTCAAATCGGGCAGGCGCTCTTTCAGCAGCGGAATGACGTGGTTGTTGAGGGTGATGAAGGTTTCGCGGCCGGCCTGGCGGCGGATGAAGAAACGCGCCACCGGGTTGGCCATCTTCTTCACCAGGTTGTCATAAAGATCGATCATCAACCCCAGCGAGCGATGCATCAGGGCCGGGTCAGCCACCACGGTCAGCTCGGTTTTCACCGGCGGAAAGCTGGGCGGAGCCAGGGCAATGACCTCGACCAGCTTTTCCAGCAGTTCGCGGGGCACGGGCCTGTCCTGAAAGCTGCGCCCGGCGCGGCGGTTGGCCGCCAGGGTTTCGAAGGCGTCAAAAGCCCGCTCATCCAGGGCAGGCTGGGGGTAAAAATCTGTCTCATAAGACAGCCCCGGAATCATCACCGCGCGGCTGGGGCAAATAGACATGCACTGACCGCACCTGAAGCACATCCACAGGCGGTCGGGGCGGAAGAAAACTTTTCCCGCCGCATCCTTCTGAAGAATGCGGTTGGGGCAGATTTCCACGCAGCTGCCGCAGGCTTTGCAGTCCGCGCTGATTTCATGGGTGGTGGTCATGGGTGATGCCTCCTGAAAAATTTCATATATAACTAATTATATATAACTTTTTATGTATTGCAAGAGGGTTATGTGCTGTTTTACGGATGGGGAGCATGAATTCGCTGCGGACAACCAGTTGAAGGCTTTAATGAGCAAGGAGAAATCGTATCTGTTCAGGCGGTCAGTATTTTTGAATCTTTTTTACCGCAAAGCACGCAAAGAACGCCAGGAAACAGCCAAAGAGATTTTTTTCGCTTCTTCTCTGCTTCTTTTTCTTCGCGCCCTTCGCGTTCTTAGCGGTTCAAAGAATGACGTGACTGAGCAGAACCTTTTCTGTTTTGCATTGAAATGATGGGATAGCTGAACAGTTACCATTTTTCAAACCGTGCGGCTGCCCCATCCCACTTCTTCATTTATTACCAAATTTATCAGAATTACATTAACATTACCCCTAAACATCCTGTTTTTTGGTACAATCGTTATAGTCAGGCTTTTAAGCGGCGCGCGCCGCGGCTCTGACTGATCACCTCACGCGAAAGCAAGAATACCGCCTGGCTGCATCTGCATCGTCTCCTTCAGGATATGCCGGCAGCGGGCCTGGGCTATCCGGTTCCACAGGGCCAGCTTTTGTTTTCTGGTACCGTTGGTGAGCTGGCTGAATATAACCGAAAGGAAGGAGAAGAACCCTATGCCTGGAATGGATCGCTTTACACAAAGAGCCCGGCGCGTGCTGGGGCTGGCTCACGAAGCCGCCGAAAGCATGCACCATGCCAGCATTGGCACCGAACACGTGCTGCTGGCCCTGGTTGAAGAAGAAGGGGGCATTGCCGGCCGCGTCTTACGCGAGCTGGGTCTTGAAGCTGACCGGGTGCGCGAGCTGATTCTGCGCATCAACCCGCCCGGCAGCGCCAGCGGAAAAATCGAGCTGGATGCCGGCACCCAACAGGTGCTGGAACATGCCATCGAGGAAGCCCGCCGCATGGGACACCAGTACATCGGCACCGAACACATCCTGCTCGGCCTGGTGCGCAGCACCGAGGGCCATGCCATGGAAATATTGCGCCGCTTCGGCGTCTCGGCAGAGCAAATCCGCCGCCAGACCCGCCGCGTGATTCAGGAGAGCGCCGCGCCGCCCACCCCGCCCCCCGCGGGC
The DNA here is from genome assembly GCA_029561345.1 of Chloroflexota bacterium. GTDB lineage: Bacteria > Chloroflexota > Anaerolineae > Anaerolineales > Anaerolineaceae > JAKQJC01. Next base: position 48,408 of record JAKQJC010000064.1, on the reverse strand, counting down.
GCCACCAGCAGCCGGTCGAACCAGCAGCCATCCAACCCGCAGCAGCGCGCTCCCCAACAACAGCAGCAGCAGGATGCGGCGCGCGGCGCCAAGACCCCGCTGATTGACCAGATGGCCATTGACCTGACCCTGCGCGCCGAAGAAGGCAAGCTCGATCCGGTGATCGGCCGTCAGATGGAAATTGAGCGCGTCATCCAGGTGCTGGCGCGCCGCAACAAAAACAACCCCGCCCTCATCGGCGAACCCGGCGTTGGCAAAACCGCCATCGTGGAAGGCCTGGCCCAGCGCATCATCGAAGGCGATGTGCCGGCCCCCCTGCTCAACAAGCGCGTGCTGCAGCTCGATGTCGGTTCCCTGGTGGCCGGCACCATGTACCGCGGCCAGTTTGAAGAGCGCCTGAAGCGCGTCATTGATGAACTGAAAGCCTCTGGGGCCATTGTCTTCATTGACGAAGTCCACATGCTGGTGGGCGCCGGTTCCGCCGGTTCCTCGGTGGATGCCGCCAACATCCTCAAGCCGGCCCTCTCGCGCGGCGAACTGCAGGTCATTGGCGCCACCACCCTCAACGAATACCGCAAACACATCGAAAGCGACGCCGCCCTCGAGCGGCGCTTCCAGCCGATTGTGGTCAACGAGCCCACCATCGAAGAAACCATCGAGATTCTGCACGGCATCCGCAAAGCCTACGAAGAACATCACCGCCTGAGCATCTCTGATGAAGCCCTCGATGCCGCCGCCCGCCTTTCGGCCCGCTATGTCACCGAGCGCTTCCTGCCCGACAAGGCCATTGACCTGATCGATGAAGCTTCGTCGCGCGTGCGCATGTATAAAAGCCCCGCCGCCCAGGAAGTGAAAGCCCTCACCGCCGAGCTGCGCCAGGTGCGCACGGCCCGCGCTCAGGCTGTTGAAAACGGCCAGGACGAGCTGCTCGAAGACCTGGGCGCCCGCGAAAGCGCCATCAGCAGCCGCATTGAAGCCCTGCGCTCCGAATGGGACCGCGCTTCCAGCCCGGTGGTCAGCGCCGACGATATCGCCGAAGTGGTCTCCATGTGGACCGGCGTGCCGGTGATGCAGATCGCTGCACAGGAATCGGAACGCCTGCTGCGCATGGAAGATGAGCTGCGCGGCTCCATCATCGGCCAGGAAGAGGCCATCCAGGCCATTTCCAAGGCGGTGCGCCGCGCCCGCGCTGGTCTCAAAGACCCGCGCCGCCCCATCGGCTCGTTCATCTTCCTCGGTCCCACCGGCGTCGGCAAAACCGAGCTCACCAAAGCCCTGGCGCGCTTCCTCTTCGGCTCCGAAGAAGCCATGATCCAGATCGACATGTCGGAATTCATGGAACGCCATAATGTCAGCCGCCTGGTGGGCTCGCCGCCCGGTTATGTCGGCTATGACGAGGCCGGGCAGCTCACCGAAGCCCTGCGCCGCCGCCCCTATTCCATTGTCGTCTTCGACGAGGTGGAAAAGGCGCACCCCGAAGCCCTGAACATGCTCCTGCAGATCATGGAAGAAGGCCATCTCTCTGATGCGCGCGGCCGCAAGGTCGATTTCCGCAACGCCATCATCGTCATGACCTCCAACATCGGCGCCGACGTGATCAAACGCCAGACCGGCCTGGGCTTCACCCTGGCCGTGGATGAAAAAGCCGAGGCTGAAAACGCCTACGAAGAGATGCGCAAGAAGCTGCTCGATTCACTCAAGCGCGTCTTCCGCCCCGAATTCATCAACCGCCTCGATTCCGTGATTGTCTTCCGCTCGCTCAACCGCGAAGACATCCGCCAGATCGTGCAGCTTGAGATCAAGAAGGTGGCCGTGCGCCTGAGTGATCATGCCATCACCCTCGATGCCACCCCCACTGCCCTCGACCAGCTCGCAGCCGAAGGCTACGACCCCGAAATGGGCGCGCGCCCGCTGCGCCGCATCATCCAGCAGAAGGTGGAAGATCCCCTCTCCGACGCCATGCTGACGCACCGCTTTGAAGACGGCGACACCATCCGCATTGCCCTGGATGAAGATAAAAATGTGATCCTCGAGCGCACACCCTCAGATGATGAGGCAGCGCCAACCGAACACACCGAACCTGACCTGGCGGCGGCCGCCTCCTGAACATGGCCAAAGCCGTCAGTCATTTCGTTTGCCAGTCGTGTGGGCGCACTTCCCCGCGTGCCATGGGGAAGTGCCCCAACTGCGGCGCCTGGGGCAGCATGGTGGAAGAACTGCTGGCCCCGGCGCCCGAACCGGCGCGCGCGGGCGGCAGCCTGGCGCTGCTGCGTTCCACCCCGCGCCGCCTGCATGAAATTGAAAGCGGTGCTGAAGCCCGCCTGCACCTGCCCATCAGCGAATTTGCCCGCGTGCTGGGCGGCGGCGTGGTGCCCGGCTCCATCGTGCTCATCGGCGGCGACCCCGGCATCGGTAAATCCACCCTCACCCTGCAGATGGCCCTTGAAATGGCCGTCAGCGGGGTGGTTTTGTACATCTCCGGCGAAGAATCGGAACGCCAGATCAAAATGCGCGCCGAACGCCTGCTGCGCAACGGCGATTCTGACCCGGTTTTCCCGCCTAATTTGCTGCTGGTCACCGAAACCAACCTCAACACCATCGTGGAGCATATCCGCGCCGTGCAGCCTGCCCTGGTGATCGTGGATTCCATCCAGACCGTCTACATGCCCGAGCTGTCATCCAGCGCGGGCTCGGTGGCGCAGGTGCGCGAATGTTCCTCGCGCCTGCGCGAAATGGCCAAAAGCTCCAACATGGCCATCTTCGTCATTGGCCATGTCACCAAGGAAGGCGTGATCGCCGGTCCGCGCGTGCTGGAGCACATTGTGGATACCGTCCTCTACCTGGAAGGCGACCGCTTCCAGTCGTACCGCCTGCTGCGCTCGGTGAAAAACCGTTTCGGCGCCACCTCTGAGGTGGGCGTGTTTGAAATGCGCGAGCGCGGCATGGTGGAAATCACCAACCCTTCTGAGGCCTTCCTGGCCGAGCGCATGGTCAATGCGCCGGGCTCGGCCATTGCCGTGACCATGGAAGGCACGCGCCCCCTGCTGGTGGAACTGCAGGGGCTCACCAGCACCACCAATTTCGGCAACCCGCGCCGCACCCCCAACGGCATCGATATCAACCGTCTGCTGCTGATTGTGGCCGTGCTCTCGCGGCGCATGGGGCTGCGGCTTTCGGAGCAGGATGTGTTCGTCAACGTGGTGGGCGGCATGCGCATCACCGAACCGGCAGCCGACCTGGCCGTGGCGGCGGCCATCACCTCGTCGCTGCGCGACCTGCCCGTGCGCGCCGACACCGTGCTGATTGGTGAACTGGGCCTTTCGGGCGAGCTGCGCATGGTGGGGCAAATGCCTGCCCGCCTGCGCGAAGCTGCCAAACTGGGCTTTAAGACCGCCGTGGTGCCGCGCCGCATCCGCCGCGTGGAACCCTGGCCTGAAGGCCTGCACATTGTCGAGGCGCGTTCGCTGCGCGAGGCCATTGGCTTTGCCCTGCTCGAACCCCCCTCAAAGGAGTGACCCATGAATCCCTTAAACTGGCTGCTGGATACCTGGATGGCCGTGCGCCGCAATCACGGCCTTGAACACGCCACCCTCAACATTCTCGGCCGCCGTTTTCCCGGCATTGTCATCGCCGGTCACTCTGACCGCGACGGCTGCTGGATTATCGGCAGCATTCCCTCCGACGCGCTGGCCCAGGCGGCCTATGAGGCACTCTCGCGGCTGAAAAGCGGCGAACACGGCCTGGTCATTCACCGCAATTGCGGCACCAACTTCGTGGCCAGCGGCGCAGCCGCCGGCCTGGCCGCCTGGCTGGGCATGTTCAATGTGGGGCGCTCGTTCCGCCAGAAGCTGGAGCGCCTGCCCACCGTCATCATGCTCAGCACCCTCGCCCTCATCATTTCCCAGCCGCTTGGGCCTTACCTGCAGCAGGTGGCCACCACCACCGGCGAGGTGACCGGGCTCACCATCCAGTCCATCCGTCCGGCGCAGCGCGGCGGCCTGCCTGCCCACCGCATCACCACCACCTTTCGATAATTGATATGGACGGCGAAAAACCGGTCGTATACATTTTTCACGGCGACGACGGCTTTTCCATGGATAAAGCCGTGGCCGGCATGGTGGCGCACCTGGGCGACCCCGGCATGGCTGACCTGAACACCACCCGCCTGGAAGGCCGCACCCTCACCGATGACGCCCTGCGCTCGGCCGCCCTGGCCATCCCCTTTCTGGCCGAACGCCGCATGGTCATTGTCAACGACGCCCTGGCCTCCTTTGGCCACGGCCAAAAAGAAGATAGCGCCAAACGCGAAAAATTCCTTTCCCTGCTCAACAGCCTGCCCGCCACCACCGCCCTGGTGCTGGTGGTGCCCGATTCGCAGGTCTGGCGGCGCGGCAGCACCGATTGGGACCTGCTCAGCGAGGGCCACTGGCTGATCAAGTGGGCGCGAGCCGCCGGCCCGCGCGCCCATGTGAAGGAATTTTCCCTGCCCAACCTCGGCGCCATGCCGCGCTGGATCATGGATCACGCCCAGGCCGCCCGGGGTCAGTTCACTCAGGGGGCGGCGCGCGTGCTGGTGGAACATGTGGGCAATGATACGGTGCTGGCCGCGCAGGAAATCCTCAAGCTCATCACCTATGCCAACGGCAGGCCGGTGGAAGAGGATGATGTGCTGCTGCTGACCATCCATGTGGATCAGACCAACGTCTTCGACATGGTGGATGCCCTGGGCGACCGCAACAGCCAGCAGGCCCTCAAGCTGCTGCATGCCCTGCTGGAGCAAAACGAACCCCTCGAGCTCTTTGGCATGATCACCCGCCAGTTCCGCCTGCTGCTGCAGGCGCGCGAAATTCTGGATGAACACGGCTCGGCGGCCACCATTGAAGGCGAGCTGAAGGTGAAGGCCTTTGTGGCCAAAAAACTGGCCGCCCAGGCCAGCCGCTTCAGCATGGCCCAGCTCGAAGGCATCTACCGCCGCCTGCTCGAAATGGACCTGGCTTTTAAAACCAGCCAGATGCCCGGCGAACTGGCCTTCGATCTGCTGGTGGCGGAGTTGTGATCTCCCTTTTCCAATCTCTGAGAGGCTTTCAAGAATATAACAAAAGCTCCTGAAGTTTTTCTTCAGGAGCTTTGTGTTTGTCAGGGGTAATCAGCGTTTGCCGCTCTTATGGCCTTTTTTGGCCGGGCTTTTGCCTTTTTCCTTGTCCTTTTCGGTGGCGCTGACCTTTTCATCGCTGCGCGGGCTGGGGCGGGCGGCGGCGGGCATGTTGATGTTCACGCGGTAGGAGAACATGCGGTTGATGATTTCGCTGCGCACTTCGCCGAGCAGCTCGCTGAACATGACCGAGGCCTTGCTTTTGTACTGCACCAGGGGGTCGCGCTGAGCGTAAGCTTCCATGCCAATGGAGACGCGCAGGGCTTCCATGCGGGTCAGGTAATCCATCCAGCGCTCTGAAATGGCGCGCAGCAGCAGGGTGCGGTAAATTTCGTTCTGCTGGCGGCGGCCCAGGTAACGCTGCACCAGGGCGGCATCTTCGGTTCCCAGCCCGGCCAGGGGGGTGGCGGCAATGCTGGCGATATATTCGGGGGTGAGGTTTTCGCCCAGGGCGGCGGTCAGTTTTTCGCCAAACTGGCCCACGGTGACGCCGCTTTGCGCATAATTGAAGAAATCGGCCTCGCCCAGCACGTCGCAGAGGCGCTCCTGAATCTCTTCGAGATGAGCGAGCACACGCGCGGTGACCTCATCGGGAGAGAGCTTTTCAATGTGGTGCGCGGCGGCAAATTCGTAGCGCAGGCGGGTGGTGGCGGTGAGGAAACGGCGGTGGGTTTTCGAGTCAAAGGAGACGCGCGCACCCTGCGAAATGATGCCCATCAGGCGCATCTTCTCGATATCGCTTTGGACGGCTTTTTCGAGCCGCTCGCGCTCGTTATCTAGGTCGCGGGCAATGGCGCCGCTTTCACCGAGCAGTTTTTCTTCGCGGAAGGCCAGCAGCTCTTCCACGCGCAGCAGAATCTGGCCGGCGGCCTCGTCCCAGCCGAGATGCTGGAGCTCGCTGACCTTGATGCCCAGGTCAGCACCCAGGCGGGCTTCCACGGTTTGCACGGCGCGCGAAATGTGGGCTGCCACGGTGAGCTGGCGCACCTGTTCGCGCAGGTCTTCGCGCACTTCCTTTGAATTTTCTTCAAGCTGGCGGAACTGCTCCGGCGAGAGGCGCAGCGGCAGGTGCACCAGGGCGCCCATTTCGGCCTGCACATCGGCGGCGCGGCGCGGCGGCAGGGGGTTGCCTTCTTCGTCTTCGCGGTCAGCTTCCTTGAGGCTATCAAAGAAGTTGTCGAGGGCTTCGAGGCGCTCTTCGATCTGGTTCTCCACGGTTTCCATGCTCTTATCGAGCATGCGGTGGGTGTTTTTTTGCAGGTATTCGGTTTCGGCTTTGACGGCTTTTGCGGTCACCTTCAGCAGGGCGCTGCGCAGTTCGGCGGCGTTTTTGGCATGGTTCAGCTCTTCCAGCAGCAGGGTGATGGTGAAGGAGGGCAGCACGCGGTCCGGGTAGGAAGCCATGGGCTGGATTTCGTTGAGGTAAGCCAGCAGGCGCCAGGGGCCCTGCTCATCGGCCAGGGCTTCGGGAACGCGCTTCTGCATTTCGGTGCGCAGCATTTCGCCGACATCTTCGCGCAGATCTTCTTTTTCATAGGTGCCTTCGGGCGTCCAGCGGTAGATGCGGTCGCGCATGTCGTAGATGCGCTTGCGCTGGGTGTTGAGCACGTCATCGTATTCCAGCAGGTGCTTGCGGATGTCAAAGTTGGCGCCTTCCACGCGGTTTTGCGAGTTTTCGATCAGGCGGCCCACCAGGCCCATTTCAATGGGGAAGGATTCATCCAGGTTGAAGCGGTTGAGCACGGCTTCGGCCTGCGATCCGCCGAAGAGGCGGAACAGCTCATCCTGCATAGAGAGATAAAAGCGCGATGAACCGGGGTCACCCTGGCGGGCGGCGCTGCCGCGCAGCTGATTGTCGATGCGGCGGGCTTCGTGGCGTTCCGAGCCGAGCACATGCAGGCCGCCCAGTTCGCGCACGCGGCGCATGTCATTCATGTAGGTGAAGAAGGCCTGCACCGATTCGGCGTAGATGCCGTATTCGCTTTCGGGAATGGCGCGCAGGGCCTCCTCGCGTTCGGTCAGCAGCATATCGTAGCCGCGGTCGCCAAGAATGCGCAGGATATCGGCGGTGATGTCTTCGCGCAGCTCGCCGCCCAGCTTGATATCGACGCCGCGGCCGGCCATGTTGGTGGCGATGGTGACCATGCCGAAACCGCCGGCGCGGGCGATGATGACGGATTCTTCATCATGCTTGCGGGCGTTCAACACCTGGTGGGGCACGCCGGCCTGCAGCACCGAAACCAGGCGTTCCCGGCAGGTTTCATCAAGGGCCAGCAGTTCCAGAATGGCGGAGAGGTTGGCGGGATCTTCCGGATTGATGCTTTCGAGGCCCCAGCCGCGGCCCATTTTGCGCAGTTCGGGGGCTTCAAGGTCTCCCAGCGGGCGGTTGAGCGGCAGCAGTTCCTTGATGGCCTGTTCGGTTTCCTGGGTTTTATTGAAAATGAAGTAAGCGCGGCGAATGAGTTGCACCTGGAACAGGCGGCGGATGGGCTCCGGCCGCAGCAGGTTGGAAAGTCGCTCGGAATGTTCCACCGAAGCCGTACCGACAAGCTGCGGACGGCCGAGGATGTGCAGGCGGATGATTTCGCGCATGATGGCGCGCAGCTTGGCTTCTTCGGTGCGGTACACCACATCGGTGTAATCCTTGCGGCGGTAATAAACGGGTTTACGGTCAGGGTCGCTGGCCAGGGCAAAGTAGGCGTATTTATAGCCTTCCTCATCTTTGGCCTGAACTTCCACCAGATCCTTCTTGCCGTCGCGGCTGAGGGCGCGGTAATCCAGGTTGGTGGGAATGGGCAGCACGTCCAGTTTGTAGATCTTATAAAATTCTTCCGACTCGGTGAGGGCTGTGCCGGTCATGCCGGAAAGCTTGGCGTACATGCGGAAGAAATTCTGCAGGGTGATGGTGGCGTAGGTGATATTTTCAGCTTCCACCTTCACGCCTTCCTTGGCTTCCACGGCCTGGTGCAGGCCGTCAGACCAGCGGCGGCCGGGCATCAGGCGGCCGGTGTGTTCGTCAACAATGACCACTTTGCCGCTTTGAACGAGGTATTCCTTGTTGCGGCGGAAGAGGAACTGGGCGCGCAGGGCCTGTTCCAGAAAGCCCATCAGGCGCGCCTGTTCGGGGGTGATATCTTCTGGACGATCGGGGTCGCGCAGGGTCATGCCCAGCAGGGCTTCAACATGCACCTCGCCGATTTCGGTCAGGCTGACGGTGTGATCTTTCTCTTCAACCTCGTAATCTTCGGGAGCCAACTGCTTGACCACCTGAGCCATGCGGATATACCACTCACTGTTTTCATCGGCCGGGCCGGAGATGATGAGCGGGGTGCGGGCTTCATCAATGAGGATGCTGTCCACTTCATCAACAATGGCAAAATTGTGGCAGCGCTGCGAGCGCTCGCGCCAGTTCATGGTGAGGTTGTCGCGCAGGTAATCGAAGCCAAATTCGCTGTTGGTGCCGTAGGTGATATCGGCTTTGTAGGCTTCAGCGCGTTCCACCAGGTCGAGCTGGTGCTGGTCTTCAATGGGCGATTTGCGTTCCGGATTATAGACAAAAGCCTTGCGGCCGTTTTCGGTGCGGGCGGCCATTTGCAGCACGCCCACCTTCATGCCGAGGGCATGAAAAATGGGGCCCATCCAGCGGGCATCACGCCGCGCCAGGTAATCGTTGACGGTGACGAGGTGGGCGCCCTTGCCTGAAAGCGCGTTCAGGTAAAGCGGCAGGGTGGCCACCAGGGTTTTACCTTCACCGGTGCGCATTTCGGCGATTTTTCCCTTGTGCAGGGTCATGCCGCCGATGAGCTGGACGTCGAAATGGCGCAGGCCGATGGTGCGCTTGGAGGCTTCGCGCACGGCGGCGAAAGCTTCGGGCAAAAGGTCGTCGAGGGTTTCGCCTTTTTCGAGGCGTTGGCGAAATTCGGCGGTCTTGCCGAGCAGCTGCTCAGCGCTCAGTTTTTCAAAAGCCGGCTCAAGGCTGTTTATCCGGTCAATGACCGGTAATAATTTCTGCACTTCGCGTTTATGGGGGTCGCCCCCGAAAAATTGAACGATTTTCTTTAACATGGATATACCTCTGGAGGGTGATTATAGCATATTTTCCCCCCAGACCCTGATTTTATGCATCTTGTGAGAGCGGCCGCCCTGGGGTAAAATTAATATATGCGTGTTTTAAATATTGCCCACCGCGGCGCACGGTCCCTTGCGCCTGAAAATACCCTGCCGGCTGCCCGCAAGGGCTGGCAGTTTGGCGCCGATTGCTGGGAACTGGATACCTGCCTGACCCGTGACGGCAAGCTGATTTTGCTGCATGATGACACTCTGAAGCGCACCACCAATGTCAGCCAGATGTTTCCCGGCTGCAAAAATTCGCGCCCCTGCGAATTTACCCTGGATGAAATCCGCCTGCTGGATGCCGGATCGTGGTTCAACGAGGAGGATCCTTTCGGGCAGATTGCCGCCGGGCAGGTGAACCAGGCTGACCAGGCGCGTTTTATTGGCCTGGCCGTGCCGACGCTGGAGGAAGCCCTGCGCCTGACGCGCGCCTTCAACTGGCGGGTGAATATCGAGATCAAGGATCATTACGGCCTGCCGGGGGACGAGGATGTGGCTGAAAAGGTGGCCGCTCTGGTGCAGAGCCTGGGCATGGTGAAAAGTGTGTTTGTCTCTTCATTTAATCATGAATACCTGGCGCGGATTAAAAAGGCTCTGCCCGAGCTTTCCACTGCCGCGCTGGTGGAAGAGCCGCACCCAGACCCGGTGGGGCTGCTTGAAGGACTGGGGGCTGCTGCCTACAACCCGCCGCTGGAAAGCCTGACCCAGGCCGCGGTGAAAGAGGTGCGCAGCGCGGGTTACGGCGTGAATGTGTGGACGGTGAACCTGGAGGCGGATATGCGCCGCCTGATTGCCTGGAATGTGAGCGGCATTTTCACCGATTTCCCCCAGCGCCTGCGCGCTGTTCTGGCGGAGATGGAATAATCCATAAAAAATGGCGTGAAGGATTGAGAGCCATGCGCCGCCGCCAAATGTGATGTGTAGGGGCGCGCGGCTGCGCGCCCGCCCGGCAGGGCCATGAAACCTGCCCGGATGCAAAAAGCCCGCCCTCGCAGTGTTGCGAGGGCGGGCCTGATTAAAAATATCCGGATAAAAATTACTTCTGCAGCGGATAAGCCAGCAGGCGGTTGTCCACGCCGTCGCTGACCCAGACCAGCCCGGTGTTGGAATCCACGGCCACGCCGGAAGCCATATTCAGGCTGATGCCGCTCTTGTCGGCTTCGCCCCAGGTGCGCACGAACTGGCCGCCGCTGTTGAACTGGATGACGCGCCCGGCTTCGGGGTCGGTGAAGAAGATGTTGCCGGCGTTATCCACCGCCAGGAAGGGCTTGTTGTCGATGCCCTGGCTGCCCCAGGCTTCCACCGGCCACTGCGAAACGGGGGTGAACACCTGCCGCAGCTCATCGGGGGCAAAGACCTGAATGCGTCCGTTCCAGGTGTCGGCCACATACACGTTGCCGCTGGCATCCACGGCGATGCCCACCGGTTCATCGAGCTGGCCGGGTTCAATGCCGGCGCCGCCAAATTCAGAGAGGAATTCGCCGTTGCTGGTGAAGATCACCACGCGCTTGTTGCCCGTGTCGGTGACATAGACGCGCCCCTGGGCATCCACCGCCACGCCGCGCGGTCCCCAGAAGGAATCGGGGGTTTCAGCCTGGCCGGGTTTGCCCCACTGCTTCACAAAAGCGCCATCGGCGGTGAACTTCTGGATGCGGTTGTTCCAGGTGTCGGCCACGTAAACCGAGCCATCGGGACCCACGGCCACGCCCCAGGGCTCGTTGAAGGTGCCCACTTCCGGATTGGGCAGGCTGCCTTCGGGGACGGCGCTGGGCGGGGTGAGGCTGCCCCAGGCGTTCAGCTGCTTGCCGGCAGCGTCAAAGTGCACAATGCGGTGGTTGCGTGAATCAGCCACGTAGAAGGTGCCGTCGGGCGCAAAGGCCACACCGCGCGGCGACTGCAGCATCGTGGGATCGTCTGCGGTCATGCCGCCAATGACGGTGATGGGATCAATCTTGATGGTGCCCTGGGCATAGGGGTCGATCACCGGAGTGGGGGCCACGCCGTATTCCCAGATCTGGGCAGCCAGGTCCTTGCGGATGTACATGCGGATGGGATTGCTGGGTTGCCAGGTCTCGAGGGTGAGGGTGGTGATCTGGTTAACTTCAGCATAACGGCGGTAATCGGCATTGAACCAGATATCAAAGATGGCCGCGCGCTGATTGGGATCGGTGACGGCGTTTAAAAAGCGTTCCCAGGTGAGGTCCTTGTAATCTTCCATGGGCCACCAGAGACGTTTGTATTCAAAGCGGTAATATTCCTTGCCCAGCACGGCATCGGCCTTGGGGAAGAGCTCGCTCTGGCCCACCAGCACAATGGCATAGTCTTTCAGCTTGCGGTCCACCTCGGTGAACCAGTAGTTGTTGGGATAATCGCGGAAATACCACCAGTAGGGATAGAGCCCGTCGTTATCGTGGGCCACCATGATGTTCTTGCCGCCGGTGGTGCGGTAAGAAATTTCCTCCACCTGCGCCAGAATATCCTTGGGGCCGCGGGCAGCGTGGGCATAGACCAGAAATTCGACCGGATTATCGTAATTGATGAAGCTGGCGCGCAGGGCGGCGCGGCCGGTCAGCACAGCCAAAAAGGCGAAGAAGGCCAGCACCAGCACGCGGGTGAACAGTTCGGGGTGGGTGCGCTGCAGCAAAATAACCAGGCCGGCGCCTGACCCAATGACCCCGATCAGGGAGAGGATGAAATTGGCGGTACTTTGCAGTTGGGCCAGTTCCTTGCCGGCAAAAGGCGGGTTGCCGCCAAAGAGGGAGATGGAGAGCATGCTCAGGCAGATGACGAAGACTACCGCCAGGCCCAACGAAGCCCAGATGCGCTGAGCTTTGATGTCTGCCCAGTTGACGCTCTTGGCGATATAGCCCACGGTCCAGCCGGCGCAGAGCAGCATGGGCATGACGATATGATCGGCCAGCCAGGGCATGCGCTCGCCAGCCAGGCTGAAGGCCAGCAGGCTGGTGATGGACCAGAATACCAGCAGGGCCAGGGTGGGCACGGGCTGCAGGCTGGCAGGGCTTTCTGCTTTAGCCGGTTCGGTTTTTTCGCCCTCGCTCAGCACGGCGGTGATGAAAGGATCGTGAACGGGGCTGTCCACCGGGCGCTTGAAGGGTTTGCCGGGCTGGGCAAACCACAGCCAGCGGCGGATGCCAATGACCGCCGCCGCCAGGGTGCCAAAGACGGCCAGGTATTCATACATGGGCAGCTGCACCAGGGCGTAGTAATACTGGGGCTGCTGACCGCGCACCACCGTCTGCTGCGACATCCAGTAGCCCAGGGCGCCCATGATGCCGACGCCCACGCCGCTGGCATAGGTGAAGAAGGTGGAGTAGAAAAGCACAAAGGGAATGTAGAACAGGGCGGCGTAGGTGAGCCATTCGGTCTTTTTCCACCACCAGCCGAAGAAAACACCCAGGGCAGTCATCAGCACCAGCACCACAAAGGAGGTGAGGATGCCTTGAGTGGAGTAATCAAGGGGATTGGCGCCTAACAACCGCACCGGCAGGGCGGTGAGCAGGGGCAGCACCAGGGTGATGAGCAGCATCAGCAGGTCGAAAGAGCGTTCCCGCCGCAGGGCTGGCCAGCCCAGGCCGTTTTTCAGGCTGAGGAACACCAGCACCACGCAGGCCAGGGCCGCGATGAGGCCGATGATCACCACAACCTGGGCGGCCGGGATGAGACTGCTGAGCAAGGAGGTGACCTGGGCGGTGGCTTCGCCGCCTTCCACGGTTACCGGAGTGGGGGTGACGGCGGCATTGGCCGCAACCGGCACGCGCCCGAGCAGGAGGGCTGAAAACACCAGGGCCATTGAAAGGCACAGGCCGGCCAGCGCTGTCAGATAGCGGTTGCGGCTGCTGGCGTTCTCCCAGCGCATTTCAAGGGTGCGCAGCACAAACAGTCCGGCCAGGAAGATCAACATTTCGGCGGTGAAGATATAGGAGGTGGCCTTGTCAATAAAATGGAAGGCGGTAAAGAGGGTGGTGAGAACCAGGCCCTTCTTTTCGCCGGTTTCAAGATAATAGAGCACGCTGAACAGCAGCCCCAGACCCCAGAAAACGATGAAAACCTCGTTGCGGGTGTAGCGGCTGTAGAACATGTTGAAGGGCGAAATCAGGAAGAACAGCCCGGCGGCCAGCGCGCCAATGCGCCCGAGGTAGCGGCGGAAGGCCAGCATGGCAAAGGCCACGGCAGCCACGCCGAACAGAGCGGCAGGGACGCGCGATGAAAAATCATTGGCGCCGAAGAGGAAGTAACTGAGGGTGATGGCGTGGAACTGGAAAGGCCCGTGGGTCACAGGATCATAGCGGTACCCTTTGCCCTGATAGAAATCATAGGAGGGGACCACATGGTTGACCTCATCGTGAGCCATCACGCGCGCATCCAGATTATAGAAGCGGGTGATAACCGTCAGGATGAGGATGACGGCGATGATGAGTTTTTCAACTGTGACGCCAGGGATGGATGGAATGACAGGATGATCTAGCCAGTTTTCTTTTTGCATGCTACCTTCGCCTTAAAATGCAAATTTTGCGGAGGTTCAGCTCCGCCCAAGTGTTACTATACTTTAAACCGCTCATTCTGGCAAGACTTTATTTCATTTGCAAGGGTGAAAGCCATCGTGTGATGAACGCGGGGAGGGGGGGAACTAATTTGCAGCGGGTGTTTATCGGGTATATATTGTGAGATACACCCTTGAGGCCTTTCCCGCGGCGGTTATAAAAAAAACAGCCCAACCTGAGGGGGTTGGGCTGAGGAGGGATGAGCAGGGATTACTGGCAGCAGCAGCTTTTGGCGGCCGGTTTGACCGCCAGCACCTGCAATGAATAGACCGCGCAGCCATCCATGTGACCTTCATTCGCGCTGCGGCGGGAGGCGGCAATTTGCAGCCCGGCCTGACGGATGAGGTCGAGATATTCGCCCTCGCTGAGTGCGCCGTTCAGGCAGTCGGCCCAGCCGGCGGCGTTCTGCCGCGTGGCCATGGACAGCGGACGGTCAGTGACCATATCGCTGAGCACCAGCTTGCCGCCAGGTTTGAGCACGCGCGCTGCCTCGCGAAAGGCGCGGCCCTTATCTTCGGTCAGGTTGATCACGCAGTTGGAGGTGATCACGTCCACGCAGGCATCTTCCAGCGGCAGGGCTTCGGCGCGGCCTTCGCGGAAGCTGACCTGCGAAAAGCCGTGCTTTTGGGCGGCGGCGCGGGCGCGTTCCAGCATGGCCGGGGTGGGGTCCACACCGATGACTTTGCCCTGCGGACCCACGGCGCGGGCTGCCAGGAAGGCATCCATGCCGGCCCCGCTGCCAATATCCACCACCGTCAGGCCGGGCTTTAGCTCAGCCAGAGCCAGGGGATTGCCGCAGCCCAGCGATAAACCGGCGGCTTCGCCGGGAACCGCGGCCATTTCCTCATCGGTGTAAATGCCGTCGTTGACGGGCGCCGGGGCGGTGCTGCCGCAGTCGCAGCTGCAATGGCAGCCGCCGCCTTCAGATGCAATGGCGCCGTAGGCCTGTTTGACATCCTGATGGGCGGCCAGGGGCACGGTGCCCGCGGCGACAAACACGCTGATTTTGGCGGAACGGTCACCGGCGCTGACTGCGTCTGAATCGCTTTCAGTGCAGCACGATTGACCGGTGCAGTCAACCACCACGTTGACCAGCCCGGCAGCTTCAAACCAGGCGCGGATTTGCGCGCGGTCAAAGCCCAGCCAGACATCGGCCATTTCTTCTTTCATCCAGGCGTGGGTATGGGTGTCGAGGTCGGTGATGACCACGCGCCCGCCTGGGGCCACAATGCGCGCCATCTCGCGGATGGCGGCCTGCGGGTCGGGGCAGTGATGCAGGTACATGTTGGCCAGGGCGGCATCCACCGCGCCGTCGGGCAGGGGCAGGGCGGCGCTTTCGGCGTGGTGATAGCGGATGTTGCTGAAGGCAGCCAGGTTGCGGCGGGCCACATCGAGCATGGCAGACGAACCATCGAGCAGGTGCACGGTTTTCACCAGCGGGGCCAGCCCGGCCGAGAGGAAGCCCGTGCCCGCGCCCACATCGGCCGCGCTCATTTCAGAACGCAGGCTGGCATGGTCAATGGCGGCCTGGCGGACCACTTCGGTAAAATAGCCGCTGCGCAGGGAATCCCATTCACCGGCGACTTTTTCAAAATATTGGCTGGAGGCTTGAGTCATGCTCATGGTAAATAAATCCTTTCAGGGTTGAAACTTTATCGCAAAAATACGATTTAATGGACCAAAAAAAGAGGCTGCCTAAGGGCAGCAGACCGGTGAACCGGCCGGTGCTTCATCACGGCAGCACGCGGGCAGCCACAGGCCAACCTGGGTTTTCAGCCAGCGGATGTTATCCAGGTTAAGGCAGTAGCAGGTGGCCGGGCCGTCCACCTCGCCGGCAATCAGCCCGGCTTCGCGCAGCACCTTGAGGTGCTGGCTGACGGTGGATTGGGCCAGGGTGGTGAATTCGACAATTTCGCCGGTGATGCAGGTTTGTTTTTCAGCCAGAATTTGCACGATTTGAAAGCGCACCGGGTTGCCAAGGGCTTTGAGCATCAGGGCCAGGCGGGCTTCTGAATCGGTCAGGGGACGGAGGGTGGAGTTTTCTTTGGTCATGATGTTATATCGTAATTATACGATAAACGGGGCACCTGTCAAGGCTGCCCAGTTTTCTGGCTGGAATCGTTATATCTGCCGTAACTTGTGACGTATAATGAAAATATCTTGTTCGTGAGGAGGTGGAGCATGGATAAATACCGCATCCGGCAGGGCGAAGA
Source organism: Chloroflexota bacterium (assembly GCA_029561345.1). Classification (GTDB taxonomy): domain Bacteria; phylum Chloroflexota; class Anaerolineae; order Anaerolineales; family Anaerolineaceae; genus JAKQJC01. The sequence continues at coordinate 32,368 of JAKQJC010000064.1, read as the reverse complement.
GCTGGACGTGAGAAAACTGGATCCGGATGATCACAGTGCCTGGGAAGGCAGCAAGGAAGAGGGCAAACAGCGCCTGGTGGAACTGCGCAAGGAGCTGGCTAGCCTGCAGGAACTGCTGTATGCCGAGGGCAAACACCGCGTTCTGGTGGTGCTGCAGGCCATGGATACCGGTGGCAAGGACGGCACCATTCGCAGCGTTTTTGAGGGAGTCAACCCGCAGGGGGTGCGGGTGGCCAGCTTCAAGGCGCCCACGCCCATTGAACTGGCGCACGATTATTTATGGCGCATCCACCCGCAGGTGCCGGGCAAGGGCGAACTGGTGGTGTTCAACCGCAGCCACTATGAGGACGTGCTGGTGGTGCGCGTGCACAACCTGGTCCCCAAGGCAGTGTGGCGCCGCCGCTACCGCCACATTGTCGATTTTGAGCGCATGCTGGCGGATGAAGGTGTGACCATCCTCAAGTTTTACCTGCATATCAGCGCGGACGAACAGAAAAAACGCCTGCTGGAACGCATTGAGAAGCCCGAAAAACGCTGGAAGTTCAACCCCGGCGACCTGGAAGAGCGCAAGCTGTGGGACAACTACATGGCGGCCTATTCCGACGCCCTGCGGCGCACCAGCACCAAATTCGCGCCGTGGTATGCCGTGCCGGCCAACAGCAACTGGTACCGCAACCTGGTGGTGTTGAGCGTGCTGGTGGATACGTTAAGGAAGCTAAAGATGAAATACCCCTCTCCGGTGGAAAATATCACCCAGTACCGTCCGGCCCTGGGGGGTAAGGACGGGGAAGCGGAACCCGACCAGCCGGACAGAGAGGCGTGAACAAAGAAGTGCTGCGGAAATTTTTCCGCAGCACTTCTTATCAGAGATTGTTTTCAGGGGAAAAATGAGGTTCTATTTTCCAAACCGCGGAAGAATGCCGCCGGTGGTTTCCATATAGTCGCGGTATTGATCCCCGAAGGTGTCGATCATCATCTGTTCTTCGCGCGGAACGCGCCGCAGATAGACCGGCAGAAAGAAGATCAGGCAGGCAGGACCCGCCACCCAATTGCCCAGCATCAGCCATTGGGCGAGGCCGGTCAGCCAGACGGCGGCATAGATGGGATGGCGGAGGTAGTGGTAGATGCCGGTGGTGATCAGCTTGTGCGATTTGCCAATTTGCAGGGTGGGCGACCAGTTGGCTGCCAGTTCCTGATGTGCCATGAAGAGGATCACAGTGGCGCCGATCAGCAGCAGGGTGCCAAGAACGCCCCGCCAGGCGTCCAGGGGGTAGCTGGCGTAATCGAGCCAGGGCGTCAGAATATACATCAGGGGAATCAGATCCATGCCCGCGAAAGCCACCATATCAATGGTGAAATCGAGGGCGTTCATACGGGTTTCGACCATGCCGCCCTCGCGCCAGGCCTTGCGCTGACGCAGGCGGTGCGGGTAGCGGATGCCCTCCTGGATGAGCATGCCGGCGAGATAGATGTATTTCAGGATATCGGACATGATGCTTCTCCTCTTTTTTAATCAGCTGCGCGGAGCGGGTTCGTCATCGGCGTTGAAATCGAGCCATTTGTTGACCTCGTTCATCTGCGACATTTCAACATGCGGGGCGTTGAGCAAATCGATGGCGCTGGAAAGCTTCCTTTGCATATAGCTCAATTCAAGGCGCCGCCGCAGGTAGTCTTTCAGAATATCAAGGTCGGCGCGTTCAAACAGGAGGTGCATGCGCCCGGCGGCAAATTCGAAAGGCGAAAATTCAACCAGGCGGCGCATCTGTTCGAGGCCGGCGCTGCTCAGGCTGTGAATGGGGTTTTCGAACTGGCCGAGGCGGGCCCGCAGATCATCCACGTTCATCAGATGCCATCTTTTGCCGGTTTTTTCGGGCTGGAAGGCGCCAAATTCATATTCAAAGGGCATGGAGCGGATGGGCTTGCCAGCCAGGGCGTACATTTCGCACCATAAATATTTCAACGCCAGGCCGACAACGCCCTCTTTTTCCAGCCGGCGCATGGAAACAGGAATGCGCGTGCTGCCGAGCAGGCCGAAGCGGCCCAGGCGCGCGGCGCGGCGCACATAGTCGTGATCTTCCGACATTTTCAGGGTTTCATCGAACCCGTTGATGGCCTGGTGGGTTTCGCGGCGGGCAAAAATGCAGAAGCCCGGCGCCCGCGGCGAAAAGGGGATGATGATTTGCAGGTAGATATTGGTGGCGTCCATGATGAGGCGGTCGGTCAGGCCGTCGCTGAGGGCTTCGGTGGGACAGGTGGCCACCACATAACCACCCTCCTCAAATTCGGCCAGGGCCAGGGCGATAAAATCGGGCGGCGGCAGCACATCCGCGTCCAGAAAGAGCAGAATTTCTCCGCTGGCGGCCCGCGCGCCGGCGTTGCGCCCGGGGCCGGGCATGCCGCCGGGCACCACCTGTGCCCCGCGCTCGCGGGCCAGTTCGGCGGTGCCGTCCTTTGAACCGGCGTCGGCGACGATGATTTCATCTGGCCGGCGGGATTGGGCCTTCAGCGCGTCCAGCAGTTGTGGTAAATGGGCGGCTTCATTAAGCGCCGGGATGATGACACTGAGTTTGGGCATGGGTTTTTTCCTGTGAAGGGATGAACTGCCTTTATTTTACCCCATTTCAGCGGCGGCATGGTCTTTGCCAGCATGAACAGGGTTTGCCATTTGCCAATACAAAGAAAAAAACCATATTATAAGTTTTCCCGTGATATGGCGTGACATGATGAAAATGATCTGGATTGTGACTGTATTGAAGAAGCAGTTAAAGCTGTGAATGACATGTCAAATGAACCGATTGCCTGGTATCAGAAGGAAAGCGCAAATATTAACAGCCAGATGTGAATTTCATTTTTGGCAGACCAGCAGGAGAGTTTAGAGAAGAAAACCGGGCGGCATCTCAAAATGATGATGGAAAGAGCGCAAGATCATTCAAGACAGACGGCAAGCCCCGGAGTATCATGGTGGCAACCTCATAAACAGCAAGGAGTTGTGCCATGAACCCGATTGTTGAACAGGGCGTCATCCTGACGCCGGAAACCAGCCAGCCCATCAACGCGCTGCCCTGGCGCCCCCATGCCTCATGCGCAGGGGTGTACCTCAAACACCTGATCACCGGCGCAGCCACCCACGGGCAGTTCAGCTGTCACCTGGTGCGCGTGCAGGCGGGATATGAAATTGCAGAGCATACGCATCCTGACCATTGGGAACTGCATGAGATCATTTGCGGGCAGGGGAGCGGCTTTTTGAGCGGCAGCGAACTGCCTTACCAGGCCGGCCGGATGGTGGCCATTGCGCCGGGCGAGAAGCACCAGGTGAAGGCTGAAGGGGAAGACCTGTACCTGTGGGCGAAATTTGTGCCTGCCCTGATATAAACAAAGCGGGCCGGGTTTATAACCGGCCCGCTTTGGGGTTAAAGGCGGCCATCTTTTTTGCGGTGCAGGGCCAGGTAGCGGCCGGGGGTGATGCCAACCTCGCGCTTGAACAGGCGGGTGAAATGGCTCTGATCGGCAAAGCCCAGGCTCTGCGCTGCGGCCGCAATCGAGCCGGTTTCGGTCAGCACGGTGAGGGCGCTTTTGATGCGCTTTTGCAGCAGGTAGGTGTGCGGCGGCACCCCGGCGGCAGCGCGAAAAACCCGATTAAGATAAAAGGGGCTGAGATGAGCGGCTTTGGCCAGCTCATGCAGCGAAAGTTTCTCATCCTGGCGCGTTTCCAGCTGTTCAAAGATCTCGGCCAGCAGCGCGCCTCCGGCCGGATCTGGTGCCTCAACGGCCTCCGCTTCGGCGGCCAGCAGTTCCAGCAGGTGGTCAAAAGCGGCGCCTGAGGGGTTTTCCAGCCAGGCTGGCAAAGCGTGCAGAAAACCGGGCGCGCTGATTTTGAGGCGGGGAAAACGGGGAAATCCGCTGCCGCCGCCGGCGATAAAGCCGCGCTGCATGCGCGCCGCGGAGATGGAGATGACCCAGTAATCATGCCCGCTGCTGCCCATGATGCGGCAGGTATGCGCCTGCAGGGGGTTCAGGATGAAGCCTTCTCCGGCAAGGATGGAGGCTGCCTGGCCCTGGCTTTGAATCAGCCGCCCGCCTTTTTCCACATAACCCAGCGCAAAGGAGCGGTGGGCATGGGCTGGAAAGGTGTGCGGGCCGACATGCTGTCCGTGCACCAGGCGGATATCAACCTCTCCGGGCAGGGAGAAGAACTGGATGGCAGGCTGACCGGCGCAGGCGGGCATGCGGGGTCACACCTGAGGGCAGCCCTGGCTGACGGTTGAGAGGATGCCCAGGCGCTGCAGCTCGCTTTCAAGCTGCGCCGGCGATTGGAACTGGATGGTCTGAAAGCCCAGCGCGCGGGCGGCCTGGATGTTGGGCGCGTGATCGTCAATGAAAAGGCATTCCGGGGCCGGGCGGCCGATGCGTTTAAGGGTCAGTTCGTAGATGGCGCGGTCTGGTTTGATCAGGCGCACCTCGCCAGAGATGATGATGCCGTCGAACCAGTTGAAAAAGGCATACTGGCGGCGCACCAGGGCAAATTTTTCAGCGGGCCAGTTGCTCAGGGCATAGAGGGGATAGCCGGCTGATTTCAGCTTTTCCAGAATGGCCACCACCGGCAGGATGGGGCCGCTGAGGGAATCGAGGTAGTGCTCGTCGTAGGCCACAATCAGCTCGCGAAATTCAGGGAAGCGGGCGCTCAGTTCAGAGGTGGCCTCGGCAAAGGTCCGGCCGCGGTCCTGCTCGCGGTTCCATCCGGAAAAATCCACGGTCTTTAAAAAATGATCCACGGTTTGCCGGTCGAGGCCGAGTTTATCGCAGTACAGGTAGTATGGGCTCCAGTCCATCAACACACCCCCCAGGTCAAACACGATGGCTGGCGACAGTTCATTTTTATGGTTCATGGTAATGCACGTTCTTCCTTTCTATGCCGGTTATTATACTCCCTTTTGAGGCGGGCTGACCGGCGCAGACTAAAAAGCAGTTTAAGAAGCCCACCCCCAGCCCCCGCCCGTGGGCGGGGGCGAAAATAAACTGTGTCGTGTTTTTGCCCCGCAAAGCGGGGCAAAAACACGACATGCGGCTGATTTCCTGATTGAAAACAATGAAGCCTCAGCAGGGGTTGAAATGGGGCATGGTCAAAGCCGCGACAAAAGCTCCGGCTTTTGACCGGGGCAGGTGATTTATGGGGTTGGGGAACGGAGAGCGGCTTCAATAAAGGGCAGGGGCATGCCGGTTTTCTGCTGGATGGCTTCATCGGTCAGGCCGGCGGCATGCATGCGCACAACCACGGCTTCCATGCTTTCGCCGGTCTCGATGATATGCCCATCGGGGTCGTAGAAGCGCATGGCGCGCTGGCCCCAGGGCTGCTCAATAATGGGGTGAATGAAGCTCACATTGGCGGCGCTGAGGCGCCGGTAAATACCATCCAGGTCATCGGTTTCAAAATGGAGTTCGCCGTTGTTGGCTTTCTCTGCCACCGGGAAATGCTCTGCCCCGCCCAGCAGGTTCTGGAAGTGGGGTTTGAAGTGGATGGAAAAATTGCCTGCAAAACTGACATTTTCGCCAAAATCCATTTCCACTTTCTGACCGAGCAGGTTTTCGTAAAAATGGCGCGCAGCGGCCATGTCGCTGACCACAATCAGGGGACCGACATATTTCAGCATAAGGATATCTCCTTGGAGAAGAAGGATACTCCCAGTATAATGGAACATGTGTTCTGCGTCAACCGGTCAGAGGGGTGAAAATTTTCTAAATGATGAAATTTTGACCGGAGAGATGTATAATAAAAGTGAAATAAAAATCAGGAGGTGTGCCTTGAAAATCGATCACCAGCGCATTGTGCTTACCGGTGCGGCTTCGGGCATTGGCGAGGCCATCATGCGCCGGCTGGCGGCTGAAGAGGTGGATCTGATGGCTGTGGATATCCAGGCTGAAAGGCTGCAGCAGGCTGTGGCTGCCCTGCCCCCGCACCGCTCGCGGATCCAATGTTTCACCGGCGACCTCTCCCAGCCCGAAACCGTGGACCGGCTGCTGGAAGCCGCGGCAGAAAAGCTGGGCGGGGTGGATATTTTCATTGCCAATGCCGGCTTTGCTTATTATGAAAAACTGGCCCAGCCCGACTGGCAGCACATTGAATCCATTTACCGGCTCAATGTCTTTTCGCCCATTTACACGCTTGAGAAGCTGCGTGTTTTCCAGGCGGGCCAGCCTTTCCGCATGGTGGTGGTGGCCTCGGCCATGGCCTATATGTCGGTGCCGGGCTATGCCCTCTATGCCTCCACCAAGGCGGCCCTGCACCGTTTTGTGGAGGGGGTGCGCTTTGAACTGGACCGGCCTGACCAGGTGATGGTGGTGTATCCCATTGCCACGCGCACCAACTTTTTCAATGCCGCCAGCCAGAAAACCCCCGTGCCCTGGCCTTCGCAGACCCCGGATGAGGTGGCGCGGGCGGTGCTGGATGGGCTGCGCCGCGACCGCCGCGAGGTTTACCCTTCGCTGATTTTCCGTTCCATTTTGTGGCTGGACCGCATCCTGCCGTTTGTGCATGTTCACTACCAGCGCAAAGAGCAGCATCAATTTGACCGCTGGCAAAAAAACGCCTAACACCCCGGTCAATGCTGCTGGCTGAGCCCCAGCCTTCAAGAAGCGGAGGCTGGGGTTCAGCCAGCGGTATTTGATCAACTAGCTGAGTAGTTTGACAATGTCACATTTCTATCCTTCTTGCATTTTCAATGCTTTCAATCAGCACAGTACCCGCACGGGGAGTTTTTGCCCAGCTTTGGGGGCAAAAACTCCCCAAATTAACAGTCGCCCCCTCCCAATTTTGGGAGGGGGTTGGGGGGTGGGTGGTGGATAATCTTAATGTGACATTGTCAAAGTAGTCACAGAAAAGCTTGAATTGTGACATTGTCAAAGCAGTATCTATTCTCAATATTTTCTTAGGAGAGCCATGCCTTACGATCCTTTTGTCGCCCAACTTCTGGACAACCTGGATGACTGGTTCAAAAATGAAGACCAGATGGCGCTGGCGCGCCTGACGCGCGACTTTTACCCCTACACCGCCCTGTTTTCACCCATTCAGATCAACAAATTGATGATCAAGAATCGGGTGGTGATGGGACCAATGGGCAATATTTCGATGGTGGAAGAGATGGGCCGCCCGGGCAGCAAGATGGTGGCTTATTTCACCGAACGGGCGCGCGGCGGGGTTGGGCTGATCACCTCAGGGCTGGTGCCGGTGAGCCAGGGCATTGACCCCACGGTGACCGAGCCCGGCGACCGCAGCTATTTTCCCCGTCTTGACGGTTCGCGCACGGTGCTGGCTGGCTGGCGCGACCTGGCTGAATCGATCCATGCCTACGGCAGCCGCTTCTTCATCCAGCTCACTCCCGGCCTGGGGCGGGTGGGCTCGCCGCAGGTGCTGATGACCAAATGGACTCTGCCGGTTTCGGCTTCGTGGAATCCCAGTTTTTACATGCCCTCGGTGCCGTGCCGCCCGCTGCTGGATGGTGAATGCCGGCAGATCATCCAGCGCATGGGCCAGGCCGCTGCCGACGCCAAATCGCTGCTGATCGATGGGGTTTATCTGCACGGCCACGAAGGTTACCTGCTGGAACAGATGACCAACCCGGCTTTCAACCGCCGCAAGTTAAGCCATTTTGCCGATTGGCAGGTGTTTGGTATTGAGATGGTCGAGGAAATTCGCAAGCGCGTGGGGCCGCATTACCCGATCATGTACCGCATTGACCTGTCGCTGGCGCTGAACGATACCTACGGCGCGCGCATGAACAGCGTGCCTTCGCTGAAGGGTTTTAAGAATGAGCGCACGGTTGAAATGACCCTCGATTACATGCTCAACCTGGTGAAAGCCGGGGTGGATGTGTTCGATGTGGATATGGGCTGCTATGACAACTGGTGGCTGCCGCACCCCCCGAATTCAATGCCGGCTGGCTGCTACCTGGCGGTTTCGCGCCTGGTGAAGGCGCATTTTGCCCAAAAGGGCGTGCTGTCGAATGCGGGCGTGCCGGTGCCGGTGGTGGCGGTGGGCAAGCTGGGTTATCCGGACCTGGCTGAGAAGGCTCTGCGCGACGACCTGTGCGACATGGTGATGCTGGCGCGCCCGCTGCTGGCAGACGCCAACTGGTGCAACAAGGCCTTTGCCGGGCAGGTGGGGCAGATCAGGCCGTGCATTGGCGACCAGGAAGCCTGCATCAATGAGTTTATTGAGGGAGGCCATCCGCAGTGCTCGGTGAATCCGCGCACCGGTTTTGAAGAACTCATTCCGTCAGAGCTGACCCCCGCTGCCCGCCCGTTGAAGGTGGCGGTGGTGGGGGCCGGTCCGGCGGGCATCACCTGCGCGGTCACGGCGGCGCGCCGCGGCCATGCGGTGAGCCTGTTTGAGAAGGCCGGACGGGTGGGGGGCATGCTGGTGGCAGGCTCGGTGCCAAAAATCAAATATGAGGTGGCCAATTACCTGGGTTACCTTGAAAGCGAGCTGGCGGCCTGCCAGAAGGAGAACGGCCTGCAGGTGTTTCTGAACACCCCGGCTGAGGCTCAGGCTCTGAAAGAGGCCGGTTTCGACGCCCTGGTGGTGTGCACCGGCGGCCGGCCGTTCAGCCTGAAGGTCCCCGGCGCAGAACTTCCGCAGGTGGTTCAGGCGGTGGATCTGTTCCGCAGCCCTGAGAAGGCGCAGGGCGCAAAACAGGTGGTGGTGATTGGCGGCGGAGCGGTGGGCTGCGAATGCGCCCACTGGCTGGCTACCGAACAAGGGGTGAAGAATGTGACCGTGGTGGAAATGCTGCCCTATTTTATGAAGGGGCTTTGCACAGCCAACCGGACGCACCTGATTCATGATCTGGAGCGCCGCGGGGTGAAGCTGCTCAACTGCACCCGCCTGCAGGAGATCAAAGCCGGGCAGGTGGTGGTGAGCCGCAATCACTCCAGCACAGTGCCCGATCCCTATGTGACCTGGACGCCGCTGCTGCCCGAAAACGTGATCAACCCGCTGGCCAGACCCATGCGTGAAGAGCTGGTTGAGGAAACTTTGCCGGCAGACCTGGTGGTGATGGCCGCCGGGCTGCGGCCGGACGACGCCCTGTACCGCGCCTGCCTGCAGAATCAGGCGGCCGGCCTGATTTATTTCATCGGCGATGTGTTTCAGATTGGCCGGGTGTTTGAGGCGGTGAAGGCGGGGTTTGCTGTTGGCCGCGCCCTCTGACCCGGACCTGCCTGTACTGCGCCTGGCCGGGCCGGAAGATTTTGCCGCGCTGCTGGAGGTTTACCGGCAGAATGCGGATTTTCTGGCCCTGGCCGGGCTGACGGCGGATGAAGCCCTGCTGCGGGAGGACCTGGCGCATTTTGCGGCGCTTGGCGCTGAAACCTGGGTGATTGAAAAGGATGCCCAAACGGCCGGGCTGGCGGCATGGATTCCGGCCGGATATGAAGGCCGGCCGGAGCAGGCTTATCTTGAGCTGATGATGATCGGGCGGCCCTGGCGCAGCCAGGGATTGGGCAGCCAGGTGATGCTGGCGCTGCAGGCGCGCCTGCGGGAAAACGGCTGCCGTGTGCTGTTCGCCCATGTGCAGGTTAACAACCCCCGCGGGCAGGCCTTCTGGCTGCGCTGCGGCTTCAGGGTGGAAGGCGAGGCGCAGGCCCAGCCCGACGGCACGGTCACAGTGCGGCTGCGGCTGGATTTGGATTAAGCGGTTAGAAGAAGACTTTCACCCATTTGAGGGCTTTTTGCTTCCAGGGCACGCGGTGGGTGACGCCGGTGGCGGTTTCGGCGGGCAGGCGCGCGATGTTGGCCAGATACCAGCGGTAATTTTCCACCAGGGCGTCCTTGTTGGAATATTTGGGCTGGTAACCCAGCACGCGCTGCGCTTTTTCCACCGAAACAAACGAATCTTTTGAGGCGGTTTCGTAAATCCACGGGTAAAGCGGCGAGAGCTTGAGTTTTTCCAGAATGCGCAGCGCCAGAATCACCGGCCCGGCCGGGAAGGGGATGATCTTTTTGCCGAAACCGGCCTCATCCAGCACGGCCTGGTAATCTTCCTTCATGGTGGTGAATGCGGTGGCGGCGATATTGAAGGTGTCGTTGACGGCTTTTTCGTCGAGGGTCATGCAGGCGTAGATGGCATCGCAGAGGTCTTCGACCGCCAGCAGCTGATAGCGGTTGCGGCCGCTGCCGATGTTGGGGAAATTTTTGCCTTCGCTGGCCCATTCATAGAAAATGGCAAACACCCCCAGGCGCTCCGGGCCGACAAAGGATTTGGGCCGCAGCACCGGCACGCACAGTCCCTGCTTGCGGAAAGATTCACACACCCCTTCGGCCTCCACCTTGGCTTCACCGTAAGGCCCCACGCCGACCATCGGGTCGGTTTCATACAGGGGGTGGTGGTCGGGCACGCCGTACACGGCGGTGGAGGAAATGTGGATGACGCGCTTCACGCCCAATTCTTTGGCCACCTGCAGCACCAGGCGGGTGCCGCCGACATCGGTGGAATAGATCTCTTCCGGGGTGTAGAGGGGCAGGGCGGCGGCGGTGTGAATGACCATATCGGCGCCCTGCATGGAACGGCGCAGGTCGTCTTCGCGGCGGATATCGCCTTGCAGAAATTCGATCTGGCTGCGTTCAGGGTAGGTGAAATCCACCAGGTCGATGCCGCTGATCTGGGTGTGGCCTTTGGCCAGCAGATAGCGCACCAGGTTGATGCTGAGGAAGCCGCTGATTCCGGTAATATAAATTTTCATAAAAATCACCTGTCTTTCTTGATTGCTGAATATGATTATACCCATTTTGACCACAAGTGGCTGGATTTTGGTCCGTCCCTGACAAATATCCGCGCCAGGGTGATGTTCTCCCCCTTGCCTGAAAAGGCGGGCATCCCTTATAATGAAGACCATACAGCTTGCTTTGCAGCGGTGGGAAGATGGGCACGTTTTTCTTCCCTCTTTGTTTTAATAGCACTTTTTTGCATGAAGGAGATGAGCGATGGGCATCAATCCACCTAAAATTGGCGCATTATTCCACAACCTGCATTTCTCATGGGAATCGGCGCGGGCGTACACCTTTATTTTGCTGGGCAGCCTGATTCAGGCATTGGCCATGCGGCTTTTCATGGTGCCGGCTGACCTGGTCAGCGGCGGCATCAGCGGCGCAGCTCAGCTCATCAACCACTACACCGGCTGGCCGATTGGGTTCATGGTGCTGATTGGCAACATTCCCCTCTTTATTTTGGGCTGGCGGTACCTGGGTGGGGTGCGCTTTGCTCTGCGCACAGCGGTGGCCATTGCCTCCTTTTCCTTCTTTACAGATATACTGGTATTTTTCATTCCGGCCGAAGGCGTGACCAACGACATTCTGCTGAATACCCTCTACGGCGGCCTGGTGTTGGGCATTGGCCTGGGCCTGGTGTACCGCGGGCAGGGCACCAGCGGCGGCAGCGACATTCTGGGGCGTATTCTCAATCACCGCATGGGCATTTCCATTTCGCAATCGTACCTGGTGACCGATTCGCTGGTGGTGCTGCTGGCGGGCTTTGTGTTCGGCTGGACCAAGGCGCTTTACGGCCTGGTGCTGATCTATGTCAGCGGCCTGGCGGCGGAAATTTCAGCCGAAGGCTCGGATATTTTGCGCTCCACCATGATTGTCACGGCGCGGCCCGAAGCGGTCAGCAAGGCCATTATGGATGTGCTGGAACGCGGGGTGACCATCATCCCCGGCACCGGCGCCTACACCCGCGCTTCGCGCCCGGTGCTCTACTGCGTGGTGACGCGCTCAGAGGTGAGCCAGCTGCGCACCCTGGTGCATGAAAATGACCCGGCAGCCTTCATGGTGATCGGCACGGCCCACGAGGCCCTGGGCGAGGGTTTCAAACCGCTCAAACCGGGAAACAAATGACGAAATCCTCCCTGCTGAACGCCGGTTTGATGCGCAGGGTTGGGGTCAGCAGGGTGAGATTGGTCTGGCCAGAGCTGATTTTGACGCCGTAACAGGTGTTCACGGCTTCGAGCACCCTCACTGTGTCGGTGGTAATCACACCGCACGGTGATTTTGGCGTAGATCTGCCCGCTGCTGTTGGCTGTAACAGTGTCAGTGTAGCCGGGGATGAAACGGTCGAGGCCGTCAAGCATCCCAACGCGGTAGGTGGTTTTTGGGGTGAGCTTGGAAGCATTCACCACCACCATGCCGCCGCCGCGCAGGGTGGAATCGGATAGGCTGATGAAAGTGAACTCGAGCCCTGCGGCCTGAATGCGTTGAGTGGGTATGAAGCAGGCTGAACAGAGCAGGCTGAGCAGAGCAATGCTGTTCAGCGCCAGCCGCCAGATATGGGAACGGCCAGGAGCGGAAGCGAACCTAACCTTCCTCCAAAAATAAACCAGATTTTATTGAATTTGGATTGATCGTGTGATTATATATTTGAGGCGTCCAAAAAAGAGACCTTAAAACGCAAGCTGTGATTTATGGCGCCTGGAAAAGAGAACATGTTGGGCCGGATAAATCAGGATCAAAAGTCACAAAAAATGTCATAATCAATTAATCTGGTGAAATCGCAGGCTTAAAAAGGGTTGCCAGTTTTCTGATTCACATTTATAATCTTTACAATCTTATCAGCATCCGGAGTTAATTTTTATGGAAGAAACAGTCGCCCATCTCGGGAACGGGGGCTTGCCCGAGAACAACCAGGAAAACCACAGCATGGAATCCCTGCTTGCGCAGGAAGGCCTCGGCATCGATTTCCCCGCCGAGAATGAGATCCGCAGCGGTGTCATCGCCAGCATCAACGCCAACCAGATTCTGGTCAGCGTTGGCACCAAGTCTGAAGGTGTCATCAGCGGCAAAGAACTCGAAGCCATTCCCGCCGAAGAACGCGCCGGCCTGCATGTCGGGCAGGAAATTCCCGTTTTTGTCGTCTCCACCGAAGAACGCGGTGGCGAGCTGGTCCTTTCCTATGTTCGCGCTCGCGAAGAAGTGAGCTGGAAGGAAGTCGAACAGATGAAGGACTCAGGCGAGACATATCACGGCTCCGTTGTTGGTTTCAACAAGGGCGGCCTGATTGTCGCGATCAACGCTCTGCGCGGTTTCGTCCCCGTGTCGCAGTTCAGCCTCAGCCGCCGTGCGGCCATGGGCAGCGGCACCCCCGAACAGCGCTGGGCGAAAATGGTCAATGATGCCATTGATGTGCGTGTGATCGAAGTGGACCGCGAACGCCGTCGCCTCATCCTCTCGGAACGCGCTGCCAGCACCGAAACCCGCGAATCCCTGAAGGAACGCATCATCGAAGAGCTGGTGGAAGGCGAAATCCGCGTGGGCCGTGTCACTTCTCTGGCTGACTTTGGCGCTTTCGTCAACATCAGCGGCGCTGATGGCCTGGTGCACCTTTCTGAGATCGCCTGGGAACGCATTCAGCACCCCAGCGAGGTCCTGAAAGTTGGTCAGGAAGTGCGCGTGAAAGTGATCAATGTGGACAAGGATAAGAAGCGCATTGGTCTTTCCATCCGCCAACTCCTCGACGATCCGTGGGCGCAGCAGGTGGCTCACCTCAAGGTTGGCCAGCTCGTGCAGGGCAAGGTCACCCGCCTGACCAAGTTCGGCGCCTTTGCCCAGCTGGATGGCGGCTTTGAAGGCCTCATCCACATCTCTGAAATCAGCGACAAGCGCATTGAGCACCCCAAAGAGGTGCTGCATGAAGGTGAAGACCTCACCCTGCGCATCGTCAAGATTGACGTCGCCGCCCACCGCATTGGCCTGAGCCTGCGCAAGGTGGATTCACCGCAGTACGCCGACCAGGATTTCGACGCCTCCTTCGGGCTGGAAGAAACCGCCGAAGAGACGCCGGCCGAATAATTGATCTCCTAAAGGGCGCACCGGCAGCGGTGCGCCCTTTTTTCTTGTCAAGGATAGGGTTATGTCACTCATCGTCGATGCCCACGAAGATATTGCCTACAATATGCTCACCTATGGGCGCAATTACCTTAAATCTGTCAGCGAAACCCGCCGCTCTGAAGCCGGCACGGATGTGGTACAGCGCGCCAACGGCGATTCGCTGCTGGGCCTACCGGAATACCGCGCGGGCAGGGTGGCGCTGGTTTTTTCCACCCTCTTTGCGGCGCCCAAGCGCTGCGCAGCGGAATGGGAAGGCCAGATTTACGCCGACAAGGAACAGGCCCACCGCCTGTACCGCGGACAGCTTGACCTTTATCACCGCCTGGCGGGCGAGCACCCCGAAGCCTTTCGCCTGGTGAAGACGAGGGCTGAAATGGACAGCCACCTGGCCGCCTGGCAGAACGGGGGCAGCGCAGGGCAGCCCATTGGCCTGGTTTTTCTGATGGAAGGCGCTGAAGGCGTGCGCCGCCCGGCGGAACTGGCAGAATGGTGGGAGCTGGGTCTGCGCATCATCGGCCCGGCCTGGGTGGGCACGCGCTTCTGCGGCGGCATGGGCGAACCCGGTCCGCTGACCGCGGAGGGCTTTGAACTGCTGGATGCCATGGGCGATATGGGCTTTGCCCTGGATATCAGCCATATGGATGAAAAAGCGGCCCTGCAGTCGTTGGAACGCTTCCCCGGCAAGATCATTGCCAGCCACGCCAACGCCAATGCTCTGCTGCGGCGTTCCGATAACCGCCACCTGCCGGATGAAGTGATCCGCGGGCTGATTGAGCGCGGCGGGGTGATGGGCGTGATGCCGCTGAACACCTTCCTGCGCACCGGCTGGAAACACGGCGAGGACAAGAACCTGGTGACGCTGGAAGACCTGGCCGCGCACGTTGATTATGTCTGCCAGATGGCAGGCAACGCCGACCATGTGGGCGTTGGCACTGATTTTGACGGCGGGTTTGGCATGCAGTCCACCCCCGCGGAAATTGATTCCATCGCCGACCTGCCCAAGCTGGGTGATGTGCTGACCCGCAAGGGGTACACGCAGGCCCAGGTGGAAGCGGTGATGGGCGGCAACTGGATCCGCATGCTGGAGCAAATTTTACCCTGACCATGGCCAACGAACCTTCACCAGCCCCCTCCAAACCCCCGGCCCAGCCTGCGGCTGCATCCACTGCACCGGCTGCGCCTGTTTCTGAGCCTTTTGATGAGGCACGCTACCTGGCGCGCCGCCGCCGCCGTGTGCCGGTTGGTCTTGGCCTTTCGCTGCTGGGTTTCCTGATCTTTCTATTGGGATTGAAACCGGCCCTCTTTGGTCTGGACCGCAGCCCGGTGATCGGTTTTGTGCAGATCGCCACTTTTCTGGTGGGCCTGGCCATTATTTGCCTGGGCGGCTACACCTGCCTGATTGTGCTGTGGAAAACCCGGCCCATTTCCATTGCCGCGGATATCGGTGTGCGGCTGGTGGCCACGGGCTATGTGGTGTGCGTGTTTGCCGGCATGGCCGATATTTTCGGCATTGGCGGCAACCCGGCGCCCAGCGTGCCGTATTTTGGCGAACTGCAGGCGCGCGGGGTTGAGGTGGGCCTGCTGGTGATCCTGATCGGTTTCCTGCTGATCATCCCCTATCACCAGTACCGCAAACGCTGATCAGGCGCTGGCGCGCGCTGCGGCCAGAATTTCCTCATACGTCAGGTATTGAAAGACCTCAAGCCCTCTACGGAGGGCTTCTTCTTTTTCTTTTGCGTCCAGGCGGGCCACATCTTCGCGGGTCAGCAGTTCTGCGCCGGTTCGCTGCAAAGCGGCCAGCAGCGCCGGGTAGGGATCAGCGCCAGCGGCTGCGGGCAGGCTGTTCAGCCAGGCATTGACGGCGCGGGTGGCCAGAATGCCGTCCTTGCGGGCCATGCCCACCAGGCCCACGCTGGGGCGGCGCGCCCAGCCCGCCACAAAGACTTCATCCATGCCGGCAATTTCAAAGGATTGGCCTTCAATGGGGAAGCGCGGATCGGAACGGAGGGCAAATTCGGTGCCGTTCACCGGCAGGCCCAGCAGCGGGTCCACGGCGTCGCCGATGGAGAGCAGGATGGTGTCGCAGTTGAACACCCGCAGGGTGCCGAGGCCGGCCGCTTTTGTATCCTCACCATTTTTGATCAGGGTATTATCTTCCAGCTCAATGCCGCGCACCCGCCCGGTATCATCGCCCACATAGCTGCGCGGTGAGACCAGAAAACGCAGCCTCAGGCGGGTGTTGGAACGGGCGGGCTGTCCTTGCAGGCTGCGGGCCAGGGCGGGCAGGTGGGCGGAGTCCTGCCCAAGGGACTGCATGAGGGGCGCCACGCGGGCCACTTCGGCATCGAGGGCGGGCAGGTCCACATAGGGCGCCATCAGGCGCAGCTCATCTTTATCAAATTTAACCTCGGCGGGGCCGCGCCGCACCAGGGCAGTCAGTTCGTCCACCTGCACTTCTTCGGCCAGCCAGCGCGCCATATCCAGCATCACATTGCCGGCGCCAATGAGGGCCACGCGGCGGCCAATTTCCACCGGCCTGGGGCAGGGGAAGGGGCGGCGGTTGTAGGCGCAGACAATTTCGCTGGCGTGATAAACGCCGCGCAGGTTTTCACCGGGCAGCCCCAGCCACTTGGGACACTGGGCACCGGTGGTCACCAGCACCGCCTGAAAGCCCAGCCCGCGCAGCTGGTCGAGGGTGATATGGCGGGTGAGACCCACCTTCACCCCGCCCAGGTAACGCACCTGGGGCATGGCCAGGATGGCGCGGAACTGGCTGCGCATGCCTTCCTTGATTTTGATTTTATCGGGATAGATGCCGTATTCGGCGAAGCCGCCCGGACGCAGGTCTTCATTAATAATTGTGACCGATGCGCCGTCGTTGGCGAGCTGCTTGGCGGCAAAAAGGCCGGCAGGTCCGGCGCCAATAATCAAAACATGTTTGCCTGAGAATAAGGTGTCCATGGAAATCTCCGGATATTGAGAAATGAGCATCTGGCCTGCCCAGAAACTGATAGGGGCGTGGTCATCACTGCCGGGCGGCTGCAAATGCGCGGCTGTTACGCAGGGTGGAACGGATGCATCTGATTAATGATCAGCGCCCTTGCAAGGCTTTAACCGAGCAACTTGCCGTGGGTTTCATCCAGTTTGGTAGTTTCGATTATATCAAACTTTGCCAGAGGCGCTGCTGGCCCGTTTACTTGCCTGAACCGTTATCATTGTATAATGGTTAACAGATGAAAAAAAGGCCCGTGCATTCGCAAAAAAGCGCCGGCTGTGATATAAATAATCTTTCAGCCTGTTGGGCTGCGACCTTTTGACGGAGATGATCCATGACCGAACCGACCCAAACCCAATCTGTACCTGACCCTGAAGAAGAAATGACCGAGGACGCGGTGCTGAAGGCGCCGCCTGAGCCCAGCCTTTCGGATTCGCTCAAGGTGGTTGCCCGCTCGCTCATCTGGCAGGGGCGCATCCGCGACGCCTTTGTCAACATGGGCAGCCTGTTTTCGCTGGTATTGAACGTGATTTTGATTGTGGCGCTGGTTATCACCTTGCAGCAGCTCTTTTCGCTGAAGGCGGTGGTGGAGCAGCAGCTGATCGGGGGGTTATACAGCAATTTTGAGAAGATGGATGAGGCCAAAATCAAAACCTCGGTGACGGTGAACACCACCATTCCGGTGCAGTTCACCCTGCCGGTGGAATCGAAAACTTTTGTCACGCTGACCGAAGACACCCTGATCAATGATGCTTATGTCTCGTTGAATACCGGCGGGTTGAGCATTTACAACGCTCCCGCCGATATCATTTTACCTTCTGGCACAACCCTGCCCATTGCTCTTTCAATCACCGTGCCTGTCGACACCACCGTGCCTGTTGTTTTGAATGTGCCGGTGGATATTCCACTCAGCCAGACCGAGTTGCACGAGCCGTTTGTGGGTTTGCAGGATGTGTTGCGTCCCTACCGCATTCTGCTGAACGGCTTGCCCGATTCATGGGAAGAATTGAATAAACGGAAATGAAACCTGAAACAATTCTGAAAGCGCATCTTTCCAACGGCCTGACCATTCACCTTAAAGAAATTCACACCGCGCCTCTGATCAGTCATTGGGTGTGGTACCGGGTTGGTTCGCGTGATGAACGTCCCGGACGGACCGGTGTTTCACATTGGGTGGAACACATGCAGTTTAAAGGTACTCCGAAATATCCACCAGAAGTGCTCGATAAGGCCATTTCACGCGAGGGCGGCGTGTGGAATGCCTTCACATATCTCGATTGGACCACCTATTATGAAACCCTGCCGGCCGCCAAAATTGACCTGGCACTGGACCTGGAAGCTGACCGCATGGTCAATTCCATTTATGACCCTGAGGAAGTGGCCAGCGAACGCAACGTGGTCATTTCAGAGCGCGAGGGCAGCGAAAACGAACCGCTGTTTCGCCTGGGTGAAGCCATGCAAAACAGCGCCTTCCGCGTGCACACCTATCATCATGAGGTGGTGGGCGAAAAGGCCGACCTGCAAACCATGCAGCGCGACGATCTCTATGATCATTACCGCACCTATTACCTGCCCAACAACGCCATTGTGGCGGCTGCCGGCGATTTTGACGCCCAGGAAATGCTGGCCAAAATGGAGAAAATCTACGGCGGGCTGCCCTGCGGAGCGACCCCGCCCCGTCCGGCCCAACCCGAGCCGCCTGCCCAGGCTGAAACCCGGCTGGAGGTGCACGGCCCCGGTGAAACCACCTACATTCAGGTGGCCTACCATGCGCCGGCGGCCAATGAGGCCGATTTTGCCGCCTTCACCGTGCTCGACAGCCTTCTGAGCGGCCCCAGCAGCCTGAACATGTTCGGCGGCGGGGGCATTTCCAACAAAACCAGCCGCCTTTACCGCGCCCTGGTGGAAAAAGAGCTGGCGGTGGGGGTGGGCGGCGGCCTGCAGGCCACCCTCGATCCATACCTCTACGACCTGACCATCACCCTGCGCCCCGACCGCCAGGTGGCGGAAGCACAGCAGGCGCTGGATGACGAGATCAAGCGCATGCAGGACCACATGGTTTCGGCGGATGAAATTCACCGCGCTGCCAAGCAGGCGCGGGCCATGTTCATTTACGGCTCAGAAAACATCACCAATCAGGCCTTCTGGCTGGGCTATGCAGATATGTTCGCCGACTACACCTGGTTCACCGGTTATGTGGACCGTCTGGCGGCCATCACCCCGGCGGATGTGCTGCGCGTGGCGCAAACCTGGCTGCGGCCTGAAAACCGCCTGGTGGGCGTCTATGTGCCTGACGGAGAGGAGGAAACCGCATGATTCACGCTGCCAAAACCACCCTCAATGCGCTGCCGGGAGCGGATGATATTTCGCGGGTTGAACTGCCCAACGGCATCGTCATCCTGACGCGCAGCAATTTTAACAGTCCTTCCATTGTTATTACCGGTTATGTTGCTGCCGGCGGCCTGTTTGATTCAGACGAAAAAGCCGGCCTGGCCGATTTCACGGCCCTTTCGCTGATGCGCGGCACCGCAAAGCGCAATTTCCAGCAAATTTATGATGCACTGGAATCGGCGGGAGCCAGCCTGGGCTGGAGCGCCGGAAACCATACCACCAGTTTTTCGGGCCGCGCCCTGGTTGAGGATTTGCCCTTGCTGCTCGATTTGCTGAGTGAATCGGTAACCGGGCCGGTTTTTCCGGCAGACCAGGTGGAGCGCCTGCGCGCCCAGTTGCTCACCGGCCTGGCCATTCGCGCCCAGGATACGGGCGAGATGGCCGCTTTGACCTTTGATGAGATGATTTATGCCGGGCACCCTTACCGGCGCCCGGAAGACGGCTACCCTGAAACGATCGCCGCCATCCAGCGTGATGACCTGGTAGCCTTCCACAAGCGCTGTTTTGGCCCGCGCGGCATGGTGATCAGCATTGTCGGCGGCATTGAGGCGCAAAAAGCGGTGGATATGGTGACGGAGGCCCTGGGCAGCTGGCAGAACCCTGACCAGCCCGCCGTGCCCGAACTGCCCCCCACCACCCCCATCACCTGCCTGCAGCGGCGCAATATTCCCATCGCCGGTAAAACCCAGGCCGATATCATCATGGGCGCCCTGGGGCCCACCCGCCTGGCGCCGGAATATGTGGCAGCTTCGCTGGGCAACAACATCCTGGGGCAGTTTGGCCTGATGGGGCGCATTGGCGACGTGGTGCGCGAGCGCTCTGGCCTGGCTTACTACGCCTACACTTCCTTGAACGCCGGTATTGGCCCGGGCTCATGGGAGGTGGCAGCGGGGGTGAACCCGGTGAACATTGAAAAGACCATTGAACTGGTGCGCAGCGAAATCGGACGTTTCATTTCCGAACCGGTCAGCGCTGAAGAGCTGGATGACAGCCAGTCCAATTACATCGGGCGGCTGCCGATTTCGATGGAATCGAACCAGGGCGTGGCTGCCTCGCTGCTGAACCTGGAACGTTACAAATTGGGCCTCGATTACTACCGCCAGTATGAGACGATGATCCGCCGGGTGACGCCGCAGATGGTGATGGAAGCAGCCCAGGCCTACCTGCACCCCGACCGGCTGGCGGTGGCGGTGGCCGGACCGGTGAATGGGGACGGCGCAGAGGCATGATTGTTTTGCGCAGCGGGGTGGACCTGGTGGAAATTGACCGCATCGAGCAGCTTGATCCGCAAATCAAGCCGCGTTTTCTGACCCGGGTGTTCACCCCGTTGGAACTGGAACAGAGCGGCGGGCAGGCGGCTTCATTGGCGGCGCGTTTTGCAGCCAAGGAGGCCGCAGCCAAGGCTCTGGGCTGCGGCATCGGTCCCATCAGCTGGCAGGACGTGGAGGTGGCGCGGGGGGAAAACGGCGAGCCGGGACTGCGCCTGCACGGACCGGCGGCGGAAAAAGCGGCCGCGTTGGGCCTGACCACCTGGTCGCTCAGCCTCAGCCACAGCTGCAGCCATGCCGTGGCGCTGGTGGTGGCCTGCGGTGAAATCTCCGAAAAGGCAGGGGCATGAATCTGCTTTCGGTCAGCGATGTGGTGATCAATTATATTTACAACCCGGCGGTGCGCGAGCGCTTTGGGGATGTGGATATGGTGATTGCCTGCGGCGACCTGCCGTATTATTACATGGAGTATATCGTCACCGCGTTGAACCGGCCCCTCTTTTATGTGCTGGGTAATCATGAAAACAAGGTTGAACTTCGTGAAAATGAACCGCACAGCTACCCCTGGGGCTGCACCAACCTGCACCGCAAGGTGATCAACCACGAGGGTCTGCTGATGGCCGGCATTGAGGGCAGCCTGCGTTACAACAACGGCCCCTGCCAGTATACCCAGGGGGAAATGTGGGAACAGGTCTTCAAGATGGTGCCAACGCTGCTGCTCAACCGCTTTCGCTACGGGCGTTATCTGGATATATTCATCAGCCACGCTCCACCGTGGCAGCTGCACGATATGGATGATTTGCCGCACCAGGGCATCAAGGCTTTCCGCTGGCTGCTGAAAACCTTTAAGCCGGCCATCCATCTGCACGGGCATATTCACGTGTACCGGCCCGACACGATCACCGAAACCTGGTTTGAGCAAACCCGGGTGATCAACACCTACGGCTTTCGCCGCATGACCCTGCCGCCGCTGCCGGGGCGGGATGCGAAAAAGACCTGATTTTGGCGTCAGCCGCAGCATGGCGGGTGATTGATGACCATCCCAGAAACCATCCTTTTCTATGTTTTCTTCTCCTTTATTGTCATCATCTTTGGTTTTCCGCGCATTGCTTTGAGAGGACAGCCGAAAGTCACCAGTGAAGAAATGGCCCGCCGCCGACCTGAGCTTAAGGGGATTGAATGGAAATACCCCATTCCTTTGTTCCTTTGCCCTCTGGTGCTTGCCATTCTGCTGATTGCCGCGGGCAGCCCGCTGGAGAAGCCCGCTTATAATGAGATGTTTTTGTTTTTTCCGGCTTTGCTGTTTTTGGGGTTTTACGACGGCGTTTTCACCCTCTTCACCGGGGTTATTCCGATGACATCCAGGTGGCATTGGAACCGGTTTATTGATGATGAACACAAAAAATACCGCTGGATGGCGCAGCTGCAAATTGGATTGGCCATTCTGGCGACCCTTGCCTGCCTGGCGGTATTTTATTTTTATCCGGGGTAGGATGTCCAAAACAGACAAGGCCCTCTGCTGTTGAAAGGCAATGGGTGTGCGCCTGCGCGAAACAAAAAAACGTGGGTGTCTTAAAGCCGCAGCCCCCTGTGTTCAAACAGAGGGCTGCGGGTTTCTAATGACCGTCGGGAGGTCTCAGGGCTGCTGAGGTTCTTGGGCCGGCTTGTTCTGGCGGAAAAAGTCGCGGGCAGCCTGCTTCAGGTCGCGGATGGCTTTTTCGGTGATGCGGCGGGCCTGTTTTTGAGCCGCGCCGGCTTCGCGCACCGTCTGGCGGGCCTGGGCGGCATCCATCACCTTACCGTCGGCGTCAAACCCGGCATGGGTGGTAAGAATGGCGCCGGCTTCTTCCATTTTGGCTTTGGCTTCCTGCACGCTGGCCACGCAGGCTGCCACGGCATCTTCCAGGGGCTTGGCGTCCACGCCAGCAGCCTTGAGCAGGGCGATCTTTTCATTGATTTTTTCCAGAATGGCGGGCGCTTTTTCGGCCTGAGCTTCCATGCGTTCCTGAGCCTTTTGCAGGCGGGCAAAGAGGCGCTCGAGGCGGGCATTCTGGCGGGCCGGGTCGGGGGTGGCGGTGGGGGTGGGTTCATCGGCGGCGGGGCTGGCGGCCTGAACCGGGATGACGGTGAAGGCGGCGCTGATGAAGAGCACCACCAGGGCGGCCAGGATCATCCAGCGTTTGTTTGATAAAATGGTTTTCATGTGACACTCCTTTTTTATAGTTGCGTGAGATCTGTTGATCTTATTTTAGGACCCCGGCGTAAGCGGCGTTTATCCGCATTGTAAAATCGCGGTAAAATCTTTCTTTATCGTGTCTGTTCAATTGATATAGGTCCTTTTTACCTTGACCATGCCGCATTTCAATCTTGCTTTGTGTTTTTCAGACTTTCAAGCAGCGATTAACCGCCCGTGGCGCTTTTTGGGGGCGGCTCGAGGTACAGGTGGAAAACCAGAGGCACGGTTCTTTTTTCGCCGCAAAGTGTGCCACCCCCTTTGTGAGGGCAATCATCCCGGTTATGATTAATTTTCTCCTGGCGCAATGAAGTATAATATTTATAAAGCAGGAACGCTTATCACCAGATTTTCTGCATTTCAGGAGGAACTATGGCGACCATTTTACTTGTTGACGATTCAACTTTTGCCAGAAATTTTGTTAAGCGAATTCTGGGTGATCAATATACCTATGCGGAAGCTTCCAATGGAAATGATGGATTGAAGGCCTATTCGATTCACCATCCGGACCTGGTTATTCTGGATGTGACGATGCCGGATATCAGTGGATTGGAGGTGCTGGAACAATTGAGAAAACAAGATGCCCATGCTCAGGTGGTGGTTTGCTCAGCAGATATTCAGGATTACAACCGCAATCGGGCGATGGAATTAGGCGCCCTCGCTTTTCTGAATAAACCCGTCAAACCTGACGCATTATTGGATGCCATTCGATCCATTTTGTCTGAATCAGGAGCATAATCATGTTATCCCCTTCTCAACGTGATGCCTTGGGTGAACTGGTCAATATTGGTTTTGGGCGGGCTGCAGCGTCACTTTCTTCGATGGTGCATCAAAGAGTGCTGTTGAACACACCGGATGTAAGTGTGCATCCTTTACAGGAATTGCGCGAGCACCTTAAATTTACCCGGCCTGAGGTTGCCACTGTTCACCAGATTTTCAGTGGTTATATGAATGGCGACGCCATGCTGATGATAGATACCGATGGGGCGTCAACATTGATCAATTTACTGGCTGATGAAACACCCCAAAGCCAGCAGCTCACCGCTTCAGATCGCGAAGCTCTGATGGAGGTGGGTAATATTTTATTGAATGCTTTTGTCGGTTCTTTTGGAAATTTATTAAACGTACGGGTTACCTTTGCGGTGCCTCGTTTGCGAGTAGAAGCTGTCAATGACTTGTTGAGCACACTTGCCATTGGGCAGGAAGAGATTCGTTTTGTTTTGCTGGTTCAAACCCACTTTATGATTTTAGATGGCCAGGTGGAAGGCTTTGTGGCCTTGATTATGGGAGTTGAATCGATGGATAAATTATTTGTGGCCATGGAACAGGCAGGTTTTCAAATCTAATGAAACCGCCTATTGGGGCATGCTTCTTGATCCAAATAAACGTCATTTGAGGTGTGATTCCCATGGAAAACATGAATAATGCATTTATGAACGATAATAATCCGGAGATGATGAAGTCCCTTCTGGATGAATTGCCTTTCGGGATTCTGTTCTTGGACCGTGATTTATTCATTACAGGTGTTAATGCCTTTTTGCGAGACAGATTGCCAGAAGTGTCATTCCAGAGTCAATCATGGCCTGTAGAAAATATATTAAATAAACTGAATGGTCCCATCCAGGCTTTCCGCCAGGTATTGGAAAATGGGCATCCGGTAACACTTTCTTCAAAGCTTCACCGGTCCGTTTTTCGTTTGAAACCATTACCAGGTTCGGCTTTCGATGGGGAAGTTCCCCAATCTGTAACCGTTCTTCCAGTTTTACGAAAAGGCGCCGTTGAGGGTTTGGCGGTGGTGGTGCGGGATGTTTCAGACCGGTTATTGGCTGAAAATGAACTAAAACGCGAAATCGAAAAGCTCACCTTTCTTCACGAATTAGATTTGGCTTTGAATACACTGGAATTGGACGAGTGCATCCGCATTCTGGTAACCAGGATTCGTCATTTGTTTAACGCCGATTTTGCTGGTTTATTGACCATTCAGGATGGCACCTTACAACTGAGTGCATCCGATGGCTTATCCCTGGGCGGAAAATCCATAACGCTGGATTTATCAAGCGGGCTTACGGGTTGGGCCATGAAGCATCAAAAATCCATCCTTATTTCTGACGTCCAGATTGAGCCGCGTTATATTCCCCTTTTTGATTCCATTCGCTCTGAAATGGTTGCCCCACTCGTTATTTTTGGACAATGCATTGGCGTGATTGATGTGGAGAGTTGTTCGGTTGCCGCATTTTCCAAAAATGATCTTACCCTGTTGGAGACGGTGGCGTTCAGCGCGGCGAAAGCACTGCATAATGCCAGAATCCATTCGGATGTCAGTTACTGGCGCACCCATTACCAGGCAATTATCGACCAGGCCGATGATATTATTTACACCGTGGACCGCAACCTGTGTCTGACAGCAGTGAACGCGGCCTGGGATCAATTTGCCAGAGAAAATGGCAGTGATGCTTTGCATTCAGACAGGATAATTGGAGAAAATTTGCTTGCTAATTTCGCAAATGAAGAAAGGGATAAATGGGAAAAGATTTGCAGAGAGCTGCTGAACGGCACTCGCCCCAACTACCAGGAAGATATAACCTGCCACGCTCCGAGAAAGGAACGATGGTTAACATTGAAAGCAGCCCCGCTGATTAATGATAATAAACAGATTTCGGGAATAACCTTCAGCACACATGATGTCAGTGAACATGTTAATTATGAACGCCATTTGCATTTGCTGAATCAACAATTGGAAACCATGCTGAGCATGTCGCATATTTTGAGTCTCAATCTGCTTAATAATAACATTCCCAATATCATCGTCAAAACTTTAGCTGAATTGCTGCAAGCAGATTGCGTGGTCATTACCCAATTTGATAAAATGGAGAAGGCTTTTAAGGTTCTGGCCGCCCATGGCGCGAGTGAGCGCCATATAAATGAGTTTCGTTCTCCTCAACTTCAAGCAAACAGCATCATCACTGAGTTTGGAACCACGGGAGCTGTCTATAATATCTCTGAAACGCTTAATTCCATCAACCGCCCCATTTATATTGAAGATGGATTGAATGGCCTGCTATATTCGCTGATTTACCATCAGGGGGAAATCATTGGCTCTCTTAACCTTTTTGTTCGCAGTCTTGATAGACGATTCACCCAAACAGAGATGGATCTGATGCGTGCTTTAACACCGCAAATCAGCCTGGCCGTGATCAATGCACGGATGTATGACCAACTACGCAGTCTGGCAACAACGGATGGATTAACCGAATTAGCCAATCGCCGCCAACTGGACGATTTATTGGTCAATGAGGTTGAACGAGGTCGGAGATATCAACGCGTTTTTTCGATTTTGATGATTGACCTGGATAATTTCAAATGTTTCAACGATACATTTGGCCATGATTTGGGAGATGAGCTTCTAAAGAAAATGGCCAACCTCTTTAAGTCACAATTAAGGGCTGGAGATATTGCAGCCCGTTATGGGGGAGATGAATTTGTTGTGATTTTGCCGGAAACGGACACGGCAGGAGCTCAGTGCATTGCTCATCGCCTTCGTGAATCCGTGGCTTCCATAGATGTTCCTCGCACAGACAAACAAAATTGCCAGCGATTAACGCTTTCGATTGGAATTTCATCCTTTCCCTCACATGCCGGAACGGCCGCACAGATGATGCGCTGTGCTGACCAGGCGCTTTATCGGGCTAAAGAAATGGGTAGAAATCGGGTGGAGATTTTTTCTGAGACATAGGAAAGAAAAGAGCTGATTCTACACCACCTTCGATATGAAATCTGAAAATGGGTCTGCACTCAGATATGAGTGGATGAAAATGCTCCAATGCCTTCAAAAAGGTTGAAGGTTCACACATTTTTGATCCGCGCCCCCTGCTCCCACCCACGGGCGGGAGCGAAAGAATGGTGGGTTATGGTCTGGCAAGCAGGGGCAGGAAGATGCGCCGGGAAGATCTATGACCATTTTCTGCTTGAAAATGAACACCACCCGGCCAGGGGAAAGGCCAGGTGGTGTCAAGGGAAGGAAGATATCAGATTAAATAAAATAAACAAACTGCCGCGCAAGTTTCAGCGCAGCCGGGCATCCCCTTTGCATCATGCCGTTTTTCATTACTGGGGAAGACCATTAACCCACTACTCTATTATCATACAATATGTGGAAGTAAATTGCAACCCCAACGCCCGGCCCGCGCGGAACTCAATGCTGCCTGATGGATCTGCGTTTTACGCATTTTCTCTCAGAAGAGGGTAAAATGGAGAAAATCCATTTTATGGGAGTGTCATCATGCCGGAGAATAAGAAATTCAACCTGTTCAACAGCCCCTTCCTGCTGGGCCTGCTGGGCGTTCTGTTTATCCTGTGTTTGCTGCTGGTGGCTGGCGCATCTTATGCTTTATCATCAGACCCCATTCCGGATGTCTCCAGAAAACCGGTAAACCTGGTCATGGCGCGCCGGCTGGCAGGCGAAACGGATTTGCCTGTGCGCCTGAATATCTATGATTTTGCCAGCGGATCTTATCCGGGAGCCATCATTGCCACGGGCAGCGACTTTTCACCCATCACCATGGATATGACCGTCTTTCAGATCGTCAACGCCGACGGCAGCAAGATCATGATTGATGCCGGGCTCACCCAGGCCGATTTTAATGCCATGTTCCCCGGAGGCACATTTGACGCGGCGCGTTTTGAACGGACGCAGGCTGCTTTGCGCGGCGCCAGCCTGATCCTCTTTACTCACGAACACCGCGACCACCTGGCAGGACTGCTGAATTCGCCTTACCAGGCCGAACTGCTGCCCAAAGCCCGGCTGACCCAGGCACAGCTTGACAATGCCGGCCGCTATCTGAGCGTGAGCGAAGCGCAGCGCAGCAAAATCCAGACCCTCAACTACACCGATTATCTGGCGGTGGCGCCGGGCGTGGTGCTGATTGCGATGCCGGGCCACACCCCCGGCAGCCAGATGGTGTATGTGCGCCTGGCCGACGGCAAGGAATATTTGCTGGCCGGCGATGTGGTCTGGAACATGCTGAACCTGACCCGCCCGGCCGGACGCGCCCGCCTGATCAGCCTGGGGCTGGGCGAAGATTCCACCGGTCATGTCAGCCAGGTGCGGGCGCTGGTGGATGTGATGAAAAGCGATCCCAATTTGCATATTTTGCTGACCCACGACCTGACGCAGCTGAACCTGGCCGTCAAAGAAGGCTGGGTGCAAAGAACGCTTGAATGAACAGGCGATTTTGTGATATCTGCAAAGAAGGGTGAAGCCGCCATGATTTCACTGGAAACGATGCTGAACGAAGCTGAAAAAGCCCTGTTTGCCGGGCTGAAAACCCCGGTCCAGATTCAGGCCTTTTTGGACAGCATTCCCTATATCGCTGAGGAGCGCAACCGCTGCCCTCTGGATGTGCTGCGCGACGGGCAGTGCCACTGTTATGACGGGGCGCTGCTGGCAGCGGCGGCCCTGCGCCGGGCGGGTTTTCAGCCTCTGCTGATCAACCTGTGGCCGGAACCAGGCACGGACGACGATCATATTCTGGCGCTTTACCGGGTGGGCCGGTATTGGGGGGCGGTGGCCAAATCCAACTATGTGAGCCTGCGAGCGCGCGAGCCGGTTTACCGCAGCCTGCGCGAACTGGTTTTGACCTATTTTGAGGGGTATTTCAACCTGGAAGGCTTGAAAACCCTGCGGCGTTATTCGTCGGTTCTGGATTTAACCCGCTTTGATGGGTTGAATTGGGAGACGGATGAAAGTGCTGTGCAGGTGATTGAACAGCGCCTGCACCACCTGCGCACTTATTCCCTTTTTACCCCTGAGATGATTGGCGGGCTTTCTCCGGTGGACCAGCGCACCTACCAGGCGCTGATGACCTGGACGGACGTGAACGAAGCCTTTGGCCGGCGGCCGGCCCATTAACGCAGTGGGGCTGCCAGCAAACAGGCGGGCGATAAGGCCCGCCTGTGCTGTTTTAACCGGGGTGATCCTGGCTCTGCGGCACGGGCGGCTTTTCAGGGCTTAATTCCACCCGGTTGCGCCCGCCCGACTTGGCAAGATATAGGGCTGCATCCGCCGCCGAGATCACGCTCTGCGCGCTGGCGCCGTCCTGCGGATAACTGGCGATGCCGATGGAAACGGTGATGTGAATTTGCGCGTTTTGAAGGGAAATGGCGGTATCCTGAATGGCCTGGCGCCATTCTTCAGCGCGCTGACGGGTGAACTTTCGCGATGCATTGGGCAGCACCACCAGAAATTCCTCGCCGCCCATGCGGCAAACCATATCCACCTGGCGGGTGTGGCGCGCGAGAAAATCGGCCAGGGTTTGCAGCACAATGTCGCCGGCGGGGTGCCCGTACGTGTCGTTGGTGTGCTTGAAATGGTCGATGTCGATCATGGCCATGCTGACCGGATATTTTTCGCGCTGCGCGCGGGCCAGCTCACGCTCGACCGTTTCATCGAGATAGCGGCGGTTGAAGAGGTTGGTCAGTGGATCGCGGATGGTCTGTTCTTTTAATTCTTCCTGCAGGGCCTGAATTTCGAAAAGCTGGTTTTCGAGACGCTGCATGGCGTTGGTCAGGTCAGTAATATCGCGCAGCACCAGCAGGCGGCCGGAAGCCTGACCGCGGGCATCCTGGATGGTGGTCAGGCGCACATCCAGGTGACGCAGGGCTTCACCGGCGCCGATGCTGGTTTCACTGCGCCCATCGGGCAGCGCCAGGAAGCGTTCCAGCAGGCTGTCAGCCGGGGTGGGCAGCTGCGCCGGGGTTTTGCCAATGGCGCGGGCGGCGCTGAGGTCGAGCAGGGCTTCGGCGGCCGGGTTGATTTCAACAATGCGCCGCCGGCTGTCGAACACCAGCAGGCCGTCGCTCATCAGGCCGATCAGCATATCCTGAGCCGCCGGCACCAGATCCAGCAGGCGGTAGCGGAACAGAGCCCAGCCGGTGATGATGCCGGTCAGGAAAAAGGTGACCGGGACCAGGTGGGCAAAAGAGGGATTGACGAAAGTGGCCATAAAGGCGGCGACCACAATGGGCGGAATGGCGGAGGCCAGCAAGGCAACGGCCTGCCAGCGGTAGATGTGACTGGCGCGAAGGATTTCAAAGCCGAGGAGGATGAGAACGGAAAATGAAACCACCTGGGAATAGAGCATGTGGACGAGAAACCAGGGGGCGACGGTATCTTGTTTAATCAGCGTCAGCCCGTCCACCACTTTGAAGGTGACCTGTTCCACAAACCAGTCAAAACGGCACCAGATGACCACCTCGGTGGCAATGGGAAAGGCAAATAGCAACAGGATGGCCCACAAAGGAAAACGCTGTTGCCGCTGGAAAAACTGAAGACAGAAAATCAAGAGGAGAACCGGCACCGTGGCGATGCCGATATAGCGCAGTTTATAAAAGATCAGGGCAATTTCGGGAGAGCGGCTCAGTTCCAGCAGACCGGTGAGCACAGACCAGGCCGCAACATCGAGGAGAAAGACAGCGAACACCTGCGCGCCGGCCACTTCACGGCGGCGCCAGGCGTAGACGGCCATGATGGCTGAAATCAAGGCGCTGAACCAGATGGGGTAAAAATAGATCAGGTAAGTGAGACTCATGGCAGATATTAAATTGATTATAACCGCAAACGAGAAGGGCAGGGCGTGACGGCACATTGGAGTCTTTTGCTTATTGACTGAGCGCTCATTCAGTGATATAATCCATTTATTGAGTGAGCATTCAGTCAATAAAGGAGAAAAAGACGTGTCCCCTCGCAGTAAAGAAATGAGCGAAGAAATGCGCCTGCGCAGCCGGGGCATTCTGCTGGCGGCAGCGCGCAAATGTTTCGCTGAAACCGGCTATTTTCAGGTACATATTGCCGATATTGCCCGCGCTGCCGGGATGAGCCAGGGTAACATCTACTGGTATTTTTCCAGCAAGGAAGATCTGCTCAGGGCGGTGATGAGCGAAGCCTTTGAAACCCTGGGGCAGGTGATGGCGCGGGCAGCGGCGGGCGAGGGAAACGCGCGCCAGAAGCTGGAAGCCCTGCTCGATGGCCTGCTCGATTATGCCCGCAGCGGCAGGGAGTTCACCGCCATCATGATCTCTTTGATGGGGCACAGCAATGAGGATATGTTTGCCCGCCTGGGGATAAATATGGAACAGGTGGGGTGGGGCTACACCCAATCGCTGCTGGCCATTCTCACCCAGGGCCAGACGGAAGGCGTCATTCCAGCAGAGCTGGACCCGCTGGCGCTGACGATGATGTTCTTTGGCATGTTCAACGGTATGAACCTGGTCTATGGCCAGCAGTGGCTGGCCCTGCCGCCGGAAACCCTCAAAGCAGGCATGCGGCGCCTGTTTGGCATGACCGAGGGATGATTTTGCCACACAAAAGGAGTTAAAAATGGAACCTGTTGTAGCCGGTCTGGTGGCGGCCATTCCCCTGGCTGCCGTGCTGTCCATCTATGCCCTGGCGCGCGGAAGAGCTCTGGCAGATTTTTTTGGCAAGGAAAACAAATTGATTGCCCAGGCGCCGCAGGGACAGGTGCTGGCGGTGATTGTGGCCTGTTTTGTGGTCATGGCTTTCATTTTTGGCGCCCTGGCCGGATTGATATTTGGCTGGCTGCACCTGCCGGTGTATAACTATTTGGCTTTTGGCGCAACTCTGCTGTTCAGCCTGCTGGCCCTGATCAGCAAACAACCCCTGCCGGGCGATAAAATTGTCTGGAACCTGGCAGTGGGACTTATTTTGGGCGTGCTGGTGCCGCTGCTGGCGCGCTGAAAGAAGGCCTGTTGTGGAGATTGGGATTATTCTGCTGGCCATCCTCCTTCTGGGGGCGGTTTATCTGCTCTGGCTGCGCCCCTGGCAGCTGCATTGGGGCGCCACGGCTGAAGAACTGGCCCGTTCCATGCCGGGGGATGAAGTGGTGGCGGCGCCGTCTTTTAATGCCACCCGCGCGGTGACCGTTGAAGCCCCGGCGCAGGCCATTTACCCCTGGATCATTCAAATGGGCGTTACCCCACGTGCGGGCTGGTACAGCTACGACCTGTTGGACAACCTGGGCCGGCCCAGTGCAGAAAGCCTGATGCCGGAATTGCAGCAAATTTTCCCCGGTCAGCTGATTCCCATGAGCCCGGACGGCAAAAACGGGCTTTATGTGAAGGCCTATGAGAAAGACCGTTGGATTTTGTGGGGTGACCTTGCTGGCGACACTACCTGGGCCTGGGGGTTCTACCCGGATGGCAAGGGCCGCACCCGCCTGATCACGCGGGTGCGCAGCAAATACCGCTGGGGTTTTCCGCAGGCTTTTTTCAACCTGCTGCTGGAGTTTTGCGATATGATCATGATGCGCAAGTGCATGCTGGACATCAAGGCGCGCGCTGAAAAGCTGGTGCGCGGTGATAGAAAGGCCGTATAACCCAGCATTCCGGCTGGTGAAGAATCTGTAATTATGCGCCAATGGGGCATGTGGACAAGGAAAAGCTGAAAGCTTTTCCTTTTTTTGTGCGCCCAGCATGGGCGTTGACTATAGGGTGAAAGTCCCAAATGGAGGAGGTTGCACCAACCATTAGCGGAAGGCAATGGCGTTATCGCGAGGTAAGGTCAGGAGGAAGCCGGAAGCAAAACTGCGACTTGAAGG
>JAKQJC010000028.1 GCA_029561345.1 Chloroflexota bacterium | reverse complement strand
GCGTTTTTCCGTGAAAACATGCTCAAAACGCTGCATTTATCGTGATTTTGAGCAATTAATCCCCACCCCATTAAATAAAAAAGGCTCCCCAGACCCTTACAGGGCGCTGCGCAGCCAGGACTCGACGCACCCCTTGCTCAGCACCTCCGTAGCGCAGCAGAGTGGGGCGCAGGGGGCGTGGAACCTTGCGGTTAACAGTCAAGGCGTTGGTAAGCCGTTATTACGACTACTAAAACAAAGCAAGGAGAGCTTTTGGCTCTCCCTGCTTTGTTTTAACTGGCAAAACAACGAAAAACCAGCGCCTTGGCTGTTAACCGCTAGGTTCCAGGTTCGAGTCCTGGTCGAGGAGCCTTCAAAAGAGCCCATTTATTGGGCTCTTTTCTTTTGTATTCTCCCTCATATGCCGTATAATAATTAATACAATCCCGGGTCGTGCAAGCCAGGAGTGCTGATGTGAAATCCTGCTGTTTATCCTTATTGGTTAATAAGCTTCCAGGTGGATGTTTTAGCTGCCTGCCTGCTTCCTCTTTTCCTCCAAAAATGATCCTCCATCTGAACCCGCCTCTACCATAGAGATCAAATGCGAATTGGAATGCGTCTGAACCTCACCCAAAAACTGACCATCTTTCTCATGTCGGTCAGCATCATCCCTGTTTTGCTGCTTGGCTACAACACGTTCCGCATTTCCAGAGACATGATGATTTCCCAGGCCAGCGCGCACATCCACCAGCTTCTATTGCAGCAATCGTTCAGCCTCGATCAGTATCTGATGGAAGTTGACAATCTCATCGCGCACCTCACCATGCAGGAACAGGTCATGGGACCGCTGCGCGACCCTGCCAACCCGCTCACCCCAGAAGAGCAAGCGCAAATTCTCGCCCTTCTGGATGGTTATGGGATCATTGACGGCCTGCTTTCGATTGATATTTTGCCATCCCAAGGCGGCCAGATTCACTCAGGAGAGCCGCTGGTCAGGCTCAGCCTGAATTCAGAAGTTCAACGCCGGTTGTATGAAGCGGCCCTTGCCGCCTACCCGGAAACGGCCCTGCTTGGCATTGAAACCAACCTCAATCAGACCTCCAATTATTCCCGGGTGATTGTTTTTGCCCGCCTGGTTCAGCAAGAAAACCCGCAAACCGGCACGCGCCAGCCGTTGGCTCTGGTGGTGGTGAATTTTGATCTCGACCATTTCTCAAGCCATTTCAATCGTCTTGACCTGGGCGAAGGTTCCTGGCATATGATTCTGGACAATGCCAGCCAGATTGTGTTCACGTCTGATTCCCGGCAGGCCAATCTTCTGGCAGTCAGTCCTGAGATCCATTTGGATCAGATCTCAGATAACACCATCCTTCCCGTCAATGACCTGCCAACCTATATTGCCGTGGCTTCATCCAATTTGAGTGGGTGGAAAATCTACGGGTTTATTCCTGAACAGACCCTCACCAAAGAAACTGGTGAAATTGAACGGAATTTCTTTTTCATTCTTTTCCTCAGTTTTCTCCTGGTAACCGTCTTATCTCTGGTTCTCTCATACAGCCTGGTCAGACCTATCCATGCCATCACTGAATCCTTCCGCGCCATTGAAAATGAAACCTTTGATTGGAAGAAACGTCTGCCCCCTGGTCCAACGGATGAGATCGGCGAGTTGATCCACTGGTTCAACAGCTTTCTGGATAACCTTCAGCAAAAACGCATTATGGATGAAACCTTGCGTGAACGCGAAGAGACCTTTCGAGCTGTAACAGTGGCAGCCCAGGAGGCCATCATCATTTTTGACCGGGAGGGGAAAATCACCCTGTGGAATGAAGCCGCCGAACGGATTATTGGCTACACCCAGGTTGAAGTCTTTGGCGCGGATATCGCCACCCTGGTCAAATCAGGTTCCACGCCCTGGCATAACCTCGATGAGTTCAAAACATATGTCAATCAGAAAATGTCGTTTGAACTGATCGTCATTCGCAAAGACGGCCAGGAATTTCCAGCTGATGTGTCCATTTCCTCCATTGACATTCGCCGTAAAACCAGCTATGTGGTCATTTTACGCGATATTTCTGAACGGAAAAAAGTGGAAAAAGATATGCAGCAGCGGGATGATATTTTACAGGCCGTCAGCTACCTGGCCTCGCGCTTCCTTGAAACCCCCGATTGGCAGGCTTCCATTGAGGGCGCTCTTGAAATATTGGGAAATGCTTCAGGCGCAAACCGAATACTCATCTTAAAACGCCATATCAGCTCTGCAGGCCTGAACGGGGTTACCGCGGTTACCATCTGGTATATGCCAGGCTATGGGTTGCCAGCAAATCACCCCCTCTTATGCATGGATACGTGGGATCATTCAGGCTTCGGCCGCTGGGAAAAAGGATTAAGTCAGAACCAGGTGATCAGCGGCGATGTCCAACTATTTCCTGAATCAGAACGCCCATACTTCGAAAAACTCGATGTGCGTTATCTGGTGGCAGCCCCCATTTTCGCCTCAGGTGAATGGTGGGGTTTGATTTGCTTTGAGGAGTGCACCGGCCTGCGTAAATGGACCCCGGCTGAACGCGATGTGCTTAAAGCAGCCGCGGATATCCTCGGCGCAACCATCCAGCGCCACCAATCAGAGCTGGATCTGCAAAAGGCCAAAGATGCCGCCGAAGCGGCTGCACGCAGCAAATCGGAATTTCTGGCCAATATGAGTCATGAGATCCGCACCCCTATGAACGGCATCATCGGTATGACCAGCCTGCTCTTTGAAACCAATCCATCTCCCCTGCAAATAGAATATCTGGATACCATTCGTAAAAGCGGCGATTCCCTTCTAACCATCATCAATGACATCCTCGATTTCTCCAAAATTGAGGCCGGCAAGCTCCAGCTTGAGCGCCTGCCCGTCAACCTGCGCGAATGTGTGGAATCCGTCCTGGACCTGCTGGCCTACAAGGCGGCTGAAAAGAACCTGGAAATTTTGGGCATCTTCGAACCGCAGCTACCAGAGGCATTTCTGGGTGATGACACCCGCCTGCGCCAAATTCTCATCAATCTGGTGGGCAATGCCATCAAATTCACCGAGTTTGGCGAGGTGGTCGTTTCAGTTGTCCGCGAACCGCATCCGGACCCTTCACTGGCCTGCCTGCATTTCTCCGTCAAAGATTCCGGCATTGGCCTGCCGCCAGAGCGCATTGCATCGCTGTTTCAATCCTTCAGCCAGGTGGATGCCTCAACCACCCGTCGCTTTGGCGGCACCGGCCTCGGACTGGCCATCAGCAAACGTTTGGCTAATTTGATGGGCGGCAATATGTGGGCTGAAAGCGCCGGACCCGATCAGGGCAGCACCTTCCATTTCACCATCCTGGTTGAAACCACCCTCTGGCCCCACCCGCGCCAGATCAAAACCATACCCGATACACTGCGCTCCAAGCAGGCACTGCTGCTGGTGCAAAACCCGGCCAGCCGCCAGCTTTTGGCCTCAACCCTCAATGCCTTTGGCGTTAAGACGGTTGAAAGCACCTCCATCATGGAAACCCGTGACCTGCTGGATAACATGAAATTTGATCTGCTGATTGTCGACTCCATCTTCTGCACCCCACCCGAAGCGGTTGAATCCCTGCGCCAAAAACACCAGTTTGCCCTGGGCATTTTAACCTTCCCCGGTCTGGCCAGCGCCCAAAATATTCCCCATGCCAGCCTGTTCCTCAAGCCCATCAAAGGTTCGCAGATTTTTGAAACCCTGTTATCGATTTTTGTGGGCGAAGAAATCAAGATCAGCCGCACAGAACATTCCAAGTACGACCGCCTGATGGCTCAGAAAAATCCGCTGCGCATTCTGGTGGCCGAAGATAACCTGATCAACCAGAAAGTGGTTCTGAATATGCTTGAAAAGCTGGGCTACCGCGCCGATGTCGCCGCAAACGGCCTGGAGGTGGTGCAAATTTTTGGAACATCCACCGTTCATGGGCCCATGTATGAGGTCATCCTGATGGACCTGCAAATGCCCGACATGGACGGACTCGAAGCCACCCGAATTTTGCGTCAAAAACTGAGTGCTTCTCAACAGCCCTGGATCATTGCGGTCACGGCCAATGCAATGAAAGGAGACCGCGAACTCTGCCTTGAAGCCGGCATGAACGACTATATCAGCAAGCCCATCGAGATTCGCGATTTGATTGCCGCCCTCAATCGTGCGGCAGGCCGCCAAATGCCCGGACCAGAACCTGAAGCGCCGTCCGAAAAAGCGGCCTCCCTGGCGCCAGCAAAAGCAGCCGAGCCGCTCCTGTTCGATGCAGCCGAACTGGAACGCCATACCGATCCTTCCATGATCCCCATGCTGGCTGAAATTTTCATCGAAGATGCCGCAGCGCATATTAAAAATTGTAAAAAAACCTTCGAAAATGAAGATTGGGCCACCTTGTGCCGGTCTGCTCACAGCCTGAAATCTGCCAGCGCCACCCTGGGCGGCATGGCCCTTTCAGAAACCGCCCGCGAACTGGAAAGTTTGGCCCGTGAAGCTCAAAACACCCCGCCATCGGCTGAAAACCGGGAACTGGTCTTGCAGATCATCGAAAAATTGCAGCGTTATTATGATGGCCTACGCGCTGTGCTGATCGAAAAATATCCGTTTTAGTGGCGAAACCGCCGCATCGAAATCAGGTGAAAAGAAGTAGCGTTTTTTATTGACTCATTGTATGATGACATGAAGAAAGAAAAATGAACACCATTCTTGTTGTGGATGATGAACGATTTAACCGGGCTCTGCTGACTGCTTCCCTCAAGCAGCAGGGTTATGACGTGTTAACGGCAGAAAATGGGCTGCAGGCCCTGGAAGTGATCCAGGCGACACCCATTGATATCGTCCTGCTGGATTTGATGATGCCTGGAATGGACGGCTTTGAGGTGCTAAAACGGCTGAAATCAAACCCGCAACTGCGTCATATCCCCATTATTGTGGTTTCAGCCATGGACGAAATGGATACCGTCGTTTCATGCATCGAAATGGGCGCCACCGACCATCTGCCAAAGCCTTTCAACCCCACCCTGCTGGGAGCCAGGGTGCGGTCATCCTTGAATGAAAAACTGCTTCACGACCGCGAGGTGGATTTCACGCATGAATTGGAACGCCGTGTGCAGGAACAGGTGTTTGAAATCACCAACGGCCAGCGCGCCACCATTTTCGCCCTGGCCAAATTGGCTGAATATCGCGATCAGGAAACCGGCTTTCACCTGGAACGGGTCAGCGCTTATTGCAAACTGCTGTCCACCCACCTGAGCGAGCAGGAAAAATTTAGAAACCTCCTCACGCCCATTTTCATCGAGCATATTGTCCTGGCCAGCCCGCTCCACGATATTGGCAAGGTGGGCATTTCAGATTTGCTGCTGCGCAAGCCGGGCAAATTGACGGATGAAGAATTCAACGAAATGAAACGCCACACCATCTTTGGCGCCGAGGCTCTGCGTGTGGTGGATGCTCAATACCCAGGCAATGCTTTTTTGAAAATGGGCATTGAAATTGCCGAATCTCATCATGAAAAGTGGGATGGCAGCGGTTATCCTTCTAACCTTGCGCGGGAACAAATTCCCCTCTCGGCGCGCATTCTGGCTGTTGCCGATGTTTATGACGCGTTGACCTCACAGCGCATTTATAAAGTGGCTTTCTCTCATCAGGCCAGTTGTGATATTATCAGAAAAAATTCCGGCCACCATTTTGATCCCGACCTGGTGGAAAGTTTTTTGGCCATTGAAAAAGAGTTTCAGCAGATCGCTGAGAGATTCAAAGAATCCTGATCAATTGGAGTGCAACAGCGCGCATGGACAGCACCTTCGATACTTTTACCCCCCTGCGGCAGGCCTTTCCAGGCATCACCGAAAGCGAAGCCCGCGAAATGGTCAATTCAGGCACCATCAAAACCATCCCGCCTGAAACGATCATTTGCCATGAAGGTGCGCTGGAAAACACTTTCTATATCATCCTTTCTGGCGAAGTGAAGGTGACCAAAAAAATGGGGGAAAGTGAAGAACGCCTGATGAAAACCCTTCATTCAGGTGATTTCTTTGGTGAAATGGCCATTATTCACAATGCCCCCCGCGCCGCCACCGTTTCCTCCATCACCGAAACGGTGGTCGTTGAACTGGTCAAAGACACCTTCACCCGCCTGCTGGAAGGCAGCAGCATCATGTCCCTTTCCATGGTGCGCGAGGTGAGCCGCCGCCTGCGCGAAAATGACGAAATGGCCATCGGTGACCTGCGCCTCAAAGCCCGCCAGCTGGCCGAAGCCTACCAGCAGCTGGCCGAACAGGATTTTGCCCGCCGCGAATTTTTGACCACCATTGCCCACGAACTGCGCACCCCTTTAATGGCGGCCAACGGCTTTTTGCAGGTGGTCCGCTCGGGCATGCTCAAAGGCGAAGCCCTCAACTCAGCCATGGATACCATCGCGCGCAACCTGCTGGACATCACCTCGCTGGTCAACGACATCCTGTTCCTGCAGGAAATGGATCTGATCCTGCCGGAATTTCAACCCACTGATATTGGCGCGGTGGTGGCGGCCACGGTGGAACGCCAGCGCGAACGCGCCAGCCGGAACCATGTGGGCCTCCAGCTCAACATTGTCCCCGATCTGCCTCCGGTGCAGGCCGACGCCAAAAGCCTCGAACGCGCCTTCACCGCCATTCTGGATAACTCCATCAAATTCAGCCCGGATGGCGGCGAAGTGTTGATTGAAGTCACAACCACCCCATCCTGTGTGACCGTCACATTTTGCGATCACGGCGTGGGCATCCCGCCTGAAAACCTCGACAAGATCTTCAACCGCTTCTTCCATGTGGATAAAATCGGCAATTATCTGTTCCGCGGTGCCGGCCTGGGGCTTTCCATTGCCCGCCAGGTCATCGAACAACACAGCGGAGAAATTTTGGTTCAATCTGTACTGGGGAGCGGCAGCACATTCTCTGTCATCCTCCCCAAGAAGAGGTAAAGAAGATGCCCATTGCCAACCTTTGCCCCCAATGCGGAGCCCCGGTCTATAGTGGCGCAGAACACTGTTCTTACTGCGGCGTTCCCTTTGTTCGCAGCGCTGGGGCCGCAAAATTCGATAAAGCTGCCAAAGCAGCTGGATCTTCAGCGCCTGCGCCAACGCCAACATCCCTGCCGCCCGTCCCGCCCGATTGGATGCGCTATGCCGACCCCTGGAACGGCGTGGCCCTGGCCCACCCGCCGGGCTGGCGCGTCATCACCACCCAGGGCACAGTGTCGGTACGCCGCGATTCAGCCGGCCTCACCCAGGCCAGCATTCAACCCATTCACCTGCAAAACGCGCTCACCGAGCAGCAGCTTGCTTCGCAGTGGATTGCCACCGTGCGCCGCTTTTTCCCCGATTTCACCGCCTGGGAAGTGCCCGGAACCGCCAAAACAGGCCGCCTGACCCTGCGCGTGCAGGCTCACGTGCTGGGAGTGCCGCTGGCTGGCAGCTTCATGATCGATGTGCAGGGACAAAATGCCGTCATCAGCGGTTTCCACGCCCCCGCCCAGGCCGTTGAAAGCCTGACGCACACCTTTGAAACCCTGCTTTCATCCTTCCGCCCGGTGGAACGCATGCCCCGCCAGATGCACCGCGAGATGGGTGAAGGCGCCTTTGCCCTGTGGGCACCTGCCGGCTGGCAGGTGCAAACCGGCCTCAACCGCAACACCCCTGGCGGCAATGCCCTGGTGCAGGCCAACATCACCCGCGATCCTTCCAGCCTGGTTCAGGCCTGCATCGCCTGGATGACCTGGTCTTTTATGGATGGCGGCGGATTCTGGGGCATGCCCCCCGGCCAGATGCGTCCCTACAAACCCGCCGCCCAGCTGTGCGAAAAGGACGTGGCCGAATGGATGGCCCAGCGCCATCAGAATTTCCATGTCGAAGAAATTCTGGACCGCCCTGACCTGCTTCCAATGATCCATTTTGAACTGGCCAAAGCCGGCCTGGATCCGCAACATTTTGACTGCTCTGCCGCCAACATCCTCACCTCCTACACCGAAGGCGGGCAGCGCATCCGTCAGTCCACCCGCATCATGGTCCAGCGCCCTCATATGGGCCCCTCGTTCACCGCCATGATCACGGGCGGCGGCGGCCCCTGGTATGTGTATCTCGATACCTTCTACCGCGCTCCCGAAGCGGAATTTCCGGCTCTGGAGCCCATCCTCTCGGGCATCCTCGATTCCCTGCAAATGAACCCTGCCTGGCAGCAAAATGAAAACAGGCGCAACCAGGCGGTCATCATGCGCCAGCAGCAGGATACGTTCCGCCGCCAGCAGCAAATTTCGCACACCCTCAGCCAGACCAGCGATATCATCACTCAGGGCTATGAGCAGCGCAGCGGCGTTTATGACCGTCTCTCTCACGACTGGTCTAACGCCATCCTCGGCTATCAGGATATGACCGACGGCAGCGGCACCGTTTACAACGTGCCCACCGGTTACGACCAATATTGGCGCGACGGGCTGGATAATATTTACGGCGGCGGCTGGCTGGTGGACCCCGACCCGGGCTGGACCCGCCTGGACCCGACCTCCTGAAAGCACAGGTGCACCTATGTCTCCATCAAGCACTCCAGAATACCTGGCCATCCTTTGCAATCTCTCAGGTGATGTTTTGCGTGTGCTGAAAGCCCCTGCCCAGGTCAATATCGAAATTGGGCAGGTCTTTGCCTACCTGTTTGACCCGGGTTCGCAAAAAGAAGCCGCTTTGTTTTTTGACGCCCTGCTTCAACCGGCGGCTGAATTGAGCCCTCAGGCCGATTTGCGCCTCAAAGACCAGCCCAAGCCCTGGTGCTTCACCGGCACCCCGGTTCAGGGTTCTGCCATGCTGCTGGTGGGCGCGCCTGATCCGCTGACCGCCCTGCGCAGCCTGGCCGGCGCGCTTTCAAAAGCCGCCCTCCCCGGCGAGATATCCCCCAGCACGATGAACCTCAGCGGCGACGAGCAGACCCGCCTGAACCACGAACTGCTGGTGGCTCGTCACGAACTGCAGAAATTCAGCTTTGAACTTCAGGTGGCCCTCTCACAGCTGGCCCAATCTGAAGCCCACACCCAGGCCCTGCTGAAGGCCCTGCCGGATATGGTTTACCGCCTTAATGTGCGCGGTTACCCCATTGAACCGCGCAGAGACCCGCTCAGCTTGCTGGAAGGCATGTCCGATGAACTCAAAACTGCCTGGCAAAAAGCTGTTGACCTGGCCATTCAAACGGATGTCCCTCAGACCCTGACCTTTTCGCAGCAAAAGGGTGAAATCCACCGCCACTATCATGCCCGCTTTATGGGCAAAGGCCCTGACGAGGTCATCGCTGTGGTCCGCGACATCACAGACCAGAACCAGATGTTCGACCAGCTTGCCCAGAATCAGAAGCTGGCCGAACTGGGCACCCTGGCCGCCGGCATTGCCCACGAAATGAACTCACCCCTGCAGGTAATTGTGGGCCTCAGCACCAGCCTGCTTGACCGTTTCGACACCCTTCACAGCGACCCCGAACGCCTGCGCAAACAGTTGGATATGATCCGCCGCAACGGCTGGCGCTGCGTGGAAATCACCCGCGTGATGCGCAATTACGCCCGTACAGCCGGCGATCAGTTCGAAAGCATCTCGCTGAACGATATCATCCTCGACACCCTCCTGCTCATCGAACACCAGCTTAAGAGCTGGTCTTCCATCCATGTCCTGACCCGGCTGGCAGAAGACCTGCCATTGATCCTGTGCAACCGCAACCAGATTGCCCAGGTGATTGTGAATCTGCTGACCAATGCCCGCGATGCCATGCCCCTGGGCGGGCAGATCACCATCTCCACCTATGTCAACGACGCACAGGCGGTGATTCTGGATGTGCACGACCAGGGTACGGGCATCCCGCCGGATGTGCTGCCGCGCATTTTTGACCCCTTCTTTACTACCAAACCCGCCGGGGTGGGCACCGGCCTGGGCCTGCCCATTGTTGCGGAAATCATCCATGCCCACGGCGGCGAGGTTAATGTGGAAAGCCAGCTGCGCCAGGGCACCCGCTTCACCCTCTCGTTTCCCCCGGCGGTTAAAATCAGCGAAAACCCGCCTGCCTGAGCGCATTATATGAAGCATCTGAGGGGGTGGCAGCAACCTTAAATTTTTTTCCAGATCATTTTCTTTAAGATTGATACGCGCAAAACCCCCTTGCATTGACTGACCATCTGTGCTAAAATGAGCGCATACCACAGCTAGGGGGTATCCCCCATACATACCCCCACCGGTGGGGGTCATTTATCTAAGATGGAGCGAACAATCCATGCGTTGTCCTTATTGCCAGAATGAGAATACTCGTGTGGTGGATACCACTGGCGATGCCCGCGGTGGCGTGCGCCGCCGCCGCGAGTGTGAAGAATGCCGCCAGCGTTTCAGCACCTATGAACGCACCCTGCTCACCACCCCGTTAATTGTCAAAAAAGACGGCATGCGTGAAGATTTCAACCGTGAAAAACTGCTTCACGGCATTCGTATTGCCTGCGCCAAGCGGCCGGTGCCTGCCGCCGCCATCGATCAGCTGGTGCATGACATCGAAACCTCCCTGCAAAAAACCGGCCGCGCCGAGGTTTCCTCGCGCGTGGTGGGTGATATGGTCATCAATGGTCTGAAAGAACTCGATCAAATTGCTTATATTCGCTACGCCATTGTCTACTTGAATCTGGACGACCTGCATGCCTTAAGAAACGAAATCGATCATTTGCTCAGCGAAAAAGAATAAATAAACAAGAGTAAAGGAATAATTATGCCATCATCTTCTCAATCCGTCTCCAAAGGTTTGCTGCCCACACCGCCAATCCCCGAAAATGCTTTTAAAGTTGACCTGACCGAAAATGCCCGCCAGGTGTTGGTTCGCCGCTATGTACGCCGCGGCGAAGATGGCCAGCCCGTTGAAAGTGTTGAAGAAATGTTCTGGCGTGTGGCCTACCATGTGGCCCGGGCTGAAGAAACCTGGCAGGGAAATGTGCTTGAACGCGCGCTGGAATTCTACGAAATTCTGGCCAGCAAGCGCTTTTTCCCCAACTCGCCCACCTTCACCGGTGCAGGCACCCCCCTTGGTCAGCTGGCCGCCTGTTTTGTGCTGCCCATCTCCGACGATATGGGCAAAGCCAATTCGGGCATCTTCCAGACCCTGCGCAACGCCGCCCTCATCCAGCAAACCGGCGGCGGCAACGGCTTTTCCTTCTCGCGCCTGCGCCCCAAGGGAGCCCATGTGCATTCATCCGCCGGCCATGCCACCGGCCCGGTTGGTTTCCTGCGCGTTTATGACCATGCCTTT
This sequence comes from Chloroflexota bacterium, assembly GCA_029561345.1. Lineage (GTDB taxonomy): Bacteria > Chloroflexota > Anaerolineae > Anaerolineales > Anaerolineaceae > JAKQJC01. The sequence continues at coordinate 101,177 of JAKQJC010000028.1, read as the reverse complement.
GGCGAAATTGCCCAGGGCGGCACCCGCCGCGGCGCCAACATGGCCGTGCTGAGGGTGGATCACCCGGATATTGAAGATTTCGTGGCCTGCAAAACCAACGAAAACGCCATCACCAATTTCAACATTTCCGTCGGCATCACCGATGCCTTCATGCGCGCCGTCCGCGACGACGCCGATTGGGATCTGGTTTTTCCGGATGTATCTTCACCGGCCTACCGCGACTTTCACGGCACAGTGGACCAGGCTCAGGCAGAAGGCATGCCTCTCAAAATCCACAAGACCGTGCGCGCCCGCGACCTGTTCGACCAGATTGTCAAACAGGCCCACCACAACGGCGAACCGGGCGTGCTCTTTATTGACGCCGCCAACCGCTACAATCCTGTGCCCCATCTCTATGCCCTCGAGGCCACCAACCCCTGCGGTGAGCAGTGGCTTGGCCCTTATGAAAACTGCTGCCTGGGGTCCATCAACCTGGCCCAGCATCTGGGCCCAGATGGCACGGTAGATTGGGAAAAACTGCGCCGCAGCACCGAACTTTCGACCATCTTCCTCGATGATGTGGTGGAAGCCAACGCCTATGTGCCGGCAGTGCCAGAGTTGAAAGAAGCCGCCCTCCGCGCCCGCCGCATTGGCCTGGGCATTATGGGCCTGGCCGACCTGATGTTCCACGCCGGCATCCGCTACGGCTCGCCGGAAGGGCAGGAATTTGCCTCGCAGGTGATGGAATTTGTGCGCTACCATTCCATGCGCACCAGCGTCGAACTGGCGCGCAGCCGCGGCGCTTTCCCCGCCATCCGTGGCTCCATTTACGACCCGCAGGCCCTGCGCTGGGAAATTCCCCAACCCATCGTCCCCCACGTGCACGATTGGGGCCGCCCCGCAGTGGATTGGCACACCCTTCAGGCAGATCTGCTCGCCGTCGGCATTCGCAACGCCGCCCAGACCACCGTTGCCCCCACCGGCACCATTGCCACAGTGGCCGGCTGCGAAGGCTACGGCTGCGAACCCGTGTTCGCCCTGGCCTATATCCGCCACGTCAACGACAACGGCAAGGATCTCAAGCTCACCTACGCCAGCCCGCTCTTTGAAGCCAGCCTGATCAAAGCCGGCCTCGACGAAAGCAGCCGCGCCGCCATCATTGAAAAAGTCATGTCGCTGGGCTCCTGCCAGAACGTCAGCGAAGTGCCAGAAGGCATCCGCAAAGTGTTTGCCGTCTCCGAAGATATCACCGCCGAAGAGCATGTGCGCATGCAGGCGGCTCTGCAGGCCTTTGTGGATAACTCGCTCAGCAAAACCATCAACTTCCCCGCCGGCACCGCCGCCGAAGAAGTGGCCCGGGCCTACCAGCTCGCCTGGGAACTGGGCTGCAAGGGCATCACCGTCTATGTCACCGGCTCGCGCGACGCCGTGGTCCTCGAAACCCAGTCCACCGCCGCCAAGAAAGCCCCCGCCGAAGCGCCGGCCAAACCCGCCGAGCAGATGGTGATCTGGCACGAAACCAAGAAACCCCGCCCACGCCAGCTGCGCGGCTACACCTACTCCATCGAAACGCCTCTCGGCAAGGCTTTTGTCACCGTCAACGAAAACGGCGGCAACCAGCCCTTTGAAGTGTTCATCAACACCGCCAAGGCCGGCTCCGATACCGCCGCAGTCTCAGAAGCCATCGGCCGCCTGGTGTCCTATTCGCTGCGCCTGGCCTCGCCCATTGAACCCCGCAAACGCCTGAAGGAAGTGGTGCGCCAGCTGCTGGATATCGGCGGCGGCCGCTCGCTGGGCTTTGGCCCCAACCGCGTGCGCTCCCTGCCCGATGGTGTGGCCCAGGTGCTGGGTGAATACCTGCAGACTCCCATCGCCCCCGCGCCGGCCGAAGAATACATTCCCGCCGTGGAAGAAAGCGCCCCTGCCGTGCAGGTTTCGCAGCCCTTCCTCAAAATTGGCGATCTCTGCCCTGAGTGCGGCCAGGCGGCCATGGTCAACGAAGAAGGCTGCCGCAAGTGTTACGCCTGCGGGCACAGCGAGTGCTGATGTTAATTTTCTAATAAGTTGAGCCCAGTCGCTCAGAAAATGAGCCCGGTGTTTCAATGAAATTGAGCCGGATATGCATGCGCTGACCGCAAGCTGATTCCAATAACAAAAACAGGCATAATTTCGAGATCATGCCTGTTTTTGTTTTTTATGTTGATGGTGAAGGAAAATGTGCAAATGCTCAGATTGGCTGAGCTATTGCTTTCTTTTCTATCCCTTACGCCTTGGTGATATTCACCGACACCACCGGCCGGCGCTTCGTTTGCTTGAAGACAAAGGTGCACACCACATCGCGGATATCCCGCTCCACGCGCACGCCCCGGCGAACCAGTTCCGTGACGCGGTTTTCCACCGCCCCCACCAGTTCCGATTCATCCCGGCTGGATTCCGCGATATTTCTGGCAATCACCTCGGGCTTGCCCAGCAGGCGGTTGGTGCGCTTATCCATGCTCAGGTTCACCACAAAGGTACCGGGCAGGGCCGGCTGCTCGCGTTTGCGCAGCGATGAAGGAACGTTCTCAGCAATTTTGCTGGTCTCAATCATCACATAACCGCCGGGAATGCGCTCGCCCACCCGCACTTTGCCGTCCTGCAGCTCAATGATATAGCCATTTTCAAGGGCAAAGATGTTTTCCTTTGCCATGCCCACCTGTTCGGCCAGCCAGGCATGCCGCTTGAGCATGCGCAGTTCGCCGTGCATGGGAATGAAATTTTTCGGGCGCACCAGGCTGAGCATCATCTTTTGCTCTTCCTGGCTGGCATGTCCCGAAACATGGACCTGGGCCAGGCGGTCATAAATGACATTCACCCCGCGCCGCAGCAGGCGGTTGATGGCCCGCCCCACTTCCTGTTCATTGCCAGGAATCGGGTGCGATGAAAGCACCACCGTATCGTCGGGCAGCAGGTCAAACAGGCGGTTATTCCCGGCTGAAAGGCGCCCAATGATGGAGGTCGGTTCGCCCTGCGAGCCGGTGCACATGATGAGGACATCACGGGCCGGCAGGTTAAGCGCGTTCTCCAGAGGCACAATCACCTCTTCAGGAATGTTGAGGTAGCCCAGCTTGCGCGCCATTTTGACATTATCCACCATGCTCGTGCCCGCGAAGGCCAGTTTGCGCCGGTGGTGCATGGCGGCATCCGCCACCTGCTGAATGCGCGAAATCAGCGAGGCAAAGGTAGCGATGATCACGCGGCCAGGAGCGTCGCGGATCACCGCATCAAACGCCGGGCCAATGATCCGCTCAGAGGGCGTCCAACCGGGGGTTTCGGCATTGGTCGAATCGGCCAGCAGAATATCCACCCCGCGGGATGAAAATTCCGTCAGCTTGGCAAAGTCGGTCTGCCAGTTATCCACCGGGGTCTGGTCAAATTTGTAGTCGCCCGTGTGCACCACCAGGCCAGCCGGGCAGGTGATGCCCAGGCCAACCGAATCGGGGATGGAGTGGCAGACGTGGAAAAATTCCACCTTGAACGGGCCAATTTGCAGCGCCTCGCCGGCTTTAACCGTCCGAAGGTCTGCTTTGCCGGCCATGCCGGCGCGGTTGAGCTTGACCTCAACCAGGCCGAGGGTCAGCGCCGTGCCGTAAACCGGGGCGGGAACTGCCTTCAGCAGGTGCTGAATGGCGCCGATATGATCTTCATGACCGTGGGTGATCACAATGCCAACGACTTTGTCACTTTTCTTTTTCAGATATTCAAAATCAGGAATAATGTAATCCACCCCCGTCATTTCATTTTCAGGAAACATTAAACCGGCGTCCACAACCAGAATCTGGTGATTATATTCATAAGCCAGCATATTCTTGCCGACTTCCCCGAAGCCCCCCAGGGGGATGATTTTCAACTTCTTTTTCATTTTTACTTTCTCAATCTTTTCTTTGATGTTCCTCTGCCAGCGGCAGGAAGGATGTTGGTGATAACAAAAACCCCGGCCATCTCAATTCAGCCAGGGTGGAAAATTTAATTGCGCTTTGTCTTGCAAATACTTTTCTTCACGAGCAGAAATCGACCAAACTTGTCATCATTATATCCTATTTCGCTGATTTGTCAAATCATGTTAATCAGACCTTAACAGGGCGCTTCGCCGTCAGCTTCCACTATGCCCATCGTCCCATTATCGGTTAAAATAGCCGTAGAGAAAACCGATTTACCCTCACCCGCGAAAGGAAACACCCGCATGGAATGGACCGTCATGAAGGAAATCAGCGAGCGCCGCAGCATCCGCAAATACGAGAACCGCCCCATCGAACCCGAAAAGATCGCCCTGCTGCTCGAAAGCGCCCGCCTGGCCCCCTCAGGCAACAACGCCCAGCCCTTCCACCTCATCGTGATCACTGATGAGGCCGTGAGAGCCAAAGTGGCTGAAATCTCGCACAACCAGCAGTGGATGCGCCAGGCGCCCCTCTTCATCGCCTGCGTGGCCGACCTGCGCGCCCGCATCACCGACTGCGAAGGCACCCTGGTGGACGAAAACAGCCCCGAAATGGATGTCAAGCGCGTCATCCGCGACACAGCCATTGCCGCCGAACACATTGTATTGCAGGCCGAGCACCTTGGCCTGGGCACCTGCTGGATCGGCTGGTTCATCCAGGCGGAAATCAAAGCCCTGCTCAACATTCCTCAGGATAAATTTGTGGTCACAGTTCTCACCGTGGGTTACCCCGCTGAACATCCCTCTCCCCGCCCGCGCAAAACCCTGGAAGAGCTTGTCCATCACGAAGGCTGGTAACCCGCCTGTCCATAAAAACCTGCGGGTGGTTCATTGTGAACCGCCCGCAGGTTCACCGCCAATTTTCTACTGAAACCAGCGCATCTGCGGCCACAGCACCGCCCAGGCTGCCCGCGGCTCGCGGCAGATAAAAAGCGTGGTGTGGCAGGTCGATTCTTCATTTTCCACGCCGTAGCGGTTGCTCACCGTCCCGGCCGCCTGGCATGAGCGCATAAAACGCTCAATCTGGCTGCGTTCAAACCCCACCGCCACCACAATTTCAGGTTCTGGGCTGCCGTAGCCGCGCTCCCACAGGCTGTTGCCCCCGCCAATCACCCGCGGCAGATTCCGCCCTGCGCCGTAAAACATCAGCGCGCCTGCCTCGCCGTAATTGCCCGCCAGAATCACCGTTTTATCCAGCTCCCCTTCGGGCAGGGTTTTCACCACCGCCTCCACCTGGTCCACCAGGTCGGGCCAGCCCACCATCTCGACAAAATTATCGCTCAGGCTGGTGGCCACGGGCCACAGGGCCGAATTGATGGGCAGCACCGGCTTAAGAAGCAGCAGGCCAAAGGCTGCCCCAAACACCGCCACCCACAGCTGGGTGGAATGGATGGATCCCCTGGTGCGGCCCGGCTGCCCTTCCAGCCAGCCTTCCACCCAGGCCGCCCCCGCCGCCAGCAGCATCGGGTAGGCCGGCGCCAGGTAATAGCCGCGCCCCCGGCTTAAAAACAGCAGCAAAAACGTGACCCCGAACCACCAGCCCACCAGTTTGAATCGTCCATCCCATTTTCCCCGCAGGCAGGCAAGCAGTCCGGCCGCCCACAGCGGCAGGGTGAAGGGATTGGCCACGGCATAAAGCTGTTCCAGCAGGAAACCCTGCGTGCGCCCCCAGGCAATATCCCGTTCATGAATAGCGCCAAGGAATTGGAGGGAAATAAAATCGTGCTGCACCTGCCAGATAAGGTTGGGCAGCGCTATCAGCAGGCTCAGGCCGGCCCCCGCCCAAAGCCACTTCGAGCGCAAATCGCGCCGCGTTTGCGTCAGCAGCACCGCTGCCGCCAGGCCGGCGATAAAAAAGACCATGGTGTACTTGGTCAGCATGCCCAGGCCAATTGCTGCACCGGCGCCCAACCACCAGCGCCGATCTTCGCTGCGCAGCAGGCGCACCACGCAGAACGAAAGCAGCACCCACCAGGCATAATCAAACGACAGGTACTGCATCAGCGTGCCGGTGGTAATGGCTATCGGCGATATGGCGGTCGCCACTGCCGCCACCGCCTGCGCCCGGCGGTTGCCGCCAAAATCGCGCGCCATCAGCCCTGCCAGAACCACCACCCCGCCCTGAAACACCGCCGGCAGCAGGCGCAGGCCGGTCAGCGAAAAGCCAAAAGCCCAATATTCCAGCCGCGCCAGAAACGGGGTCAGCGGCGGATAGGCCACATAACCCCAGGCCGGGTACTGGGCATTCATCAAAATATCCAGTTCGTCGCGGTGAAAACCGTACCCGCCGTTTGAAAGGATATGAACCAGCGCCGTGATCATTCCAACCATCACCAGCAGGCCGGTATCCGTCTTTAGAAACGGAAAACGCTTATAAAAACAGGTCATCATCAAGGCACCTCTCCCATTAACACGCCGCCTCTGCATAGGCACTCATCAAAACGATGCTTCCATTATCACACACCTTTACTTGCAGGCAAAGTAAAACTTATCTTGACACCCATGCGGATCGCTTTATAATTGAAAAACGTTATCAATTATGGAGTTATTGCATGCCCAATGATCCCAATCCCATCCCCGGCTGGCTCGAATGCATCGCCCGCTCAGGTTACCGCCTGACCGCTCCACGGCGCGCCATTGTGGATATCATGGCTTCCAGCGACCGCGCCCTCGAGCCGCTTCAGGTTTATGATCTCGGCCGGCAGTCTTGCCCGGGCCTGGGATTGGTCACCGTATACCGCACCCTCGAAAAACTCGAAGAACTCGGTCTTATCCAGCGCGTGCACCAGCCCAACGGCTGCCACACCTACTGGCGCGCCGCCTGCGGCCACGAACACCTGCTTTTCTGCACTGCCTGCGGCCGTGCCGTGCATTTTTCGGGCGACAACATCACCCCGCTCATCGAAAAAGTGTCCAATCAGACTCATTTCACCATTCAGGACCACTGGCTGCAGCTGTTCGGCCTCTGTCCACAGTGCCAGCAAAACAACCTATGACCAAAAACACGTCCCTGCCTGCCACACCCGCCCATCTGGCTCTGGTTAACGCCAGTGCAGGTTATCCGGGTCATCCGGCCATCCATGATATCAGCATTGAAATCCCCTGCGGCGCGCTTGTGGCCGTAGTGGGTCCCAACGGCGCCGGCAAATCCACCCTCTTCAAGCTGCTGGTGGGGCTGCTGCCCCTGCGCAGCGGCCAGGCTCTCATCCACGGTTTGCCCGCCGGCAGCCATCAGGACTGTGTGGCCTATGTGCCGCAGCGTGAAGAGGTGGACTGGCGCTTCCCCGTGAATGTGCTCGATGTGGTGCTGATGGGCCGCTACGGGCGGTTGGGCTGGCTCAAAGCCCCCACCCCTGAAGATCGCCAGGTGGCTCTTGAAGCCCTGCGCCAGATGGATATGGCCCAGCTTGCCGGCCGACCCATCGGCGACCTTTCGGGCGGGCAGCAGCAGCGCGTCTTTCTGGCCCGCGCCCTGGCCCAGCAGCCCCACATCCTTTTGCTGGATGAGCCCTTCACCGGCGTGGATATCACCACCCAGGAAGTGACCCTGCGTCTGCTGGCCGACCTGCATCAAAAAGGCGTCACCGTTATGGTGTCCACCCACGACCTCAAAATGGCCTCACAGTACTTTGAAACCGTCATCATGCTCAACAAACGCCTTATCGCCTACGGCCCGCCCGAAAAAGTGTTCACTCCCGACCTGGTCAGCCAGGCCTTCCAGGGCCATCTGCTGATGCTGGATAATTCCGTGGTGGTGGATGACTGCTGCGGCCACGATCACATTCACGAAGAAGAGTAAACCTCATGCAATGGTTGACTGATCCCCTGCAATTTGCCTTCATGCAGCGCGGGCTGCTGGCCGCACTGATGGTCGGCACCCTGTGCTCCATTGTCGGCTGCTATGTGGTGCTGCGTTCCATGGCCTTCCTCGGCGACGCCCTGGCGCATGCCATTTTGCCGGGCGTGGCCATCGCCTACCTGCTCAACGGCAATTTGCTGGCTGGCGCCCTGATCGCCGCGGTGGCAGTGTCTCTGCTGATCGGCTTCTTCTCACAGCAGGGCACCATCAAGGAAGATACCGCCATTGGCATCCTCTTTGCTGCCGCCCTGGCCCTGGGGGTGGCCCTCATCAGTTCCATCCGCACCTTTGCCGTTGATCTTTCCCACATCCTTTTTGGCAATCTGCTGGGCGTCAGCCCATCCGATCTGATCTTCACCGCCGTTTTGAGCGCCGCAGTGCTGCTCACCATTCTGCTGCTTTACCGGCCCTTTCTGGTCATCTCCTTCGATCCTGTGCTGGCCGCCACCCTGCACCTGCCGGTGACCCTGCTACGCAACCTGATGCTGGTGCTGCTGGGTGTGACCATCGTCATTTCCATGCAAACCGTGGGCGTCGGCCTGGTGGCCGCCATGCTGGTCACCCCGGCTGCTGCCGCCTACCTCTTCACCCGCCGCCTCTCCACCATGATGATCCTTTCGGCCTGTTTTGGCGCGCTTTCCAGCCTGGGCGGCCTCTATATCAGTTATTATGCCAACATCGCCTCCGGTTCGGCCATTGTTCTGGTGGCCACGGTCATTTTTCTGGTTGGCTTTTTCTTCGCCCCCCGGCGCGGGCTCATCTGGCGCTGGCTGCCGTCAACGAGTGTTGTTCGACAGTCAAAGCCGTGATTTTCTACTCACCTGCGCCGTGTTATAATGACAAAGACGCAAAGGAATTAGAAATTCCAGCTCCCTTGCGTTTTTGCAATTAAATGGCCCTTCATAAAGGACCTCTTGAAAAGGATTGCATATGTTTGAAGCCGAACAACACGCCATCAACCAGCGCCTCAGCGCCTTCTGTGCCGAAAAGGGCCTCCCCAATCCAGACTTAAACTGGACCTGGATTCCTTTTAACGGGCATTGGGGCATTTGCACCAGCTTTTTCCAGCTGGCCGCCCGTGAAGCCCGCGAGGGCAAAGCCGCCGGTCCTGTGCCGTCCCGCGCCGCCGAACTGGCTCAAATGGCTGCCGAAGCCGTGGGACTGCCGGATGGTTTTGAGCGTGTTGAAGCCGTCAAAGGCTATCTGAACCTTTACTTTTCCACCGCCAATTATGCCAGCCGCCTGATCGACAGCGTGCTGGATGAAAAGCAGGAATTTGGCCGCGGCAAAGCCAAGGGCGAACGCGTGATGATCGAATTCTCGCAGCCCAACACCCACAAAGCTTTTCACGTCGGCCACCTGCGCAGCGCCATCCTCGGCGATGCCCTCTGCCGTCTGCTCGATTTTGCCGGTTACGACGTGGTGCGCGCCAATTACCCCGGCGATATTGGCCTGCATGTGATCAAATGGCTGTGGAATTATATGAATTTCCATGCCGGCGAACGCCCCGAAACCAATATCACCGAGTGGATGGGCAAAATTTACGCTGAAGCCAACCGCCGCCTTGAAGAGAACCCTGAACTGGAAGCCGAAGTCCGCGCCCTCTACAGCCGCTGGGACCAGCGCGACCCCGAAGTGGTGGCCCTCTGGACGGAAACCCGCCAGTGGTCGCTGGACGGCTTTGATGAAATGTACCGCCAGCTCGATATTCGCTTTGACCGCTACTACTTCAACAGCATGGCCGAACAGCCCGGCAAAGAGGTGGTGGCTGAGCTGATCGAAAAAGGCCTGGCCACCGATGACCGCCCCAATAACGGTACCGTCTTCGTTGACCTGGATGCTCGCCTGGGCCTGAAAGAAAAATATCGCGTGCTGGTGGTGCTGCGCTCTGACGGCACTGCCCTCTACGCCACCGAAGACCTGGCCCTGGCCAAACTGAAATTCAGCGATTACCCCGACCTCGCCCGCTCCTACTACGTGGTGGATGTGCGCCAGTCGCTGCATTTCCAGCAGGTCTTCAAAACCCTTGAACTGGCCGGCTATCCCTGGGCCAAGCACTGCCAGCACGTGCCTTACGAGCTGGTGAACCTGCCCGGCAATGTGGTGATGGCCTCCCGCGAAGGCACGGTGGTGCTGCTGGAACACCTCATCGCTGAAGCCGTCAGCCGCGCCCTCGAGGTGGTGGAACAGAAGAATCCCGACCTCACCGCCGAGCAAAAACTGGCTGTGGCGCGCGCCGTGGGCATTGGGGCCATCAAATACCCCATGCTGGCGCGCGAAAACGCCAAAATTGTCACCTTTGACTGGAAAACCGCCCTCGATTTCGATGGTCAGGCGGCCCCCTATATCCAGTATGCCTATGTGCGTGGCGGAAGCATCCTGCGCAAGGCAGGCGGAGAAATTCCCGCCGCCTTCACCCCCACCCACACCCTGCAGCGCGAAGAAGTGGCCCTTGTGGATGCCATCTCGCGCTTCCCCTCCGAAGTTCAACGCGCCGCTGGCGATCTGCGGCCGCTGGCCATGGCCACCCAGGCCTACGATCTGGCGCGCGCGTTTAACGATTTTTACACCGGCTGTCCTGTTCTCTCAGCCGAACCAGAGGTGCGCGCTTTCCGGCTGCGTTTGGTGGCCGCGGCGCGCCAGGCCATTGGTAACGCCCTGGCTTTATTGGGCATCACAGCCCCAGAAGCGATGTGAGATGGCTGCCGCCTGATCTGTTCACTTTCAGGGTGAAGGTGGAAAGATCAGGAAGCACCATCAACCGAAATTAATCACAATAAAAGGAGCGTATTACACATGTCACCCATTCGTACCCTCATTATGGGCGCCGCAGGGCGCGATTTCCATAACTTCAATGTCTTCTTCCGCGGAAACAAAGACTACGAAGTTGTTGCATTCACGGCCACGCAGATCCCCAACATTGAAGGTCGCAAGTACCCCGCCGAATTAGCCGGCCCCGGTTACCCCAACGGCATCGATATCTACCCCGAAAGCGAACTCATCCGCCTCATCAAAGACCTGAAGGTTGATGAAGTGGTCTTCGCCTACAGCGATGTCCCCCATGAGTATGTCATGCACAAAGCCTCCACCGTGCTGGCCGCTGGCGCCGATTTCCGCCTCATGGGCCTCAAAGACACCCAGATCAAATCCACCAAACCTGTTGTTTCAGTTTGCGCCGTCCGCACCGGCTCTGGCAAGAGCCAGACCACCCGCCGCGTGTCTCTCATCCTGCGCGAAATGGGCTTCAAAGTGGCCGCCATCCGCCACCCAATGCCCTACGGCGATCTGGTGAAACAGAAAGTTCAGCGCTTCGCCACCTATGCTGACCTCGACAAGCACGAGTGCACCATTGAAGAACGCGAAGAATACGAACCCCATATCGATAACGGCGTCATCGTCTACGCCGGCGTTGATTACGAAGCCATCCTGCGCCAGGCCGAACAGGAAGTTGATATCATCCTCTGGGACGGCGGCAACAATGACTTCTCATTCTACAAGTCCGATCTGGCGATCGTGGTTGTGGATCCCCACCGCCCCGGTCACGAGACCACCTACCACCCTGGCGAAACCAACATCCGCGCCGCCGATGTTTTTGTCATCAACAAAGTGGACACCGCCACCCCCGACAATGTGATGGCCGTGCGCAGCACCATTTCCACCATCAACCCCCATGCCATCGTCATCGAAGGCGCCTCTCCTCTGTTTGTGGATAACCCCGAACTGATTCGCGGCAAGCGTGTCCTGGTCATCGAAGACGGCCCCACCCTTACCCACGGTGAAATGGCCTACGGTGCCGGTTTCGTGGCTGCCCGCCGCTTCGGCGCGGCCGAAATTGTGGATCCCCGCCCCTTCGCGGTTGGTTCCATCATCGCCACCTACAACAAATACCCCAACACCGGCGCCATCCTGCCGGCCATGGGCTATGGTGATGAAATGGTGCGCGATTTGGAAAAGACCATCGCCAACTCCGATGTGGATCTGGTCATCAGCGCCACCCCCATCGACCTCACCCGCATCCTCAAGATCAACAAACCCTGCCAGCGCGTGCGCTACGAACTGCAGGAGATCGGTCTGCCGACCCTCAAAGAAATCCTCACCGCCAAGTTTGGCAAGAAATAAACCCTCTCGCGGTTTTTTCAGCCCCTTCTGCCCTGCGGAAGGGGCTTTTTCTTCATAATAATGGCCACTTTCCTATGAATATTCACCTTTTACGGGTAAAATACTTCAACGAAAAGTTCAAAATAAAGTAAAGAGAAGTCCATGTTTATCGATCAAGTTGACATTTATGTGCGCTCTGGTAAAGGCGGCGACGGCGCTGTCCATTTCCACCGTGAAAAGTTTGTCCCCCGCGGCGGACCCGATGGCGGCGATGGCGGGCGCGGCGGCTCGGTTGTGCTGGAGGTCCAGAAAACCCTCAACACCCTGTCCTACTTCCACCACAAAAGCCGCTTCATTGCCAAAGATGGCGGACGCGGCGGCCCCAACAACATGTCGGGCAAATCGGCCCGCGAAATGGTGATTTTTGTGCCGCCGGGCACCATGGTATACAATGCCAACGACGACACCCTTCTGGGCGACCTGACCAAACCCGGCCAGCGCCTTGAAGTGGCGCGCGGCGGGCGCGGCGGACGCGGCAACCAGCATTTTGCCTCCTCGCGCCATCAGGCCCCCACCATTGCCGAAAAAGGCGAGCCCTGCGTGGAAATGAGCCTGCGCCTTGAGTTGAAGCTCATCGCCGATATCGGCCTGGTGGGCGTGCCTAACGCCGGCAAATCGAGCTTCCTGGCATCCGTAACCAATGCCAGGCCCAAAATTGCCCCCTACCCTTTCACCACCCTTGAGCCCAATCTGGGCGTGGTTGAACTGGATATCAACAACGTCCTCGTCCTGGCCGATATCCCCGGTCTGATTGAAGGCGCCCACATGGGCGTGGGCCTCGGTTTTTCCTTCCTGCGTCACATCCAGCGCACCCGCGTGCTGATTCACCTGCTTGACGGCTATTCCAACGACCCCGTGGCCGATTATGCCCAGATAAACAGTGAAATGGCCCTTTTTGACCCCAACCTGGGCAAAAAACCTCAACTGGTGGTTTTTAACAAGATGGATATGCCCGAAGTGGCCGAACGCTGGCCGCAGATTCAGGCTGACCTGAAGGCCCGCGGCGTGGAGGCTGTTCCGGTCTCAGCCCTCACCGGCGACGGCATCCGCCCCCTGCTCTGGAAGGCTGCTGAACTGCTGGCTCAGACCCCCGAACCCGAAGTGGCCCCGGCTGCCATGCCTGTTTATCGCCCGCAGGAGGATATGGCCGCATTCACCATTGTCGCCGAAGAGGGCGGTTTCCGCATCAAGGGCGCGGGCATCGAACGCGCTGCCCAGATGACCTATTGGGAACATGAAGGCTCGGTGCGCCGCTTCCAGAAACTGATGGAAAATATCGGCGTGGATGAAGCCCTGCGCCAGGCCGGCGTTCAACCCGGCGACAGCGTCTATATTCTGGATTACGAACTGGAATGGCAGGACTGATCGGAATTTTCGGCGGCACGTTTGATCCCCCCCATCTGGGGCATCTCATCCTTGCCGCCGAAGCCGCTTATCAGCTTCAGCTCTCCCGCCTGTTATGGGTGCTGACACCCACCCCACCTCACAAACTCAATCAGAACATCACCCCGCTGGCTGCTCGCCTGGAATTGCTCCAGGCGGCGCTGGCGGATAATCCTCTTTTTGAGCTCTCCATGGTGGAAATGAACCGCCCCGGTCCGCACTACGCCGTGGATACGGTGCGCCTGCTGGCACAGCAGAATTCCGGTGCCGGCATGGTTTACCTGATGGGCGGTGATTCGCTGCGCGACCTGCCCACCTGGCGCCAGCCGCAGGAGCTTCTGGCCGCCTGCGCCTCGTTGGGCGTCATGCGCCGGCCTGAAGATGCCATTGACCTGACCGTCCTGGAAAGCCAGCTCCCCGGTCTGACCGGTAAAGTGCGCTTCATCAACGCCCCCCTGCTGGAAATTTCATCTCGTGAAATCCGCCGCCGCATCGCCTGCGGTGAACCTTATCGCTATTACCTCCAGCCTCAGGTGACCGCCCTGATCCAATCCCGGGGGTTGTACCAGGATTGACCATTGAGCTGATGGTGGTGTATAAAAAAAGCGGGCGTTCCTGTGTGAACGCCCGTTATTTTTTACTCAAAATGGAAAACTGTTCTAAAAGAAAGCCTTAACGATGGTATTGGTATTCACCACCACAATCAGCAGGCCCACCAGCACCATCAGGGCGCGCACCGGCAGCCGTTTGGTCAGGTAAGCGGCTAAAGGCGCAGCGATAATCCCGCCAATCAGCAGACCCAAAATCACCATCCAGTGCGTCAGACCCAGAGTCAGGATGAACACCACTGATTCCACCAGTGAGACAAAAAATTCAGAAGCGTTCACCGAGCCGATGGTTTCGCGCGGCTGGTTGCCGCCAGCAATCAGGGTGGTGGTGACCACAGGTCCCCACCCGCCGCCGCCGATGGCATCACAGGTGCCGCCCATCACCGCCAGGGGAATAATAAAGCGCTTGATGCGCTCGCCGTTCTGCGGTTTTTTAAAGACGCCCTTATAGATGATCAGGAAGCCCATGAGCAGTAAATAAATGCTGATGTAGGGTTTAATCACGCTGCCGTCAAGCTGGGTGAGCACATAAGCGCCCAGTCCGCCGCCGATGGTGCCAGGGATGATCAGGCGCAGGAAAAGCGCCTTATCCACATTGCCGAACTTGAAATGTGAAAGGCCCGAAATACCCGTCACCACCACCTCAGCTGCATGCACGCTGGCGCTGCTGGCAGCCGGCGGAATTCCCAGGCTCAACAGAAACGCATTGCAGCTCACGCCGTAGGCCATGCCCAGGCTGCCGTCAATCATCTGTCCAATGAAACCAACCAGAACATACAGAAAAAATTCCATGTTTATTCCCTTTCGATTTCAATATCATTTTCTTCAGATGATGAACCACCCGCGCCTTCAATCACCACGGTATATTCCCCCTTTAAATCTGCCTCTTGGATGGTTGAAACCAGTTCAGCCAGCCGACCGCGCTGCACCTGTTCATAAAATTTGGTCAAATCATTGGCAATGGCTGCGCGCCGGTCGCCATAAACCGCCAGCGCATCCGTCAGAAAATCCTTTAATCGATATGGGCTCTCGTAGAAAATCAGCGTATGCGGCGACTGCGCATCCACCGCGAAGAAACGTTTGCGCGCCCCCGGCTTGCGCGGTGGAAATCCGCGAAAAGTGAAACTGTGCACCGGCAGCCCCGAAAGGGTCAGCGCCAGGATCAACGCCGCCGGCCCTGGAATGGCGGTCACATACATGCCCGCTTCCAGCGCCGCCCGCACCAGCACAAACCCCGGATCAGAAATGGCCGGCGTGCCCGCATCCGTCACCACCGCCACCGACTGCCCTGCTTGCAGGGTTTCCATCACCCGCGGCAGTGCTTTTTCCTCATTGTATTCGTGAAAAGCCACCTGCGGTTTCTTGATCTCGAAATGCTTGAGCAGCATCCCGGTTTTACGGGTATCTTCGCTCGCCACCAGGTCCACCGTTTTCAGCACTTCCAGGGCGCGTAGGGTGATGTCGCCCAGGTTGCCAATGGGGGTTGCCACCAGGTACAGGCCGGGTCTGAACACCATCATTTCCTCTTTTCTCTGGCGCGGTATGAAGCAATGGCTTCTTCCAGCGCCAGGCGCAGCGGTGAATATGTGATTCCCAGTTCACGTTCAGCTTTGGAACCATCGTAATAAAAACCATTATACAACGTATTGCCCGCATCCACACTCAAACCCCACCACGGCGGCCGGCGCGTAAACTGGCTGACAAAAGTCAACCAGTACCCCGCCAGAATCACGAACCAATCGGGAAAACGGAAGGGGGGCATTGGCGTGCCTGCCACCTCACACACCAGGCGGGCATAATCCAGCCCGTTCATGGCGTGACGCCCGATGAGATATTTCTGGCCGATGGTTTCGGGTTTCTCGGCTGCGCTGAGGATGGCATCCACCACATCCTCCACATACACATAGGTTTCAACAGAATGAGTGAAAATGGGTGTAGGGGTGCGGCGGTAAATTAATGTTTTGATATATTCGCCGCTGGCCTTGTCATCATCACCGCCCAGTACAATCCCCGGATACAGCGACACCAGCGGCAGGCCGCGCGTGCGGGCCAGCTCCCAGGCCAGAGCGTCGCCCAGGGCTTTGGTGCGGGCATATTCGCTGAACAGGTGTGGGCCAGGGTGGCTTTCTTCATTAAAAGGATATTCTGTTGGGCGGCCAAACACAGCCACGGTTGAAACATAGACGACTTTCTTAACCCCCAGTTCCAACGCGGCTTCCATCACATGCCGCGTACCTTCCACGTTGATTTCGGTGAAATCCTGCTTGCGCAGGTGCCACATGGCGTAGAGATTGGCCAGGTGCAGCACCGTGTCGCAGCCAGCCATTCCCCTTCTGACGCTCTCAGCATCGGTCACATCACCATAAACCAGGCGAACCCCGTTTTGCTTCAATTCATCCACCCGGCTGGTTTTGCGCACCAGGCAGGTGCATTCATGCCCCGTCTGCGCCAGGCGGCGCATCAGGTGACGGCCAATAAAACCGGTAGCTCCGGTGACAAAAATCTTCAATGAGGTCAGGCCTTTCTTCCGCAGCATTCAGGAATAAAAAGAAACACCAAAAGCGGGAGCTGGCGCTCCCGCTGTGGTGTGTCAGGGAAGTAAAGCTGCCGTCTTATTTCGAGAGGGCGGCAAGCTGCTTCATCAGACGGCTCTTGCGCCGGGCAGCGTTATTTTTATGAATAACGCCCTTGGCGGCAGCGTGATCGAGCATGCTGATGGCTTCGCGAACGGCTTCCTGGGTGTCATCGGCGCCTTTGGCGATGGCGGTGCGGGCCTTCGACACAAAGGTGCGCGCCTGGCCGCGGAAAACGCGGTTGGCCACACGGCGGTGTTCGTTCTGCTTGTTGCGTTTGATTTGCGATTTGATGTTAGCCAAAGTCAGTTCCTCCAAAAAACTTACTCACTTGTTGCGAAGGGGTATTTTAACCGCAACCATCTGTTTTGTCCAGATTCTTCGTCGGGCAGTTTTTTAAACCTGCCTCCCTCCTGCTTAACTAGGACTGCCCTGACCGCAGATGGCGCCGGCTCAGGGCAGTCATTTTCACTTCAAGGAGGAGGAGAAGTGTTTTACGCCTTCTTCTTGAGGATCACGCGGGCATCCACAACCTTGACGCCCTTGCCTTCTTCATAAACCAGCACGGGGTTGGCGTCTGATTCGGCAATTTCATCCGCAAGATCAAAGATCATGTTCGAGTACAGGCACAGCACTTCGGACAGCGCCTTGCGGTCGCGCGGAGCTTCGCCGCGCACACCCGCCAGAATTGGCGCGCCGCGGATTTCGCCCAGCATGCGGGCCGCCTGCCCGGCAGAAACGGGCGCCACGCGGAAAGTCACGTCCTTCAGCACTTCCACAAAGATACCGCCCAGGCCGAACATCATGGTCGGGCCAAAGGTGGGATCATTGACGGAACCGAGGATCACTTCAGTGCCCCAGGGGGCCATTTCCTGAATGGCGATGCCGTGAATATCCGCATCGGCTTTGTAGGCGCGGGCATTGGCCATGATGGTGCGGAAGTTATCGCGCACAGCCTGCTCGTCCTTAACATTCACTTTAACGCCGCCGGCATCCGATTTGTGCAGAATATCGGGAGAGACGATCTTCATCACGATCGGGAAGCCAATCTTCTTGGCCAGAGCCACAGCTTCATCTTCGGTGCGGGCCAGCTGGGTGGTGGTTACCGGCAGACCGTAAGCTGCAAAGACCTGCTTGGATTCGATTTCGGTCAGCGCGCCGCGCCCCTCCATGCGGGCCTTGGCAATCACTTCGCGGGCAGTCTTGGAATCAACCTTGGGAGCCGCAACGGCGCCTTCGGTCACCATTTCGCGCAGATGCGTGTATTCGCGCAGGGCACCCATCGCGTTCACGGCAATATCGGGAGCCGGGTAAGCGGGGATGCCTTTTTCCACCAGCATGCGCATGGCCTTGTCAGAGCGTTCGCCGCCGACGAAGGACACGGTGATCGGTTTGTCTTTGATGCCCGATTCCTCAACCGCGGTGAGAATGCCCTGGGCAATTTCCATCGGGTTGGTCATGGCGGTTTCGCAGTACAGCACCACCAGGCCGTCCACCCACGGGTGGGAGTAGGCAAACTTGGTGGTCTCATGGTACCATTCCAGGCCAGCCATACCGGTCATGTCAACGGGGTTCTTGGCCGAGCCAAATTCGGGCATGTGTTTCTTCAGTTCAGCCTGCACATCAGCAGGGGCAAACTTCAGGGGCAGGCCGTAGCGTTCAGCCGCATCGGTGGCCAGCACACCCACACCGCCGCCATTGGTCAGCACGAGCAGGTTGTCGCCGCGCATGGGGGGCTGCAATGAGAGCGCCAGGGTGCGGTCGAAGAGGTTATTCAGGTCAGAGGCCTGGATCACGCCAGCCTGCTGGAAGGCCGCGGAATAAACCTTGGCAGCGCCAGCCAGAGAGCCGGTATGAGAAGCCGCAGCAGCGGCCCCGTGAGCCGAAACGCCTGATTTCAGGGCGATGATCGGCTTGGAAGCAGCCTTGCCTGCTTCAATAAAGGCGCGGCCATCTTTGAAGCCTTCGATGTAGAGGGAGATGCAGGAAGTGCTGGCGTCTTCATCCAGCCAGGTCACCAGGTCCGAGATGCTGATGTCAGCGGCATTGCCGATGGAAACCAGCTTGTCGAAGCCGACGCGGCGGGTGAAGGAAGCCGCATCGATGGCGATCAGCAGGGCACCCGATTGGGTCACCAGAGAGGCCTTGCCTTCCAGGGGCAGGAAGGGGGCGAAGGAGGCATTCAGCTTGTCCGAGTTGGACAGGGTGCCCACAATGTTCGGGCCAAGAATGCGCATGTTGTAGCTGTGAGCCTTGGCCACAATTTCATCTTCCAGGGCGCGGTCACCCACCTCGCTGAAGCCGGAGGTGATGATAATGAGGCCTTTGACGCCCTTCTTGCCACATTCATCCACTGCCGCAGAAACAAACTTGGCAGGAATGGTGATGCAGGCTGCATCAATGGGTCCTGGAACGTCCGAGATGGACTTGTAGACTTTCATCCCCAAAATTTCGGTGGCTGTGGGGTTGATGGGGTAAATCACACCATTGTAGCCCTCTTTAACCAGGTTCTCAAGAACCGTATAGCCGATTTTTCCGGGTGTCGCGGAGGCGCCAACAACCGCAATCGACTTGGGGCGCAGAACAGCATTAATTTGTTCGTTCACGTCTGGTACTCCTCAGATTTTAAGATACAAAACTGGCTTTTGCCAGATAATAAACCCGCAGCGATTTCCTAAAGTATACTGTATCTTCAAAATACAGGTTACTGACAAATATCACCTGACAGACTGCGTAATTATACAACATAAAGCCGGTGTGATCCGGTTCATTTTTGGCGGGTATCCCAAGAAATACTGCCGCGGCTCAGGTGGGTTCTTTCAGCCGTGCTGACCTGTTTTACCCGGCGTCAAAAGCGTTTATAATAGTGATATGCTGTCCAACCTTCCCGGTCTTCCCCCCGGCGCATCTGAGTCCGTCTGCCGCATCATCAATGCGGCCTTGCAGGCGGCTGATCCGGCCCAGGCGGTCCTATCAAGCCTGGCCTTTGACGGCCGCTGGCTCCGGGCAGGCGCTCAAACCTTCGACCTGAACGCCTGCCGCCGCGTGATTGGCATTGGCTTTGGCAAGGCTTCGCCGACCATGGGCCGCGCCCTGCTCAGCCTGCTCAAGGACCGGGTCGAATCCATCACCGTGGTGGGCAAGCCCATCGCCGACACCGAAGCAGAGCCCATCCGCAAAGATCAATTGACCATTCTTTGGGGCAGCCACCCCGTGCCCGGACCGGCCAGCATTGAAGCCACCCGCCAGATGCTCGCCAGCCTGGGAGACCTCAGCGCTGATGACCTGGTGATCTGCCTGGTTTCGGGCGGCGCCTCGGCCCTGCTCACCGAACCCGCTGCCGGCCTGACCCTTGGCGATTTGCAGGCCCTCACCCGCCAGCTTCTGGCCTGCGGGGCCAATATCAATGAAATCAACACCCTGCGCAAGCACCTCGACACGGTGAAAGGCGGGCAGCTCGCCGCCCGCACTTATCCGGCGCGCCTGCTCACCCTCATCCTCTCTGATGTGGTCGGCAGCCCGCTGGATATCATCGCCTCTGGCCCCACCGTGCCCGATGCCTCCACCCGCGCCGATGCCCTGGCCCTGCTGGATAAATATCAGCTGCGGCCCAACCTGCCCCCGGCCGTGCTGCGCGCGCTGAACAACAACCCCGAAACCCCCAAGCCCGGCGATCCGCGCCTGGCGCTGACCCAAAACCTGCTGGTGGGCAGCAATGAAGGCGCTGCCCGCGCCGCTGTTGAAGCCGCCCGCGCCGCCGGTTTTCACAGCGCCGTGCTGACCACCCGCCTGACCGGTGAAGCTGCCCAGGCCGGGCTCTTTTTGGCTGGTGTGCTGAGCCAGATGGCCCGGCACAACGAACCCCTGCCCCGCTCCGCCTGCCTGGTGGCCGGCGGAGAAACCACCGTCACCCTGCGCGGCAGCGGCGTGGGCGGGCGCAACCTGGAGCTGGCCCTGGCTGCCCTGCCCGAACTGGCCGGACTGGAAAACGCCGCCCTGATTACCCTGGCCACCGATGGCGATGACGGCAACAGCGGCGTGGCCGGAGCAGTGGCCTGCGCCGCCAGCCTGGAACGCGCCCGCGCCCTGGGCCTGGATCCGGCCGCCTACCTGGCGCGCAACGACTCCTTCCCCTTCTGGCAGCAAACCGGCAGCCTGCTGCCCCTCGCCCAGACCGGCACCAACGTCAACGACCTGGCCTTCCTGGTCACCTGGTAATTATTCCAAACTCTGTGTAAAAAATTCCCCCGCGCGCCTCCGCCCTCAATTTCTCGGCCAGGCGTAAAATATCCCTGCCAATGCGGAAACCCCCGCCGCGTAAAAGTAGAACCACGGCTTCTTAAATTGATACAGCAGGAAAAGGCACAGGCCGGCAATGGCCGCGGTGATGAAACCGGCCAGGGCCGGGTTCTGATAAAACCGCAGGATCATGGTGATGATCAGCATGGTCAGCGGCCCAACCAGAACAGCCGCCTTGAGCAGGTCAGGCGCCTTCACCCGCAGCAGCGGCACATAAAGGACCAGGGAAAAGACCGCGAAAGCCTGGCGGATCACATCCATCGGCACCGCGGTGGGGTCATCAGCATAAAAAGCCGATTCCACCAGCATCACCACGCCGAAATACAGCAGATAGCCCGCTGCCAAAATCAATAAACCGCCCGCCGGGACGATCACCAGGGGAAGCAGAATGGATTTCCAGTCAGATCTGGTCATATCGATCAACTCCTTGTTATGAGCTGTTCAAGGTTTTCCATTTGCCGGGCTTTGGGCTGTGGGGTTGGGCCGCCGCCAGCCAGGCTTGCGTTATTTTCCCCATTTTCCTTCGGCTGCCAGATTGGATTATACGTATTACCGTCTCTATATGGTGATAGCAAATCGATTGCCTTCGTTTCCAGGTTTATCCGGTACTGTGAAGGCAATCATCATCAGCAAAACAACCGGCAGACCGATTAATCTCCTCGTTGTATTTCTTTACATATACATCCTCCGTCAGCAGCATCACTTCATCTGCTTCAAATCATGGTTAACAAACCGCACAAACTTGCCATTGCTATGATAAAAGCCACAGCTCCAATTTTGTAAACAACAGATACATTTTCTGGAAATGTTTCCCTAAATTGTTCCGGATCATTTTCAAGCAAATTAAGCAGCAATTCATACTTTTCTGGAAGAATGATGGCTGATTTTTTAATCCATGTTGCCGGTATATACATGATTCTAAGGGCCAAAATAGGATTGGTTATACACAGGATGGCCAAACCACATTGAGAAATCAGGAATAGAATTTTTGAAATCACTTCTGATGCTGACTGGCTCATGATTTTCTCCAGGTATCATAGGCTGCGCCGGTTCAATCTCCAATCGGGCATGCTTTATGTCAGAAAGCTGTGAAGTAAAAACTGCCGGCCTGTTCAGCCGGCAGTTCGTCTCTATAACAATCCCCGCCCTATTCCGGGTGATGGTATTCCAGCAGGTCAAAGACCAGGGGGTTTAAATCCAGCGCATGCGGGCAGCGCAAAATGAAGGCGCTTTCAGGCAGCAGAAGCCTGCCCTGGGCCACCTCCACCATGCCGTCGCTGAGCAGATCCAGATAATGGCCATCGGGCAGCTGCACCGCCGCCAGACCGCTGGCCCCTGAAACGTTAAAGACGCCGTAAAGGTTGGCCCCGTTCAACTGCCAGGCCGCCTGGATGGCCGGCTCGCCGGCCAGGAAATGCAGCTTGCCCTGCTTCAGAGCCGGGTCTTTTTTCAAGTGCGCCAGGCGGGTCAGCAGCGGCTGCAGGGGATAGGTGCCCCAATCCACTTTGTCAACTTCAAAGAGGGAAGGCGTGTGCGTGTTGGCCGATTCCTGCCCGGCGTAAAACATCAGCGCGCCGCGGTTGAATGCCTGGAAAGCCGTCCAGGCGAGGGCCCGCGCCGGGGTCGGCGCCAGCTTCATCACGCGCAGCTGATCGTGGTTTTCCACGCAGCGCATTTTCACCGCATGCGCCGGCAAAACGGCTTCCTGGTAGCGCAGCATTTCAAGGTAACGCGTGGGCGAAATCTTCCCGTCCACCGCCGCCTGCCACACCGGCCAGATATCGTAATCGTAAGTGATGTCAAAAGCCTGGTGCAGCTCGCCGTCCGAAAGCCCGGTCAGTCCGTGGAAGCGCCGGTGATTCACAAAGCTGGCATGAACCGATTCCGCCAGCCAGATCACGCCCGGCTTGATCTGCTCCACCGCATAGCGCGCCCGCGTCCAAAAATCCAGCGGCAGCAGTGAAGCCACATCGCAGCGGAAGCCGTCCACGCCAAAAGCCGCCCAGCCCTGCAAAGCCTCAATCAGGTAAGCCGCCAGGCGCTCATTGCCCGTGAATTTCAGGTCAATCACGTCGCTCCAGTCAGGCACGGTTGAAACCGGAATGCCAAACTCATCCTGGTTGAACCAATCGGGATGTTCAAACACCAGCACAGAATCGTGCGAGGTGTGGTTATACACCACATCAATCATCACCTTCAGGCCCAGTTCATGGGCGCTGTGAATCAGCTTGAAAAAATCGCTCTTGGTGCCGTATTCCGGGTTCACATCCAGATAGTTTTGAATGGAATATGGACAACCCAGCGTGCCCTTCTTGTTGGCTTCGCCAATGGGGTGAATGGGCATCAGCCAGAGCACATCCACGCCCATGGCTTTAATACGCGGCAAATCGGCCTCCACATCGGCAAAGTTGCCGTTGGGGCCGTGATTGCGCACATAAACCTCATAAATGACCAACTGCTGGGTGCTGGGTGGTGTGTTTTTTGCCATTTTCCCTCCGTTTTTCGCTTTTGAAACAATCCTGTTTCTCCAAGGTTGTGTCCCTGGCATCCTTTGCGCCCTTTGCGGTAACAAAAACAAGACCGAGTAGCACCTTTAATTCTATCATAAATTTTTTATGCTTCGGGGTATAATCAATACACCTATGTTGACCATTCAACCCGCCCTGCTCGAAGCATTCCGCCAGCGCAGTTTTCGCACCCTGCCCGGTCTGCGCCTGAAAACCCGCGATGAAGCCGTGGCTTACATCAACGAACGGGGGTTTATTGCTTTCTGGCCCATCACCGGCATCACCCTGCCCTCCCTGTGGGCAGCGGTGGCTGGCGACCGCCCCGTTCCCGATGAGCACGATGACCCCGGCCACATCACCTGGGATTGGAAGGATTCGCTGCTCGACCAGCGCGTGGTTTATTACGGTCGGGTGCTGCGCAAGCGCAACGCCTTCCTCTCGCTGGAGGTGGCCCCCTGGTTTTACGCTCTCTCCAACAACTTTGGCGATATTGAAAACGACTACCTGATGCAGTACGAGCAGGGCGAGCTCACCCAGGAAGCCAAACTGGTCTATGAAGCCCTGCTCAAAGAAGGCCCGCTGGATACCCTGGCCCTGCGCAAAGCCGCCCGCCTCACCAGCGCGGAAAGCGATTCCCGCTTTAATAAAGCCCTCGACACCCTGATGGCCGATTTCAAAATCCTGCCGGTGGGCGTGGCGCATGTGGGCCGCTGGAATTATGCCTTCATATATGAGATATCTGCACGCCATTTTCCCGAACTGCCGGAAAAGGCGCGTTTTATTTCCGAAGAGGAAGCCCGCCGCCGCCTGATTGCCTGCACGCTGCAGTCGCTCGGCGCGCTTCCCCGCAGCGATATTCACAGGCTCTTTGGCTGGAAAGAATCCCTTTACCAGCGCCCGCTGGAAAAGCTGGTTTCTCAGGGAGTCTGTGTGGATCAGGCCCAGCTGGCCGGCCACAAAGGCGAATGGCTGGCCCTCAAAACGGTCCTTGATCCGGCAGATACAGCTCAGGCATAGACGCAAATCAGAAAGGATGAGGCTATGAGAGAATTCCATATTGCGCGAAAGACTCGCGATCGCTACCAGCTCGACCAGTCGCTCTTCTCCATCCGCGGCGAAGTGATCATGGCGAATTTCCATGCCGTCCGTCTCTTTGCCCAGAAGATCAACCAGAAGCGCGACCTGGTGAACTTCCCCGAACAGGCTGTGCGCGCCGGGCAGATCAACGCCATGGGCATGATTGATGAAATCATGCATCTGGTGGTGGGTCTCTATGTGAAGCAGGAAAGGCCCACCCTGACTGCCGATGCGCTGAACTGGCTGGATGAGAAGCTGGGCCGCGAAGCCGTGGATAAGGCTCTGCTGCGCTTTTCTGATGAATTTCCCACCACTGAGGTCTACCAGCAGCAAATTTCGGCCGCCGCCTACCTGGCTGGCGAAACCGATGGCACCCCCAACCGGCAGGTGGCCCTCGAAGAGCTGATGATGCTCTGGCTGGCCAATGTCAACCCGGCCCGTTCTCCCTTCCTCGAGTTCTTCGATGACTCAAACCTGCGCAAGGAAACCCCTTACCTGTCAGTCATCACCCAGATCAAATCCTTCCTCGACACACAGCCCCCCTTTGGCCCTGAAAAACAGAACCTGCTCGATATGCTCCACAGCCCGGCTGAAGCCGTGCCCTATTCCCTCTCCGGCCAGCTCGAATTCATCCGCGAACGCTGGGGCGTGCTGCTGGGCAAATACCTCTACCGCATTCTCGGCAGCCTCGACCTGCTAAAGGAAGAGGAAATGCTGCGCTTCGGTCCCGGCGCGGGGGGCGGCCCGGTGCCCATCCCCACTTTTGGCCGGCTGGGAGCCGGAGCGGCTGGCGCCGAGGGCGGCGAAGTGGAAGCCTTCAGCCCTGACCGCGAATGGATGCCCCGTCTGGTGATGATCGCCAAAAACGCCTTCGTCTGGCTCGACCAGCTTTCAAAAACCTACAAGCGCGAAATCCGCCATCTCGACCAGATTCCCGATGAAGAGCTGGATACCCTGGCGCAGCGCGGGTTCAGCGGTCTGTGGCTGATTGGCTTGTGGGAACGCTCCAAAGCCTCACAGGCCATTAAGGTGATGTGCGGCAACCCCGATGCCGTGGCTTCTGCCTACTCCCTCGCCGGTTATGACATCGCCAACGACCTCGGCGGCTACCAGGCCTACACCAACCTGCGCGACCGCGCCTGGCTGCGCGGCATCCGCCTGGCCTCCGACATGGTGCCCAACCACATGGGCATCGATTCAAACTGGGTGATCGAGCACCCCGATTGGTTCCTCTCGCTCGATTATTCCCCCTTCCCATCCTATACCTTCAACGGGCCCGACCTTTCGCCCGACAGCCGCGTGTCCATCAACCTGGAAGATCATTACTACAGCCGCTCTGATGCAGCCGTGGTGTTCAAACGCTACGATCACCAGACCGGCCGCGAGCAGTATATTTATCACGGCAACGACGGCACCTCCATGCCCTGGAACGACACCGCCCAGCTCAATTACCTCAACCCGGCGGTGCGCGAGGCCGTCATCCAAACCATTCTGCATGTGGCGCGCATGTTCCCCATCATCCGTTTTGACGCCGCCATGACCCTGGCCAAAAAGCACTTCCAGCGCCTGTGGTTCCCCGAGCCCGGCACCGGCGGCGCCATTCCCACCCGCGCCGAATTTGGCCTGACCAAAGACCGCTTCGATGCCGCCTTCCCCGTGGAATTCTGGCGCGAAGTGGTGGACCGCGTGGCCAAAGAAGCCCCCGACACCCTGCTGCTGGCTGAAGCCTTCTGGCTGATGGAAGGCTACTTTGTGCGCACCCTGGGCATGCACCGCGTCTATAACAGCGCCTTTATGAACCTGCTGCGCAACGAAGATAACGCTCAGTACCGCCTGGTGATGAAAAACACCCTCGAATTTGATCCTGAGATTCTTAAGCGCTATGTCAACTTCATGAACAACCCCGACGAGCGCACTGCCGTGGATCAGTTCGGCAAGGGCGACAAATACTTCGGCATCTGCACCCTCATGGCCACTATGCCCGGCCTGCCCATGTTTGGTCACGGCCAGGTAGAGGGCTTCACCGAAAAATACGGCATGGAATACCGCCGCGCCTATTGGGAGGAAACCCCCGACCGCTGGCTGATTGAACGGCACAACCGCGAAATCTTCCCCCTGCTGCACCGCCGCCCGGTTTTCTCAGGCGTGGATCACTTCCTGCTTTATGATTTTGCCTCGGTGGAAGGCCGCATCAACGAAGATGTGTTTGCCTATTCCAACGGCATCGGCAGCGAACGCGCCCTGGTGGTCTATCATAACAAATTTGGCTCCACCCGCGGCTGGGTCAAGAACTCGGTGAACTATTCCGTCAAAGAAGGCAACGACCGCCGCATTCTCAGCCGCACCCTTGCCGAAGGTCTCAACCTGCACAATGACCCTAACCATTTCTGCATCCTGCGCGAGCACAACACCGGCCTCGAATACCTGCGCGCCAGCCGCGAGCTGACCGAGCAGGGCCTGTACCTGGAACTGGATGCCTACAAGACCTTTGTCTTTGTCGATATCCGCGAAGTGCAGGATGACGATCATCACCGCTACGCCCAGCTGGCTGCCTACCTCGGCGGGCGCGGCGTGCCTTCGGTGGAAGAAGCCCTGCAGGTGCTCTTCCTCGCCCCGGTCCACGAACCCTTCCGCCAGCTCGTCAACGGCGCCATGTTCTCGCGGCTCTATGCCGCCCGCCTGGCTGACCCCGAACAGCTGGTGGACAGCGGCCTGGTGGATGAATTGAGCGGCAAGATGGCTCAACTGCTGCGCCAGGTGAAGAATTACGTTGGCGGCTCCGGCGACGATATGGCAGTGGCCCGCCAGCTTCGCCGCGATCTGGAATCGGTCCTCTCGCTGCCTGTGCTGATCGGTCAGTATCCCCTGCCCGGCTCGCGCTCCTACAGCGCCGCTCTCGAATACCTGCTGACCCCCATGGAAAACAACCGCCTGGCCTGGGGCACCCTGTTCGGCTGGCTCTTTGTCCACAACCTGGGACGTGTGCTCAAGGTGGAAGGCTACGAAGAACAGAGCCGCAGCTGGATGGACGAATGGCGTCTGGGGCCCATTCTGGCCGAAGCCCTGATGGGCATGGATATTCCCCGCGATCAGGCCTGGCAGGCTGTGCACCTCATCAAGGTGCTGGTTTCCTACCAGAACTGGTTCAAGGGCAAATCGGCCATGCCGGTGCTCTCCATCGTCGAAAACTATCTGATGGATGAAGAAATCCGCCATATCATCGGCGTCAACCGCTATAAAGACGTCCTCTGGTTCAACAAGGAAGCCTTTGAAAACACCCTGTGGTGGATGATGCTGCTGGCGGTGCTGGCGGCCTCTTCCCGCTCCGACAAGAGCGCCTCGCAGATGATCGAAGAGATCATCGCCTGCCACGATGTCATCAAAGACCTGATGGCCGCTGAAGAGCAGAGCGATTACCAGCTTGAAAAGCTGATGGATGCCCTGCACTGATTTTCCCCTCTGATAAACAAAAATCCGCCCCTGGCAAATGTCCGGGGCGGGTCCTTTTTTAACCTGTCTTCAAACAGAAGGCAAATCAGCGCGGGAAGAATCGCCCAAGCAGTTCCTTGCCCAGGTTCATCATCTGCTGCGAACCGCCGCACAATTTTTCCCAGGCAGCCTGTCCCTGGTCCTTGATGTAATACGCGATGGCCTGGTCAATATCCCAGGGTTGAATCTTGACGGCATAGCGGCGTTTGAGTTCAGCAATAGCTGTTTCGGGCAAAAAATCTTCCGTGTAGTAAGAACGAACGCCCGAAGCCGGATTGACAGAGCTGGCGCTGACACGCGGCGCCGCTGTGTTTGCAGAAAGAGGCGAACCGCACGCCGGGCAGGTCGCAGCCCCATCTGTTGACTGCATACCGCAAGAATCACAAGTCTTCATAGAAATCTCCTTTGGGGTATCACTTTAACAACGTCACATTTCAGCCTGTCCTGTGGTTTCCAGGCCTATGGCCAGGAAATTGACGGTCTGAAACACTCGAAAACTTACGGCCAGACCTGTGCGTAAGCGTTCAAAATCCGGTCGCAGATAACATTGAATGCCGGGTCCACCTTTTGCCGGGCGGGGTCAGCCTTATACCATGCCATGATCTCCTCCACCCCGCGGGCAAAGGGAATGGAAGCCACATAATCGGGCACCAGGCGTTTGATCTTGGTATTATCGAAAATCATGCTGTGCGCCTTGTCGCCCAGCAGGCCCGCGCCCCAATCCGGATCGTAGGCGGCAATCAACTCTGAAGGTACATGGACAATATGCGGCTTCACGCCTGCCGCATGCGCTACCATCTCAAAAATCTGGTTCCAGCTCAGCCACTCATCAGATGTAATATGCACGGCCTCGCCGATGGCGTGGTTGAGGCCCAGCAGGCCCACAAACCCGCGGGCAAAATCGGCATGGTGGGTCAATGTCCACAGCGATGTGCCGTCGCCGTGAACAATCACCGGCAGGCCGCGCAGCATGCGGTCCACCACCGTCCAGCCGCCCTCCATTGGCAAAAGCTGGCAGTCATAGGTGTGGGAAGGCCGCACAATGGTTGTGGGAAATTTTTCTTCGCGGTAAGCCCGTACCAGCCGCTCTTCACAGGCAATCTTGTTGCGCGAATACTGCCAGAAGGGATTATCCAGAAGGGTCGATTCTGTAATGGGCAGCCCGGCCGGCGGGGTCTGGTAAGCGGATGCCGAACTGATGAAAATATACTGTGAAGTACGCCCGCGGAAAAGCGCCAGGTCGGTCTCAACATGGTCAGGCGTGTAGGCCACCCAGTTCACCACCGCGTCAAAATCATGACTGCCGAGAGCCGTCCTGGCTGATTCCGGGTTGCGGATATCACCTTCCAGCACTTTGGCGCCTTCCGGCGCCGGGCGGGCCGAAAGCCCGCGGTTGAGCAGGTAAAGATCCATGCCGCGCTGCAGCGCCAGCCGCGACACAGCCGAGCTGATAATGCCAGTGCCGCCAATAAAGAGCACTTTCATCTTATGATTCCTTTCAGAGCTGATTGGCTCGATAGAGGGTATGGTGATCGGGATTATCGGGCCTGACAATCACATAAACCGGGTCGCCGGCCTGCTGAAAATCGCGCGGCGTGGTCAGCGTGGTGATGTGTCCCTCGCGCCAGACACCTTCATATTGAAAGCGGTAATTGATCTGCCAGGGGAAACGGTGGTTGACACGGATGTGAATACTCTCTGAAACCTGCACAATTTCGCCCAGCACCGCCACCCCATCCCGCATCAGATCGCAGCGCTGGCGGGCGTTCTGATAACGCCACACCAGCAGCGGAACAGAAATACCCAGCAGCAGCACGCCAATGCCGGCAAAGGGCAGCCCCACAAAGGCTGTCACAATGGCCGCCGTGAAAACAAAACCCAACAGCGCAAAAATGCCGCCAAGCAGCGCCAGAATGCCCCCTGTGATGGCATAAGCATCAGCGCTGAGGATGCTGCCCATATAGGAAGATGGAATTTGCCGCGGCGGCGGCGGCGGCGAAGGCAGGCGTGCCGCCTGAACCGGTTCAGAGCGCGGGGGCAAAGGCAGAGCCCCACCGCATTTATCGCAGTTGGTTTGAAATTGGATGTAATGGGTCCCACACCAGGGACAGGTCACAGCGATATCATTAAAGGAAGCGTTATTTTTCATTGCCATTATTATACAATAAAAAAATCCGCCTCTATGTGCTACAATTAGGATAATATGACTGAGTGCTTTTCTGGTACATGAAAGGACACATGACCCTGCCCAATTTTCTCATCATAGGCGCTCCAAAAGCTGGTACAACTGGTTTATATTACACCCTGCGCCAACATCCGCAAATCTTTCTCTCTGATCCCAAAGAACCCTTTTATTTTCTTCCTCCTGAAAAGCAGCATGACATTAAAAACATGGCTGATTATTTGGCCTTATTCAGCAATATACCAGATGGTAAGGTGGCGATAGGGGAGGCATCTGTCCATTACCTGGGAAACCCGGCTTCCCCAAAAATGATTTATAATGCCTTGCCAAAGGCGCGGCTGATCGCCATATTGCGCCAGCCTGCTGACCGGACCTATTCACATTATCTCATGTACCGCAGGGAAGGAAAGGAAGACATTTCCGATTTTTCAACCATTATCCAAAGTCTTGAAAACCCTGATATTAGTATAAAAAGAAAAATGGATTACCTGGAAGACAGTTTATACTCTGTCAGCCTCAAACGCTATTTGAGTTTGTTTCCGCGGGAGCAAATGTTAATTTTCCTGTACGAAGACTGGAAAACCAGGCCAGACGAGGTTCTACAAAAAATCATGGCTTTTTTGGGAGTAGACGCAAGTATCAACTTGATGGTTAAAAATGAGAATGTCACCATGAAGCCGCGGCTGCCCGGGCTCTTTAACTTTCTCAATTCCCCACAAACAATCAAGAATCTGCTCAAAAAAGTCATTCCTTATCGATGGGGAAAGGAAGTGATCAACCGCATCAACCAGGTACTGTTGTTTAAGTCTCCTCCGCTTAACCCAACGGATCGCCATCGTCTGACCAAGGTTTTTCGCTCTGATATCATCGAATTACAGGATTTAATTGGCCGCGATCTTTCATCTTGGTTGAGGTAATCTCAAGAACAATGCAACCCTCTCCGATCTTTTTCGTGCTGCATATTCGTAATGGCTAAGATTGGATCGACTACAAGAGAAAAGTTGTAAGTATTGGATGGAATAATTTATAACATAACAGGAAATTCACTCCTACGGCGATTGCACGCCTGAAGAACTTTTTCCAGGCATATCCCCAGCCATCTTCTTTTCCGTGCCTGAGCAGTTTATCATGATCAATGACTCTTGACCCGGTAACAAAAAACCTTATGCCTTATCCAAATTTCCTTATCATTGGTGCCCCAAAAGCCGGCACCACCGGCCTGTACAAAACCCTGCGCCAGCACCCACAAATATTTCTGAGCCAGGTAAAAGAGCCCAATTTCTTCATGCAGCCGGCACATTATAACAAAATAAACAATAGAGAAGATTATTTGGCGCTATTTGCAAATGTAAAACCCCAATACCTTGCTGTCGGCGAAGCCTCTGTGCAATATCTGGGTGATGAAGAAGCGGCCTGGAATATTCATCAGGCCATTCCCGATGTCCGGCTGATCGCTGTTCTGCGCCAGCCAGCCGAACGCATTTACTCACATTTCCTCATGTACCTGCGCCTCAAAAGGGAAACCATTACGGACTTTGCAACCATTGTGGATGTCATGACAGGGGTAAAAAACATCCCCGCAGAGCATAGCTCCCTCTATATAAAAGAAAGCCTTTATGCCGCCAACCTGCGGCGCTACCTGGCTCTTTTTCCCCAAGAGCAGTTTCATATTTCCCTCTATGCTGATTGGAAAAAATCACCAGATCAGGTTGTATCGGATATTTGTTCATTCCTGAATGTGAATCCGGACCTGAAACTGCCCATCCTGCGGGATAACAAAAGCGGACTGCCCATTTTTCCCCGTTTGTTTCACTTGCTCAACACCCCCAATGCGGTCAAAAATCTGTTCCGCAAATTCTTTCCTCTGCGCCTCGGAAAATGCATCATCGACACCGCCAGCCAGCTCATGCTGGTCAAAGCGCCCCCGCTGGACCCTGAATTGCGTCTGCGCCTGACCCAGTTTTTTCGCGATGATATACTTGAACTTCAGGATTTACTTGACCGTGATCTCTCTTTCTGGCTGTCTTAATCTCTGTTTTCATCTCCATGAACCCTGATCTTGCCATTGCCATCTGCACCCATAATCCCCAGCCAAGCCTGCTGGAGCGCACCCTGAACAGCATCCTGTCCTTATCTGTTTCCGCTGGCAGGCAGTTTGAGCTGGTGTTGGTGGATAACAACAGCCATCCTCCCCTCTTGGATATCCCTCAGGTTGGCACATTCCTAAACCGGATGCCAAAAGTGCGGGTCGTGGTGGCGTCCCGTCAGGGAATTGTTTTTGCTCGTATGGCCGCCTATCAAGCCACCTGTGCGCCCTGGATTCTGTTTGTGGATGACGATAACGAACTTCACCCCGATTACCTGCAAAATCTGTTCGATCTCATCGGTCAGAATCCAGAAATTTCAGCCTGGGGAGCGGGCGCCATTCAAGTGCATTTCACCGGCTCTGCGCGCACGACACTCAAACTTCAATTCGGCCACAGAACGAACATAAATCACACCTTTACCTCTGCGCAGGATGTGCTTGCCCCCGCCTCAAACAATGCCTTTGCCCGGCTGAAAATGCATTTCATGCACGCACTCAACCCCGCCCTGCCGCCTGGCATGGGCCTGGCCCTTCAGCACGAGGCGTTCACCGCATATCTGCAAAGTATTCAAAATCGCCCATCTTTTCGAATCGGCCGTTCTGCCAATTTTTTGGGAGGGGCTGAAGATGTGCAAATATATCTTGAAATCCTCAAAAAAGGGTTCAAGATCGGCGTTTCACCCCGGCTGCAGCTCAACCACTGGATTCCACCGCGGCGCACCGCCAAAAACTGCATTCAGCAAACGTCCTATGCTTCAGGCAGGGAGATGATTGTCACCCTGGAAGAAAGCTGCCCTGAAATGAGTGCGCCCATCATCAATGCGTTTTTATCTTCTCGCCATGTTTTAACCGCACTGACCATCGCCGCGCTGCGTGATATGATTGAAAACCCCGGAATCTGGGCCAGGGTGGCGCAAATCACCGGACGCATTGAGGCGGCCTGTCAATTCAGATCCTGCCTGCCTCATCCTCTGGTACCCTTTCTCATCAAGAAGCTGGAATTAGATGGCCGCCGGCCTATCTGATGCGGCTGCCGGGCCTGGACAAAAACAAAAGCCCCAAAAAGAAAAGAAGCATCCAGCAAAAACCGCTGGATGCTTCTTTTTGACAGTAATCCAAAATCAGCCGTTTTTGCGCTGGAATTCGGCCATGAATTCAACCAGAGCCTTGGCTGATTCCATGGGCAGAGCATTATAAATGGAAGCCCGCAGGCCGCCCACAGAGCGGTGACCCTTCAGGCCAATCAGGTTGGCTTTCTTGGCTTCCTTCACGAAGGCTTCTTCCAGTTCTTCGGACGGCATGCGGAAGGGAACATTCATAATAGAGCGGGCTTCGGGCGCGGCGTGGCCGCGGTAGTAGCCGCCGCTGTGATCAATGGCATCATAGACCAGTTTGGCCTTTTCCAGATTGATCTTGTGGATAGCCGGCAGGCCGCCCAGTTCCTTCAACCACTTCAACACCAGGCCTACCATGTAGATGGAATAGCAGGGCGGGGTATTGTGCAGGGAGCCGCTTTCAGCCAGCACCTTGTAATCGAGCATCACGGGCAGTTTTTCGGGCACACGGGCCAGCAGGTCTTCGCGCATAATGACCACCACCACGCCCGCCGGGCCAGCATTCTTCTGGGCGCCAGCATAAATCATGGCATATTTGCTGACATCCACCGGCTGGCTGAGAAAATCGGAAGACATATCGCAAATCAGCGGAATTTCCGCCGGCACAACCGGTTCGCTCT
The DNA here is from genome assembly GCA_029561345.1 of Chloroflexota bacterium. Classification (GTDB taxonomy): domain Bacteria; phylum Chloroflexota; class Anaerolineae; order Anaerolineales; family Anaerolineaceae; genus JAKQJC01. The sequence goes on along the minus strand of JAKQJC010000028.1, from coordinate 67,266 downwards.
TGAACTCAACGCCGTGAATGGTTTCATTATGACAAAAATGCACATAAGCTGCCTGGGGATCCACTGTCAGAGGGCCGGTGGGCAGGGTGGTGAAATTGGCGCTTTCGCCGTTGAAAATCACATTGGTCTTGCCCAACTTGCCCGCTTCCTTTGAGGCAATCTTGCTCCATGAGCCGGTGACAATATAATCTGCCGAGGCGCCGGCAGGGCGCAGATTCATCGGCAGCATGGCAAATTGCAGCGTGGCGCCGCCCTGCAGGAACATGACCTTATAATTGGTGGGAATGCCAAGCAGTTCACGCAGATCCGCTTCAGCCGTCTGAATGATTCCTTCGAATTCTTTGGAGCGATGGCTCATTTCCATGACAGACATGCCGCAGCCCTGAAAGTCGAACATCTCAGCCTGCGCCTTTTCAAGGACAGACATGGGAAGCACGGCCGGACCGGCATTGAAATTGTGTGCACGTTTGATGGATGTCATTTTTTTGGCCTCTTATTCAAGTGAATTTTATTTTTCGCCCGGCTTGCTGCCGCGGCGCCTTCTTTTATCCCTATCAGGATAACTGAAGCGCCCTCAAAATGCAACTGAAATATGTCATGCCAATGATCACAATTGCCTGACAACCCTGGGTCAATGGGCTCGTTTGACAAATCATCTCCTCAGGTGGATAATTCATACAGGAGATGCTGCCATGTATAATGATTTCAGCGAAGATTATGACCGTTTTGTCAATTGGCCGGCCCGCCTGGCCTTTGAGCTGCCCTTCATCCGCTCACTTTTCCCGGCAGGTGTTTCCATTCTGGATGCCGCCTGCGGTACTGGCATGCACACCCTGGCGCTGGCTCAGGAAGGTTACCAGGCGGTCGGGGCAGATCTGAGTGAAGGCATGGTGGCGCGGGCGCGCGCCAATGCCGCCAGCTCTGCAACAACGGCAGCCTTTGAAGTGGCCGGTTTTGGCCAGCTCAGACGCACTTTTTTGCGTAATTTTGACGGCCTGATCTGCCTGGGAAACTCTCTACCCCACTTGCTGACGAAATCAGCCCTTGAAGAAGCCTTGAATGATTTTTCTGCCTGCCTTAAGCCCGGCGGGCTGCTTCTGGTTCAAAACCGGAATTTTGATGCCGTTTTATCCCATTCCGAAAGATGGATGGAACCGCAGGGAGATGCCCGCCATTTGTTTGTCCGCTTTTACGACTTTGAATCGGGCGGCCTGGTCAATTTTAACATCATTGCCCTCAAACACGAATCACTGGGCTGGCAGCAGCGCGTTTTCACCTCTCAATTGCATCCCTGGCGCAAAGCAGAACTGGAACACGCCCTTAAAAGCGCTGATTGGGCCGACATCGCCTGGTATGGCAATCTTCAGGGCGCCCCGTTTGACCCGGCTCAGAGTTCCAACCTGGTTTTCACGGCCCGCCGCAAATAATCACCTTACTTTGAAAAGCCAAACGGCATCTGAAGGTTCAGATGCCGTTTTTTCGTTAATCACAGTTTTGTCTATTCCGCCGCAGTTGGGGGTTCCAGCCTGAAATCATAAATGCCGTCGCGGCAGGGCCAAATTCGCCCACAGCCCGGACAAACCAGGTCATGTTCTTCTTCCGGCAAATCCACGCCGCAGGCCGGGCAATTGAAAAAGGCGTCTGGTGCTGGCTGCGCAGCCGGCTCTCCTGCAGCGCGGGCGCGGGTAAACACGCTCGGGCTGAGCTGCCACCAATCACCGGTCAGCTGCGCCAGGCTGTCCATTCCCACCAGCAGCTTAAGCGGCAGCAGGCGCTTCAAAAAGCCAATTCTGAAATGCGAAACGGTCAGGCGGCGTTCCACGGCAAAGCCCACCAAACTCAACCAGGTTTTGACCGTGGCTGGATGAAAATCATAGTTCAGCGGCACATATTCCACCGGCTCCGGTGAAAACGGACTCCAGCGCTGGCGCCGCAGAAAATAGCGCGCAATGGCTTTCAGGTTCTGCTTGTTGGCAAATTCCAGAATAAAGATGCCGCCCTGCTGCATGGTCCGGCGCACCTGTTCCAACGCCAGGCGCGGCTCGGCCATATGGTGCAGGGTGCGGATCATGGTAGCGCCGTCAAACAGGCCGGCTGTAAATGGCAGATGATAAATATCAGCGCACACGTAAACATGCTTGGAACTGCTGCCCAGACGTGCGCGAGCCTGTTCAAGCTGAGTACGCGAATAATCCACCAGCACCACGCGCTCATAACCGGCATAGCGCGGCGTGTTGCGGCCGGCTCCGGCGCCCAGTTCCAGCATCAAATGTCCCTGGGTGGGCAGCAGGCGGCGCAGGGCAATTTCCTCAGCGGCGTCTTCATAGGCGCGTCCTCCCTGCTCCCAAAAGGTGCGCTGGTAATCTGAGCCTTCATAACTGCATACGGGGGGTGAAGAGGGTGTTTGTTGGGTCATAATATAGATTAAAAATGCGCCGGGCAGGTTTTCCGACGGCGCCCAGAATGGCCTCCTTACCGTTGCTGCCTCTCAGCCCTGGCGGGGTTCGGAAGTTTCTGCCGCGTCGGTCCCACCCGGACGCAGGGTTAAGGATAACTTACCTTTGATGAACTGTCAAGCTATTTGAAAAACATCCTTCTCCAGGCCGTCCGGCCGTCTGCTGTTCTGAACAGCCAGCCGCGTGGAGAAAAACTCACTTTTTTCTTTTGAACGGCACCCAGGCCAAAATGATGGTTCCCTCACCCGGAGCCGTGGTGATTTCCACATCGCCGCCCACCCCGCGGGCGCGGGTGTGGATATTGCGCAGTCCGTGCCCCGATTTCTCCCGCGCCTTGGCCATATCAAAACCGCGCCCATCGTCTGAAATTTCCATCAACACCCGGTCGGCCGAGCTCCACAGCAGCACTTCCACCCGGGTGGCCTGGGCATGTTTGGATATATTGGCCAGGGCTTCCTGGCAGATATGGAACATGGCAATGGCACAGGCCTCTTCCAGTTGATCGAGGCCTTCTGAAGAGCCCATCAAAGAGACATCCAGGCTGGAGTTCGCGCGCAGCTCGTTGACCAGGCGCTGCAGGCCGCCCAAAAGATCTTCCTCTTCGTTGAGCTGCCGCGGGCGCAAATCGAGAATATAATTGCGAATGTCCTGAATGGTGTGGTTCAGGCCTTTGATGCCCATTTCAATCTTTTGAGCCCCCAATTCCTTGTCTTCAGGCAGCAGCAGACGGGCATGTTCCAGCGTGAGACCCACGGCATAAATGGATTGGATCACGCCGTCGTGCAGGTCCATGCCAATGCGTTCGCGTTCTTCCAGAATGGCCACCCGCCGTCCCTGAATGCTCAGACGGGCGTTTTCCACAGCCGTGCCGGTCCAGGAACCAATCGAGGTCAGCAGCTGCATATCCATTTCATCAAAGGGCTGCGGCGCGTAAGAAGCGATGCATAAAACGCCCATCACTCCGCCGCTGGCGGTGATCGGCACAGCCACAATCTGGCGAATGCAGGCCCGCAGAGCTGCTGCAGGCACAAAGCGCCGCTGCTGCCCGCTTAACATGATCAATTCCGGCTGGCCGCTCAGGGCCACCTTACCCACCAGCCCTTCGCCAGCGCGGAAATAGGTGCGCGTCCAGATCTGTTTCAGGCTGTTGCCAATGTGCAAAACGCAATCGAGCCCGGCATTGGTTTCATTTCGCAGGAAAATTTCCCCCGCTTCCAGGCCCAAATACTCCACCAGCCTTGATAAGGCTGTGCGCAAAATGGTTTCTTCATCCATGCTGGATGCCAGCATCGAGGCCAGGTTGTTCAGCAGAGCCAGGTCTTCATTGCGGCGGGTCAGCGCCTGTTCGCGGTCGCGCAGGGTCCGGTAAAGGCGGGCATTGGAAATGGCCACCGCCGCATAGGCTGCCAGGGTGGTGATCACCTGCTCATCATCGGCGTTGAATTCTGTGGCGTCCAGCTTGTTGGTCAGGTAAATTTGGCCAAGCTGTTTTTCGCCCAGCAGAATCGGCACACCCAGAAACGTGTTCATAACCGGATGGAAGGCCGGAAAACCAGCCCGGCGCGCATCCTGATTCACATCAGGCAGCCGGATGGCCTGCCGGCTGTTCATCAACACGCCAATCAGGCCCTTGCCTTCAGGCTGATGCGGCAATTTGCGAATTTCAGACGGCGTCATGCCAATGGGGATGAATTGTTCCAACTCGCCCGCTTCGTTTAATACCCCCACCGCTGCATAGCGCGCGCCTACCTGCTCGCAGGCAATGATGGCAATGCGCTCCAGCAATGATTCAAGTGAAATATCCTGCACCAGTTCCAGGCTGGCGCGGTGCAACGATGCCAGCCGTTCTTCAAGCTGCTCACGTGTAAGCATGCATTGATTTTACCAAAAAGCGGGTCATTCCGCATAGTGAAAGCCGGTTAACTTTTCACTTTCCTGCCACAAACGTTCAGCCATCTGGCGGTTTTTGGCCAGCGGTGAAGTTGGCGCCGTGTTTTGATTGACAAAATATTGCCCGCTGATAGCCGCCACCTCAGGCGCACTGGCAAGGTAAAGGACCACCCCGGCACCCTGCTCCGGTGTCTGGTAAATGGGGGTCAATGCCCATTTGACCAGGCGCTCAAAACCGCTGGTTTTTTTGAAAAAGTTGGAATTGATCACCCCCGGATGCAGGCAGTTAACCGTCACGCCGCTGCCAGCCAGGCGCTGCGCCAGGCTGAAGGTAAACATCACGTTGGCCAGCTTACTCTGGTGATAGGCCAGCGGTGCAAAATAGAAACGGCGAAACTGCATATCCGGAAAATGGATCCAGCCCAGCCAGTGGGCAATGGATGAAACATTCACCACCCGTGCCGGCGCGCTGCCTTTCAATTTGTCCAGCAGCAGGCCGGTAAACAGGAAATATCCCAGGTGATTGAGCGCAAAGGTCAATTCAATCCCATCCGGGCTCTCCTGCCTGCGGCTGAAAATGCCCCCCGCATTATTCACCAGCACATCAATGCGTTCAAAACGCTGGCAGATGGCCTGCGCCGCCCTGCGCATTGAATCCTGCCAGGATAAATCCCCCAGCACCAGGTGCACCTGATCATTGCCGCTCAGGCGGCGAATTTCTTCCTGTGCAGCCGCGCCCCGCACCGCATCGCGGCACACCATCACCACCGTGGCGCCCAGCCTGGCCAAACCCAGCGCCGTCTCGCGGCCAATGCCGGCATTCGCGCCGGTGATCACGCAAATTTTTCCTTTCATTCCACCCGCTCAGCCTTCAGGCCAACCATTTTCGGCCAGAACGCCCAGGCGCCGAGACCCAGCAAAACCCCGAACCACAGGGTGGCCAGGCGGATGAGCAGGGTGGCGGCGCTGGCGCAACTCGGCGATAAGCCGGCCAGAACCACCAGCATGCCAGCAATGGAAATTTCTGCCGCGCCCAGGCCGCCCGGCAGCGCTGAAACCGCCCCCACCAGGGTTGAAAATGAAAGAATGAACACGGCTGAAATCAACAGCGCCGTTGAGGCTGGCTGTCCCAGGCCCATCAAAATCAGGTAAAACCCAATACCTTCGCCCAGCCACGAAACCATTCCCAGGCCCACTGCCATCAGAATGGCCTTCGGCTGCAGCAGCACAAAACTGCCCTCGTAAAACTCGCGCAGGTTATGCACAAAACGGCGCACCAGGGGCAGTTTTTCTCCAAGCCTCAGAAACCACAGCGCCAGCGGGCGAATTTGCGAGACAATCACCACCCCCAAAAGCCCCGCCAGCAGCAAGGTAAAAGCTGGCCAGTATTGCGGCCAGATTGCCACCCCCAGCGAGGCCAGGCCCAGAACCGCCAATCCATCGCTCAGGCGCTCAGCCACCACCACCGCCGTTCCCTTGGCCACTGGCAGACCGCAGGCATCCTTCACCCACACAGCCTTCAGCACCTCGCCCACTTTGCCGGGCGTCACCGCCAGCGGGAAGCCCGCCACAAAAAGGCGCAGGCTGTGCGGCCAGGGCAGGTTCTTCACCCCGCTCAGACCCAGGTAATAATGAAATTTGATGAACCGCAGGGTGTAATTAAACAAGGTGGCGCACAAAACCAGCGGCAGCCATTCCCAACGAAAAACACGCATCAATGCCAGCACCTGGCGCAGGTCGCTGGCCAGCATCAGCGCCACAATCACCACCAGGCCCAACAGCAGGCCCGCAACAATCCGGCGCAGCAGAGGATTCTTTTCTTGATTCATCCCCCCATTATAACCATCATTTTTCAAGACGCAATGTTCCTGTTTGGCGAATATTTTCCTCATATTGCCAGGCAGCCAGCTCAAAAGCCTGTTCTGGCGTCAGCGCCTGCAGTGGATGAACCATCACCTGCATGGGCATGGGCGTCTGGTGCCAGCCCACCACCTGAAGATAATGAACGCCCGTCAGGCGCAGCGCCCCCTGGCGTTCATAAAACTGGATGCGGCGCCCGGCCAGCACCCGGGCAGCCTCACTGCTCATCTCTTCGGGTAGTTCCACCTCAAAGAGCAGCGCCGGAGCCTGTTTTTCGCGGCACTGCGCCAGCACATGCTGGTAAATGTGCGCCCCCAATCCACCGCCGCGCTGACCGGGCTGCACCGCCAGGTACCACAGAGAGGCAGGCGTGCCTGGTTCAAGGGTTTTCTCATAATGCGCCATTCCGGCCAGGTCGCCGTTTTCATTCAACACCGCCAGCAGGTGGTTTTCTGCATGGGGACCGATTTTTCCAACCTGAAACAGGCGCAGATAGGTGGAAATCAGGATTTTTTCTGAAGGGGGAAAGGCCGTTTCATACAAATCCAGCCAGGGAAGAAGAAATTCATCCTGTAAATTAGCAATCTCGTGAATATTCAGATTCATGATCGATCCCATTTCCAAATTCAAAAAAGCCGCCAGCCTGGAGGGGCCGGCGGCTTGTTGGGTCAGTTTATTTGCCCCGGTTCAGCAGCGACCAGCCGCCCGGCAGTAAAACGGCCGCCAGGCCAATTTTCAGAGCGTCGCCCGCCAGAAAAGGCAGCATGCCCACCACGAAGGCTTTTTCCCAGCCGGTGAACACAGCCAGCCAGCTCAGGCCAGCAGCATAGATGACCAGGTTGCCCAGCACCATCGCCAGGGCCGTCATCCAGGGCGTCCGGTCCCAGCCCTGTTCGCTCAACCAGCCCACCAGGGCGGCGGCAGCCACAAACCCCAGCAGGTATCCGCCGGTCGGACCAAAAAGATGCGCCAGGCCGCCCGAAGCGCCCGCAAAAACCGGCAGTCCCATCAACCCCTCAAACAAATAGGCAATGATGCTCAATGCGCCCAGCCGCCTGCCCAGCAGCGCCCCTACCAGCAAAACACCCAGGGTCTGCCCGGTCACCGGCACCGGCAGCAGGGGAATTTGCACCTGCGCCAGAGCCGCCAGGGTCAGGCTGCCCATGCCCACCAGGGCCACGTCGCGCACCAGGCTTGTTTTCGGCCAGATGGCATTCACAATGATAGATGAAGAAGATTCTGAATGTATCATTTTCATTTCCTTGTATAATTGAAGTGTAAGAATCCGACAATGGGTATTATAAGGGCTTCACATCCCTGCCAACAATGCCCGATGTATACCAAAGTGGCATGACAGATTGCCCCAAAAACGCCTGCAAAATTCATTGCGCGAATCTCTTGACCTGCGAGCATGTTTAAGATAAAATTCGTTCGTTGTTAGGCCCTCGTAGCTCAATTGGATAGAGCGCTTGCTTGCGGAGCAATAGGTTTGGTGTTCGAGTCACCACGGGGGCACACTTCATCTTCAGCCGCTGACCCGGATTCTGGTTGGCGGTTTTTTGTTTTTTTTACCAATTGACCACATGTCATCAGACCGCACTGCTTTCATCATCTCGCGTCTATCCAGACTTTCCCTGCCGCACCGGCTTGGATTATGTCTGGCTGGCTTGCTGGTTTTTACCCTGGGCTTTTTTGTCCTCTATCCCATTCTGCAAACCCCCATCCTGCTGCCTCTGCTGCTGCCGGTGATTCTGGTTGCCATTTTCTTTGGATTTATCCCCGGCGCCCTCAGTCCTCTTTTGTTCAGCCCATTGGTGGTCCTGCTGGTGATGTGGACGGGCGAATCCCCCACCTTCGCGCTTCTCAGTCAATCCCATTGGATTGAATGGCTCATCCTCATCTTCTGCGGCGGGTTCATCGGCCGCCTGCGCGACCTGATCATCAAAAGCGTGGCGCAGGCTGATATTCTTAAAGACACCGAAAAGGAGCTGCGCTCATCTGAGGCGCACTACCGCCGGCTGCTGGAAATCTCTCCAGATGCCATTGCCGTCACGGATTTAAAGGGCAATATTCTTTTTTGCAACCAGCAAACTGCCAACCTGCTGAAAGCCGGCGCCATTCACGGCGTCATTGGCACCAATTTCTTCTCCGCCATTCCTGATGAAACCGCCGCGCAAATCCGCGAGCAGCTCGCCGCCCAAGGTGAAATTCGCAATTATGAAATGGATATCAAAAACGCCCTCGGTGAACCCCTTACTGTGGAATTGAGCATCTCGCCAATTCAGGATGAACAGGGGCAGCCAACTGCAGTCATCGGTTTTTTGCACGATATCACCCATCACAAGGAAATTCGTCTGGCTCTGGAAGAAAGCGAAATCCGCTTCAGAGGCATTGTTGAACAATCGCATGACGGTATTTTCCTGACCGATGAAAACGGCAATATTATCGAATGGAACCAGGGACAGGAAAAAATCTACGGCCGCAAACGCGATGAAGTCATTGGCCGGCCGGTTTGGGATGTGCAGTGGGAATTGACCCTGCCGGAATTCCACACTCCGGAATATAAAGAAAGAATGCACATTCGCGTGCAAAATATTCTGGAAACAGGCCAATCCCACGCCCTGAACCGCATGAATGATGGCACCATCATGCGGCCCGATGGCAGCATCATCAATGTGCAGGATATTCTTTTCACCATCAAAACCCAGCATGGCTATAAACTGGCGGGCATTTCCCGCGATGTTACCGAAACGAAAAATGAAGAAGAGCGCATGCGTAAACTTTATGAAGCGGAACGCAAACAGCGCCAGCTGGCAGAAGCCCTGCGGGATATCAACACCCGCCTCAGCAGCACCCTCGACCCGCAAACCGTTTATGATATCCTTACCGAACAGATCAACCGAATTATCCCCAATGATTCCTGCGCCCTGCTTCTGGTCGAAAACCGGCAGATCAAAGTCGTCTCCTATGCGGTCAGGCCTGAATATAAAGAAGCCGGCCATGCGCTCAAGCTGCCCACCAATTTGGACCGGGTCTTAAATCTGCGCACCCTGTGTGAAAAAAAGGTCCCCCTCATTGTTCCCGATACCCGAAATTACCCGGGTTGGGTGAAAATTGAAGGCATTGACTACATCCGCGCCTGGCTGGGAGCTCCCATTCTCATTCAGGGTGAAGTGGCCGCCATTTTTTCTGTCTACAAGGATCAGGTCGATTTTTATACCGAAGAACACGCCACCCTGCTGGCCCAGTTCGCCGCACAGGCGGCCCTGGCCATTCAAAACGCCCGCCTCCATGAAGCCACTGCCGCAGATTTGATGCAGCAGGAAAGGCTCAACGAGCTGACCCATACCATCACCTCGGCCACCGATCTCAACACCATCCTGCAAAATGTCACCCGGCTTGCCAGCAGCCTTTTGGGCAGCAACGCCAGCGCCATCGGCCTGATTGAACCTTCTGGTGATGTCTTCAAATATTACAACTATAACCTGCCCGAAGGACTGATTTTGAAAACTCTGCCGCAAAACCAGAGCCTGAGCTGGCAGGTTGTTCACAGCGGCCAGCCCGTCATGGTTTACGAGTACCCCACTCACCCCTTTGCCGCCGCCTATTTGGTGGAAGCCGGTCTGCAATCGCTGCTCACCGCACCGGTTACCACCGGCGATGAATGTCTGGGGGTTCTGCATATTTTAAACTTCAAGACCCGCAAGCGCTTCACCGACCGCCAGGTGGCGCTGGCTGTTTCCATTGGCCGCCAGGTGGGCATCGCCATTCAAAACGCCCGCCATCTGGATAACACCCGCCGGCGGGCCGAAGAAGCCGAAATGCTGCGCCAATCCATCGCCGATGTCAGTTCTGCCCTGGATCTGGACGAAGTGCTTGATAAGATTCTGATCAACCTCGAAAAAGTGGTCCCTTATAAGAGCTCCTGCGTGTTCCTGGATATCAACGGCAGCCTGCGCATGGTGGCGGGCCGCGGCCTGCCCAACAAGGAATTGATCCTTAACACAGATATCTCCGCCGATGACCCTCTGATGAGCACCATCCGCGCAGCGCGGTACCCCGTGACCCTGCGCGATGCCCAACAGGACCCGCGTTTTTGCAACTGGGGCGATTCGTTCTATATTCATTCATGGATGGGCGTGCCCTTGATTGCCCGCGAACAGGTGATCGGTTTTCTGACCATCGACAGCGAAGAAATTGGCGTCTATGGCCCGGCGCAGGCTGCCCTGGCCCTGGCTTTTGCCAACCAGGTGGCCGCCGCCATCTCCAATGCCCGCCTTTTCAAACGCGTTCAGGACCTGGCTACTGTGGATCCACTGACCGGCCTGTTTAACCGCCGCCACTTTTTTGATATTGCCCTTCAAGATTTCGGTATGGCGCGCAGTCAAAACAGCAGCCTGGTGGCTTTGATGATGGATGTGGACCATTTTAAACGTGTCAACGACACTTACGGGCACCAGGCGGGAGATCAGGTGCTGCAAACCATCGCAGAGCGGCTTAAGCGCTGCCTGCGCAACCATGATATCATCTGCCGCTACGGCGGCGAGGAATTCACCGCCATCCTTCCTGGCGCCGATTTGCGCGCCGCGCGCGCCGTGGCTGAACGCCTGCGTCTTTCGGCCAGCGAAGCCATTGAAACCAGCGTTGGCCCGGTGACCATTTCTCTCAGCCTGGGCGTGGCGGCCCTCGATGAAAGCTGCAGTTCGCTGGATGAGCTGCTGAAACATGCCGACCAGGCCTTATATGTATCCAAACAGATGGGAAAAAATCGCGTTTCAATCTGGGAACAAACATCCGGAGCAGCGCGGGGATCCTGATTCCGCCAACGTCCGGAACTCTATTATCAGGTTAGGATCATGGAAAAAGCTCAAATTTTATTGACCAATGATGATGGTATCGAATCTCCCGGCCTTTGGGCCGCCGCCGAAGCGCTTTCAGCCGTCGGTTATGTGCATGTGGTTGCCCCGCGGGTGCAATATTCCGGCGCCGGCCGTGGGCACCCCATTGACTCTGACGGCATCATCCAGCCGCGCTCGCTGACCGTGCACGGCCAGGAATGGACCGTTTATGCGGTCGGCGGTTCTCCGGCTCAGACCGTGCAGTTCGGCCTGCTGGATATCCTCCCCCGCCGCCCCGACCTGGTGGTTTCGGGCATCAATTACGGCGAAAACCTGGGCACCGGCGTCACCGTTTCCGGCACGGTGGGCGCCGCCATTGAAGCGGCGGCCTCAGGCATTCCGGCCCTGGCTGTGTCTCTGCAAACCCCTGCCGATCATTATTTCACCCACTCGCAGGATATCAATTTTTCAAGCGCCGGCCAGTTCACCGCCCATTTCGCCCGCCTGATGCTTTCAGGCCAGTTTCCGCCAGATGTGGATATCCTTAAAATTGATGTGCCCGACAATGCCACCGCCCAAACCCCCTGGAATTGGGCACGCCTGGCTCGCAGCCCTTATTACAAGCTCTATAAACCGCAGCGCGCCTCGTGGAATGAACCTGGCAGCATTGGTTTCAACATCGAGCTGGATCCCCGCACCCTGCCTGAAGATACCGATATCTACACCCTGCTGGTCAAACGCCAGGTGGCCGTGGTTCCCCTCAGCGTGGATATGACTGCCCGCGTGGACCTGGATGACCTGACCAGCCGCTTCAACAGGTAAAGCCTTGCCTTACCGCAGCCTTGCCGACTTTCTGGATGACTACACCGCCCCTGGCACGCTTTTTGAGCCTGCCGGTGATGCAGGCGTGGTCCGCTGCCAGGCCTGCGCCCACGCCTGCCGCCTTAAACCCGGGCAGCGCGGCATTTGCAAGGTGCGCTTCAACCGGGATGGCGAACTGCGCGTGCCCTGGGGGTATGTCTCAGGCCTCAACGCCGATCCCATCGAAAAAAAGCCCTTCTCTCATTTTCTCCCCGGTGCCACCGCCCTCACCTTTGGCATGCTGGGCTGCAATTTCCACTGCCAATTTTGTCAGAACTGGGTCACCTCGCAGGTTTTGAGGGACCCTGCTTCTGACATGGCAGCCGGCTCCATTCAAGCCCTCCCCCCCCGGCAGCTGGTGGAGGTGGCCCGGCGCACCGGCTCGCGCGTGGTGGCGTCATCCTACAATGAACCCATCATCACCGCCGAATGGGCCATGGCCCTCTTTGCCCCGGCCAGAGAAGCCGGTTTGCGCACGGTGATGATCTCCAATGGGCATGCCTCACCCAGGGCGCTGAAAACCCTGCATCCCCTGCTGGACGGCCTGAAAGTGGACCTGAAATGCATGCAGGCTGAATCATACCGCCGCCTGGGCGGCTCTCTGCAGGCCGTTCTCGCCACCATTCAGCTCGCCCGCGAACTGGGCATCTGGCTGGAGGTGGTCACCCTGGTGGTGCCGGGCTTCAACGACAGCAGCGACGAGCTCTGGCAGGCGGCGCGTTTCCTGACCTCGGTTTCGCCAGATATTCCCTGGCATGTCACCGCCTACCACCCTGCTTACCAGGAAGACGCCCCGCCCACGCCTGCTGCCACCCTGCAGCGCGCCGCCGAAATTGGCCAGGAAGCCGGCCTGCGTTATGTCTATGCGGGCAACCTGCCGGGGCGGGTTGGCTCGCTGGAAGATACCCGCTGCCCGGCCTGCGGCGCCCTTCTGGTGGAACGGACAGGTTACCGCATCCGGCAGTGCCGGCTGGATGCCAGCGGGCTTTGCCCTTGCTGTGGAACAGCCATCGCGGGGGTCTGGTCATCGCAATGATCTAAAGGATTGGATATTCAGGCTGTACGGATAGCTCAGAAAAAATGTAACGGTTGAGCCAGTTGGGCAAACGCCGTTGGTTGAGTTCCCAAAAGCAGCGGCAGGCGATTCATCTGTTTTCTTCACTGCCTGAGCAGTTTGACAATGTCAAATTCCAGCATTCCAGATTTTTTATCGCTTTCAATCAGGAAATTAACCGCCCGTAGTTATTTGTCTCCCCTTCGGGGAGACAAATAACTACAATTAACAGTCGCCCCCTCCCGAAAATCGGGAGGGGCCGGGGGGTGGGCGATGAATAATCTTAATGTGACATTGTCGAAGCAGTTACAAATTTTTTATTCATCCCCATAGCGCAGGCGCAGATAGGATTCATAGCGTTCAGGGTGTACCTGGCCCGCATCCACCGCCGCGCGCACGGCGCAGCCCGGCTCAGTGCGGTGCGTACAGTCATTAAACCGGCATTTCATCACCAGGTCGCGCAGCTCCGGAAAATAGCCATCCAGTTCTTCGGGCTGGGTATCCCACAGCGCCAGCGAGCGCAGCCCCGGCATATCCGCCACATAGCCTCCCCCTTCCAGGGGAAACATCTCACGCACCACCGTGGTGTGACGTCCCTTGTTCATAGTCCCGTCGCTCACATGGCTCACCGCCAGCGAAAGCCCCGGCTGCACCGCGTTCAACAGGCTCGATTTTCCCACGCCTGAAGGGCCGGAAAAGGCCGATATTTTGCCCAGCAGACGCTCCCGCAGGGCATCCACCCCCAGGCCGGCGCGGGCTGAGGTGTAAAGCACCGGGTAACCCAATGCGGGATAATGGCCAAAAATCGCTTCGGCCTGCTCCTTTCCCAGCAAATCCACCTTATTGGCCACAATAAAAGCCGGCAAATGCTGCTGTTCGGCGATCACCAGAAAACGGTCCAGCATGCGCAGGTGCGGCGACGGGTTGGCACAGGCAAAAATAAACACCGCCTGATCGGGGTTGGCCAGCATGATCTGCTGGTATTCCCCACGCGGCAGCGCCGCCATCCGCGAAAGCACCGCGCGGCGCGGGGTCACCGCCTCAATCGCGCCGCTGCCGTCCATCTGTATCGAAATGGTCACCCGGTCCCCCACCGCAACCAGGTCCGCCCACTGCGGGCCTTTTTTTAATCTTCCTCTGACATGGCAGGTCACCAGGCCTTCTTCCGTTTGCACGGTGAAGAAACCCGCCTGCAAGCGCACCACCAATCCTTCCAGGGTCCGCATGTCGCTCATCATCACGGCGCCGGCGTCTCCGTTGGGGTCTCTTCAATCACCGGTTCCGGTGTGTCCGTCACGCTGGGAGTGGGGCTCTTGACCACGTAGGGGATGGATTCCCAGGGCAGGGTGCCGCCGGCATCCACATTATTGGAGAAATACAGCGAGACAATGCGCCGGAAAATAGGCGCGGCCATTTCAGAGCCCTCGCCGGCATTTTCCAGCATCACCACCACGGCAATATCGGGCTTTTTGGGGTTGTTGGCGTAGGTGTAGCCGGCAAACCAGGCATGCGGCTTGCCTGTGGCGTTCTGGGCTGTGCCGGTCTTGCCGGCAATCGGAATGCGCATATCGCCTAGAATGAAATTGGCGGTGCCGCGCCGGTTCTGAACCACGCTGATCATGGCATCCTGCAGGATCATCAACGTTTCGGTTGAAAGCGGCAAAGTGCCCTGAATTTCAGGCTTGAAAGTGTAGGCCTGGTTGGGGTCGCTCGATTCAATTTTCTCAATCAGCTGCGGGCGGAGCAGCGTGCCGTCATTGCCCACCGCTGCCATGAAGCGCACCACCTGAAGCGGCGTCACCATCACCGTGCCCTGGCCAATAGCCATCTGGGTGGCATCCACTTCATTGGCCGGGTTGATGATTGAACCGGACTGTTCCGGCACCTCAATACCGGTCACCTGGTTGAGGCCAAAAGCCCGCGCCATTTCTGCAATGGCATTGGGCCGGCCGGCCTGGTAAAGCGAAAGGCCGATATGCCAGAACCAGGGGTTGCAGGAACGCATCAACCCTTCAGGAAGCGTCAGAACGCCCGAAGCCGGCAGTTTCTTTTCATACGTCCAGTCATACAGCGTCACCCCCAGGTCTGTGAACGTATAGCCGCATTCATACTGATCTTCCGGCAAAAACAGGGTGCTGGCAAGGGCGGCAGAGAAAGTGATCACCTTAAACACCGAACCCAGCGGATACACGCCCTGGGTGGCGCGGTTGTAAAGCGGCTGGTCAGGATCCGACATCACCTGCTGCAACAGCTGGCTGTTCAGGTTGGAAGGCTCGAACAGGTTGGGGTCAAAACCCGGCCATGAAACGATGGCCAGAATGCGCCCGGTGTCTTTTTCCATCACAATGGCCGCGCCGTTGTAACCGCCGTATGATTTCTGCAGTTTGAGCTGTAAATCGCGGTCAAGGGTGGTGGTGATGGAGCGCGCCGGGGATGGTTCCGATTTGGCCAGACGGGTGATGATCTGTCCCTGGGCGTCTTTGACATACAGAGCGGCCCCGTGGGTGCCAGCCAGGTACTGCTCGCCCCAGGCTTCCAGGCCGTCGGCGCCCACGCGTTCATCTCCCGTGTAACCCTTGCGCTGGAATTCTTCCAGCTTTTCAGGCGAAATACCCAACACATAGCCGACCGTTTGCGGAGCAATGCCGCCGTCAAAATAATAGCGCGCCCGAAAGGGGGAAATGCGAATGCCGCCCAGGTTGGCGATGGTGTCGTAATCGGCGTTCAACGCCTCCAGAGAGCATTCACCCACCGCAATATACCAGTCGGGCAGGGCATACTTATACAGGCGCTTAATCGAATCGGGGTTTTTGCCGGTCAGTTCTGAAAGCTTGCGCAGCAGCAGGTCTTCCTGGCTGTCCACAATTTCACCAGGAACCAGGCCCAGCGCCACCGCATCGGTTTGGGCCACAATGGCATTGCCGTTGCGGTCGTAGATGTTGGCGCGCGCCGGAATGCTGTATTCCATTGCCAGGCGGTTCTCGCCCTGCAGTTCAGGCAAAATCAGCGCACGTTCCCACTGCACCTTCCATACACCCGCATCAAAGGTCAGGCGCATGGTCATATCTCGTTCCAGCGGCGCCAGCAGCGACATATTGTACCTGATCCGGTACACCACTTCAGCGCTGGCCGGATGCGTCTGCGCGGAAAGAATCTGCGGCTCAATGCTCTGCAGGGTCATCTTGATCGCCGTGTCGCGGTAGTTTTTTTCAAAATCCTCAGCCGTGATGGCATCCTGGCTCAGGCGGGTCAGCATGCCGTACATGGCGGCATAATCTTCGTTTTTCCAGGCGGTCAGGAAATCGGTCGCGGCCGTCTGCGGATCGGGCACGCGGGTTACATTCACCACCGGGTTGCGCAAGGTGGGCGTGAGGGTTGGCTCTGGCTGCGGGGTAAGGGTAGCTGTGGGCTGGATGGGCATGCCGCTGCAGGCGGTCACAAACACAACCAGCAGGATGATGGATTTTTGGATCAGGGATTTTAAGGAAGCCATCAGCGGATGGATTCTCCTTTCAGAATAGCTTGGTAAACGGGGCAGTCATAAGCCAGGGTTTGCTGGCAGGCTGCCGGAACATCGCTGCCTGCAGCCAGGCCAAAAGCCTGCAGCAGACGCAGCACATGACAGAGCGGCAGCCCCATCACGCTGGCAAAACAGCCGGTCATCTTTTCTACCGGGTGGAACCCGGCATGTTGAATGGCATAGGCGCCAGCCTTGTCAAAGGGGTCCCCGCTGGCAATATAGGCGTCCATTTCAGCGTCACTGTAGAAGCGCATGGGCACATCCGTCACGCACAGATCCACCTGTTCGCGGTGGGTGGCCGGGTCGGAAATCGCCACCGCGGTGAACACCTGGTGGGTGCGCCCGCGCAGCTGCATTAACATCCGGCGCGCATCCTGCGCGCCGCGCGGCTTGCCCAGAATATCCTCTCCATCCACCACAATGGTATCCGAAGCCAGCACCAGCGGGCCGTCTGCGCCTGCTGCCGCCGCGCGCGCCTTTTCGCCTGCCAGCCGCAGCACATGAGGCGCAGGATGCTCGCCGGGCAGGCGGCTTTCATCTATATTGGCAGGCCGGATGATAAAACGCAGTCCCGTCAGACCCAAAAGCTGCGCCCGGCGGGGTGAATTGGAAGCCAGAATCAAATCAAAATCGTTCATTCCCCTGATTGTAACACATTCTGAAGGGCTGTATCATGAAAAACCCCTCCGCCGGTCTGCAGGAGGGGTTGGTGTCTTTGTCAATTTTGGAGGGTTTATTTGGCTTCTGCCAGGGCGATGGAGCGGCCCACAAAAGCAAAAATGATCAGCACAGCCGCAGTGATCCAGCCGCCCAGGCTGAACAGGTCCGGCCCATATAGGGCCAGTCCGGCCCCGCCCAGCGCCAGAATGCCGGCCAGCGCGCTAAACATGCGCATGCCGTAAAGGAAGATGAAAGGCAGGTAATGCGCGCCCACCACAACCATCGCCGCCGGAAAGAACCAGTTTTCGCGGTACAGCAAGGCGGCGCCCACCAGCAGGAAGTTCACCGGAACCGTGAAGGCAATCTGCGTGGCCAGGCCGTTGAGCGGGTTATCCCTGGCGATGGCGGCTGCATCCCGCCCCATCACTTTCAGCAGCAGCTGGGCCAGGGGAAAGATGAACATGCAGCCGAAAAACAGCACAGCCATGCCGCTTTTGGGCTGCCAGAGGCTGACCGCCGAAGCAATGGCCCAGATGAGGCCTGAAACAAGCTGGCCGGCAAAACCGCCCAGGTAGGCTGTCCGCATGTTGTGCTGCGCTTCTGAAATCGTCATTTTAAGAATCCTCACTGTAAAATCAGTTTAATGGGATGGCCTGCGCCCAGCCGCGAATCACATCCCAATTCCGCTGATCCTCTTCTTTGGCCTTGACCAGGTTTGAAATCAATTTGTCCAAAAAGGAGAGCCGCGAGAAATCCATTTTACCAGCAAAATAACCTTCTGTGACGGGTTGAATCAGGGCGCGCACATCCCTCAGGTAGGACCGGCGGTTGGCCTGGCTGGTTTCATCATCGCCGGTGTTTTGCATGTGCACCGAAAACACAGACACAGGCATTTTTTTGAGGGCATCCTGGTTCTTTTTAACATAATCCACGGCCTCGGGCAGCCAGGCGGTCATGCGCACCGCGCTGCCCATCACCACCGCCTGGTAACCAGCCAAAGAAGGGTTAGATTTGAAACTTTTCACATCCACAGCATAGCCGCCAGCACTGAGGGTTTCGCCAATGGCAGCCGCCACTTCCGTGGTGGATCCCGCACGGGTGGCGTATAAGACAAGGATTCGGGGTGACATTTGATTTTCCTTTCCAAAAGCATAGTCGGGGGTGGCAATATCAGGGGCGCGGCTGGCCGCAAAACCCAAACCGGTGCAGGTGACCGCGGCAGCTCCAAGGGTAATGCCGGTGAGCTTGAGAAAATCGCGGCGGTTGATGGATAATGGCATGGTTCCTCCTAAATCATATGATGCTTAATTCGATGATGATGCAGCCCAGGTTGTGCAAACCGCGAACCAGACCCAAAATGCCTGACTGATCTGTTTGAATATTGGAAAGGGTGAACAGCTCCCCTTCCTGTTGAAAGGCCGATCCGGCCGGGCATATGGTGCGAAAAAAATCTTCATCCACGCTTCCCACCAGCCTGAGGCGGTAGGTGCGCTGGTCGCCGATTTTTGTTTCAGGGTGAGCAGGCGGCATTTGGTTTCCTTTCGTCATGTTTCAAGTATAGGCGGTTTAAAATAAAAACAGACCACATATTGATGTAGTCTGTTTGGCCGGATTGATGTAGTTTAACGGTGCCGCGTGCTGTCATTTCCGCCTTATGGTGGAAATAATTGCATGCGGGTTATTTTTCCCCGCCTGAGCTGAAGCCGGCGGCATCATAATCCGGGCTGGTCAAAGGCGTTAAACTTCAAAGCAAGCCCAGCATCCGGGCTTTTTCCACCGCCTGGGTTTGTTTTTCCACCCCCAGCTTGCCGTAAATGCCCTTAACATGGTAGCGCACCGTGTTGACGCTCACCACCAGCCGCTCCGCAATGTCGGCATATTTCAATCCCTGCGCCAAAAGTGTTAACACTTCGCTTTCGCGCTCCGTCAGGGGTTCAAGCAGCTCACCCTGGCTGGCTGAGGGTAAATCAGAAGGCGTTCGAAACAGGCCGAGCAATTCGCGGGCATAGGCAGCCGCTCCCTCCCCCTGCACTTTTTGCAGCAGTTCCATGACGGGAGCGCCTTCATCCAGAAAAATGCGCCGGTAACCCTCGCCCTGCGCAATGGTTACGGCCTGTTCCATCGTCTGCCGGCCGCCAGAAAGGTCGCCAGCCGCCGCCCGCAGTTGGGCCTCCAGCACCAAAACCTGCAGCAAAATGCCTTCGCGCTGCCCGCTTTCAGCCGCTGCCGTCAGCCGGTCAGCCAGTTTCAAGCCCTCCTGAAGCCTTTCTTTTTGCCCGCTGCGCCCCTGATACAGGAGCAGCCGCAGGTGGGCCAGCAAAATGCGCTCATTCTGCGGCGTGATTTCATCCTGGGCAGTTATTCGGCTTTCCTTCAAGGCCGCTTCAGCAGCGGCCGGCCGGTTCTGAGCCAGGCTCAGGCTCACCTGCTGAGAAATCAAATCCGCCAGGGTCCACAACGGCGCGCCGCGCCGGTACTGTTGCGCGGCATCCGCCAGGTTTTCCGCCGCCCCCGTCAGATCACCTTCGCCCTGCTGCAGGCGGGCCATGGCCACCCGGCTGTAAACGATGGAAGCATTGTGTCCCGAATAAACTCCGGTTTGCAAACCGCGCTGCAAATACATCCGCGCGGTTTCAAGTTCATTCCACTCATAATAAATCAGGCCCATTGCCCCGTAAATCGCCCCGATAATCGGCGGCGGCGTTTGGCAAGAGCTTTCCAGGCGAGCCACCGTGTCGCTGGCGGTTTCTATGGCAAAGCGCAGATGCCCATGATGCACGCACATCAGCGTCAGCCCACTGAGGGCAAGAATCTCAGAAACCAGGTTATCGGAGGCCCGGCAGACGGCAATGGCCTGCAAATAGGCTTCGCGCGCCTCAGGAAACCGGCTTTGCTGGCGAAAGGCGCCGCCCAGGCTCAGAAATGCAAAACCGCGCAGCTTGAGGTTGTCAGGATGGGTCAGCGCCAGCACCTGCTCAGCCAGAGCAATGCTTTCTTCCAGCCGCCCCTGCACCTGGCGCAGGTTTGAACGCAGCGCCATGCTTTCAGTGCGCATTTCCAACGTCTCTGGGGCTGCCGCGTCCAACAGCGCCAGTGAAGCATTCACCTTTTCAAGGTAAGGATCAATCTGGCTGAAATGTCCGCGCAGCAAATGCACCCAGGCAAGTCCCAGGTTGGCGCGCGGACTTTTGATCTGCCATTCAGGCGGTATGTCCTTCATCCACCCTTCCACCCGGCGCATGCTTCCCTGGTTAATCCAGCGCCAGATATTATTTTCGAGTAAAGGAACGGCCCGCTCAAAGTTTTTAGCTGCCACGGCATGGTCAATGGCCTCCTCAGGGAAACCGTGCTCCTCGTACCAGAGACTGGCGCGGTCATGCAGGGTGTTGACCAACTCTGGCCGCGTGCGCTGCAGCTGCGCACGCAGCAAATCGGCAAAGAGATGGTGATAGCGGTACCACTGCTGTTCGTCATCCAGAGGAATGATGAACAAATTGGCTGCCAGCAGGCCTTCCAGCACCTCAGCAGAATGATCGCCGCCGGTCACCGCGTCACACAGATCTCCATGGAGGTGCGAAAGGATGGCCGTTTCGAGCAGAAAATCTTGAATGCTTGCCGGCTGGCAGCCCAGCACTTCTTCCGTTAAATAGCCCAGGATAAAACGATGGCTGCCGCTCAGGCTGTCCACAAAAGCGCCGGGGTTTCCCCTCCCCTGCAGCGAAAGGCCGGCCAGTTGCAAACCCGCCACCCAGCCTTCCGTGCGCCCGTTCAATTTGCTCACGTCGCTGGCGGCCAGGTCCAGGCCCATCATTCCGGTCAGCAGTGCCGCCGCCTCGCTCTCAGAAAAACACAGGTCAGCCGCCCTGACCTCTGTCAGGCAGTTATTTGCCCGCAGGCGCGCCAGCGGTAAAAGGGGATCTTCGCGGGTGGTCAGCGCCATGATCAGGTTGGGCGGGCGGTGCAGTACCCACCGACTGAGGAATTCATGGATCCAGGGGTCCTGAATCACCTGTAAATTATCCAGCACCAGTGCAAACGGCTGCGACAGATTTGAAAGATCGTTCACCAGTGAGGTGACCAGCGTTTCATGCGGCGGCAGGCTGCCCGCCGCCAGCAATCCCAAAAATTCCTGCCCGCATGGGCCGCATACCTGCTGCAGCGCCGCCACCAGATATTTGAGAAAACGCGCCGGGTCATCATCCGCCTCATCCAGCGTGAGCCAGGCCGAAGGAAAACCAAGCTGGCTGATCCACCCGGCCACCAGCGTGCTTTTTCCATACCCGGCGGGTGCCGAAACCAGGGTAAGCCAGTGCCCGCTTTCAAGGCCGCTGTTCAACCTTTCCACCAACCCGCTGCGCTGCACCAGGCGCGGGTTTAATACAGGGTGAAAAAATTTAACCGACAGTAAAGGTGATTCCAAATTAAGTCTCCAGACTCACATTATACCTTCAACTGCCAGCTTCTTTCTCTGCATTTCGTCACCTTACAGTTTTTTAATACTCTGCACGATATATTGACGCCGTTCATGAGAGGGGTATAATCCTCGCTTTGTAATGACCGCCGGGCCATAAAGGAAGTTCGCCGGCGAAAAAGGAAATCATGAATATAGAAGAAAACGAAAACGCCACCATCCTGACCCACAAACCCGCCTACAAACAACACAAAACCTGGCGTACCTGGCTGATTGGTAAACCCCTCTCCACCGGCGATGCCCCCCACCAAACCATCGGCAAACTGGTCGGGCTGGCTGTGTTTGCCTCCGATGCCCTTTCTTCCTCGGCTTATTCACCTCAGGAAGTGTTACTGGTTTTAGCCGCAGCTGGCACGGGTGCTTTCAGCTTTTCCATTCCGATCACCCTCGCAACCATTTCATTGCTCTTTATTCTGACCTTTTCATACCAACAAACCATTCACGCCTACCCTGGCGGCGGCGGCGCTTATATCGTCTCCCGCGACAACCTGGGTGAGGCCTATGCCCAGGTGGCCGGGGCTGCCTTGCTGACCGATTATATCCTCACCGTGGCTGTGTCCACCTCTTCCGGCGTGGCCCAAATTGCCTCTGCATGGCCGGTATTGGCTCCCCATAAAGTCGAAATTGCCGTGATCATGGTCCTACTGATTATGCTAATCAACCTCCGCGGAGTAAAGGAATCGGGCTTCGCTTTTGCCATCCCCACCTATTTCTTCTTTGTGATGATGGTCATCACCATTTGCGCGGGCATGTTCAAATATTTCACCGGAACTTTGGGTATGGTAGAGAATCCTCCCATGGACCTGCTCAAAGAGGTATCAGAACCCATATCACTCTTCCTGATTTTGCATGCCTTTGCCAGCGGCACCACCGCCCTGACCGGCGTTGAAGCCATCTCCAACGGCATCACCGCCTTCAAGGAACCCCGCAGCAAAAATGCCGGCATCACCCTGGTATGGATGTCTGTGATCCTCGGTGCCTTTCTTATCGGCATCACCTGGCTGGCACATACGGTGGGTGCGATGCCTTCCGAACACGAAACACTCTTCTCACAAATTGCCCGCACCACCTTTGAAAGCCGCGGCATTCTCTATTTGATGATGATTTCGGCCACCACGGTCATCTTGATCATGGCTGCCAACACCGCTTTTGCTGATTTTCCCCGCCTGGGCGCCCTGGCCGCCAACGACGGCTATCTGCCGCGCCAGCTCACCTTCCGCGGCGACCGTCTGGTGTATTCATGGGGCATTGTGGCCCTGGCTGTCATCGCCTCCCTGCTGATCATCATCTTTCAGGCCAATGTCACCAACCTGCTGCCGCTCTACGCCATCGGCGTGTTCCTTTCCTTCACCCTTTCGCAGGCCGGCATGGCCCGCCGCTGGTGGAAATGCGGCCATTTGAAACCCGGCGTAGAAAAAGTGGAACCCGGATCCGTGCTGCGCTTTGATAAAAACTGGATGGTCAAAATGGTCATCAACGGCTTCGGCGCTGTCTGCACCCTGGTGGTCATGTTCATCTTTGGCATCACCAAATTTAGGGACGGCGCATGGCTCATCATCCTGATCATCCCCACCCTGGTGGCAATTTTCTTTGCCATTCACCGCCACTACAAAGGCCTGGCCAAAGAGTTATCCCTCGAAAAACACTTCATGGAGCCTACCCAAATCCAGCGCCACCGCGTGATCATCCCCATCTCAGGCGTGCACCGCGGCACACTGGCCGCCCTGCGCTATGCCAAAACCCTCTCCAACGACATCACTGCTGTGCATGTTTCCATTGATCCCATCGAAGCCCAAAAGGTCAAAACGAAGTGGGAAACCTGGGGCGAAGGCATCCGCCTGGTGGTGGTCGAATCAGAATACCGCCTGCTGATGGAACCCCTGCTGGACTATATTGAGCAGGTCCGGGAATTGTGCAAAGAAAATGAAATTTTGACCGTGGTGGTGCCGCAGTTCATCGCCGGCAAATGGTGGTCTAACTTTCTGCACATGAACACCGCCGATCAGCTGCGCAAGGTGATGCTCAACGACAAAGACCTGGTCATCGTTGAAGTGCCTTACCAGGTCAAGTAAGCGTTTTTAGAAATATCATCAGCGGGTCCCTTTTGAAAGAGGCCCGCTGGCGGTTCATTCTTCCGGTTTTTATCCGCATTTTTAAGGTTTTACCCTCAAAACGGAAATAAAATGAATGAACCTTTTGACAAAACCCTTCACTTCAAGGTATAATATTAATGTTCGCGGGATTTTCCCTTTATTCCCGTTTGCAATCTTTTGGAGGTCTTAACACAGTGCGCTTTAGCGATTGGACAACCATCCAACTTCCTGGAAAATTTTCCGGCTGCACTGTTTAAAGAGCGCAGCCGATTTCTTTTTCGGCTCGCAAAATGAGTACCCTTCGCGAAGAGGGGAGGTGAGAGAAATGACAAGTGTTGTTCTTCGTTCCAACGAATCACAGGAGCAGCTTCTGAAGCGCTTCCGTAAAAAGGTCGTCAAGAGTGGTGTGTTGAGCACCGTCCGCCGCAAGCGCTGGTTCATCTCAAAGAGCGAACTGCGCCGCATCGAAAAGAAGAAGTCTATCCGCCGGATCAAACGTCGCCAGGTTGGCAAAGTTATCGAAGCCGCCTAGTTGAGCCGGTGAGCCCATCATCTGTGGAGGAGTATGGCCAAAGAAGAAGATAAGATTCAGGTCGAAGGCATGATCATTGAAGCTCTGCCGGGTACCCAGTTCCGTGTGCGTCTGGAAAATGGTCACGAAGTGTTGGCCTACCTTTCTGGCCGCATGCGCAAGTATTACATCCGTATTCTGCTGGGTGACCGCGTGCGTGTTGAAATGTCTCCATACGACCTGAGCCGCGGCCGCATCGTTTATCGCCAGAAAAAGGCAAACGAAGCTTACCCGGATGAAGAAATGGCTTAACTTGCCTGATTTCAGCCCCTGCCCATAAAGCAGGGGCTGTTTTTTTGCCAGCAGGACATTTGTTCGTTCTTCAAAACCGGTGTAGAATGAGAGTATCTTGAATTTTAATGGGCACGGAATTTTTTTCCGCTGCTCATGGAAAAGGATGATTGCCATGCCATTTTTTCTTGGACGCCAATACGATCTTGCCAAAGCTGCCCGCCTTGACGCGCCTCTCAATTATGATCCACAAAATCTGACCACCCATGCCTTCGTCACCGGCATGACCGGCTCAGGCAAAACGGGCCTCTGCGTGGCCCTCCTCGAAGAAGCCGCCCTGCAAAAAATTCCCGCCATCATCATTGACCTCAAAGGCGACCTGACCAACCTGATGCTGCATTTTCCCAACCTGGCCCCGGATGATTTCCTCCCCTGGATTGATGTGGACCAGGCCCGCCGCGAAAACGTGGACCCGGCTGCCCTGGCCGCCAAAACAGCCGAAAAATGGCGCACCGGCCTGGCCGATTGGGGATTAGGCTCCGATCAGCTCAATGCCCTGAAAGACTCAGCCTATTTCACCATCTATACCCCCGGCTCCGACGCCGGCAAATCAGTCAGTGTGCTGGCTTCGCTCCAGGCACCCAGCATCCCCTGGGAAGGCAACCGCGAAATTCTCCGCGAACGCATCTCATCCACCGTCACCGCCCTGCTCGGCCTGATCGGCTTCAAGGATATTGATCCGGTGCGCTCGCGCGAACATATTCTGCTGTCCAACATTTTCGAAAACGCCTGGAGCCAGGGTAAAAGTCTGGACCTGGCCGAATTGATCATGCAAACCCAGACTCCGCCCTTTGCCAAGCTGGGCGTTTTCCCCATCGATTCCTTCTTCCCGGCCAAAGACCGCTTTGACCTGGCCATGAGCCTGAACAATTTTCTGGCGGCGCCTTCCTTCCAATCATGGCTGGAAGGTCAACCGCTGGATATTCCCTCCTTCCTGCACGCTCCCGATGGCAAGCCCTGCCACAGCATTTTCTACCTGGCCCACCTGGGAGAAGAAGAGCGTATGTTCTTCGTCACCCTGCTCTTCTCCGCCATCGAAACCTGGATGCGCACGCAAAGCGGCTCCACCAGCCTGCGCGCCCTGCTCTATTTTGACGAAGTGTTTGGTTACCTGCCCCCCACCGCCAACCCGCCCTCAAAAACCATTCTGCTGCGCATGCTCAAGCAGGCGCGCGCCTTTGGGGTTGGGCTGCTGTTGGCCACCCAGAATCCGGTGGATATCGACTATAAGGCGCTTTCCAATGCCGGCACCTGGATTATCGGCAAACTGCAAACCGACCAGGATAAACAGCGCCTGCTCGACGGCCTCAGCTCGGCAGGCGGCGGCTTCGACCGCAGCCATTATGACAACCTCATTTCAGGCCTGGGCAAGCGCGTGTTCCTGATGCACAATGTCAACACCTCTGGTCCGCAAACCTTCACCACCCGCTGGGCACTGAACTACCTGGCCGGTCCCCTCACCCGCGCGCAAATTCCCGCCCTCAATGCCCTCTGGCCAGCCCCGGCTGCCTCCACCCAGCCCGTCTCACCCGCCGTTCCAGCTGCAGCGCCAGCCGCCAACCAGCCTGTTCAGACGCAGGCAGCTCAGGCTGCCGTCCAGCCAGCCGTCACCGCGTCCGCTGCCGCCGCCCCCAAGATTCCTGGAATGCTCACCAAACCAGCTGTGCCCGCCGCAGTGGCCGAATATTATATGCCCAACAACCGCACTCTGGCTCAATCACTGCAGGCTGAAAGCCGCTCCCTGCCCGCCAATGCGGCCCCAGCCACCTTCCTTTACCGCCCTGCTCTGCTGGCCCAGGTGTGCATCCGCTTCACAGCCCGCAAATACAACCTCGATATTGAAGAAACCCACGCTGCCCTGGCGCAAACCCTGGAGAAACGCGGCCTGGTGCGCTGGGAAGAACTGCAAATCAAACCCCTCGATCCGCGCCAGATCAGCCTGAACGGCCTGACCCAGGCACGCTTCTCCAGCCTTGAAGCTCCCCTGGATGACGCCAAGGCCCTGGCTGCCCTGCAAAAAGATTATATTGACTGGGCTTACCGCACCTGCCAGCTCCGCATCAAAGCCAATGAAACCCTCAAAGTGTATGCCGGCCCAGAAGTGACCACCGGTGAATTCCGCGAAATGTGCTCAAAAGCTGCCCGCGCCAGTCGCGATGCCGAACTGGTCACCATCAACCAGACTTTTGACCGCAAAGTGGCCGCCATTCAAGACAAACTGGATCGCGAAACCCGCGAACTGCAGTCCGACCAGCGGGAATATGACCAGCGTAAAATGGAAGAAATGGGCACCCATGCAGAGAACATCTTTGGCTTCCTCACCGGCTCCAAACGCCGCGTCACCAGCTCCCTCACCAAACGCCGCCTGACCGAAGAAAGCAAGCAGGAAGTGGTTGAATCGGAACAGGCCATCGCCGCTTTCAAAAAGCAGATCGATGAAATTGAAAAAGAACGCGCTGCGGAAATCAAACGCGCCAGCGACCGTTGGGCCGACGTGGTGGATAACATCACCGAAGTGCCGCTGACCGCCCAGAAGAAAGACATCTTCGCCGAGGCTTTCGGCGTTATCTGGCTGCCTTTCTACGTCATTCAGATTGGCTCCGATTTCATTGAACTACCCGCCTACGGATAAAGTCATCCCAATGAGACAGCACCCCCGCTTTTACCACGAAGCGGGGGTGTCTTTCTTTAAGGGTGGAAACCCTGGATTATAATGGGCAGCAGCAGGTCCCAGCCCGGCAGGCTCAGCAGTCCTATTTCCGCCTTCACCTGCGGATCTGCCTGGCTCTGCACGGTCAGGGTGGCCGCCTCTCCGCCGGCTGACACATTCTCAGGCAGGCGCAGGCTGGCGCTGACCGCGCCCAGCTCACCCGGCAGCAGGTGCAGGCTGCTGGTGGAAAGGGCCGTTTCCCAGCCTTCAGGGCCGGCCAGGGTCAGGCTGAAATCATCCGCATAAAAGCCCGTGTTTTTGAAGGTCAGGCTGTGGGTCACCCATTCACCCGGCCGCGCCACCCGGCGGCTTTCGATGGTAAGCGGCTGCACCGCATAAGGCGCCATCACTGTGGTGGTCAGGGTCAGGCTGGCAAACACCAGCGGGCGTGTCTCTGATTGCACCCGCGCCGTCACAGTGACGGCGGTCAAAGGCGCATCGCCCGGCGGCGTCAGCGCTACGCTCGCCGTTCCAGTTGTTCCAGCCGCCAGGGTCAGGCTCTGCGAAACCGGATCAGCCGTCCAACCAGCAGGCAAATCAACCGTCACATCATAGGTGTCAGACATATTGCCCTGGTTCGTCACCGTCACACTGTGCGTGACCGCCAGCTCGCGCAAGGTCGTTTGCGCGGCGCCAGCGCCAGCGCTCATCATGTAATTGGTATTGTCGAAGAAAATGGCAGCCGGCGCGCCCTGCACCCCTGCGGTGCTGATGGCTGCCACCAGCAAAATCAGCCGGCCCGGCGGCAGCGCCTGTGGCGAGAGTGTGGCGGTGGCGATTTCCGTCTGCCCGCCAAAGGCGCCGTCCTGCGGGGTCAGGGTCTGGCTGGCTGTCTGGCCGTCCACCCAAAAAACCATGGATTGGATGGGCGGCAGGGTCTGAATCGGCCGGGTGCGCGCCGCGCTGGCGGCGGCCTGCAGGGTCACATTTCCGCTGGCGTCTGGCGCGCCCAGGCTCAGCTCAATCACCTCTGGCGCGAACGGGGAAAGGTAGGGTCGGGCAGCCGATTTCAGGGCATATTTCAACATGCCGCGGTTGGCGCCGTAAACCGTGTCTTCAAATGTTTCACACGGTTCAAAGAAATCTGTTCCCATTTCGATGGTATAGGCTGGCATACCCAGCTCGCCGTACGCCCAATCGTCAGTGGCGCCGGTGGTAAAATACATGCCCACTGAGGACTGATTGGCGTTATAGGAGGAGAGGTAAGCCATTTTGCGTCCCAGCACCTGCAAGGCAGGGCCGTTGGGCGCAGCGCTGGTAGTATGCCCCCAGGGCCACAGCACATCGCCGCCGTAAGAATGCAGGGTGATGAACACCCCGGTGGTGTCATTCGGAGCAGGATCGTTTATGCCCGTTCCGCGCCGGTCGGCAAACAGGGCGGCCACATATGTCTGAACGGCCTGGGTTTCCGGCTCTGAGGCCGCTGAAGGGCCCTGGTAGGTGATATTACAGGGCAGATCGCTGTCGCCGCCCCATTCAAAGCTGCTGTTGCGATTCAGGTCCACACCCTTCTGACTGGCTTCTGTCGGCGGAAAGCTGCACTTGGTGCTGGTGAGATTGGTGTTTTTGCGCTGGTAATAACCATCCTCAGCGATTACCCGCCCATCCGGGTTGGCCTGTGGCAGGATGCTCACCCGGTTATGGTCCAGCAGCCAGGTGATATCGGCGTCATTGCCGTATTGCTGCAGCAAATATTCCGCAAAGCGCAGGGCCGTTTCAGCTGTGGCATATTCGCGGGCATGGATGGCGGCCATCACAAACAGCACCGGCTTCTCGCCATCCGTCTGGTGGTTGGTGATTTCCAGAGCCCACAGGTGATGCCCGCCGCTGCCGCCAGAATTTACCTTTTCCCAGCTGTCACCTGTATCCACCAGGTTCGTCAGAGTGGGATATTGGGTGGCAAGCTGCGCCAGAGTGGCTTCTGTTTCAGCCACGGTGCGGTAACAGGAATAGCCTGGAATGCCCGCCAGGGCGCCTGCTGCCGCCAGGTTAGATTCTGCCCGCCGGGCGGCGTTGGCCGTCCTGGGCCAGTCCACGATCAGGGTGAAACCAGCCGCCTGCAGGGTTTCAATCTCGGCGGCGCTGACATAGGCCAATGCATAGCCAGCCCCCGCCTGCACTTCCCAGATATCCAGGCGCGCGCCCAGCCAGTTCAACTCCTCCTGGGTGCGATACTGCACCCGCGCCAAAACCATTCCGTCCATTTTTCCAGTTGAGGCGGCAGCAGGGAAAGAAGCAGCCAGGATCATTCCGATTAAACATATATTGAACAAAAATTTTCTCAGCATACAGGCTCCTTGGGGATAACTGGGGGCGCAAATCTGATTCCCGGGAATAATTATACCTTTGTTAGGGATGGAAAGAAACGCAGTTATGCGATATCATACCCATCAATCAAACTCGCATGCCAAAAGGTGGAATAACATGAATCTCAAATACCGCATCTTTTCTCTCGTGCTTGTGATCTGCCTGGCGCTTTCAGCCTGCCAGCAGCCCACAGCCGTCCCCACTCCCGCACCCACCGCTGCGCCTACCCAGGCGCCGGTCGAAGCCCCTACCGCGGCTCCCGTTGAGCCCACCGCCGAATCCCCCGCGCTCTACCTCGACCCCGCACAGCCCCCTGCAGCCCGCGCTGCCGACCTGCTGAGCCGCATGACCCTTGATGAAAAACTTGGCCAGATGGCGCAGGTTGAGAAGGGCAGCATCGCTCCCGCTGATGTGACAAAATACGGCATCGGCTCCATTCTCAGCGGCGGCGGCGGCTATCCCCAAACCAACTCCGCCGAAGCCTGGGCTAAAATGGTGGATGGCTTCCAGGCCGCCGCCCTTGAAACCCGCCTGGCCATTCCCATGATCTACGGCGTGGACGCCGTGCACGGTCATAACAACCTCAAAGGCGCCACCATCTTCCCCCACAATATCGGCCTGGGTGCTGCCAATGATCCCGACCTGATGCAGCGCATCGGACGCGCCACCGCGGAAGAAATGGCCGCTACGGGCATCCGCTGGAATTTTGCCCCGGTTCTGGCCGTGGTGCAGGATATCCGCTGGGGCCGCACCTATGAAAGCTACGGCGAAAACACCGACCTGGTCACCAGCCTGGGCACCGCCTATGTCAAAGGCTTGCAGCAGGTGGATGCTCAGGGCAGCCTTGCCAACCCCCTGGCCGTCATCGCGTCCATCAAGCACTTCATTGGCGACGGCGCAACAAAATGGGGCACTGCCACCTCTGGCGCCAATTTAATTGACCGCGGCGACATGCAGGTGGATGAAGCCACCCTGCGCGCGCGCTTCCTGCCACCTTACGCCTCCGCCATTAAGGCTGGCGCGCGCACTCTGATGGTCTCGTTCAGTTCATGGAACGGCACCAAAATGCACGCCCAGAAAGCCCTCATCACCGACCTGGTGAAGGGCGAGCTTGGCTTCACCGGTTTTGTTGTCTCTGACTGGCAGGCCATTGATGAAATTCCTGGCAATTTCGACAGCGATGTGGTCACCTCCATCAATGCCGGCCTGGATATGATCATGGTACCCTATGATTATAAAACCTTCCTCACCACCCTTAAAAAAGCTGTTGAAAGCGGCCAGATTCCCCAGGCGCGCATCGATGACGCCGTGCTGCGCATCCTGACGGTCAAATTTGAGATGGGCCTGTTTGAACACCCCTACTCTGATCCGGCCAACCTTTCCCTGGTGGGCTCCGAGGCTCACCGCGCCCTGGCCCGTGAAGCCGTGGCAAAATCGCTGGTTCTCTTGAAAAACGACAACCAGGCGCTGCCTCTGGCCAAGAACACCCCCGTCATTTTCGTTGCTGGCGAGGCTGCCAATGATATCGGCACCCTTTGCGGCGGATGGACCATTGAATGGCAGGGCAAGGCCGGCGATATCACCCCCGGCACCACCCTCCTGGACGCCATCAAGAGCAGTGTGACCCCCGAAAGCCAGGTTTTCTACAACCGCTTTGGAAAATTCGAAAACCAAAAAGACGCCAACGGCAACTCGCTCAAGGCAGATATTGGCATTGTCGTCGTTGGCGAAAAGCCCTACGCGGAATTTCAGGGCGACAGTAACAACCTGGCGCTCTCCGATCTGGATATGGCCAACATTGAACGCATGCGCGCCAGCAGCCAGAAGCTGATCATCATTCTGGTTTCCGGCCGCCCCATGATCATCAACGATGCCCTCGAAAGCGCCGACGCCTTTGTGGCTGCCTGGCTGCCCGGCACCGAAGCCGCCGGCATCACCGATGTGCTCTTTGGTGATCAACCCTTCACCGGCAAACTTCCTTTCACCTGGCCGCGCAGCATGGATCAGATTCCCTTTGATTTCAACAACCTGCCCACTGGCGCGGATGGCGTGCTCTTCCCCTATGGCTACGGACTGAGCGTGGAAAAATAACCCCCCATTTCATCATCCGATTCCAGCCTGCCCGCAGCGTCGCTGCTCCGGGCAGGCTGTTATTTCATCCCCCCTGGTGAAAAAGCATGATTCCCTTGCACTGGGTGCATAATTGCGTCATAATTAGGGCATGAGTGCTTCTCTGCCCGGTGAAGATTATATTGACGGTGTAGCTGTCATTGACCATCAGAATAAAATCCTCTATGTATCGGGCTCAATTATCAGATCATGGGGATATCATTCTGAAGAAGTCATTGGCCAGCCTTTTACTCATTTTCTGGATGAAGACGGCCAGAAAACAGTGGCTCGTAAAATCTTTGAATACGAGAAAAACGGCTATTCACCCGATTTCTTCGAAACTGGCATGATCACTCACGACGGCACCCGCCTTCCCGTCGAGGCCAACCTGGCTTTCTTCCCCCTGCCCCCCAACCGCATCACGGTGGTTCAACTGCGCGATATGACCTACCGCCGGTCGTCCAACGAAATGGCCCGCACCCAAACCGCCATTTATCAGATTTCCGAGGCGGTTTTCTCAACACATAATCTCTATGACCTGTACGCTAAAATCCACCAGATCGTCGGTGAACTGCTGCCTGCCAGAAATTTTTTTATTGGCCTCTACAATATGGAAAATCAAACCGTGCGTTTCCCATATTATGTGGATGAATTCGACCCGGCTCCACCTTCCACTTATGACACGCCTGAGCCCCTGGAAAACGGTGCCACGCCTTATGTCATCCGCAAAGGGCAAACCATCCTCCTGACCCGCCAGCATTACCTTGATCTCATTGCTTCTGGAGAAATTGAACTGGTCGGCACCCTGCCCGAGGAGTGGCTGGGCGCCCCCCTGCGCGATGAAAAAGGGAAAATCATTGGGGTTCTGGCCGTGCAAATTTATGATGACTCCGGCCATTACACCCCGCACGACATGGAACTGCTCACCTTTGTGTCTGTGCAGGTGGGCATGGCGATTGCCCGCAAAGAAGCCGAGGTGGCTTTGCGCGAAAGCGAAGAACGCTTTCGCCTGGTGGTGCAGAATTCGCATGACGGCATCATCATCATCAATGATCAATTTATCGTCACCTATGTCAACCCGGAAATGGCGCGCATCATGGACCAGACCGCGGAAAGCCTGCTCAACCAGGATTTTCGCGATTACCTGGATGAGCCCTCAAAAAAAATCGCTGTTGATCACTATCTTCGCCGCCAAAAACATGAGCCGGTCACGCCGCGCTATGAACTCAACATTGTCACCCACTCCGGCCTCCTGCGACCGGTCGAGGTCAGCTCGGCTGTCATCGTTGATGTAACCGGTCAAAGCTGGACGGTGACCCAGTGTCTGGATATATCTGACCGCAAAAAAGCGGATCTGGCCCTCCAGGATGCCATGCAGCAGCTCACCCTGCGCATTGAAGAGCTGGAAATTCGCAACCGTGAAAGCCGCATGCTAAATGAAATGGGCGATATGCTCCAAAGCTGCCGCTCCATCCAGGATATCTATGACCTGGTTGCCAAATACGGCCCCAGCCTCTTTCCCAACCAGGATGGCAATCTTTACATCTACAACCCTCTCAGCCGGCTCTATGAAAGCGTGGTCGCCTGGGGCGACGGCAAGCGCTCCAGCGAAAGAACCTTTACGATGAATGATTGCTGGGGACTGCGCCGCGGGCACCTCCATCTGGTGGCCAAAGATGGCGCGGTTTCCTGCCCCCACGCGCATGCCCATCCATCCCTGTGCCTGCCCATGAAGGTGCAAAGCGAAAACATCGGCCTGTTTCACATTTCAGGCGAAATCAACGATCCCTTTGCCTTCCGCCAGACCGGAGATTTAAGTCTGAAATCGCGCTGGATTCAGCTTGCCCAGACCGTGTCTGAACGCCTGGCCCTGGCCGTCACCAACACCCAGCTGCGTGAGAACCTGCGCCAGCAATCCATTCGCGACCCCCTCACCAATCTATTCAACCGGCGTTACATGGAAGAAACCCTCGACCGGGAACTGGCCCGCGCGCTGCGCTATCAACGCCCGCTCAGTCTCATCATGGTGGATATTGACCGCTTTAAAACCTTCAATGACACCTATGGGCATGAAGTGGGTGACGTGGTGCTTTCAAAGCTGGGTGAATACCTGCTGCACAACATGCGCAGCGAAGATATCGCCTGCCGGTACGGTGGTGAGGAATTTCTCCTCATCCTGCCCGAGTCACCCCTGGCCGATACCCTGCGGCGCGCCGAACAGCTTCGCCAGGGGATCAGTTCCATTGCCCTCAGCCACCTTGGCCAGCCCATTCCGTCCGTCACCGCCTCCTTTGGCGTGGCTGCCTTCCCTGAGCACGGCGTCAACACCGCTGTCCTGCGCAAAGCCGCCGATATGGCTCTTTACGCCGCCAAGGATCAGGGGCGCAATTGCGTGGTGATAGCCCGTCTTCAATAACACATGCCCGATTTATTGCACTCCCTTCAGGGGCGCGACTATGGTTTTTTGCGCATGGCCGCCCATCTCTGGGGCATTGAATTGAATGCCCCTGATGCCTATACGGCACTGGGCGCCTTGGTTCAGGCCATGCTGGAACCAGGCCTGGCAAACGAAATGCTTGAAAGCCTGCCTGGTGAGGCCCACAGAGCCCTGCTTGACCTGGCTGCGGGTGAAGGGCGTCTGCCCTGGTCCATTTTCACCCGCCGCTACGGCGCCCTGCGCGAAATGGGTCCTGCCCGCCGCGATCGTGAGCGCCCTGATCTGAACCCTCTCTCACCGGTGGAAGTCCTCTGGTACCGCGGCTGGATTGGCCGGGCTTTCCTCAAAACGGAGGAAGAACCCGTTGAATTTGCCTACATTCCGGATGAATTTCTCAGCCTGCTGCCGGCAGCACCTTACAGCCAGCTTCCCGGCCGGCCGGCTTCGCCCCTCGAAACCTCGCTGCCCCAGCCCGCCCGCGATTGGCTTCTGGACGAAATCTGCACCCTGCTGGCCGCCCTGCGTCTGAACCTCCCCAACTGGGATTCCACACTCAACTGGCGTTTGCCCCCGCCCCTGCTCCTCGAACTGCTCTCGGCCGCCGGCCTCACCGCAGGCGCGGGCGTGGTGATTCCTGAGCCAGCCGGAAAGCATCTTGAGGCCCCACGCAGCCAGGCTCTCCTCAGCCTGGTGCAGGCCTGGGTGCGCTCTGAAATCTTCAATGAACTGCGCCTCATGCCCGGCCTCATCTGCCAGGGCGCCTGGCAAAACAACCCGCTGCAAACCCGCCAAATTTTGCTCGATTGGCTGGCAGCCCTGCCCGGCGGGGTCTGGTGGAGCCTGGAGGCTTTCATTTCCAGCATCCGGCAGCATGCCCCCGACTTTCAACGCCCTGCCGGCGATTATGATTCATGGCTCATTCGCCGCGCCAGCGACGATGCCCCGCTCAATGGCCTGGCGCATTGGGATGAGGTGGATGGTGCTTTGATGCGTTTCATCATTACCACGCTTATGCCTGCTCTGGGATTGGTGGATCTTTGCCGCCCTGGCCCCGATCAGCCCCCCAGCGCCTTCCGTCTTTCTGCCTGGGCCGCCGACATGCTGGCCGGGCGGCCGCCCGAAGGTCTGGCCGTTGAAACTGCCTCCGTCCATATCCATTCCGACGGCCGCATCCGCCTGACGGCCCTCACCCCGCGCGCTGTGCGTTACCAGGTGGCCCGCTTTTGCCAGTGGGAAGGTGAAAAGGACGGTGAAATCCGCTTCCGCCTCACCACCCAATCTCTGGAACGCGCCCGCGACCAGCAAAGCCTGCGCGTGGATCATTTCATTACCCTGCTGCGCAAACATGCCGAAGGCGGCCTGCCCGTCAAATTGCTGAAAGGCATCAAACAATGGGAACAAAAAGGCACCCAGGCCGTCTTTGATCGAGTGTATATTTTACGCACCACCTCCCCGGAAATTCTCAATGCCCTGCGCGAAGGACCCGCCGGGCGCTTTCTGGGAGATCCCCTCAACCAGACCTGCGTGATGGTCAAGCCACAATCAATTGAAAAACTCACGGCTGCCCTGCTTGAATCAGGCTACCTGGCTGAGGTCCGTTTTGATAATTGATAATGCTTCATGACAAAAAAACATCTTCTTTTACGCCCGGCAGCCTTCTGGTTCTGCCTGCTGGGGTTGACCGCACTGTCCTGCACCCTTTCCGGCGCCCCAACCCCGGCCTCATGGTCGCTGACCTCCACCGTGGTGGCACAAAGCCAGACGGCCGAAGCCATTAATCTGTCCATTCAACAAACCGCCGCCGCTGCGCCCACCCTGCCGCCCACATCCACCCCCACCCCAGTGCCGCCAACCCTCACCCCCACCCCGTCGCGGCTCGACAGCGGCCCATGGGCGCTGGTTTCTGCCGGATTCGGGTCAGCCCTCTGGCTGTTTAATCCCCAGGCCGATGCCTTCAACACCGCTGCCCTTCCAGGGCGCCTGCTGCCTGGAAGCCTGCCGGGCAGCCAGCCTGCCGTTGGGTCCATCATGGCGCTGCGAACAAAATCGGATGCGCCCCTGACCTACACCCTGTCGCTGCTGTCATTGCCCGGCCTGACCCTTTCACCCGTGGCTGATTTGTTGGGCCCGCGCTTGCAGAAGCTGGCCACCCAGCCTGAAACCATCAGCGATACCCTGGCCGCCCTGGAACAACCCGGCGCCGTCAGCTGGTCGCCCAACGGGCAAAAACTGGCTTTCATCGGCGCACAGGACGGCCTTTCCACGGATCTCTATATTTATGACCGGCGCACAAAGGAAATCCTTCGCCTTACCACCGGACCTTACGAAGTTTCAGCGCCCATCTGGTCGCCGGATGGGCAGTGGGTGGTGACCAGCGAAATGGAACAAACGAATGGCCGCTGGCAAATTCGTGAAGTGTGGGCTTTCAGCATTTACTCCAAAGAGGCTCGCCGACTGTATACCCCGCCAGAAAACAGCCAGGCGGAACATTTCCTGGCCTGGTTGAACAATAATACCCTGCTCACCTGCTCAGAAGGCGCGGAAAACTTATTCAGCCTGCGCGAGGTTCGCCTTGACCGCCCGGATGCCCGTGAACGCCTGGCAGGACCCTTTGAGGAGGTGGTGATTGACCCGCAAAGTCAGACCCTCCTCTATGTGCAGCTTTCAGGCTCCCTCAGCGGCCTTTACCTGATGCCGCCCGGCGGCGGCGAGCCGCGCCTGCTGGCAGGCGGCTGGTGGCGCAGCTTGCGCTGGGACGCGGAAGGCCAGGTATTCAGAGCTCGCAACAGCACCGGCACCATCTGGGTTGAATTGGATGGGGATATATTTATGATGGAAATGGAAGATCACTGCGAATTTTCACCCCCCCACAACTGGTTGATTTGCTGGGGCGGCAAGAAAGACCTCCAGCCTGGGCTTCGCCTGTATCAGGTTTCAGGCACCTTTATCCAGCACATCACTAAACAGCCCATTGACGCCGTGCTGTGGAACAAGGACGGATTAAGCTGGTTTTTCCTCAGTGAAGGCACCCTGAATATCACCCGCTTCCCTGCTCTGAATTCCCAGGTCCTATCCACTGAACTGCAAACCGGCGATTATCCAGCCCTCATTTGGGTCCAATAAACTGACCAGCCGGGTCAATCGCCCACTTCAGGCGCCCGCGAAAGCATCAGCCCGCCGGCTTTAAAACCGTTTTGTTCATAATCTAGAAAATTGCGCGCCAATACCGGATCAAATTGCTGGCCAGCCTGCTCGGCAATATATTGCCGCACCGCCGAAACCGGCCAGGCTGAGCGAAAGGGACGCGGGCTGGTCAGGGCAAACCAGGTATCCACCACCGCAAAAAGGCGCGCGGCCAGGGGAATATGCATTCCTTTTAGTCCGCGCGGGTAGCCCAGCCCATCCCAATGTTCGTGATGGCAGTAAGGAATATCCAATGCCCGGCGCAGCCTTAGAATCGGCGAAAGAAGCTGATAAGCATGGACCGGGTGCTGCCGTATCACATCCCATTCCTCCTCGATCAGCGGACCTGGCTTGAGAAGTATGGAATCAGGAACGCTCATCAACCCAATATCATGCAGCAGAACACCCTGGCGCAGGTGTTCCATTTCACTGCTGGCCATGCCAATGATCTGCGCCAGACCCAGGGTGGCATCCAGCATTTTATCCATCTGCTCCCTGGGGTGGCCGTCGCGGGTTTCCACCATTTGAGACCAGCTTTCGATAATGCCGTTGGTGGCAATGTGCATATCCGTGCTGTTTTTTTGCAGACTTTCAAAGGTCTCAGCCGTGTCCATGACAATGGCAATTTTACTGGCCAATGACTGCAAAAAATCGAGCCATTCTGCATCCACGCTCAATTTTTCCCGCTGAAATAATTCCAACACCCCTTTGACCTGCCCTTTGGCCACCAGCGGCAAACCAATAAAGGTCTTAAAGGTTTGCCCAATCTCACGCAGTCCCCGCGTCAGAGCGTCATCCAGTTCATCCAGGTTGGTAATGATCTCAACTTTGCGTTCCAGCGCCACTTTGCCGGCATGGCTTTCTCCCATGCGCAGGCGCGCCTTGCTGCGGCGGCGCGCCATGGAAAACCCGCTTTCTGAGCTGGCTTCCAGCAACTGGGTGTGTGGATTGTAAACCATCAGGCTGACTGCGTCAAACTTCAGCTGGCTGATAATCTGATCGGTGAGAATATCCAGGGTGACGCTGAGATCCATGCTTTCAGAGATGGCCATATCAATATTCCTCAGTGCAGCCAGCCGGCGCAGGCGCGCCTGAGTCTGCTCTGAAAGAGTCACCCGATGCAGTGCATTGGCAATAATTTCCACTTGTGCATCCAGCAGCTGGATTTCTGTTTCGCTGAAGGCTTCAGCACGGCCAATCCAGATGGCCCCGACCGGAAATCCCTGGGCAACCAGGGCCAAACCATACAGCGCCTGGCGGTCTTCCAGCAAACCTTTTATCGCCGGGTGTAGGTCATTCTGGCAGATCATCACAGGGCGGCTTTTTAATATTATTTCATGCGTCAGCGCAGGCGCTTCCAGGATGAAATTTTCCATGGATGCGCGGCATTGGGGCAAGGCTGCTTCAACCACCAGTTTGCCTACCGCCGGCTGAAACCGGACCAGCGCCACCTGGTCGGCGTTCAGCAGTTTTGCCAGGTGGCTGACCACCACGCCGGTCATTTGGCTGTAGTTGTGGGTACGGCGCAGGGCTGTGTTTAATTCAAGGATGGATTCAGTCTCATACTGGCGCAGTTTTTGCTCAGTAATATCCCGTCCCACGCCCTGAAATTCAACCAGCAAGCCGTTATCATCAAACAGAGCGCGCTCAATCCATGCCAGCCACCTCGTTTGACCCTCCATTTCCCACTGCACCTCAAGGCTGCGGGTGGGGTTTTCGGGTGTCAATCCATCCGTTTTTTCCCCCAGGCTGAAACCCGAACCCGCCGGGAACAGGTCGGTCAGGGAAAGGCCCAATAATTCCTCACGCGGAAGGTTTAAGAACGCGCACAATGCACGATTGGCAAAGCTCAACCTGCCGTCCGGAAGGTATCGCACAATGATATCAGTATCATCCTCAACAATCGCCCGGTAACGGGCCTCACCCTGCCGGGTTTGAATGGCCATTGCCACCTGCGAAGACATGAAAGTGAGAATTTCTTCTTCCCGCCGGGTATAGCGCAGCCCGGCCGTATAGCTCTGCACCACCAACGCCCCAATGGGCCTTCCCTCAACAATCAGAGGCGTTCCCAGCCAGTCAATGCTGTCTGCGCCGCGGGAATCAACCTCCCCTTTTTCAACCAATCTCCGGAATCCCTCTTCATCCACCAGCAGAGGCCTGCCGGTGCGAATAACATAACCGGTCAGTGTGTTACCCAGGCGCATGCGCGGCGGCGTCTCATCAAATTGATCCACAAAATATGGAAAGGAAATTTCATCGGTCTCAGGGTGGTAAAGGCAAATGAAAAAATTTTGCGCCGGCATCAGGGTTCCCAAAACGGCATGAATTTCCCGGTAAAGCTGGTTTAAATCCCCTGCCTGGTTGGCTGATTTTGAAATGGCAAAAACTGCCTTTTCCAGGCGGTGGGTTCGCCGGCGATTCAGCATACTTTTGTTGCGCAAGGTGGAACAGGGTTTCTGCTTCATCAAGTTAGCCTTTCACTGCAGATATTCGCACATCATCTCGCCGCCGCTGCGCCACTGCGCGGGTGCATAAAAATAAATTTCAAGCTGGACGTGATACAGCTCGCCCGTGTCAAAATAGAGACTTTTAACCTGGGCGTCGCCAAAACTGTCCGGCAGCACATGTTGAAGCAAACGCCCCACCTCTCGCGCCACCAGCACCCCTTCGCGCATATCCTGCCCATGCACCCAGATCATCACCAGTCCGGCGCGGTGATGGTTATCATCTGGCAGCTGTTCCTGAAAAAAGCGGGTCAGATAAGCCGTCTGCGAAGCCGTGTCTGCGGAGGTTAATTCAAAATTATAACATTGGGGTTCGTCCAATCCGGGTTGCACGGCAAGCGGCGTTGGCGTGGCCGAGGGGCGGGGTACGACTGTTGGGGTGGGCGATGGGGAAAGGGTCGGTGTCAGGGTGGGTGTGGCCTCCGGCAGAAAAGTCAGGGTGGGGCTGCGGCTTGGAACAGCCGACAGGGTGGGCGTGACTGTGGGCAAATATCCGCGCGAACCAGAAACCAGAAAGAGCATGGAAAGCCCCAAAAGCAGGTCCGCAAAAAGCCAGCCTGCCAGCATCAATGTTGAAGACATGGTGAAAAACTTCTCAAAGCGAAACATGCTCGCGCCTCTGGTTTTAATTATACACAAACAGCATCCTTTGTAAGCCTTTTGAGAAGCCGAATCCGTTCCAGGCTGGTATAATTGCCCCATGCAAAAAAACGAATCCTCCCCCAATAAATGGCTGGTGATGGCTGCTGTGTCCACCGGAATCTTCCTGGCAACCATTGACGGCAGCATTGTTAATATTGCCTTGCCCACCCTTAAAGCTGATTTGAGCGCCGATTTCGCCGTCATCCAGTGGGTGGTACTGGCCTATTTGCTCACCGTGGTCACCCTGATGCTTGGCATCGGCCGTCTGGGAGATATGATCGGCAAAAAACCGCTCTACACCATCGGTTTTATCATTTTCACCATCGGATCAGGCCTGTGCGGCCTGGCGCAAAACGCCGCCATGCTCATCTTCTTCCGGGTGGTGCAGGCCTGCGGCGCCGCCATGATCATGGCCCTGGGCACTGCCATCGTCACCGAGGCTTTTCCCCCACAGGAACGCGGAAAAGCCCTTGGCATCACCGGCCTGATGGTCTCGCTCGGCTCCATCACCGGCCCTACCATTGGCGGGCTCATCCTCGGCGCACTTTCGTGGCACTGGATCTTCTTCGTCAACCTGCCCCTCGGCATTATCGGCATTTTTATGGTCATCCGCTTCGTGCCGGCTTCGCAAACCGCCGGCCGTCAGCGTTTTGATTTTGCCGGCGCAGCAGCCCTCTTTGTTTCGCTTCTGGCGCTCCTCATGGCGCTCACCCTGGGCGAAACAGACGGCTTTACCAGCCTGTTGGTATGGGGCCTTTTTGCCCTCTTTCTTTCCAGTCTGGCCTTCTTCATCTGGCTTGAACAGCGCACCGCAGACCCCATCATTGACCTGAGCCTGTTCAAAAACAGCCTCTTCTCCGTCAACCTGATCACCGGCTTCTTGACATTCGTATGCAGCGCCGGGCTGGTGCTGCTGATGCCTTTCTTTCTCCAGGATATGCTTGGCTATTCCCCCCAGGTCAGCGGCATGGTGATGGCCGTTGTGCCCCTTTCAATGGGCATTACTGCCCCGCTTTCAGGCTCGCTCTCTGACCGCTGGGGCACGCGCCCACTGGCAGTGGCCGGACTGGCCATGCTGCTGATTGGCTACCTGGCGGTGAGCCGGCTGGATTTGAATACCACCCCGGCCGTTTACATGCTCAGTTTCCTGCCGGTTGGCGTGGGCATGGGCCTTTTCCAATCGCCCAACAACAGCGCCATTATGGGCTCTGCGCCGCGCCAGCGTTTGGGGGTGGTTTCGGGGCTGCTTTCTCTCACCCGCACCCTCGGCCAGACCAGCGGCATTGCCATCATGGGCGCCATCTGGAGCGGCCTGACCCTGATCAACGCCGGTCCCGCTTACACTGGCGAAGGCAGCACGGCCCCTCTGGCGGCCAGAATGGTTGCCCAGCAGCAAACCGTCAGTGTGGTGGTAGTGATCATCGCCATCGCCCTTTCCCTCAGCATCTGGGCGCTGGTTTCTGAAAAACGCGCCCGCAGCAGTGAATCCATTTATTTAAACACAACCGGGAAATAGTACCGGCGGCAGCCCTGGCTGATGAAAGCTGGCTGGAAAGTGTTTTCCATCCGGTTTCCGCTGGCATCCGCAGCTCTGATGCGCACATCCAGGCGGGCATAAGCCGGCAGGGCCGGCAGCAGCGCCTGCCAGCCGGCAT
Organism: Chloroflexota bacterium; assembly: GCA_029561345.1. Taxonomy (GTDB): domain Bacteria; phylum Chloroflexota; class Anaerolineae; order Anaerolineales; family Anaerolineaceae; genus JAKQJC01. The sequence continues at coordinate 25,154 of JAKQJC010000028.1, read as the reverse complement.
CAACGGCCGTCAGCGCCAGTGGCTGCCATCCGCCGCCCAGAGCGTTGGAACGCACCGCCACTTCCACCTCTCCCACCCCCACCGCGTCCGTCACCACCAGCTCCAGTCTGACCGGCTGCATGGCTGGCAGCACATCTACAATGGCCCCCGATTCCAGCCGCGCTGAAAGCGAGGCGATCACCGGCGGGGCGGCGTCAGCCCGGCGGGTATCCATTTCCAGTTTCACCGTGGCCGTCCCCGGATAGCAGCCAGCCGGAAAGCCGCTGTAGGTTCCTTCAAACACCACCGTCCCGCTGGTGGCCAGGTCTGCCTTGCCCGTCCACGCCCCCTGCGAAACCATCTCGCCGTCCAGTGTCAGGGTGTGGCTGAAGGAAATGCCCCAGGGTTCATCTTTCATCGGCCCCGCCAGCAGCGCCGTTCCGCTGGCGGCCGGCCTGAAAGTCAGGGTTTGCGTTGCCACGGCCACCCCCGCCCAATGCACCGGGTTGAAGCCGGTGGGTAATTCCAGCAGCGGTTCGGTGCGCTGCAAATGAGTCTGGTTCCCCAAGCCGTACAGCGAAACCCCGTTTTCATCCACCCTGAAGCCCGCGCTCTGCGCCCGCACCGGCGTGTACACCGGATCAGCAGCGGGCGCATTGTGCAGCCGCAGCATGCTGTAAGCCCAGCGTGCGCTGGTTGGAATGGGCTGGTAATAGGAAGTGACGGTATAAGGCCAGGCAATATCCTCGCCAATGCCAGTGATGGTGGCAAAATACAGACCGTTGCCCCACCAGCGGTAGATGAACATGATCCCGCTGCCGTTGGGCTGATTGCGCTGCGTCACCGCCCGGAATGCCGCCGGGTTGTTCGCCAGCACGGCATCTCCCGTCATGCCGTCATCAAGCTGGGCATAGATATCCGTGTAAAGGCCGCTGTGCCAGGTAGGCACCCGCACCTCGTAGGCATAGGCCGGGCTGAGATCCGAAAGGTGCACCTGACTGCACGATGCCGCCGCATCCCTGCGGCACCACTGCCCAAAGCCCAGCAAACCAATGCCGGTGGCTTTATGCCAGAAACCCGAAAAAGCCAGCCGGGCCGCGGTCAAATCCGCCGGTTCACCATTTTGGTCTCGCAAATCAAGGGTCAGGGTGCGGCTGGCTTCATCCGGCGATATGGACAGCCGGGTGTATGATTGCAAGGGCACCCCCTCACGGGCCACATAGGTGAACCCATCCAGGAAATACACGAGGACATCATAAGTTCCGGCCGGCAGCAGCAGGTCCAGGCTGGGATTGAAAGGAAAGCTCCACACCTGGTCAACCCGGTTATGCACCATCACCAGCCAGGGATAATCATCCACGCCCAGGTCGAGCCGCACGGAAAGCATGGGCATTTTGATAAACGCCAGCGGCACCTGCACGGTGCGCCCCCCGCCCTGCATCTGAATTTTCGCCGTGTAAGCATACGGGGGTTCTTTTGCATCCGCCAGAAGGGCGTTATCTACATTCAGTTCAGCTGTAACCCATTGGCTCTGGCCGGGATTCAGGGTAAAGGAAACCGGCGACAGGTTCAGCACTGCGCCTTCAGGCAGCGGAACAGATAGGGAAAGGGTGTATGACGCGGTCTGTCCGCTGAAATTGGTCACCTGGAAAACACGCGAACTCTTCCAGGTACTGACCAGCAAATCATCTGCGCCAAAACTCAAACTGCCCGGCTGGATCAGGGTGGTCAGGCTGGCGGCGGAAGTCAGGTCCAGCCGTCCGCTGCCCTGCGCCAGCGGGTTGCAGCCCAGGTCCCGCGCCGAATTTTGCAGCGCGGCCTTGATCATCTCTGGCGTCCACGCCGGATGCAGTTCGCGCAGCAGGGCGGCCGCTCCGGCTACATGCGGCGCGGCCATGCTGGTGCCGTCCAGGCTGCGGTAGCCATCCGGGCTGCTGTAATTTCCAGTCTTTGGAACAGTGGAATAAATGGCCACCCCCGGAGCGAGCAGGTCCGGTTTCAACACATCTGCCTGCGAAACCGCTGGCCCGCGCGAGCTGAAAATGGCCAGAACGTCGCTTTTATCACTGGCTCCCACGGTGATGGCCTGGCTGGCCAGGCCAGGCGAAGAGACGCTTTTAAAGGCCGACCCCTCATTGCCCGCCGCGATCACCACCACCACCCCCATCTCCGTCAGGGCATTGACCGCCTGGCACAGGGGATCATCAGGCGAACCAGGCCCCCCAATGCTCATGTTCACCACTGTCGCCCCGTCCGCCAGGGCGCGTTCCAATGCGGCGATCATATCTGAGGCTTTACCGCTGCCGCGTTTATCCAGCACCTTGTAAGCCAGCAGCCTGGCCTCCGGCGCCACCCCTTTCAAGAGGCCGTTGGCGGCGGCAATGCCCGCCACATGGGTGCCGTGGCCGTTGTCATCCAACGGATCGGCGTCATTATTGATGTAATCCCACCCTCCCATCACCTTGCAGCCTGCCCCCAGGCAGCCGCCCAGGTCAGGATGGGTATAATCAATGCCCGTATCGAGCACCGCCACGCGCTGACCGCTGCCGCGCACATTCAGCGCCCACAGGGTAGGCGCGCCCACCAGGGGTACACTTTCATTCAAGACGGCCTGCAGGGTCACATCCGGATACACAGCCTGCACCCCCGGCAGGGCTTCCAGCCGCGGCCAGGCGCTGGCCTGTGTCGTCACGGCCAGGCCGTTAAACAGGGTGGTAAAAGAACGCTGCACATCGAGCTGCAGACCGGCTTCCTGCACTGTGCGCAAAAAGGCCTGCTGCCGGGTTTCCAGCAGGCTGCGCTGCGGCTCATCAGCTGCCGGAGCGCCCTGAAGCTGCACCAGCAGACGCACCTGGTCCGCCCCGCCGGGCACCAGCTCCGCGCCAGCGGGCGATGCCACCAGCAGTCCGCTCTGCGGAGTTTCATCCCAATAAACAGGAGCCGCTGTATCAGGCTGAATGGATTAAAGGATAAGTGAAGGGGAATTTTCAGGTCGGGCCTGAGCCCCCCGCACGCCGCCCGCCAGGCTCAGCAGCAGGCTGCCGGCCAGCGCCAGCCGGCCGGCCTGCGCCCAAAACCTGAACGCAGGCTTTCCCGGCCAGCTGGCACCATCCAGCTCACTGGACATACTGCACCACCGCGGCAGCGATGAGCGCAATCTGCCCCAGATGATACGAAATCCGCACCATCAAACGGCCGTAACGCACAGGCTTCACAAAACGGTCGTAGGCCAGCAGATTATCAGACGTGAAAAACAGCAGCCCGCCCGAGGCCGCCAGCGCGGCCGCCGCAGGCTTCCACTCCGGACGGAAAAGCGTCAGCACTGCCGAAATGGCCATCAGAGTCAGAAAAACGCTGTAAAACGCCGCCGCCACCCGCAGCCGCCTGGCTCCCGGTTTGATGCGGATATTGCGCAGCAGGCGCGGCAGGATAGAGATCATCAGGGCGCCGGCAATGACCAGCAGAACGATCATGGGGATCAACGGCGGCTGGCTGGGATTAAAGGCTGCAAGATAGACAATATGCGCCGCCAGGAATGAAAACAGTCCCAAGATAAACCAGCGCGGCGGCATCATCAGCAGCACATCCCCCGCCAGAGAAAACACCAGCGCCAGGCCAAACAGCGGCAGGGGTTCAACCCAGCCGCCGGCTGCCCACAGCCAGGCAATCAAAGCCACCATCACTGCCGGCTTGGTCCAGAGCTTCAGGCGGCGGATATTGCGCGTCACCGCCAGCCAGTCGAGAGCCGCCAGCAGAAAGCTGAGAATCAGCAAAAAAAGCGGCATGGCCTATTCTTCTTTCTCGTGCACATATCCCCAGAACTGCAGGGCATCAGGGTCGTCGCGCCAGTTCTTGCGCACCTTCACAAACAGCTCCAGAAAGACATGCCGGCCGCTCATGCTTTCAATTTCCTTGCGCGCCATCGTGCCGATCTTCTTGAGCATTTCGCCTTTGCTGCCAATCAGAATGCCTTTTTGCGAATCCCGCTCCACGTATAATGAAGCGACAATATGCGCCGTTTCAGGGTTTCTTTCATTAAACTCATCAATCCGCACCGCCACACTGTGCGGCACTTCATCCCGCAGGTTGGCCATGGCCGCCTCACGGATCAGGTCAGCAGCAATTTCACGCTCATACAAATCCGTGATCTGCTCAGGATCATAAAACTGCGGTCCTTCCGGCAGGCGCTTGAGAATCTCATCCAGCAGCACATCGCGCTGAAAACCCGTCAGTGCCGAAACCGCCAGCGGAAATGCCTGGGGGATGAGAGCCAGGTAGGCCTCCAGTGCGGCCACCAGCTGCGGTTGTGAAATCCGGTCCGCCTTGTTCAGGGCCAGAATCACTGGCGGGAGCCGTTTCATTTCCAGCAGATGCGCGGCCACCAGGCGGTCTTCATCATTGGGAGCCTGGGTGGCATCCACCACCATCAAAATCACATCCGCGTCGTCCAGGGCTTCAAAGGCCTCCTCCACCAGGAATTGACCCAGTTTATGGACCGGTTTGTGAATGCCAGGGGTATCCACAAAAATCACCTGGGCCCCAGGCAGGGTCAAAATGCCCAGCTGCCGCCGGCGCGTCATTTGCGGGCGCTGCGAAACCGCCGCCAGCTTCTGCCCCAGAAAGGCATTCATGATCGATGATTTGCCCACATTGGGGCGGCCGGCCACGGCCACATATCCACTCTTGTGTGGTTGTTCCACGAATAACTCCTTGATTGAAACTCGGCGCTTCACGGCGCCCCTTTCATTTTACCTTATGCCCGTAATTTATGGTATAATGTGCCTGTCACAATTGAATACCCCTAGCGGCACTCTTATCCAGAGAGGTGGAGGGACCGGCCCTGTGAAACCTCGACAACCGGATCAGCGCAAGCTGTATCACGGTGCCAATTCCGTCAGACGGACCAAGCTGGAAGATGAGAGGCAGTCGTATCTATGATTGCCCCTCGAAATACCCACAGGGGCAAATCATTTTAAAAAAAGGAGTTTGATTTATGAATATCACGTTTATGAATGCCGACCGTTACCTGTTCACTTCCGAATCGGTCACCGAAGGTCACCCCGACAAGCTCTGCGACCAGGTCAGCGACGCCGTGCTCGATGCCTGCCTGGCCCAGGACCCGTTCTCCCGTGTGGCCTGCGAAACCGCCACCAAAACCGGTTTTGTGATGGTTCTCGGTGAAATCACCACCGGCGGCTTCGTCAATTTTGACGAGCTCGTCCGCGAAGTGGTCAAGGATATCGGTTACGACGACAGCTCCAAAGGCTTTGACGGCAACACCTGCGCCGTGATGGCTGCCATCTGCCAGCAGTCTGGCGATATTGCCATGGGTGTCAACAAGGCCCTCGAAGCCAAAACCGGTGAAATGTCAGAAGCGCAAATCGAAGCGGTTGGCGCCGGCGACCAGGGGATGATGTTCGGCTTTGCCTGCAACGAAACCCCCACCCTCATGCCCATGCCCATTTACCTGGCCCACAAGCTCACCCGCCACCTCGCCGAAGTGCGCAAGAGCGGCACCCTGCCCTGGCTGCGCCCCGATGGCAAGAGCCAGGTGACCGTGGAATACCACCAGGGCAAGCCCGCGCGCGTCGATACCGTCCTCATCAGCACCCAGCACGCCCCTGACATCAGCCAGGCGGATATCCGCGCTGCCGTGATCGAACATGTCATCAAACCCATCATCCCCGCCGAAATGGTCGACAGCAAGATGAAAATCTATGTCAACCCCACCGGCCGCTTTGTCATCGGCGGCCCCATGGGTGATGCCGGCGTGACCGGCCGCAAAATCATCGTCGATACCTACGGCGGCATGGGCCGCCACGGCGGCGGCGCCTTCAGCGGCAAAGACCCGACCAAAGTGGACCGCTCCGGCGCCTATGCAGCCCGTTGGGTGGCCAAGAACATTGTGGCGGCCGGCCTGGCTGACCGCTGCGAAATTCAGGTGGCCTATGCCATCGGCGTGGCCCGCCCGCTGAGCATCAATGTCGAAACTTTTGGCACCGGCAAGGTGGCCGATGAAGTCATCGCCCGCATTGTCAACGATGTCTTCGATCTTCGCCCCGGTGCCATCATCCGCGACCTGGACCTGCGCAAACCCATCTACCGCCAGACCGCTGCCTATGGTCATTTTGGCCGCGACGACCTGAACCTGACCTGGGAACACACCAACCGCGTGGCTGAACTGCGCGCCGCCGCCGGCATCTGATCCTTCACCGTTCACACTTCAAAGCTGCCCGGGTTCGCCTCAGGCAGCTTTTTGATTCCCCCTTGACATTATTGTATAGTAGCTATACAATAAGGATATGCAAAACGAACTGACGCCCCTGATTGAGCAGCTTGTTCGCCTGTTCAACAAATTTCACCAGATCGAAACCCGCCCGCGCCGCTACGGCACCCCGGTGCTGATCTATTTCTCCGAAATTCATGTGCTGGATGTGGCCGGCCGCTATCCCGGCGCCAGCCTGAGCGAAATTGCAGACCGTCTGGGCGTCACCCGCGGCGCCGTCTGGCAAACGGTCAAAAAACTGGAAGCCAAACATCTGGTCACCCGCGCCTGCCAGCCCGGCAGCGCCAAGGAAGTGACCCTGAACCTGACGGACACGGGCTGGCAGGCGTTTAACGCCTTTCAACAGGTGCTCACCCGCAAAGATGCCTCCATCTCCGTCTCGCTGGAAGGCCTCACCGCGCCCGAGCGCGCGCGGGTGAAACAATGGATGGATCAACTGGAAAGCTTTATGGACAAAATCAACGAGGAGGAAGATCATGAGTAAGGAAATGGTCATGTGGCTGCTGCCGCTGGTGTTCATGTTTCATGATTTTGAAGAAATTCTGATGATGTCGGCCTGGAGCGCGCGCAATGCTGATTATATCCGCCAGCGGTTCCCCGGCCTGGCAGGGCGCTTTCTCGATCATCCCCACTCCACTGCCGCTTTCTCGCTGGCCGTGGCCGAAGAATTTGTCCTCTTTTCCGTGTTCACCGTGTGCGCCGTGCAATTTCAGTGGTTCACCTGGTGGACTGCCTTTGCGGCCGTCTTTCTGCTGCATAATTTCATCCACATCGGCCAATGGATCCTCTTCCGGCGCTACGTGCCCTGCGTCATCACTGCCGTCCTCACCAGTCTTTACTGCATTGGCGCCATCTGGTTCATGCTGGGGCCGGGCGGCGTGCTCTGGAGCGACCTGTTGGTCCCCATCCTGGTCCTCACCCTTGCAGTTGGCGCAAACCTCGGCCTGGCCCTGCGCCTGGCCGGCCGCTTCGAAACCTGGTTGAAACGCTACGCCCAAGCAGCCAGTTGAACCCACCGCTCCCCTTCAAGGAACGAACCATTCAGCGCTCCGCGAAAACCCTCGCGGAGCGCTTGCCTTCTGCCCAATTTCACCTAAAATGGAATCATGCATCAACCTATTGACCCATCCCCAGTCATCGAAATCCGCCTCATGCAGGGTGAAACAGAAGCCGCCGCCTGCGCCCGCATGATGGCATCATCTGATCCCTGGCGCACCCTGCGCCGTGAAGAAGCCAGCCTCTATCAAGCCGTGCTCAATCCCCGGCGTGAGGCCTATGTAGCGGTCACAGAGACAGGTGAAGTGGCCGGCCTGATCCTCCTCAATATGGAAGGGGCCTTCACCGGCTATATTCAATCGCTGTGTGTGGCTGAAAACTGGCGTGGAGCAGGGCTCGGCCAGAAGCTGATCGCCTTCGCCGAAGCCCGCATCTTTCGCCAGACCCCCAATGTGTTTTTATGCGTGTCGTCCTTTAATGAAGGCGCGCAGCGCTTTTATGAGCGCCTGGGCTACGTGCGCATTGGCGTGCTGAAAGATTATCTCATCAGCGGTTACGATGAAATTCTGATGCGCAAATCCATCGCCCCGCTGGCCGAATTCATCCCCTCCGGATCATGAATACGCCACAGTTTGACCAGCGCGGCCGCCTTGGCGAAGAACCCTTTGATTTCCGGGTTGCCAAAGATGGCCAGGTGTGGATTTCATGGCAGGGCCGCGTGGTGACCACCCTGAAAGGCAGCGCGGCACAAAAATTTCTACGCCAGGTTGACGGCCTCGAAGGGAGCGCCCTGCAGCTTGTGATGGCGCGCGTGACCGGTCATTTTAAGCACGGAAACGAACGATAACCATTATTTGTAAAGGAGGCAGAGTGAATATCCGCTTTATCTTTCAACAGCTTGAACAAAATTCGCGCGCTGTGGTGGAACTGGTCAGGGATATGGATTCCGAACAGGCGCGCTGGAAGCCCACCCCCAATGACTGGTCCGTGCGCGAGGTGATCGGTCACCTGATGGATGAAGAACGCGAAGATTTCCGCTTTCGCATCCAGCATCTCTGGGCCGGGTCAGGGAAGCCCTGGCCTGAAAATTTCCAGGGTGATTGGCCCCATGAACGCGCCTATAACCTGCGCGATCTGGATGAATTGGTGAATGAATTTCAAATGGAACGCGCCCGTTCGCTGGGCTGGCTGGAAAGATTGGAAAACCCCGATTGGGATCAACGCTATTTTCACCCGCCGCTGGAGGGTATCTCCGCGGGGGATATCTGCGCTGCCTGGGCGGCGCATGACCTGCTCCACCTGCGCCAGCTGGTCGAGTTAAAATGGGCCTACGGCCAGAAGCAGTCGGCCCCTTATTCCATCCGCTATGCAGGAGATTGGTGAAGCGCAGGCCGTTCAGGCGCTGCGGTAAAACCGCCCGCGGTCCAGGTCCTTTAAGGCTTTCTCGAGGCGCGGCAGCAGTTCCACCCTGACCGCCGGCTGGCGGTCAAAATAGGGCAGCTTGCTGAGATTGCGCCATCCAAATGAAAGCTGGAAATAGAGGCTGCGTAAAAAGGTCTTGATATTCACGCGGGAGAAATTGACGCCCGGATCTGTATATACCGCCTGCCAGTCAGAGCCCAGCGGTTCCACCAGCCGGTTCAGCCAGCCGTCGAGGAAGGGCATTTCAATTTTGTCGCGCAGCAGAACCGAAACCATCATCATGCTCAGGCGTTCATCTTCGTCATGGGCCAGAATTGCATCCGCCGGTTTGCGCAGTTTTTCGGCCAGGGCGTGCAAAATACCCTCGAGGTGAGGTGTATCCAGATGGTGGTTCCAGGCCAGCATGGTCAACAGGTCCGCCGTGTGGGCCACGGCATGCGCCCAGCCCTTCACCTCCACATATCCGCGCCAATCCTGTTCCACCCGCAGGTAAGCCAGGGTCTGGTCCAGCCAGGTCAGCACCTCGGCCTGTGCCAGGAAGGGTTTGCGGTTGGCAATGCGGCCCTCAAAACAAGCCTGATCAAAATTGACCACCGTCCCCAGAATCAGGGCGGAAAAAGTTCGCAAAAAAACAGAATCATCCCCATTCATTCCCACCCCGCTGGAAAGATTCTGCGCCATGCAGTTGCCAATCAGGCACAGGGTCTCATCCGAATAAATTCCGCCAGCAATCCATTCCCAAAGAACACTCAGGCTGTTTTCCCGTAAATCTGAATCGGGCGAGCCCAGGTTATCCATCAGTCCGGGCAGCGGCGCATGTGGATCCAGGTCTTCGGGTATGGCGCAGTTTTTGGCAATCACGGCTTCCAGCCAGGGCAGGTCAACGATCATTCAATCCTCCAGAGAGAAGAAATGTACGGCAGCTTAATTTTACCATGCAGTGTGCATCTGGCGTGCCAGTTCCGCATAAAATGACGTTTGTCCGCGCCTTGACAGCAGCCCTCCCCCGGCGTACAATTCTTCCGCAATGGAAAAATTTTTGCTCATCTCAGCCGGCGCCATTTTCGGCGCCAATGCCCGCTTTTGGATCGCCGATTGGGCGGCCCAGAAATGGGGCACGTCCTTTCCCATTGGCACATTACTGATCAATATTTCGGGCAGTTTTGTGCTGGGCTTTTTCCTCACCCTCATCACCAACCGTGTGACCCTTGACCCGGGTTGGCGTCTGTTTATCGCCGTGGGCTTTCTGGGTGCCTACACCACCTTTTCCACCTATACCTATGAAAGCCTGAGCCTGATCCAGCAGGGTCAGTGGGTTTCCGGGCTGCTCAACCTGTTTGGCAGTTCGCTGGCTGGCGCCCTGGCCGTCACCCTGGGCATCGCCCTGGCCAAACTATTCTAAATTCCCCGTTTCTCAATCCTGCATCTCGCCGCGCTGAATGCTCCACATCTGCCGGTAAAGTCCATCCTGCGCCAGCAGTTCAGTTTCCGTGCCGCGTTGGATCAGCCTTCCCCCCGAAAAGACCCAGATCTCATCCATCTGATCCAGATTTACCAGGCGGTGGGTGATCAGCAGAACAGTTTTTTCACCGCTCACTTCATGTAGAAGCCGCAAAAAAGCCTGCTCGTTCACCGCATCCAGCCCTGCCGTGGGTTCATCCAGCAGCAGCACCGGCGCATCCTTCAGCAATGCGCGGGCAATCGCCACCCGCTGGCGCTCACCGCCGCTCAGGCGCAGGCCGTGCCCACCCACCTGCGTATCCAGCCCACCGGGAAGGGTTTCAGGGTCCAGGCGGGCGGCCTGCAAGGCCGCCGTGAGCTGTTCATCGCTCGCGCCAGGCCGCGCCAGCAGCAAATTTTCACGCAGCGAGGTCTCAAACAGCATGGTGTTCTGGCTGATGACGCTGAAACAGGTGCGCACGGCCTCCTGGCTGAGCTGGCGCAAATCCACCCCATCCAAATAGAGAGCCCCTTCTTCAGTCTGCCAGAAGCGCAGCAGCAGCCTGCCCAGTGTGCTCTTTCCCGAACCGCCCGGCCCCACAATGGCCACCTTGCGCCCCGCGGGTAAATCAAAGTTGATATCCGCCAGAGCTGGCGGCAGGTCCGCTTCATATTGAAAGCTGAGGCCGCGCGCGCTCAGGCTGCGCCCAGTTGGCAGCGGCGCTGGATGCGGGATATCCGTCACCGCGGGCGCCAGGTCTGCAATATCAAACAGGCGGGCTCCTGCCTGCAAATTGCGCTCCAGGTTCTGCCCGGCCAGCCCCAGCGGCGGGATCACCTCAAAACTGGCCAGCCCGCCCAGCACCACCATCGCCAGGTAAACGCCTGCCAGGGCTTCCTGCCTGACCAGGATAATGCCCACCACCAGCAGCAAACCCATTCCCAGGCTGCCCGCCAGGCTGCTTAAAGCCGCATTCCAAGCCGCCAGGGTGGTGACGCGCTTTTGCGCCGCCAGCACCGCCCGGCTTTTGTCATCCATCTCCAGCAGCCAGCTTTCCCTACGATTAAACGCCAGCAGGTCCGGCATACCCTGAATGCCATCCACCAGCAGCGGCTCGAGTTGGGCGCGCGCCGCCACCAGGGTTTTCCCCGGTCCGCGGCCCAGCCAGCGGAAACAGGCAGGCAGGGCAACCCCGGCTGTCAGCATGATCCCCAGCAGGCTCCAGGCCAGGCCGGGATGGAACTGCCCCAGGAAAATCGCCATGCCGGCCGTGATCACCAGCGCCACCAGCGGGGGCGAGAACCCGCGCACATAAAAATCTTCCAGGCTCTCAATATTTTCCACCGCCCGGTTCAACAGGTCGCCGCTGTGGCGGTTTTGCAAGCGGGCCGGAGCCAGGGGCTCAATTTTCCGGTAGAACCAGGTACGCAGATTCGCCAGCAGGCCCAGATTCACCTCATGGCTCACCAGCCGCTCCAGGTAACGCAGCACCCCGCGGCTGATGCCAAAGAAACGCACCCCCACAATGGCCACCTGCAGTTCAGCAATGGAGGGATGCAGGGCCGCCGCCGAAATGAGATAAGCCGAGGTGGCAATCAGGCCAATGCCGCTGGCCACCGCCGCCGCGCCCAGCAAAATGGACAGCAGTGTTTTGCCGAGAAAGGGCTTCAAAAAAACAAGCAGCCGTCTCATGCCTCACCCCCATAGGCGCGCATCAGGTCCGCATAACGGCCGCCCTGCGCCAGCAGGATCCCGGGCGCGCCGTTTTCCACCACCCGCCCCTCTTCCAGCACAATCACCCGGTCGGCGCGCATCACCGTCTTCAGGCGGTGGGCAATCACCAGCACCGTGCGGTTTCCGCGCAGAGCCTGCAGAGCTTCCTGTAAATGCTGTTCCGCAGCCGGATCCAGGCTGGCAGCAGGTTCGTCCAGCAGCAGCAGGGGCGCCTCACGGCGCAGAAATGCCCGCGCCAGGGCCAATCTTTGCGCCTGGCTGCCGCTCAGGCGCCGGCCGCGCTCGCCAATCGGGGTATACAACCCTTCAGGCAGCGAGCGCACCCAATCATCAAGGTTGGCCAGGTGCAAGGCTTCCCAAAGCTCGTCATCCCCGGCCCCCGATTTTGCTATGCGAAGATTCTCCCCTACCGAGTCTTGAAATAAATACGGCTGCTGCGGCACCCAGGCCACCTGTCCGCGCCAGTCAGCCAGGTTGAGCGCACTCAGGGAGCACCCATTGGCGCAAATCTCACCGCTCTGCGGCCGGGCAAACCCCAACAGCAGCTGAAACAGGGTGCTTTTACCGCCGCCGCTGGGCCCCACCAGAGCCACCATTTCTCCCGGTCTGACGTCAAAACGCACACCCTGCAAAGCCGCCCGCTCGCTGTTGGGATAGGTAAAGCTCACATCTGAAAAAGCCAGTCCCACCCCGCCCGCGGCTGGTGCTTTGGTGTCAGGCTGTTCCACGGCCGCCGCCGTGAGAGGCGCATCCAGAATTTCAAAAATACGCCGCGCGGCTGCCGTTCCCGACATGCCCGCGTGAAAGCGCATCCCCAGGGTGCGCAGCGGCAGGTAAAATTCCGGCGCCAGGATCAAAATAAACAGCGCCGCGGGGTAATCCAGCCGGCCGTAGAGCAGGCGCAGGCCAATTTCCACTGCCACCACCGCCGTGCTCAAGGTGCCAATCAGTTCAAGCACCAGGGCCGAAAGAAAAGTGATGCGCAGCACCCCCAGCGTCGCCTCGCGGTAGGCCTCGCCCGCTGCCGCCACATCCTCCGCCCGCTGGCGGCTCTGCCCCAGTTCCTTCAACGCCGTCAGCCCTTGAAGCGTGTCCAGAAAATGCGCGCTCAGGCGGCTGAGGGTCTGCCACTGCCGCCGCGTGGCAGCCTCCGAAAGATTTCCGATTAAAACCATGAACACCGGCAGCAGGGGCGCCGTCAGCAGCAGCACCAGCCCTGAAAGCGGCTCAATGGGAAAAACGCAGATCAAAATGGTGAGGGGAATCAGCGCCGCCAGTGCCATCTGCGGCAAATACTGGCTGAAATAGGCATCCAACGCTTCCACGCCATAGGTGAGGGTGTTGGTCAGTTCACCGCTGCGCTCGCCGCGCGCATAAAGCGGACCCAGCTGCAGCAATTTTTCGGCCAGCCAGTTCCGCAAATGGCCTTTCACCCGCCGCGCCACAGCTCCGGCAGCCGCTTCCATGCCGCCAGCCGCCGCGGCGCGCAGGATAAAAATGCCACCCAGCAGCCAGAGGCTCTCCTGCACATCGTTCAGGCCCTCGCCTTCCAAAAAGACGCGCGTTACCACCTGGCTGAGCAGCCAGGCCTGCGCCGTTACCAGCAGCGCCTGGCCCAGGCCCATCACAAGGATCAGGGCAAAGGGCAGGCGGCTGTGGCGCGCTTCTTTGAGAAGGGGGCGGGAAAGACTCATGGGTAATTAAACAAGGCTCCCTCCCTGACGGTCAGGGAGGGAGAAGGTCAGGTCAAAAGTTAATATTCCAGATGTTCTGCTTTTTCAACAAGGCGCTTGCGGAAAATCCAGTAGGTCCAGCCCTGGTAGGCCAGCACAATCGGGACGAAAATCAGCGCCACCACCGACATGACCGTGAGGGTCAGGTTACTGGAAGCCGCCTTCCAGATCGTCAGGCTGAATTCCGGCGCGGGGTTTGAAATCAGCGCATTGGGGAAGATCAGGGCAAACACCGTCACCACCCCCAGCACAATGGCCAGGCTGTTTAGAATAAAGGCCAGGCCGGTGCGCCCCTGACGCACGAATAAACCCGCCGCCAGCAGCAGCGCCGCCGCCACCACCGGCAGAGCCATCATCACCACGCCTTTTTGCTGCAGGCCGGTGGCAAAGAAAGTCCAGGCCGTAAAAGCCGCCGCCAGAACAATGGCAGCCACCCACACACGGCCCGCCACACGCTTCGCCATTTCCATCAACTTGCCTTCCGTTTTCAGGCTGAGGAAGATGGCACCCTGCAGGGTGAACACCGTCAGTGAGAGCAGACCGCCCACCAGGGCGTAGGGGTTCAGCAGGTTCCAGAAACCGCCCACATAATTCATCTGCCCATCCAGCGGCACACCGATCATGAAGTTGGCGAAAGCCACGCCCCACAGCAGAGCCGGCAGGAAACTGCCCAGGAAGATGGCCCAATCCCACAGGCTGCGCCAGCGCGGATTTTCATCCTTGGAACGGAACTCAAAAGCCACGCCGCGGAAGATGAGCGCCAGCAAAATGAGGAACAGCGGCAGATAAAATCCGCTGAACAGGGTGGCATACCACTGCGGGAAAGCCGCAAAAGTGGCGCCGCCAGCTGTCAGCAGCCACACTTCGTTGCCATCCCAGTGCGGCCCAATGGTGTTGATAATCACCCGGCGGCGCAGGTCGGTCTGGCCCAGGAAGGGCAGCAAAATGCCCACGCCAAAGTCAAAGCCTTCGAGCACAAAATAGCCCGTATAAAGTACAGCAATCAGAATAAACCAGATGGTAGGCAGGTCCATAATTTCGCTCCTTGAGATTATTTGTCTTTCTGGACAGGAACCGGCGCCAGTTCAGGGGCCTTTTTGGCGAACTTGGTCAGCAGGTGCACATCCGCCACCATCAATGCGCCGTAAACCAGGGTGAACACCACCAGGGTGAATAGCACCATTCCGGGGGTCAGGGTCGGAGAGGCAGCCTCAGCGGTCTTAAGTTCCTTGAACACCACCCAGGGCTGGCGTCCCAGCTCGGTCAGCAGCCAGCCGGTTGTGTTGGCAATGTAAGGCAGAGCAATGGAAAACAGCAAAATTTTCAGGAAGGGCAGCTTGTTCAGCAGAGGAATTTTGGCATACCATTTCGGTTTGGCGATATAGATCCAGCCCAGGGCGGCCAGCAAAATCATTAACATGGCTGCGCCCACCATGATGCGGAAGGTCCAGAATGATATGAACACGGGCGGAATGTAATTGCCCTGTCCATAGGTCTGCTCATATTCCGCCTGGATGTCTTTGATGCCGCGCACCTGGCCGGTGAAGGTGTTGTATGACAGGAAGCTCAGACCGCCAGGAATGCGCAGGTCCACGGGATTTTCCTGGGCGCTTTCGTTCACAATGCTGAACAGAGACAACCCGGCCGGGTCGGCGGAGATCCACAGGGCTTCGGCGGCAGCCATCTTCATCGGCTGGGTGACCACCAGGCGCTGCGCCTGTTGGTGACCAAACAGAGCCACCAACAGCACCGAGATCAGGCCAAAAATGGCGGCAAATTTGAAGGAGCGGCGGAACACCTCTGATTCCTTCTGGCGCAGCAGGTGCCACGCGCTGATGCCCAGCACAAAGAAGCCCGCCGTGGCATATCCGGAGAAAATGGTATGGGGGAACTGAGTGAAAATGTTCGGGTTGAATACCAGGGCGCCAAAATCGGTCATAATGGCGCGGCGCACCCCGTCAATAATTTCCACTTTGTAGCCCACCGGATTCTGCATGAAAGAGTTGGCAATCAGAATCCACAGAGCTGAAAGGTTAGAGCCAATGGCCGCCAGCCAGATGGCGGTGAGATGCAGCCCTTTGGGAAGCTTTTCCCAGCCAAAAATCCACAGTCCCAGGAAAGTGGATTCCAGGAAGAAAGCCAGCAGGGCTTCAATGGCCAGCGGGGCGCCAAAAATGTCACCCACAAAACGCGAATAACTGGCCCAGTTCATGCCAAACTGGAATTCCATCACAATACCGGTGACCACACCCATGGCAAAGTTGATGAGGAACAGCTTTCCCCAGAACTTTGTCATTTGCCTGTAGACTTCATCACCGGTGCGGTAATAGAAGGTCTGCATGATGGCCGTCAGGATCGAAAGACCCAGCGTGAGCGGCACAAAGAAAAAGTGATATACGCAGGTAATGGCAAACTGCCATTGCGAAAGGGTTGTGACATCCATCCTTTGCATCTCCTTGGAAAAGTTTCATAATAATTATATAGGCGAGGGGGTTTTAAATGCAAGTAAATTTGCAGACTAATTTCATGATAATTGTCATTATTTCCCTCTGAAAAAAAAGGAGAGGGATATGTGAGGTCGCTCCCGCTTTTTTTATCACCCTGTTAGTGGCCGCGCTGATACCCTGAAGCCAAAATCGTCGTCATCCGAGCGCTCATCCAGGCACAGGTGCCGGTAGGCGCAGCGCGCGCTCTTTGCGCTGTAAACATACGAGCCGCCGCGTAAAAGCCAGGTCAGCGCATCGCCCGGCCCAGACGGGTTATTCAAAGGCGATTGGGCGTAATATTCCCTCTTGTAACCATCATCCACCCACTCCATCACATTGCCCGCCATATCCGCGCAGCCGTAAGGGCTGTCGCCCTGCGGGCTGAATTTTCCTACCGGGGTGGTGGTGCGAATCAGCCCTTCGGAGGTGTTGCAGCGGGATGCATCAGGCGTCTCATTCCCCCAGGGATACAGCCGGCCATCCGTGCCGCGGGCGGCTTTTTCCCACTGCGCTTCGCTCGGCAGGCTGATCTCCACTTTGACCAGGGCGCTCAGCCAATGACAGAAGCCCACAGCATCCTTCTTCTTGATCCGCCGCATGGGATGATCTTCAATCCCCTGCGGGTAACTGCCCGGCCAATGTTTGGGCGGCTGGCGTTTTTTGGCCTCCAGAAACACGCCGTACTGCAGGTTGGTCACCGGGTAGCGCCCAATCCAGTATTCATCCAGCACCACCTGGTGCTGCGGCGTCTCCAACACGCTGGCAGCCGGGTCCGCCGCCTGGTCGCTGCCCATCAAAAACGGGCCTGCCGCCACCCGCACCAGTTCAAGCTCAATCCCCTCGGCCAGAATCAAAAACATGCGGTCCTTTTGCGCATC
Organism: Chloroflexota bacterium; assembly: GCA_029561345.1. Taxonomy (GTDB): domain Bacteria; phylum Chloroflexota; class Anaerolineae; order Anaerolineales; family Anaerolineaceae; genus JAKQJC01. The sequence continues at coordinate 8,199 of JAKQJC010000028.1, read as the reverse complement.
CATGCGCACCCGGCTGTCGGTTTTCTTAGCCATCACCGCCTTGATGCGCTCCAGCAAAGATTTGCTTTCCGCTGGTTCAGTGGTCATTTCGTGCTCTCCATCCCTTTCATCTTCTGAACCTGGGCAAACATGCCTGCATATAACGATGTGCCGGGGTGCAGGGCCATGAATTCACGGGCGCGCGCCATTATTCTTTTCTTATCCACGCCACCCTCCTCTTTGGTCTGCCTAATGGACGGCAGTCAGCAAATCATAAATCAGCTTGAGAATGATGCCGCACACCACCACAATGAAAAGTACGCGCACAAATTTGCTGCCCTTCAACATGGCCATGCGCGTGCCGGCCACGGCACCCATAATATTGAAGAATCCCATCGGGATGGCCAGCATGAAATTGATATTGCCGGTGGCGGCAAAATAAACAATCGCCGCCAGGTTGGTGGCCAGGTTGATCACCTTGGATGAAGCCGAGGCGGTGATAAAGTTCATCCCCAGAATGCCGATGAAGGCAAAAATCAAAAAGCTGCCCGTGCCTGGGCCAAAAAAACCGTCGTAAAAACCGATCACGCCGGCAAACAAAATGCCCAGCCAGCGCCGCTGCAAGGCCGTGCCCTTTAAGGCCTGCACCGAGCCAAAATCTTTGCGGATGGAAACATAGATCAGGATGGCGATCAGCAGCAGGATGATCAATGGGCGCAGACTGGTCGCGTCAATCAGGCTGACCACTCGCGCCCCGGTGAAGGAAAGCGCAAAAGCAACCACGGCTGCCGGCAGCAAATCCTTCCAGGGCAGCGGAATCTGCCGGGCATACTGGTAGGTGGCCACGCTGGTACCCATGCACGAGGCCACCTTGTTGGTGCCCAGCATCAACACCACCGGTGCCTGGGGCAGAATCGCCAGGAGGGCGGGGAGCTGAATCAGCCCGCCGCCCCCCACAATTGAGTCAATAAAACCGGCCAGAAAGGCAAAACCGCACAGGATAACTAATTCCATTAAGGCTCACTCATATTTCAACGCTGTGATCGGCACCAGGGTGGCCGCGCGCAGGGCCGGGTAGAGCCCCGAAAGCAGCCCCACCAGGGTGGCAAAGAGGATGGCAAAAATGGGCAGCCAGGTGGGGGTGTAGATCGAAAGCGTGGTGGGCGGGCCGCCCTGGGTGGCCTGCCCGGCCAGGTAAGCTGAGGCCAGCACATTGATGATCTGGCCGCCCCCCCAGCCAATAATCACCCCGCCCAGGCCACCAATGAAGCCGATCCCGCTCGCTTCACCCAGGAAAATGCTCAGCACATCCCGGTTGGTGGCGCCCACTGCCTTCATCAGGCCAATCTCGCGCGTCCGTTCCATAATCGCCATGGTCATGGTGTTGGCAATGCCAATGGCCGCCACCAGCAGCGCCACTGCGCCCACACCGCCGAAAATCACCTGCAGCACCACAAAGAAACTATCAATGCTCTGCACATAACTCTCGGCGCTGTTGGCCTGGAAGCCCATCTGGGTGATCTGATCAGACACATCCAACACATGTTCGCGGTCATCCACTTTGACCGTCACCATCGAATAGCCGGTTTTATTATAGTTGATTCTCTTGCCCTGCACCCATTCATTAATGGCGGTAATGTCGTCCAGCGACATGTACATGGTGTAACCGGCCTCATTGTTTGTTTCGGCCGTCACCCCCACAATCTTGATGCGCATGGTCTTTTTGACTTCCACGCCGTTGCCGTTGGCATCGGTGGTGTATTTGATCAGGGTTAATTTCACTTCCTGATCCTGCAGTTCCGGCGGAGGGGGCGGTTCCTGTCCTGGGCGCAGCTTGGGATCATAAAAGCTTTTCACCATTTCGCCGCCGATAATGGCCGTGCCTTTTTTCAGCTCCCAGGTGCCCGAGGCCAGTTTGTAGCCAAAAAAAGACATGTCACTCGTGCCCATGCCCACAATGTTGGCATAGGTTTCCAGTTTATTGTAGTTAATGAAAGCGTTGGCCTGCATGTATTCGCGGGGAATCACCGCCACCACGCCCGGCATGGCCTCAAACTCCTTCAATTTATCCGGCGTGAGCAGTTTCATTTGCGGGGTTTGACCACCACCGCCACCGCCAGCAATGACAACCATATTTCCACCGCCGCCGCCACCTTCATCCATCCCCGGCCAGACGGAAATTTGCGTCAGGTCAGCAATGCTGCCGAACTGGTTGGTGGCGTTCTGCTGCAGGCCAATGGCCAGTGACACCAGAATCACCACCGCCGCTGTGCCAATCACCACCCCAATCGCCGTGAGGACCACGCGTCCTTTGCGCCGGTTGAGGTTTTCAAAGATCAGCTTGATCAGATCGATAAGCCGCATAAAGCAGTTCCTTCCTTAATCAACCCTTCCCCGGATAGATGGGCTGCGATTCGGTCGGGATATCCATCGGGGGCATGGTATTATCGGTGGGGGTGGGCCGTGCGCTGTCCAAACCCAGAAGCCCTTTGAGCACCCGCAAAATCAGGTCACCCATCGATTCAGGTTCAGGGGTGGGTGTTTCCATGGGAATTTCCATGCCCGGATCCATCGGGCCGGTGTCAATGGCTTCCATCACCTCGACTGTCATGGTCTGGGTGAGAGTCTGGAGCTGGTTGAAATCGTCCGTGTAATTCACCGAAAAGGTCAAATCCACCGGGCCTGGCATGTCGGGCATAAAACTGGCATCGAGGGTGAAATAGCCGCCCATATCCACCGCGCCCACCAGGGAGGTGTTGTTCATCACCATGCCGCTTGAAGATTCAACCTTCAGCGTGCCCAGCACCACGGCGCTGCGGCCCAGGTTGACGATTTGCACCGGCAGCATATTCATTTGTCCGGCGTAGAACATGCCCGGATCGCGGTAGAAATTCATCTCCACCTGGGGCACCCGGAAGACCAGCAGGGTGATCACCTGATTATCGACAATGCGGTTGCCCTTATCGTCAGAATAAATGAAGGAGAATTTCACCGGGTAAGCGCCCGGAGCCGTGGTGACATTGACGATCAATTCTTGTTCGGCATTGAGCACCTGGTTGATATCCAGGTCGCCCAGGTATTGAATGTTGGAACTGCCCAGAGGGGCAAAATTGGTAAATTCGCCGCCGCTGCCCGAAATGCCCGCCTGGGGCGTGCCCGCCGGGTTGGTTTCCACCGTGCCGCCGCCCAAAACCAGGGTCACGCCCTTGGCTTTGGCGTTGCCCAGGTTGGTGATCTTCAAAACCAGGCGGAAAGGCGAACCGGGCTGCAGTTTTTCCAGGTCGGTCTGATAATCGCTGATCACCAGCTGGGGCCGCAGCAGGGTCACCGGCGTGGCTGTGGGGGTCGGTGTGGCGGTTGGCCCGGGATGGTATTCCGGCTGCTTGACGTTAAAAGTGATGGCCACGGATGCCGAATAAGCCTGACCGTCTGAATCCGTGTAGGATATGGTGACATTGGCATTGGCCATGCCGCGGCCTATCAAATCAGAACTGGCGGTGACCGCCTGGTTGATCGTTTTGGCCTCATCGGGAACCAGCTGGCTGATGGCCGAAATGCCGCCATTTTCGCGGGGAATCAGGTCGCCCGCCGCGAACTGGATCAGCACATTGTTGGCCACTCGCTGGCCATTGTTGCGAATTTGCAGGGAAATGGTGAAATCCTGCCCCGGTTTGATCGCATCGGTCGGGGAATAGGATGCCACCACCACCAGCGGCCGCCAATAACTGGGCTTGGGTGTTGCGGTAGGCGTTGGGTCGTCCATTAATGGGCTGGCCGAAACAGGCCTGGCCGTCATCAATGCTGTCATTATTAAAAGAGCAAAAGTCAAAAAGAGAGTCTTAAGTTTCATAGCTTACCTGCTTTCCTGTGCGGCAGGCACCGCCGCATCATCAAAGTTCGTGATATCGTGATCCACAATCCGGCCGTCCAGCAGCCTGACCACGTTAGTGGCATAGCGCACCATGCGTTCATCATGTGTCACCACCAGCACCGTGCGCCCGCTCTGGTGCAGTTCGGTCAGAATTTGCAGCACCAGGTGGCCGCTGGCCGTATCCAGGTTGCCGGTGGGTTCATCCGCCAGGATCAGCGGAGGGTCGTTCACCAAAGCGCGGGCAATGGCCACGCGCTGCTGCTGCCCGCCCGAAAGCTCGGTGGGCTTGTGCAAGGCGCGTTTTTCCAGCCCCACCACCTTGAGTAATTCGTAAGCCTTCTTCTTGCGCTGGCCCGAAGGGATGCCGACAAAGCTCATCGGGAAGGCCACGTTTTCGAGAGCGTTCATCGTCGGGATCAGGTTGAAAGACTGGAAAATAAATCCCACCGTTTTGCGCCGGTACAGTGCCAGGGCATTTTCATCCAGCGTGTCCAGGTTGGTCCGGTTGATGGTGATTTTGCCGCTGGTGGGCCGGTCCAGACCGCCCAGCAGGTAAAGCAGGGTGCTTTTACCCGAACCGGAAGGTCCCAGCAGAACTGAGAAAGTGTTCCGCTCCACCGTCAGGTCAACCCCATCCAACGCATGAACCAGGGTGGTTCCCATGCGGTAAGTCTTGCGCAGGGCAGAGACTTGAATCATTGAATCTTCAGTCATGGCTGCGCGGTTTAGAAGAAGAACGGCCGGGCCACTGACAGGCTGCTCAACTGGGCCACGGCAAAGCCGGGCAGGGCAAACAGCACCAGGGTGATCAGAAATGCTACCAGGCAGGTGATGGCGGCTTTGGCGGCCGGCATCTGCGATCCGCTGGCGGCGCCAATGACCACCAGGGCAAACTGCCAGATCAAATACAGATCCACCATCCCCAGCAGGGGAATAAGGAAGTTCGTCCCGCCGCCCATACCCGCCGGCACAAAGCCCGAAAGCCCAGGGCTGGCAATCAGGGTCTGGGTGGAAAAATAATAAACCGTTTGCACAATGAAACGGATGCCAAAAGGCAGGCTGGCCCACCCCACCAGGTTGAGGGCCGATGTGAAGCTGTGGCGGCTGCCCGAAAGGGTCAACGTCAGGTGAAGCACCGCCGCCAGCAAAGCCCAACCCACCCAGACTTGCAGCAGGGAGTTCAAAGCCGGCAGGCCGTAAATGAAGAGCGGGCTTGAACGGGTTTCACCGCTGGCCATAAATTGGGCCTGCTGTTCCGGGGTCCACCATTGAAAATCCTCAGGCGGGGTCGGTGGAACGCTGGCAATTTGCTGGCGAATGGGGCCGGCGGCCAGCACAAGGATGACGGCCAAAATGGAAAGCACCAGCAGAGGGGTCAGCCAGTTACCTTTCTCGTCAGCCAGAATGGCAGCGAAGGTCTGCTTTGGTTTGAAGAGCGCTGGAAAAACCAGGTCGAAACGAAAACGGCGTGGTTTTTCAAAAGGAAGGAGTTCTGTTTCAGCCATATTCACCTCGATGATAGAGTTCACCTGGCGTCTGTCAGGCGGCGCCGCGCAGTGGGCAGATTTTCAAAGAGCAGGCAAAGCTGCCCCTTGCTCAAACGCAGCACTTTATTAAGACGCACACGGTTGGAAAAAGTTCCCATTTGTTTTAGTTTTGTTTTGGATGGTTTTCACTTAGAACACAACAGCCTTGATTATATCCTGAATCCGGCTGCCCTGCATAAGCAAAAAGACCTCCTTTGCGGCCACCGTTCCCTGATTTTATCCCTCTCAACGCTCAAAACGGTGTCAGCATCGGGTCAGCTTCATGACAGCCATTGAAAAAATGCGCTGCGAGGGTGGCCGTAGTGAGGTCAGGCTGTTATAATCAGGCGGAATGGATTATCTTGCTCAAGGAGCGTTTTCAATGACCCCCAATGCTTATATCGAAGCCGCCCGCAGCGGGAAAAATGCCCTCTGGCGCTACCTGGCCGGCGTCATGCTGGTCATCACGGCCCTCCTGATTCTGGGTACCATGGCTGCCGCCCTGGTGATGCTGGCAGCCGGAGATTTTGCCAACCCCACGGCGCTGACCAATTACATGGCGGGAATGATGGGGTTTATTGCTGCCCTGGCCGGCCTCTGGGCGGCCGTGCGCGGCCTGCACAGGCGTCCCTTCCGCAGCCTTATCTCTCCCGGCGCCATTGACTTGCCCCGCATTGGACTGGTCTTTGTCATCTGGTTCGGATTGTGCATCCTCGGCGACCTGGTTCTGGCCCTGCTGGTCACCCCTGGCAATTACACCTGGAGCTTTGATGCGGCCCTTTTCTGGCCTTTCGCCGTGGCCAGCCTCGCGCTGATCCCGTTTCAAGCGGGGTTTGAAGAGCTCTTCTTCCGCGGATACCTGCTGCAGGGCATTGGCCTGCGCACGGCCCGCCTGTGGATTCCTGCGGTCATTCAGGCGCTCTTTTTTGCCCTGCTGCATTTTTGGAACCCCGAAATGCAGGCCTATGATATTGCGCCCATGCTGCTGTTCTATTTCAGCTTCGGCCTCTTTGCCGCCTGGTTAACTCTGAAAACCGGCGGGCTTGAGGCTTCCATGGCCCTTCACGTGGCCAATAACCTCTATGCCAGCCTCGCGGTCACCTACAGCGGATCTGCTCTGGAAACTCCCACCTTTTTCACCATTCAGAAAATGGATCCCTGGCTGAGCCTGCTGGTGTTTTACCTCTCTGCTGCCGTTCTGGCCTGGGTGGTGATCGCTGTCCAGAAAAAAAGGGCCGCTAATGCCCTTTAAAATTGCCGCCCAAATTTCCACCGCCCACACTGATCCGTCCCAACCGGCGCTGGATGATGTGCTGCGCGCCATCGCGGCCGCCCAGGCCATCCTGCCCATTGATGTGTTGATCATTGGCGGCCGCACCCGCCCGGATTTGTTCTCGGCGCTCACCGGTCCGCAGCGCCCGGTGAAGACGGTTTTCGCCTGGTACAACCTGCTTTCCGACTACCCCGGTCAGGCGCCCACTGAAGGCGTGATCAATTTCCGCGGGCAGCAGTCGGGCGGATGGGGCGGCTGGGCTGAAAGCGGCGCCGAGGTGGCCGAAAGCTTTGCCTTTGGCTGCCCCAACCACCCTGAAGTGCAGCGCAAAACCCTGGCCGGCGCAGCAGCCCTGCTGGATGCCTTTCCCTTCGACGGTCTGTTTCTCGATAAATTCCGCTTCCCCTCCCCCGCCGGCGGCCTGGAGCACACCTTTTCCTGCTTTTGCCCCTTCTGCCAGCAGGCTGCCCGGGCCGAAGGTCTGGATCTGAACGAAGTGCAGGCCGCCCTGCGCAGCTGGCCCCAGCCTGAACTGGCTCAAAAAGATGGTCTGGTTTCGGCTGGCGCTCCGTGGCTGGCCGCCATCACCTCGAGCAGCCCCATCCTGCAGGCTTTCCTGCGTTTTCGCGCCGCTTCCATCACCCGCCTGGTGCAGCAGGCCGCCGCGCTCACCCGCGCCCGCGGCCGCCAGCTTGGCCTCGACCTGTTTTCGCCGGCTTTTGCCTTCCTGGTCGGACAGGATTATGCCGCGCTGGCTCCCCTGGCCAGTTGGGCAAAACCCATGACCTACCGCGCGGCCCTGGGCCCGGCCGGCCTGCGCCTTGAAACCACCCGCCTGTTGAACGGCCTGCACGCCATCTATGACCTTTCCGAAAGCGCCTGCCTCGAGTGGGCTTCGCATCACCAGCCCGGGTTTTCTCCCGCCGGTTTTGCTGAACTGGCGCGCAGCGCGGTTCCCCTTCCCTGGGTCGAGAATGAAATCCGCCTGGCCGCGCAAAACCTGCGCCCCTGCCCGGCCTATTTTGGCCTCGAGACCGTCTCTTTTCCCGGCATCATCGACATCACGCCGCCGGATATTGAAGCGGTGCTGGCTGCCGGGCTGCGGGCCGGAGCCAGCGGCGCGGTCATCTCGTGGGATCTGATGCATACCCCCGCTGCCAACCTGCGCGCTCTGGCCGGGTCCATTTTAGGGTAAAACGCTGCAACTAAAATTCCTGGTCCTGTTCAGGCATGACTCAAAAAGACCGGCCATACCGTTCCCTGAGGGCTTGCCCCCGCTACTTGCGCCGGGTTCAAGGGTGCGCATGGAGGGATGGAAGCAGGGCATGAAGCCAGGTGACGTGGCGTGTTTTTCTGGCCGTAAAGCCATTTAATGGTGGAAAGATTAACATCTGATATTATTGTTTTTTTGAAATATTTTATGCTTGACAATAGAAATCATATGAATTATAATTTTTTTATGGAAACTTTTATTGGGTAAAGCATTTGTTTCCAGACCAGCCTCAAAATTGCATAAAGTTCCTATTTTATCTGTAGCGGTTTGATGCTTT
>JAKQJC010000027.1 GCA_029561345.1 Chloroflexota bacterium | reverse complement strand
ATTTTCGCTCATCGCCATTCCTTGTTCCGCTCGGATGGCTTTGAGCTTACAGGATCCGTGTTCAGTTTGTAAGGTTCAAAAATCTTGCACTTTGTGGCCGTTTTTCACGATTCGGCCACTGATTGCACAACGGTTACGCTAATTGTACACTACTTCCGCAATTTTGATTGACTATGCTTCATTTGACCAGGCTAAATTGCCATGAATAACTCCAAATATGATTGGAATCATCTTTTATCCTGAATTCAGCATCATGTTGGCCAGCTTGGAGGTTCGGAAGCCAGCTAAAAGTAAATTCAAATAACCTGCAATAATACCCATCTGAAGCGACGGCTATTTTCAATGAATCATTCAGTATGGCAATATCATCAATATATAATTCTACTCTTGAATATAGATTATCTTCATCACACGTTTCTGAAGTAAAATCCATAAATTTTGGCGTCATAGTAATTCGTATTCCCCGAGAATGAACCATATCATCCTTTCTCAAAAAATCCTCGAGATTCTCAGTCGGAAATGGTGCATAAAAATCCACAAAATCCGGTTGTAAAAGCTTTCTATTTCGGGTATTTTCGATCTCAAACAGTATAAGTTTTATCAGTTGATTATTTTTTGTAGAAAATTGACCATTATAAGCCAGCCCAAGAATCAAAAATAAAATACATAAACCTAATATCATATATGATTTTTCACATCTATCGCGCATCGATGTCGCCTCCATTTCTGTGCGGCGGATTTTGAGGGCGTTGATATGGATATAATGCCACAGAAATTCCATCATTCTTAACACTCCATATATTCCCAACTAATAGTCCGTTGAAATATACGCCTCCCCCAGAATCTCCTTTGTTTATAACATTGATTGGGGTGATAACCGTGATTGCCCCTATTTTAAGATTTGACACATCCGATATAGTTCCTTGTATACTGGTTATCTTACTATTCATATCATCAAAAAAGATAATTTCAACAATATCTCCTTTTTTAAGGTCATTAATGAGACGACTAGGCGCTACTATTGCTGCAGAATTACTTATTGGATCAGGAACCCACATTAACCTTGATTCTGCGTTTTTTGAAAGTGGTTTTACAGGATCACCAATTGGATAAGAAATGTCTACTTTTTGATATTTAGTTTCAGAGTCCAATACCAAGTAATTCTTGGAATCTTGTTGATAATGATTATGTGTATAGACCGTGTGATTACCGGGTTCATCAAGAAGACTTGGATCATCAACCACAGTGCCTAACGATGAATGACTGCCATCCATAAATAAGATTTCTACAGTTTCAGCTATGTGAGATTGAAATGTGATTCCATTCGAATCAGCACAATGTGGATTACCCGCGCTGCATCCTACATCATGTCCACTGATATCAACAAATTTTAATGGGTTGTTGTTTACATAGGCATATCTATCAAACGCCCCATTACCCTGCGACGCCACCGGGATGATGGTATCGGGCGAAATGAACCTTCCCAGTGTACTGGAGTAAAATCTTGCGCCGTAGTCCATTAATCCAAAGCCGCTTTCGGTCCGCTGACCGGTGAACCCGAAGTCCGTGGTGCTGGTGGCCCCGTTGGACCAGCGCACCTCGCCAAAGGGATTATACCGCGTTTGCGCAACAACCGAAACCGTGCTGGTGCTGGTCAACAGCAGGCTGGCGCTGCCCAGGTGATCTGTGGCAATGTAGGTCATCTCGCCGCCCATTTGTTTCACCGCCACCCGTTTGCCGCCGAAAAGGTAGTACTTGGTTTCCTTTAGAACAGGATATTTGGAATAACGGTACACGAAATAAGTTGACCATCCTGATTTATTGCCTGCGGCATCCATGGTTCGCAAACGCAAGTAATAAATCCCGTATGAAAGGTTGGTTGGGCTGTAACTTGAACCAGACTGGTTTGTGGCGTTGTTTTCACCTGCTGAATCCGCCCCCCAATAGACATAATATTTAGACACACCGCTCAGGTTATCGGATGCGCCGGTCCAATTGAAAGTAGGGGCGCTCAGGGTTGTCCAGCCATTATTCGCAACCCCATGCGACTCGGTAATCCCTGTGGGTTGGATTGGATTTGTTGTATCGTATCGGAATGTAAATTTGGTAGCCCAGTCAGCAAATTCGCCGTAGGCAATATTATATGTCTTGATGCGTAAATAATATGTGCCCTGTGTAACTGTACTGGCAGAAAACGTGGTTCCACTCTGTGAATAAGTTGAAGTTCCGTTTGGATCTGTGCCAAAGTAAACATAATAACCATCAACGCCGCTGTCCAAACATGCCCCTCCCCATCTAAATGAAGGCGCATTATCAAAATTCTGCCAAACCCCATTCGCAACAGAATGCGTTTCATTCACCCAGGTTGGGTTTCGAGGATATGGACATGGATTGACAGTTGGGATGGGTTTGAGGGCAGCCTGTTCACTCTGTGATTGTTCTAACTCGAGATTCGAGCCTTGAACATTTTCTGATATATTTCGTGAATCCTCTGAAACAACATCACCTGATTCAGATTCGGATGGATTCCCTGAAGCCATGAACTGATTGCCTAAAAGTTGGCTGGTGCTATCCCATTGTTTTTCATAAATCCCGCCAATATAAGCGGTGGTCTTTTCAAACACCACCGTCCCTGTGGATGTTTTCTCAATTTCCAACAGGCGGTTTCCATCTCCATCATACACAAACGTCGTCTGGTAAGTCGTGCTGCCCTGGCTCCAGGTCACCTTCTTCAAGCGGTTATCCGGTGTCCAGTCCTGAGTGTAGGTGATTCCGCCCTCGGTGCGCAGTGTCATGTTGCCGTTGACGTCATAAACATAATTCGTTCCGGCGCCGGTTGATGTCGCCGCATGAGGGTGCGAAGGGGAATAATCATAGTTGCTTTGGATGCCATTGGTGGTGCGGATATCCAGGTTACCTGCCTGGTCATACGAGAACGACTGCGAAATTCCAGTCACTGTGGCCACAGTTGAGGCTGAAGCAGATGTCAGGCGGTTTGCGTAATCATAACCAAACGAAATGGTCTGGCTGCCACTTTGCATCACGGCAGATTGATCCATAATCGCCGCAATATTCCCAACCGCATCATATGTAAAGCCCATTTTCAGCAGATTTCCACCGGTGATGTTATCTGTACCCACAGATATCATTGAAAGCCGTCCGCTCTGCTGCGTATCCGGGTAATAAGAATAGATACTGAAAATGCCGCTGCCCTGCTGCATTTTTTCCATGCGTCCCTGGCTGTCATAGCGCAGGCTGCTGATCAGAGAGCCATTCATGTCGCTGTTCAAGCCGGTGGGCAGCTGGCTGCGGTTATAGCTGGTATCCACCTTTTCCCCATCCGGGTAAACCAGGCGGGTCATCATGTCCGCCCGGTTATAAACGAATTGGGTGGTGAAGGCTTCAAAGCCCAGCCTGCTCAGATCGCGCGTCTCGCGGGTCACACGGCCGCGTTCATCGTAGCTCCAGGTCACCATTTCGGTCTGCGTGCTCGAAAGCCTGGCATCGCTCATGCTGGTGCGCTGGCCAATCGGGTTTGTGATGGCCAATGACACAGTTCCAGTCGGAACACTGTAAGTCACAGTGCTTTCATCATAACCGTAAAAAACGGTGTTGGTGGTGTCATCCACAGACTGAGCGGGGCAGATATGGCTGTCCTGTGGGTACAGTTTCTTCTGCTTCATGCGCATCAAATGATCATAATACATGCAGATGGTGTTATGGAGCGCATCCTCCTGGCGGATCATATTGCCAAGCGGGTCATAACTGTAACTCCAGGTACCCATATCCGGGTCCGTCATGCCCACCTTGCGCCCGGCGCGGTCATAAGAGATGGTCGTGCTGGCAAAAGCAGTGCCGTCCGTCCCCACCTGCCAGACAGTCGTGAGCTGGTTGGCCAGGTTATACGTATAGTACATGGTGGTGCCGCCCTCCGATGAGGCCGGATTCACACGCACCGTTCTTCCCAGTAAATCTGTATAGCTCTTCTGAGTCTGACCTTTCCCATTGGTTGTGGAAACCACAGAGAAATAACCGCTGCCTGCCAGCAGCCCGCTCCCCTGTTCAAAGCTGTAAGTATTGGTAGCCGTGACCCCCGAAGGATCCGTCACGGTTGAAACCCGGCCGCGCGCATCATAGAGGGTGGTCGTCACCGTTGAAAAATTCTGCGTTTGCAAAGCTGTACCCGTTCCGGATACGGCCCGGGGAACAGACTGTTTCCACAGGCGTCCCATATTGTCATAGGCATAGTCTGTCACAATGGTGTTCAGCGAGCCGTCAGAGAGCTGATTCAGCACCTGGGATTGAATCATCAACCCCTGTCCGCTGTACAGGCGCACTTCCCTTGAGTAATTGCTGGCATCCAGCCACTGCCGCCGCAGCATGGAAAATGGCTTTGCATCATTATAGATAATCTGCAGGTAAGAACCTTCACCTGTCACAACGCCATAATCGCAAACTGTTGCGCCATCACCCGGTTTGCAGATGCGGGTCAGGCGGCCCAACGTATCATACTGTGCCCTGATTTTAGTGGCAGCTCCATTTGGACCGGTTTCCGAATCAGGCAGGCCAAACTGGGTGTTATAGGTCCAGGTGGTTGTCTGGTTGGCCGGGTTTGTTTCCGAAATCAAATATGTGTGAAAACGGTCATCATACACAAAGGTGGTATCCAGCGGTGTTCCCTGATCCACCACAGGGTTTGCCAGATCGAGTTCCGAAGAACCCTTATCCGGATACACCCGCTGTTTTGTCAGGTTTCCCCAACCATCTGCATACTCAAATGTGGTATCCTGGAAATATTTCAAGTTCCCAACGATATCCAGCAGGGTCCGTTTTCGGATCAAATAACCATCCGCGTCATAATCGGACACAGTTTCCGTCAGAAGGTTATCCACCGACCTGTTGCATCCAGAGGTGCTGTAATCGCATTCATATACTCGGGATGATTTGTTCAATCCAACAATATACTTGCTGGCATCTGTCATGCCATAATATTCATTGACGCTGCTGTTGGTGTACACCCAGCTTGTATAGCTGGTATCTCCCACAGCCGTGGTCGATGTGGTCACCTCACCCATTTGCACAAAGAAGCCGTTTACCAGGGTTCCGCCGTATTCATAGGTTTTCAAATTGCGCAAAGCATGGGTGGTGGACGGGTCATAGGAATATGAAGTGGCAGAAACTGGTCTTGTCCAGTTGATCTCCATTCCGGTGAATGGATTCACCGCCACTCCATCGGTGTAACTGGATACAGGTACAACAATCTGGTTTGAATACAGGCTGTCGCTGGCGTATGTCGTTTCATTACGGGAAACCAGGAGGTGATTGGCATCGTAACTTTCCACCTTCCAGGCCTGCCCTTTACGATCATCGTCCTGGTAAAACCAGGTGGTGGCGGTGCTTTGATCCGGGAAGGTTACCGTCACAAAAGAATGCCCGCGCGCCTCACCCCAGGCTTCGCTGTATGGGTTGGTGGTACCGGCGCTGGCAGAAATTTCTGGTGAATTGACCCGGAAATTTCCATATGTATATGAAACCGTGGTCGTGGTATTCAGGACCAGATCCACGTTCAATTGGGATGAAACACGGTTGATTGTAACCAATGGTTCAACGGAAATAGCGCCAATGGTGCATGAAGAGCAGAAGAATTTTGGACGGGCCTGTCTGGCATTTACTGGAAGCTGGATAATATCTGAATAGGTTCCCCAGGACTCAAATGCATATGAGTTTCCTGTTGCAACCGCACCAGTCCCGCCATCCAATTTAAACTGGTAGGTGCCGGATTTGGCCCCCACATTTACTGTGATCTTATAATATCCGCCAGGCTGGAACGTTGTCTTAAGCGTTCCAAGGTCGCCAACGGGTACACCTAAATATTCATCCAGGTAAATTTCCCCGGTATAGGATCGTCCTTCATGGGTGCCCACCAATTTGGATGATTTGGCGCTGCTTACATTGGGATCGCTGTCTCGCGTGGATGCATAATTGAAATACACCACCCCGCCATATCCGTTGGTGGCGCTGGCAAGGTGCATTTTATCCCCATAATAGAAATTCACCGGCTGGTAGTTATACATGTTTCCAGCCCCATATTCAGTCACTGTGGCCAGGGCTGGGGTTTTTCCTGTCCCATCCGTCCGCCAGGTGAAGTCCGTATAGATGGAATTGTAACTATAGCCCAGGGCGTAATGCTTCAATTCAGTCTCTTCATTCGGGTGGTCGCTGTCCAGTTTTCCGATAATCCACACATCGGTCAGCAAATCGGTGATATAGAGAACGCGGGAGGTTTCATTTGTCCAGGCGGTGTCAAAATCTTTGCGGTCCTGAATATTGCGGTCAAAACGGATGTAATACAGATTGTCTGGATAATTTATGGTTTGCAGATAGACAGCCATATCCATATTAAAGCCATTCTGGCAGCCCTGGCTGTTATACTGCTGCTGATGGTTGTAGGTATATGTCATGGCGCGGCTATCGCCCATTTTGGGGTCTACCACCTTTGTCAATGACCAGCGCCAGATGGCTGCGGTTACCGTACAATTGCTGGCACCGTAAATCTTGGATGGATAATATGCCCGGTCCTGGAATTCATACTTGTTCCCCTGTTTATCCCAGACGAGCCAGTATGAAGTATCTCCACCTGCATAACCGCCCACGTCGCCATGCGAGTGATAGCGCCGTATCCGCAAGAAGCTCTCGTCGGAGGTGCGGTAGTCGATGGTTTCAGTGCTATTGTCCTGGTCCTGGATGCGAATCAATTCATAGCTCGCGCCGTTCAGGGTCAGGTTGAAAGTATCATCCCCATCAGAGCCATTGTCGTTATCATTACCTTCTTTGGTCCAAAAATCCGGCGTGGCGTGCATGCTGCGCTGGATATACCCGGCGCCCAGCGACCAGCCCATCCCCACCCAGGAGGCCTGCGCGCGGGAATTGGAACTGTCCACCACCTGGCTGCTGTAGCTGAGCGAAAGGCTGGGCTGCAGGCCGCTCGGTCCCGGTGGAACCCACAGGGGATATGAATAGCTGGCTCCACCCGAAAACTGCGAAACCTGAAAGCTCTTCATGGTTGGAGCAGTGGCCGTTTCCCAATCCTGCTTTCCCAGGCTGATGGAGGTCAGGTGATCAAGGGTGCCAACGACCACTTTCCGATCCACATCCACCATGCTTGGAATCGGGATCCATGTATTTTGGTCAATATCATAATAGAACAGGTTCAGCGTCTGTTCTCCCCCATTGACCTGTTCAGGATCATAGGCCACTTCAATGGTGAAGGGCTTTTCGAATTTGTGAATCTCTTCTTTTTTCTCTTTTCCAGTGGCAACGATATCAAAGGGCGCAAAGCCCAAATTGCGCGAGAATTTTTCCTGCTTGCTGATGAGATTGACGCGCACAGAAGCGTCTTCTGGCATCACGCCTTCAGGAAAACGGATTTGTACTTTTGATTCCAGTGCATCGATCTCACCGCCCTTTTGATTCAAGTCGAATACCTCGGCGGCATAAACCAGCAGAGAACTGCCAGTCAAAGTCTCTTTCTCGCTTAGAACACTGGCAGTAAATTCAATTTTGCCCCTTGCTTTTTCATCTGCCAGAAAAGTGAGCTCTCCCGCATATTTAAAATCATCCAGGTGAACCACATTCCCTTTATCTTTAAGAATTTGTTCTTCACTGATGCCCTGAGGGATAAATTCTTTGGGGAATTCCAATTCGAAAGCCAGTTTCGTTTTTTCAGCATCAATTTGCCCGCCTGGAACAAATTCCCATCTTACGGTGATATTCTGCCCCGGCAGCACATATTCTGCATCTGTGGTCAGGGTCAGGTGATTGCCTTCATCAGCTTCGAACTGTTCCTCTGATCTGGGCGCTTCAATAGGAATTTCGATTTCGGGTGCCGGAACTACCGTTTCTGTGGGAACAACT
This sequence comes from Chloroflexota bacterium, assembly GCA_029561345.1. GTDB lineage: Bacteria > Chloroflexota > Anaerolineae > Anaerolineales > Anaerolineaceae > JAKQJC01. Next base: position 10,534 of record JAKQJC010000027.1, on the reverse strand, counting down.
TCCGGGGTTGCCGTTGGCTCCAATGGCACAACTGTTTCGGTTGCAGCCGCTTCGCTGGTGGGTTCCGGCGTGGGTGTGCTTTCAACCTTTTCCGCCACAGGCACAGAGACAGCCTGTGTAACTTTGGAAAGGGAATCAACGCCAAAGGGAAGAACTGCATTGGCAATTAAAACGATGACTGTGACAAGTGATGCAATATGCTGCATTGTGAAGAGCCCTTCATGATGAAAAATATGTGGTTGTTTTTCTGGTTTTGGAAACGGAGAGATTACCCACCAATAAAAGTTTCCGGCACATATTTTACCGCTTCAGGAAAGAAAATGTCAAGTATATAGTAAGTATTACTAATTAACCCTCTGCCATCCATCATGACAAAGAGGAAAAAAGGGGCATTACAGGTTTTCCTGCACGTTTGCATCGCTTTCTTTTTTTGAAGGTAATCAATTAATAACCGCATGGATTGAGCCCGCTATCCCTATAATTCTCAGCGAGCGCTCTGTTCGGGTTTTCTTCAAGTCAGGCTATGTAATCCCGGATTCCGATCAATGGTCATTGCCTCGCCGCTTAATGCCCGTCAAAAATTGAGCATCTATCTGACGTTCTACAACCAGGAATGGCCGCACCAATCGCCCGGATACCGAACTCCGGCTGATGTCTATCATCAGCCAGGCTCAGCCTATGAGGACACGACTTTTCCACCCTAAAAGAGGTGGAAAGGAGAAACGCACCTTAAACATCCCCGAATTTTTGTTGAAAAACCTGTACCACCCCATTGAGCCATTTTCAATCACCCAGGATCAGGTATTTTTCATCATATTGACGCTAGTTACACCCCTCAAACGAAACACAATCTGGCACGACTGGTCCAGATATTATAATTTGAATTATTATAATGGTGGTTATATTATCCCCCGTGAACTAAACCATCATTAGTTCTGTAAAATCCCGAATCAAAACAAAACGGTAAGTCAGATTATCCTTGAAATCACAAGACAATGCTGTGATTAATAATGGATTTTTGGACAAACTTTCCCTAAAAAACCATGTGTTGGCAGATATTCATTGTCAAGAACCACCTGAAGGGAGTGAAAAATGGCCTTGAAACATTTATCAAGGCCATTTTCTTCGCGATTTTCGTGATTCTGTTGTAGAAACCTCAAAATAAACGGGGTATATCTCAAATTTGGACAAACTTTATTATCAAATCGCGTTAAATTTGGACAAACTTAATTTTCCCAATAATTTTGGACAAACTTAATTATCAGTTCACACAAAATTTTTATGACCCATCCACCCTTATTCGACCGTCACCGACTTGGCCAGGTTGCGCGGCTGATCCACGTCGAGGCCGCGCAGCGAGGCAATGTGGTAGGCCAGCATTTGCAGCGGAATGACCGTGACCACCGGACTGAGCAGCCAGGGGGCCGACGGCACCCACAGCACATGGTCGGCCAGGCTGGCGATGCGCTCGTCGCCTTCGGTGGCCACGGCCACCACCCGGCCGCCGCGGGCGCGCGCCTGCTCAATCTGGCTGATCATTTTTTCGTGCCAGGGGTCCTGCGGCGCCAGCACGATGACGGGCATATCCTTATCCACCAGGGCAATGGGGCCGTGCTTCATTTCGCCGGCCGGGTAGCCTTCGGCATGGATGTAGGAAATTTCCTTGAGCTTCAGGGCGCCTTCGTAGGCAATGGGCATGTTGATGCCGCGGCCCAGGTAGAGGGATGAGCGGGTGTCTTTGAGCTGGTGGGCCACCGCCACCACATCGGCTTCGCGATCCAGGCAGCGCCCCACCAGGTCAGGGATGAGGGCCAGGTCTTTGATCAGGCTGCGGCGGGCATCCAGATCGAGGGTGCCGCGCAGGTCGGCCAGAACCACGGCCAGCATGTAAAGATCCACCAGTGGAGCGGTGAAGGCCTTGGTGGAAGCCACGCCGATTTCAGGGCCGGTTTGCATGGAGATGTAGCCATCGGCGATGCGCATGGCCTGCGAGCCGATGGCATTGACGATGGACCACAGCATGGCGCCCTTGCGGCGGGCTTCTTCCATGGCGGCCAGGGTGTCGGCGGTTTCACCCGACTGGCTGATGGCCAGCACCACCGTGTTAGGGGTGAGGATGGGGTCGCTGTAACGGAACTCGGAGGCAATGTTGACCTCCACGGGGATGCGGGCGATCTTTTCGATGAGAATTTTGCCCACCATGCCGGCGTGGGCGGCGGTGCCGCAGGCGGTGATGAAGATTTTGTCGATTTGCCGGGCTTTTTCAGGGGTCAGATTCAACTGCGGCAGGCGGATGAGGTCTTTTTCGTAGTCCACGCGGCCGGCCAGGGTGTCGGTGAGGGCGCGCACCTGTTCGTGGATTTCCTTCTGCATGAAGTGGCGAAATTCGCCCTTTTCGGCGGAAACCGGGTCCCAGGCCACGGTGGTGACCTGCGGGCGCACTTCGCGCCCATCGAGGGTGGTGATGCGGGCGCCGGCGCGGGTGATGACGGCCATCTGGCGGCTTTCAAGGAAGGTCACCCTGCGGGTGTGTTCGAGGATGGCGGGGATATCCGAAGCGACAAAGGTTTCATCCTGGCCAAAGCCAATGACCACGCCGCCGGCGTTGCCCATGCGGGCAGCCACAATTTTATCGGGTTCGGATGCCGAAAGGACCACAATGCCGTGAGCGCCCTTGAGGTGGCCGAGGGTTTTACGCACCGCGGTCACCAGGTCCACCTGGCTGGAAAGGTAGCGTTCGATAAGGTGAACAATGGTTTCGCTGTCGGTGTCAGAATGGAACACCACGCCCTCGGCGGCCAGTTCTTCGCGCAGCTCCATATAATTTTCGACGATGCCGTTGTGCACCACCACCACGTTGCCGGTGGCGCCGGTGTGGGGGTGGGCATTGCGGGCGTTCGGTTCGCCGTGGGTGGCCCAGCGGGTGTGGCCGATGCCCACATGGCCGTGCAGGGGCGAGGTGGCCACCAGCTCGCTCAGACGGTCAAGCTTGCCGGCGTCGCGCCGCAGCTGGATATGTCCATCTTCCAGCACAGCCAGGCCGGCTGAATCATAGCCGCGATATTCGAGTTTTTTGAGACCATTCAGAATGATAGGCGTGGCATCCTGCCCGCCGATATATCCAACGATACCGCACATGAGAAAACCTCCGCGTCTGCGCACTTTGCGCAGGATGTGATACACTTAACCCGGCCCGCTGAGAAACGGGTCAGGTGGATGGGTAAACAAATATGAACCTTGACAGGTTGGATATGAAATGGGAAAGCATGGAATTGTATTTTCCGGAGGGCTTCCGCTGATCTTTCGATTTTCCCGGCAGCCAGGCGGGCAGCCTGCTGTGCTTCCGGTTAACCTCACCCTGCGGTGAGGAACCCTCTTCCTCGTCACCCGGTTGTTCTCCCCTATCAGCCGGGCCATGCGCTGGCTTTCCTGTGATTATTTTTTTGCCGCAACCTCCTTAATAAACCTGTTCCCCCAAAAGGGGGCTGAACAACCCTATTATACCAGAACTTTGAAGAGAAAGGGACGCCCTTGAACCGCTTATCACCCCGCCTGCAAACCCTGCTGTTTTTCTTTATAATGATGTTTACTCTGGTTCTGGCCGGTCTGGCCGGCTATCTGCTGCGGGGCATGGTGGACCGCAGCCAGGCGCAGTATCCCATTTTTGATGAGGTGGTGAGACTGCTTGATCGCTATTCCCTCAACCCCGTTCCTGAGAAAACCCAGCTTGAATACGGCATGATCCGCGGTATGGTGGCCACGTTCAATGACCCCTATACCAATTTTGTCGATCCGCCGCACCACGAGGTGCAAACGCAGGTGCTGGAAGGCAAGTTCGGCGGCATTGGCGTGCGCATGGAATGGGATGAAAAAGGCCAGCTGCGGCTCTATCCGATGCCCGATTCGCCGGCGGTGCAGGCGGGCGTGCTGGAGGGGGATATTCTGGTGAGGGTGGGCGAGCTGAAGATCGAGCCAAAGATGGATTTCACCCTCATCCAGGCAGCGGTGCGCGGGCCGGTGGGCGAGCCAGTGACCATCACCCTGCAGCGCGCGCTGGACGGCAGGGTGGAGGATGTGGCCATTGTGCGGGCTGAGATCAGCCTGCCTTCGACCACCTGGAATGTGCTGCCGGATGAGCCCACGCTGGGGATCATTCACATCGCCTCGATTGCCGCCACCACGCCTGATGAAGTGCAGGCGGCGGTGAAGGACCTGCGGGAACGCGGGGTGAGCGGGTTTATCCTGGATGTGCGCAACAACGGCGGCGGCCTGGTGGATGCCGGAGTGAACCTGGCGCGGCTCTTCCTGAGCGAGGGGGTGGTGATTGAGCAGCAGAGCAAAGGCCAGCCGGTGAAGCAGTTCCTGGTTGAAAAAGAAGGCGCCCTGGCCAAAGATACCCCGCTGGTGATTCTGGTGAACGGCAACAGCGCCAGCGCCACGGAGATTTTCGCCGGCGCCCTGCAGGCGCAGGGACGGGCCCGGCTGGTTGGCCAGCCCACCTTTGGCAAGGATCTGGTGCAGAGCGTGTTCACGCTGAGCGATGGTTCAAGCCTGCATGTGACCACGGCTCACTGGTGGGTGCCGGGGCACACCGTGCCGCTGCAGCCGGATGTGACGGTGGATGCGGCGGCTGAAGAAGCTGCCTGGCTGCGGGCCGCGGCCGAGGCGTTGAAGCCCTGAGGCCGGCAGGATGGAGGTCAGACATGGCCTGGTTTGGTTATGAAGATGTTCCAGAGGCGGTGCAGGCGCAGATTTCAACCCTGATCCAAACCTGGCGCGAAACCCTGGGCAGCAAGCTGATTGGCATTTACCTGCACGGCTCGCTGGCGATGGGCTGTTTCAACCCGGCGCGCAGCGACCTCGATTTTTTGCTGCTGGTGGATAAACCTCTGGAGGATTTGGAAGCAACGACCCTGGCTGAAGCAGCGTTAAGATTATCGCTGCGGCCGGCGCCGGTGGAGATGAGCGTGCTGCGCCAGGCCGATCTAATTCCCTGGCGGCACCCTGCGCCTTACGAATTTCACTATTCCGAGAGCTGGCGGGAGCGTTTCAGCACAGCAAAATCGCTTGCTTTGCCGCAACCCCGTCCCTGCGACCCGGACCTGGCGGCGCACATCACCATCACGCGAGCGCGCGGCCGCGACCTGTGGGGACCACCGCCGCAGGCGGTTTTTCCGGAGGTGCCGGCAGATGATTACCTGGCTTCGATTGGCGAGGATTTCGATGATGCCTGGGAGCGGGCAGCAGAGAACCCGGTCTATGCGCTGCTGAACACCTGCCGGGTGATGGCTTTCGTTCAGGATGGGCTGATCACCTCCAAGCGCGAAGGCGGCGAATGGGGTCTGGCGCATTTGCCTGCCGGGCTGCGCCCGCTGGCTGCCCGGGCGCTGGAGGCGTATGAAAATGAAACTGCGCCGGCGGAATTTCAGCCAGCGCAGCTTGACGGTTTTGCCGTTTATGCCCGGGGGCAGCTCAGGCTTTGATCGCGCGCATCGAAAAGGTCATGGGGATGAGGCCGCGGTATTCCGGCTTGAGGTTGGGGTAGCTGTTCCAGTAATCGTCGGGATGTTCCCCCAGATAATCCACGCGCAGGCCCGCCCCGGTGAGGGCGGCGTGGATGGATGCGAGCGGCCACAGCCGCTCATACATCACGCTCAGTTCTTCGGGCTTCTTTCCCAGGTCGCCAATATAGGTGGTGGGCCAGCCCTGGGCGGCTTCGGCGTAATTAAAATAGCTCATGCCTTCGGCATAGCGCAGGGTATCCGCATCCTGTTCAAACATCCAGCTCATGGGATGGTCGTCCAGAACGTGAAACACGCCGCCAGGTTTGAGCAGGCGCGCCACCACGCCCGCCCAGGCATCCAGGTCGTGAATCCAGCACAGGGCGCCCTGCCCGGTATATACCAGGTCGGCGGTGCCGTCCAGCGCGTGGGGCGTATCCAGCAGGTCGCAGCGGTACCATTCGGCAGGAGCCTGGGTGGCGGCGGTGAGCTTGCGGGCATTTTCAATGTGCACATCGGAAATATCCACGCCAATCACGCGGCTGGCGCCTTCCAGCCAGAGGGAGAGGGTGTCTTCGCCGGAGGCGCACTGCAAATGAATGGCCAGGCTGCACCAGCCCAGCAGGGGATCGATGCCGGGGCGGCGCAGATTGGCGCGCTCAATGGGGTGCAGGCTGCTCTGGCGGGCATTGATTTTGGCGATGGATTTTTCGAGCCATTCGGTGTAGCGAATAGCGCCTTCATTCCATCCCTGGCGGTTGGACTCGTGAAAGGCGTGCACTTCTGCGGCGTCTTTTGCCAGCTCGTGGCGGTGATAGGTGGAGGAGGGGGATGAATCGGTCATGAGCCCTTTCAGATGGTGTGTTTGTTGACGTATTTGTAGATTTTATCGCGGGTTTTCTCAAAGCCAAAGCTGAGGCTGTTGATGGTCAGGGTGAGGAGCATGAAGACCAGATTGATGCCAAAGAAGGTGGTCACCAGGGTGGCCCCTTCTCCGGTGGTCATGCTGGCCAGCGTGTCAGACATGGGTGTATTCAGCGCCACGGCTTCAATGGGGGTGGTCAGCACAATGACCGCCTGAACGATGGCCAGCAGGCCCATCAGGCTGACAGCGCCCACCAGCGTCCAAAAGGTGATGCGGTCTCTGGTTTTACTGCGCTCATCACATTCATAATGGGCCGGGTAGGGCAGGGTGGCTTTGTAGTAAGAGCGGGTGCTGCCATCCTGGGTTTCTTCTTTCTCTTCCAGCGTCAGCACACTGGCGCCCATTTTCCTGCAGAAAATGCAGCGCGGCTCGATGCGCACCTGGCGCGAATAGCCCGTCACCCGCACTTCTTTTTTGCCGCGGTTTTGCCACCAATCCACCAGAGCCCAAAGCAGCAGGCCGATGAAGGCAATAATGACCAGCCACATGATGATGGAACCCAGCGGGGGCGGGAGAACATCCACCAGCACCGGCAGGATGATGTTGAAGAGCAGGGGCAGCATGATGGCGCCAAGCACAGCCCAGCCAGTGCGTAAAATATCCCTGAAGAAAACCAGCAGCAGCACCAGGGCCATCACCCCGGCAATGATGTTCATGACGCCGGCGGCGGCAAAATTGGGGTGGGCCTGCGCCAGCAGGGTGGTGTTGAACAGCACATCCCACATGGGAACTTCAGAGCCGGGGGCGGCCGGGGCGGCAGCCACAAGGCCTGAAGCGAAGAAAGCCAGCAGGAAAAACGGGATTGATTTTCGCACAGCGCCTCCTTAAATTCACCATTAATGAAAGATACTCTTTGATTATAGGGGCGCGAGGAAAACCGCGCAACCCGCGCAGGGTGTTTTCTGTATAATGGCGCTGGAAAGCCTGCTACAATTTAAATATTCAAAATTTTCATGAGGTTTACCGGCATGGGTGATATCTTTATTGTGCTCATTTCTTTACTGGCTATTTTGGGACTGGCCGTCTTTTATTATTGGCTGCGGCTGGTGCTTTACCGGCGCGTGGCGGCGCAGCCCGATCCACGCCAGGCGCGGAACCGGCTGAGCCTGTTCGTGGTCGTGCTGGTGATTTTCCTGCTGCCGCTGATCTGGCTGTTTTATGGACAGAGCTGGACCACGGCCGTGCTGGGTTCGCTGCCGGCCGTGCTGACATTTGCGCTTTTATTCGCTGCGGCCGTGTTGCTGGCGCTTGGCATTTATTACAGCCGGAAGGAAAAATAGAGAAGGCGGTTATCCGGGCTATTCAATCATGCCATTAAAAAAGAACGGAACAAACCTGTTCCGTTCTGTGAGGGGCGGGTGAAGCGGGGTTACTAAAGTTTGGTGCGCAGCGAGCGCAGGTACGAGGCGGCATTGGCTTCGGCCAGGGCATATTTTTCCGCGAAGACCTTGCTGCCCTGCAAACCGGTGCGGGTGCTTTTGACGGCGTTCAGCATGGCCTGAGCTTTGGTCTTCAGGTCCTGGCCGGTGGCCTGGGCGGTGAGCCAGACAGCCTGGGCGGCATAGGCGATGTTGTTGCGCGGTTCAATGCGGTCAAACTCATCGAAAAACCAGCCGCAGGAGGTGAACACACGCTGGCGTTCGTACTGGCCGGCCAGCAGCAGGGTGATGCGCTGGACTTCATCGTTTTCGAGATGGCGCCGGAAGTTGCGGTCGAGGAAATGTTCCATGTTCACCTGGCCGAGGCGCACATGAATGTAATTGTTGCGCAGGACCCAGGGTGATACGCCGTAAGGTTCGATGACCGCGGCGTAGCAGGAATCGACCAGCGCGGCAATGCGGTTGAGGCCGCGGCGCAGGGGGGCCTTCCAGGTGCTGCCGGGGGTGCAGCCGCATTCGCCCTTCCAGCGGACCACGCCGTGATGGCAGCTCCAGGAGCTTTTGTCGTGCAGTTTGACCGTGCGGGTGGGGGGGTGCTGCTGCAGCCAGCGGGCGGGGTAGGTCAGTTCGAAGGTGTGACCTTTGACGGCGCCGTCCAGCAGGTATGCCAGGAATTTATCGCGGAATTTCTGATGATGCCCATAGAGTTCGCCGTCAGAGGCGATGATGCAAATCTGATCATCTTCCACCACCGCGCCGGGCAGGCCGGGTTTGCGCTGCGGCGGGCGGAACTTGGGCTCGAGGAGCAAATCGACAAAGCTGTCGGCGTTGATGGTGGAGGCGGGGTCAAAACTGACGCGGGTGGAAAGGTCCTGGTTGTAGAAGAACACGGCCATGCGGCGGTTTTTGGAAAGGTCCACCCAGTAAGGCTGGTTGGTGTCGAGGTTTTTCTGGTCAGCCTGCCAGGGGGCCAGAATGGTGAACTCGATGCCGTGGTCGGCCATCACCTCCAGCGTTTCCAGGTCCACGGCGGTTTCGGGCAGCCAGAGGCCGGCCGGTTTGTGGCCAAAGCGGGCGGCAAAATCGGCGATGCCCCAGGCCACCTGGGTGACCTTGTCTTCATAGGAAGCCAGAGGCAGAATGGTGTGATTGTAGGCCTGGGCCATGGCGTTGCCGGCGTTATGTTCAAGGTAATTGACGCGGTCCTGGGAGATGATGCGCGAGGTGGTCAGGGGATCGTACTGGGCCATCCAGTTAAACAGGGTCGGGCCGACATTGAAGCTGATGTGTTCAAAGTTGCCCGACTCGGCGTTGGGGCGGTAACATTCGGCGTGAATCCGTTCGTTCCAGTTGCGAAAGGGAGAAGCGCCCGATTCAATGGGGATGATGCCGGTCAACGGGTCTTCGCGGGGAGGCTGATAAAAGTGTCCATGAACACAAAAACCTCTATTTGCCATACGGTTTGGTTTTCTCCCGAGATAAGAATAATTTAAACCAGTTGTCGTGCCAGTTTTGACCTTTAAGGTAGCCCAGACGCTGATCCATCAAAGCAGGTATGAGGCCAAACAGCCGGGGCAGCGTGTCGACCGGACAGGTCTGATCCACTGAAAGCAGCTCCACCCAGTTGGCAGATACGGGCAGGCCGGGCAGAAATTGCTCGAAGGTGGCGGCCAGCACCCGCATGGCGGGGAGGGGGATGGAAAAGAACAGGCGGCGGGTGTGAATGGTCTGGGCAACCAGGCTGGCAATTTCATGCAGGCTGAGCTGCTGCGGGCCGCCCACCGGAATGATCTGGCCTTCGGTGGCAGCGTTGTCGAGGGCCCAAATCAGGCAGGTGACCAAATCTTCGACCCAGATGGGCTGGAGCAGGGTGCCGCCATCCCCTGGAAAGGGGAAAAAGCCAGGAGAAAGCCGCAGCAGGCGGGCCAGGCTGGTGGTAAAGTGATCTTCAGGCCCAAAGACTACCGCCGAGCGCAGAATGGTGTAGTTGACGCCGCTGTCGATGATGTGCTTTTCGGCGATGCCTTTAATTTTTTGCAGGTTGAAGGCCGAAGCGCGGTTGGCGCCGAGGTGGCTGATGTAAAAGAAGCGCTTGACCCTGGCTTCGGCGGCAGCCCCGGCAATGGCCTTGGTGCCCTGGATGTCCACGCCCCAGGTGTCGCCGCTGCGCCCGCGCCATTCCTGCCCGGCGAGATGGTAAATGACATCCACGCCTTTGAGCGCCGCGCGCAGGCCGCGTTCATCGTTGAGACTGCATACCGTGGCCTCAACGGGCAGGCCCTGCGGCAGGCGGGGGGTGCTGCGCGAGGGGCGGAGAAGGGTGCGGACGGATTGGCCCTGGGCCGCCAGCTGGCGGATGAGGGCGCGGCCGATAAAACCGGTTGCGCCGGTGACAAGGATCATGCTAAATTGAATTATAGCATAAAGGGAAGGTTGAATCGGACGATTCGAGTGTGGAAAGCCAGAAAACAGGGGAAATGACTGATTAAGTCCTGGGGCGGGGCCTGAAGCCCGGCGACGCGGCGTGTTTTTCTGGACGAAAAGACACTTAATCGCGGAAAGATTAACATCTGATATTATTGTTTTTCTGAAATATTTTATGCTTGACAATAGAAATCATATGAATTATAATTTTTTTATGGAAACTTTTATTGGGTAAAGCATTTGTTTCCAGACCAGCCTCAAAATTGCATAAAGTTCCTATTTTATCTGTAGCGGTTTGATGCTTT
>JAKQJC010000026.1 GCA_029561345.1 Chloroflexota bacterium | reverse complement strand
TCCTCATGGAGTACGGCACCGGTGCGATCATGGGCGTCCCCGCCCACGACCAAAGGGACTTCGACTTCGCCAGGAAGTACTCCATCGACGTCATCCCGGTGATAAATCCGCCCGGGGAGGCCCCCCTGGACGGCGCTACCATGACGGAAGCCTTCGACGGCGACGGCATCCAGTGCAACTCCGGGATCTTCGACGGGATGCCCTCGTCGGAGGCGCTCCCGGCGATGAAGGATTGGTTCGTCTCCCACGGGTGGGGGGAGAAGGAGGTAAACTTCCGCATCAGGGACTGGCTGATATCGAGGCAGCGCTACTGGGGTGCGCCCATCCCCATGGTCTTCTGCGAGAAATGCGGCATTGTGCCTGTGCCTGATGAACAGTTGCCTGTGCTGCTGCCTGATGACGTGGAATGGAAGCCGACCGGCGAAAGCCCCCTGAAGCTGCATCCCACCTGGCGCAAGACCACCTGCCCCTGCTGCGGCGGCCCGGCTGAACGCGAAACCGACACCATGGATACCTTCATGTGCTCATCATGGTATCATCTGCGCTACCTGAGCCCCTGGTACAACGAAGGCCCCTTCGATCCGAAGGAATACGACTACTGGATGCCGGTGGATACCTACACGGGCGGCATTGAACATGCCAACATGCATCTGATCTACACGCGCTTCTTCCACAAAGCCTGCCGCGATATCGGCATCACCAAAGGTCACGAACCGATGACCCAACTGCGCAACCAGGGCATTGTGCTGGGCGAAGATTCAGAAAAAATGTCCAAGAGCCGCGGCAACGTGGTGGCCCCCGACACCCTGGTGGACCGCTACGGCGCCGACACCGTGCGCGCCTACCTGATGTTCTTTGCGCGCTGGGAACTGGGCGCCCCGTGGAACAGCAGCGGCATCGACGGCACCTCGCGCTGGCTGCGCCGCGTCTGGACGGCTTTTATCGAGCCCTACCAGGCCGTGTCGGTGGATGAAGATGCCGACCGCAGTCTGCGCCGCAAGCTGCACCAGACCCTGCGCTCGGTGACCCGCGATTTTAAGAACTTCCAGTTCAACACCATCGTCTCAGGCCTGATGGAACTGATGAACGAAGTGGCCAAAGCACGCACGGCGGCCAATGTCAGCGTGAAAACCTGGAACGAGACCGTTGACGTCTACCTGCGCATGCTGGCGCCCATCTGCCCGCACATTGCGGAAGAGCTGTGGGCCCAGCTGGGCAAGCCCTATTCCGTCCACACCCAGAAATGGCCCGAAGTGGATGAGGCCGCCACCGCCGAAGAAATGATCACCATCCCCGTGCAGATCAACGGCAAGCTGCGCGACCGCGTGATTGTGCCCGCCGGCACCAGCGATGAGGATATCAAAGCCGCTGCCCTGGCCTCTGAAGCCGCGCAGAAATTCATGGAAGGCAAGCCTGCCCGCCAGGTCATTTACGTGCGCGGCCGCCTGGTCAATATTGTCGTCTGACCGGCCGACCATCATCATTAACGCCAACCGGCGCTGGAAAACCATCCAGCGCCGGTTTTGATCCCATCAAGTTTGGTCTTTCCAGTTATAATTCTGCTGCCAGATCAGACATGCATCTGGCAGCTGCATGAAAAAAATTCCCCCGGAGGAAATATCATGAAATACAGAACGCTTGGAAACACCGGCATTCAGGTCAGCGAAATTGCCATGGGCTCGGAAGGCCTGGAGGGCCAGAGTTACGAGGTGTGCAGGGCACTGATTGAAACCTGCCTCGAACAGGGCATCAACTTCTTCGATCTTTACAACCCTAACCCTGAAACCAGGCGGAATTTCGGCAAAGCCATGGCCGGAAGGCGCCAGGCTTATGTGCTTCAGGGGCATCTCTGCACGGTCTGGCAGAACGGGCAGTATTTGCGCACCCGGGATATCGATTCTGTCAGGCAGTCCTTTGAGAGCCTGCTGAACGACCTCGGCACAGATTACATTGATGTGGGCATGATCCACTACGCAGATAAAAAAGAGGATTTTGAAACCATCCTCTCTGGCCCGGTTCTGGCCTATGCCAAAGATTTGAAGGCCCGCGGCGTGATCAAATCTATCGGTCTCAGCACCCACAGCGCCGAAGTCGCCTTCATGGCGGTTGAAAGCGGCGCGATTGAGGTGATCATGTTCAGCCTCAACCCGGCGTACGATATGCGCCCCGGTGCAGATATTATCGAAGATCTGTACGAACTGAAAAACTATGAAGACAACGCGCTCTCAGGCATGGATGAGCAGCGTGAACGCCTCTACCAGACCTGCGCCGCCAAAGGCATTGCCATCACGGTGATGAAACCCTACGGCGGGGGCATGCTGTTGGATGCAAAGAAGTCGCCCTTTGAGGTGGCGCTGACCCCCTTGCAGTGCCTGCACTACGCCCTCACCCGCCCGGCTGTTTCGGCGGTCATGGCAGGGTGCTTCACCCCTGAGCAGATCCGCGAGGCGGCGCGCTATGAAACCTGCTCTGACGAAGAGAAGGATTTTTCCGTGACCCTCAGCTCGGCGCCGCGCCATTCTTACAGCGGCAGGTGCATGTACTGCGGCCACTGCGCCCCCTGCACCGTGGGGATTGATATCGCCCTGGTCAACAAATACCTCGACCTGGCCCATTCGGGATCAAAGGATTTCATTCCTGAAACCGTGCGGGAGCATTATGCCCTTCTGGAACACCCTGCCTCCGAGTGTATCAGCTGCGGGGTTTGCGAGACGAACTGTCCGTTTGGCGTGGCCATCATCGAGAAAATGGCCGAAGCCGCAGATGTGTTTGGATGTTAGGGATGCGTAAAACAAAAAAGAACTGGATGAGTATCCAGTTCCTTTTTGTGGGCAGGCTGCAAGGCGCAAAAGCATAATCGTATATAATAAAAATACCTGGCTGGAACCTCCGGCCCAACAAGGAGAAAATATGCGCATTGATGACTTGAACTGGATGGATGTTGAAGCCTACCTCAAGCAGGAAGACCGTATCATGCTGGTGCTGGGCGCCTGCGAAGAACACGGCTACCTGAGCCTGATGACCGACACGCGCATTCCGCTGGCCCTGGCAGATGCCGCCAGCCAGCAAACCGGCGTGCTGGTGGCGCCGCCGCTGAACTTTGGTGTTTCACCCTATTTTCTCACCTATCCCGGCACCATCAGCCTGCGCGCCAGCACCTACCTGGCCGTGGTGGAAGACATGGTGCGGTCGCTTTACGGGCAGGGCTTCCGCCGTTTTATGTGCCTGAACGGGCACGGCGGCAACGAAGGCGTGCGCTCGCGCCTGGTGGAGCTTTCCAACGAACTTCCCGGCCTGCAGGTGAGCTGGTATGCCTGGTGGCTGTCCAACACCGTCAGCAGTCTGGCGGCCAAGTATCAGCTCAAGCCCTCCCATGCCTCATGGATGGAAGCCTTCTCCTTCACCCGCGTGTGCGAACTGCCGCCGGGCGGCAAAACTGCGCCGTCTTATACTGGTCTGTTGAACGCTGAGCGCACCCGCCAGGTGTATGGCGATGGGGTTTTTGACGGCCCTTACCAGGCGGATGAGGCCGTCATGACGGAGATGTTTGAGGCCATTTTGCAGGATGTGCTTTATTTATTGAAATTCAACACATAAAGTCAGGGCTGCCGCTTGTAAGTGGCTCAATTGACCTGTAAAATGGATTGTATCGAAGGGAGTTTATGAAAGCAGGTCAGGCAGGCAAACTTCCAGCGCGGAAACAGGTTGAACTGGCTTTGCATGAAAGTGAAGCCCAGTATTCTTTGCTGTTTAACCGCATGATGGATGGTTTTGCCCTGTGTGAGGTGGTTTGCGATGACCAGGGCAACGCGCTGGATTACCGCTTCATTCAGGTGAACCCGGCTTTTGAAAAACTGACCGGCGTTCCTGTCAGCGAGGTGATTGGCCGCTGCAGCGGTGAAATTTGGGAAAACCCCTCGCCGGAATGGACGGAACGGTGCTGCAAAATTGGCCTGGACGGCGGGCAAATTCTTGAAGAGCGCTATTTTGCCCGTTTTGACCGCTATTATTACGGCTCGCTGTTTCAGACGCGCAAAGGACGTTTTGCCATGCTGTTCCACGATGTCACCGAGGAACACCTGGCGCAAAAATACCTGCGCGACACCCGCGACTACCTGGAAACGCTCATCCAAAACACCACCGCCCCCATTGTCGTCTGGGATGGGGAATTGGTGATTGCTTTTGTCAATTCGGCCTTTGAGCAGCTGACCCATTACAGCGCCGCTGATTTGATCGGCCAGCCGGCTGGCATGCTGTTTTCGTCCTCCATGCAGGCTTCGCTCGAGCAGACCTGCTGCGGCGAAAACTGGCTTAACCTGGAGCTGCCCCTGCTGGGGCGCAGCGGCGAAACCCTCGACACTCTGTGGAATACCTCCACTATTAAAAATGAAGACGGCACCATCAATGCGGTCATTGCCCAGGGTCAGGACATCTCGGCGCTCAAAAAGGCTGAAAATGCCACGCGCCGTCAGCTTGACCGGCTGGCTGCTCTGCGTGATATTGACACTGCCATCAACACCAACCTGCCGCTCAGCGAGGTGCTGTCCATCATTCTGGATAAGGCCGCCGAACAGCTTGGCGCCGATGCGGCCACCATTTTGCTTTATGAGCCGCATTCGCAGCGCCTGGAATACCTGGTTGAACGAGGCTTCTCACATCCCATTCTTGAAAGTCTGCATCTCTCTGATTCTGCCGCCGGGCGGGTGGTGGTTTCGCGCAGCGTGGTGGAACTGCATTTACCTGAATCGGAGCGTCAATTCAAGCGCAAGGGTCTGAGCGAGGCCGGTTTTTGCTGCTATCTTGGTGTGCCGCTGATCACCAAGGACGTGGTCAAGGGTGTGCTGGAGATTTTCCTGCGCCATGCTGCCCCAAAGGATTGTGATTGGCGCGATTACCTGGCCACCCTGGCAGGGCAGGCCGCCATTGCCTTTGAGAACCGCGAACTGTGGCGTAACGCCCAGGAAAACCACAACAGCCTGCTGCTGACCTATGACGACACTATCCGCGGCTGGGCTCATGCCCTGGAACTGCGCGATGTGGAAACCCAGGGGCACAGCCAGCGCGTCACCGATATGACCCTGGTTTTGGGTCTGCGGCTGGGTCTGCGCGGCGAAGCGCTGATCAATGTGCACCGCGGCGCTCTGCTGCATGATATTGGCAAAATGGGCATTCCCGACAGCATTCTGCTCAAGCCCGGGCCGCTCACCGAAGATGAGTGGAAGATTATGCGCCGCCATCCTGTATATGCTTACGACTTGCTTTTGACCATCGAATTTTTGAAACCAGCCCTGGATATTCCTTACAGCCACCACGAGCGCTGGGACGGACAGGGTTACCCGCGCGGCCTGCGCGGCGAAGAAATTCCCCTGCCAGCGCGCATTTTTTCCGTGGTGGACGTGTGGGATGCATTGCGTTCCGACCGCCCTTACCGCAGGGGCTGGCCGGATGAAGAGGTGCGCGCCTACCTGAAGGCACAGGCTGGCGTTCAATTTGACCCGCTGATTGTGGAACATTTTTTGAACCTGGGCTTATGAAGACAGAAAAATTGTTTGCTGCGCTTTTTGAGAATGCGCCCCTGGGTATGGCTGCGTTCAGCCTCAAGGGCCATTTCATTACGGCCAATGCCGCCATGCTGAAAATGCTGGGCTATGCCTCGCTGGATGATATCCGCCAGGGAATTTCGGAAGATCATTTTCTGAATGCTGCGGATCATGCGCTTTACCAGTCTTACCTGAATGCCAGCGAGCCGGTGGATCAGCCCAAGATACTGTTAAAGAGCAAGGGCGGCACGCCCTTCTATGGCCATTTGACCATGAAAAGATGTCCGCTGGATCAGGAAACCATCATTCTGGTCACTCTGAACGACGTGACGGAACAGGTTCTTGCCCAACAAACCCTTGTGGAACAGGAAGCGCGCTACCATCAGATCATCGCCCAATCAGGCGACGGCATCATTTTGCTGGATAGCAACGGCATTGTGGTGGATTGGAACAGGGGCGCCGAGCAGGTGTTTGGCATTCCCCGCGAAGCTGCCCTCAGCACCCCATTCTGGAATCTTATGGAAAAGGTCACGCCGCAAGAAGATCGCAGTCCTGAGGCCGTTTTGCGCTTAAAAAATATGATTCTTATGGCTGTCCAGGACCGCCAGGCTGACTGGATGGGCAAACCGCTGGAAAGACGAATTTTACTTCCAGATGGACAAATGCGGCAGGTGCAAACGGTGGTGTTCCCCATTGAATCACCATCCGGTTTCATGTTCGCCAGCATCACCCGCGACCTGACCGGCCTTAAGCAAATTGAAGATGCACTGCGCGAAAGCGAACAGCGTTACCGGGCGGTGGTTTCTAACCTGCCGGAATACATCCTGATTCACCAGGATGAAAAGCTGGTTTTTGCCAACCAGGCTGCTCTGGACCGCTTTGGGTACGCCTGGGAACAGGTGGCTGGGGCGAATATTTTTGATTTTCTTCCGCCCCACTCCCATGAGGCCTTGCGCCAAAAGATGATGCAGCGCCAGCATGGCAACAAAATGGAAGCCTATGAAATTGAGATGACCACCCGCTCCGGTGAAACGGTATATGTGACGGTGCACGGCTCGCTGATCAATTACGGCGGCAAGCTGGCCTTCCTGCTGGTGATGATGGATGTGACTGAACGCAAGCGCATTGAGGGCGCCCTGCTGGTTTCGCAGAAGGCGGCAGATGTGGCGGTGCTGGCGGCTGGCATGGCTCACGAGCTGAATTCGCCCCTGCAGGTGATCATTGGCGCCAGCGAAAGCCTGCTGGAAGATATCAACCAGAACGGCGAACTGGACCGGGCAGGGCTGAAGCACCACCTGGAATTGATCCGCCGCAACGGCTGGCGCAGCGCCGAACTGCTGCGCCTGATGCTGATGTATGCGCTGCCGCAAAATGTGGAGAAGGAATCCGTTGACCTGAACACCCTGGTGGATGAAACCCTGATTCTGGTGGGCAATTTGCTGCACAGCGATTCTGGCGTCACCATTGTCACCGATCTGGCGCCGGATCTTCCGGAGGTGACGGGCAACCGCAGCCACATTTCGCAGGCGCTGCTGAACCTGTTTTCGAATGCGTTTGATGCCATGCCTTACGGCGGAGACCTTTTCCTGCGCACGCGCTATGACCCGGAATCCCGCGAGGTGAGCCTGAGCGTGCAGGATACCGGCGAAGGCATTGCCCCTGAAATTCAGGCGCGCATTTTTGATCCTTTTTTTACCACCAAGCCGCCCGGCAAGGGCGTTGGCATGGGGCTGGCGGCGGTGCAGAGCGCCATCAAAGCACACGGCGGCCGCATCACCTTTGAAAGCAAGCCCCAGCGCGGCAGCACCTTCACCCTGCATTTTCCGCTTTTACCGATGGAATCAAACGGCGGCAGCCACCTTCCAGCGGTGCGCGGCCGCTATGACGATTCTCTTTAATTCTGTTGGTTTCCCGGCTGGCTTACATCTTCTATGGTTTTCTGTTAGAATCACACTATGCGATATCTCTGGTCACCCTGGCGTATGAAATATATTCAAAATCATCAAAAAATGGGAGGCTGCGTTTTTTGCCATGCCCAAAAAATGGAAGACGGCCCCGAAAACCTGATTGTGTGCCGCGGACGGCTGGCTTTCCTGATTCTTAACCGTTTTCCCTATACCACCGGGCATCTGATGGCGGTGCCCAATGTGCACAGCCCTTCGCTGGACCTGCTGCAGCCGGAAGTGCGCGCTGAAATGATGGAACTGGCGGCGAGGGCTGTCACCGTTCTGACCAGGGTGTACCATCCGGATGGATTTAACCTGGGCATCAACATCGGCAGCGCGGCCGGCGCCGGCATTGCCGAACATTTGCACTTCCATGTGCTGCCCCGCTGGGGCGGCGATACCAATTTCATGGCTTCCGTCGCCGATACGCGCGTTCTGCCCGAAACCCTTGAAGATAGTTACCGCCGCGTGAAAGAAGCCTGGTTGGCCCACTCTGATTGATCATTGTAGGGGAGTTTCATCGTATGAGCGATAAACCTGCCCGTTCAAACCCGCCGCGGACCACCCGGCCCCAGGCTTCCACCCTCGATCCCCAATCGCCGCTGGGGCGTTATCTCAAGCACCTGCTGGATCAGACCCGCTATGTGCATTGGGATGGCATTCGCGCCGGCAGCCGCCAGGCGGATGTGGAGCTGGAAAGGGTGTATGTTTCGCGCCGCCTGGCGGTGGCAAAGCGGGTTTCCCTGTGGGGCAGCGAGTCCATGTCGCTGGAGAACATGCCCGAACGGCAGCCCATCCTGCGCATCAGCAACCAACCCATTGAAATCACCCGCGTTTTCAGCACCGCTGAGATGCTGAGCCAATTTCAGCGCATGGTGGTTTTGGGTGGCCCCGGCAGCGGTAAAACCACCCTGCTGCATTACCTGGCGCTCATCTATGCTCTGGACCTCAACTATAACGGCTGGTATGTGGCTGATACCTTTGGATTGAAGGATGCCGGATACCTGCCGGTTCTCATCTCCCTGGAGAAGCTGGCCGTCTTTGCCGAAACCAAACATGCCCAATCCAAGGGTTCCGAAGGGCAGATCCTGCTGCAGTTTTTGCTGGAAGACCTGAAAGCCAGCCAGGTTATTTTGCCCGATAACTTCTTTGATTATTACCTGCGCAGCGGCAAGGCCATTTTGCTGATGAGCGACCTGGATAACATCACCGAGGTAGATATCCGGCGGCGGGTTTCGCGCATCATTGAAGGGGTGACGCGCATTTATCCCGAATGCCGCTATATCATCACCAGCCGCCAGCGCGAATATACCGGCGAGACCTGCCTGAAGGCCGATTTTCGCCAGGCTTCTCTTCTAAACTTCACCACTTCAGATATCGAAACTTTCCTGAAGCACTGGCAGGAAGCCTCTGAAACTTCGACCTACAAACTGGGCGCTTTTAATCACGAAACGCTCTTTGGCGAAATCATTAAAAATGATTTCGCCCTTGAATTGGCCGGCAACCCACTGGCGCTGTCGCTGATGGCCATGGTGCGGCGCGATGCCGGGCGCATGGTCTATTACCGTGCCGAGCTGATTTACGAAACCATCAAGCTGATGATGGCGCAGTTTGAACACGGCTGGAGTTCCAACGCCGACGCATCGTTCAAAGCCACCTTCAGCGAAGACCAGAATTACCAGATTCTGCTGTGGATTGCCTCGCATATGCAGGAATCGCGCCTTAACGCCATCAGTGCTGAAGATCTGTGGCTTTTCCTTTCAGAAAAATTTGCCCGCCTTTTGCCCGACCGGCGCGGCGTGCGCCAGGCGGTGGAAACGTATGTGAAGGTGTTGATTGAGAATGCCGGCCTGCTGCGCCGCGCCAGCGACAACCTGATTTCGTTTTCCCACCGCATTTTTCAGGAATATTTGGAAGCGGTCACCATTGCCAGCCGCGAAGATTACCTGGAATTCATCAACATTCTCGCCGACAGCCCGCGCTGGCGCGATATCCTCATGCTGACCTACGGCTACTTGAATATCAAGGACCGCAAACGCGCCCTGGCCATGGTGCAGCATTTTGCCAGCATGGATGACCCCGCCCGCCGCTACCGCAACATCATTCTGGTTTCTGAATGTTTCAGAGACGCCGGTAACAACCGTTTTGGCGACGGCTTTGTGATCGACAATTTGCGCCAGAGCCTGATGCAGCCCGACAGCCAGCTTTTTGGCCCGCGCTGCCGCTTCCGCACCGTGGTGGTCAACAAGGAAAACCCCACCCGCCGCTCGTTCAAATGCAACCATGAATGCCACCGCCTGCTCGGCCAGCGCTTTGAAGCCGGCCAGGCCCTGATGATGATTGGCAGCAGCTTTTGGAGCGGGCCTTTTTTGGAGCCCGACTGGGTGAAAATTCCGGCCGGGGAATTCTGGATGGGGCGCATGTACGGCGATGCCAGCGAAGAACCGCTGCACACGGTCAAGCTGGATACCTTCTGGATGGCCCGCACCCCCATCACCAACATCCAGTACGCCCGCTTTGTCAGAGCCACCAGCACCCCGCCGCCCGCCTACTGGGAGGGCAGCAACCCGCCGCGCGGCAAGGAAAGTCACCCGGTGGTGCTGGTCACCTGGCACGAAGCCATGGCTTACTGCCAGTGGCTCAGCCGCGTCACCGGAAAAAATATTCAACTGGCCAGCGAAGCTGAATGGGAAAAAGCCCTGCGCGGCACCGAACAGCACGATTTTGACCAGGACGATGAAAACCAGATTGTCTGTTATTTCAACACTAACGAACTGAGCCTGGGCGGCACCACGCCGGTGGGCATGTTCCCCGAAGGCGCCAGCCCTTACGGCGTGCTGGATATGCGCGGCAATGTCTGGGAATGGACCCGCAGCCTGTGGGGACCCAACTCGTACACCACGCGCTACAAGTATCCTTACTACCCCAATGACGGCCGTGAAGACGTGCGCGCCGCGGCCAATATCTTCCGCGTGCTGCGCGGCGGCTCGTTCTATTACGATCAAAATGTGGCCAATTTCTATTACCGCTACCGCAATTACCCCAATCATGCCTATCTGGATATTGGTTTCCGGGTGGTGATGCGCGAGAAATGACCTCCTGAATGGCTCTCAGAGAACAATTGAAAGGATTTTTATGCCTGCTTATCAGCCCCTGACCCCTGATATCGCTGCCGAACTGCGCCTTATTGTCGGCGATAAAAATGTGATTTACGCCGACCCGGAGAAACTGGAGGACTTTGCCCACGACGAAGTGGCTGATAAAAAACTGGCGCATATGCCCGAAGCGGTGGTGCGCCCGGCCAGCGCCGAAGAAATTTCGGCTATCATGAAGCTGGCCAACCGCGAACGCATTCCGGTCACCCCGCGCGGAGCCGGTTCAGGCCTTTCGGGCGGCGCCGTGCCTGCCGAGGGCGGCATTGTGCTGCTGGTGGACCGCATGAACCGCATTCTGGAAATTGACCGCGCCAACCTGGTGGTGGTGGTGGAGCCCGGTGTGGTGACCAACGACATCAACGCCGCCATCAAGGAAGACGGCCTGTTTTACGCTGGTTACCCGATGAGCGTGGAATCGTGCTTTGTGGGCGGCAACGTGGCCGAAAACGCCGGCGGCGGCAAAGCCATCAAATACGGCGTCACCGGCCGCTATGTGATGGGCCTGGAAGTGGTGCTGCCGACCGGTGAAATTGTGCAGATGGGCGGCAAACGGGTGAAAGATGTGGTCGGTTACGATCTGCTGCACCTGATGGTGGGGTCAGAAGGCACCCTGGGCATTTTCACCAAGATCATCCTCAAGCTGCAGCCCCTGCCCACCGCCCGCGCTGACCTGCTGGTGCTGTTCAGGGATGTGCCTTCGGCGATGAAGATGGTGCCGCTGATCATGACCAACGGGCGCATCATCCCCACGGCCATTGAGTTTATGGACCGGCTTTCCGTGCAGACCACCTGCAAATACCTAAATGAAGACCTGCCGTATCAGGAGGCGGGCGCCATGCTGCTGATTGAGGTGGACGGCAGCAGCGAAGAACAGGTGGACCGTGAATTTGAAACCATCGGCGAACTGTGCCAGGCCAACGGCGCCATTGAGGTGTATGTGGCTACCAACGCCACCACCCAGGAGCGCGTCTGGGCGGTGCGGCGCAACATCGCCGAGGCATTCAAGGTGTTCAGCCCGGTGCAGAGCCTTGAAGATATTGTGGTGCCCTTTGCCCAGATTCCCGATCTGATTCCGGTGCTTGACCGCCTTTCAGCGAAATACAACCTCCTGATGCCCTGCTACGGCCACGCCGGCGATGGCAACCTGCACGTCACCCTGGTGAAAAAGCCCGAAACGCCCCTGGAACAATGGGAGGATCTGGAACATGCCGTTCTGGTGGAGCTTTACAAAGCTGTGGCCAATTTGGGCGGCACCATCAGCGGCGAGCACGGCATTGGCTCGAAACGGCGCGAATTTATGCCTTTGGTGATGGATGAGACCCTCATCCGCCTGCAAAAGCAGATCAAAAGCGCATTTGACCCGAACAATATTCTCAACCCGGGAAAAATTTTCCCCTAAAACAGGCGTCCCATGCACATTATTGTCCCGATTAAACAGGTTCCCGAAACCAGCAATGTCAAAATGGACCCCGAAACCGGCACTATGATCCGGACGGGCGTTGAAGCCATCATCAACCCGCTCGATCTCTATGCCATTGAAGCAGCCCTGCGCCTGCGCGAGGCCCTGAAGGCTAAAGTCACAACCATCACCATGGGCCCGCCCAAGGCCGAAAAAGCCCTGCGCGAAGCCATGGCCATGGGCTGCGATGCCGGCATTCTGATCAGCCACAAGGCTTTTGGCGGCTCTGACACCTGGGCCACAGCTTACACCCTGGCGCAGGCGGTGCGGCACATGGATGAAGGCGGTCTGATTTTATGCGGCGAACGCGCCACCGATGGCGATACCGGCCAGGTGGGGCCTGAACTGGCCGCCGCCCTTGATTTGCCGGTGGCCACCTACGTCCGGCGCATCCTCAGCGCCAGCCCGGAGGGGCTGCGCGTGGAACGCCTGGTGGAAGGCGGGGTGGAAACCCTCTGGGTGCCTTTGCCCGCTGTGCTGACCGTGGTGAAGGATGTGGCCTCGCCGCGCCTGCCCACCCTGCGCGGCCTGCAGCGCGCCCGCCAGAGCGTCATTCCCACCTGGGGGCCGGATGAAATTGAAACCCGCGCCGATTGGATCGGCCTGCAGGGTTCGCCCACCCGCGTGGTGAAGATCGAACGCCCGCAGGTCAGCCGCAAAGCCGAACTGCGGCGCATCAAAGATGCGGCCGATGTGGACCGCGCCGCCAGCGACCTGGTGGAATTTCTGCGCCAGCGCAGCCTGGTGGATTGAAAGGAGCCCGGACGTGACCATCACTTATCAGGATATCTGGACTCTGGCCGAACAGAAGGACGGCCGCCTGCATTCTGTCTCTTTTGAGCTGCTGGCCTGGGGCCGCAAACTGGCCGATGACCGCGGCAGCCGCCTGTGTTCCATTGTGCTGGGCGACGGCCTGGCAGATGAGGAACTGCAGCGCCTGTTTGCCCACGGCGCCGACCGCGTGATTGTGGTGCAAAACCCCGCCCTGGCGGTTTTTTTGGTCGAGCCGTTTGCTGCCGTGCTGCAGCACCTGGTGAAAACCTTCTCCCCCGAGGTGTTCATTGCCTCGGCCACCACCACCGGACGCACGGTCATGCCCTACCTGGCGATGAAGCTGCACGCCGGCCTCACCGCTGACTGCACCGGCCTGACCATTGACCCCGAAACCGGGCATCTCTGGCAAACCCGCCCCGCCATCGGCGGCAACATCATGGCCACCATCAAAACCCCCGATGCCCGCCCGCAAATGGCCACCGTGCGCCCGAAATCGGCCGCGCCCCTGCCCCCTGACCCCGCCCGCAGCGGCGAGCTGCTGCGCATGGACCCGCCCGCGGAACTGCTGCGCAGCCGCATCCGCCACGAGGGCTTTACCCCGGACGAATCGCAGGCCGTGACCATTGAAGACGCCGATGTGGTGGTGGCTGGCGGCAAGGGCGTGAAAGGCACGGAAGGCTTCAAACTGCTCGAAGCTCTGGCTGTGCGCCTGGGCGGCACGGTGGGCGCCTCGCGCCCGCCAGTGGACCTGGGCTGGCAGCCCTATGCGCGCCAGGTGGGCCTGAGCGGCAAGACGGTGGCTCCGCGCCTTTATATCGCCTGCGGCATTTCCGGCGCCATCCAGCACCTGGCGGGCATGCAGACCGCCAAAACCATTGTGGCCATCAACAGCGATCCCGCCGCACAGATCTTTTCTGTGGCCGATTTTGGCATCATCGGCAGCGTGTTTGACGTGCTGCCGGCGCTGCTGGAAAAACTGCCGCCCAAAGAGGCGTGAGTTTGATTAAACAGCACCGCCCGCCCCGGTCATTTGGAGGCGGGCGGTACTGTTATTAAGTCTGTGGGAGGGGAGGCGCTTCAGGCAGGGTGCGCATCTGCCCGGCCTGGCCGGCAAAGGCATCCATCAGGCGCAGGCGGGTGCCGGGGTGCATGGGTTCGGGCAGGGCTTCGGGCGGATAAAAGCCAATTTCGGCAATCTCGTCATCGGGCTGCCAGGGTTTGCGCCCGGTGATCTCCGCATTGATGGACAGCACCAGGTTGTCGCACCAGGGTTTTGAGTAGCTGCCGATGAGCTGCCCGGCGCGGACAATATAACCGGTTTCCTCTTCCACCTCGCGGACCACAGCCTCTTCAGGGCTCTCGCCTGCTTCCATGCGCCCGCCCGGCGTGGTCCAGTTTTTTGGGCCGTAGGCGCGTTTCACGCACAGAATGCGCCCTTCTGCGTCAAAAATGTTGGCAAAAACGCCAATAGTGGTCATCATCATCCCTTCAAAAACGGCGCAGCGCTCAGGCCTTCATCAATGTTTCCAGTTCCGCCCGGCAGTCTGCGGCGGCGGCCGGCTCAACAGCAATCATCAGGTCAGGATCCTGCACCAGGGCGCGCAGTTTCCAGAATCCGCCCTGACTTTCAATCAACGAAAAGCCCGCCCCGGCCGCTTCAGGGTTGGCCGGATCGAGGCGCACGGCGGCCACCATGCTGTTGGCCTGCATTTCACGCATGAATGTCACGGCAGCTTCGGCCTCCGGACGGCTCAGGCCGGCCTGGCCCAGCATGGCATAGAGTTCTTCGTTCTGGTTGTTGCGCAGGGCTTCGGTGAAGGTTTCAAACGTTTTTTCGGTCATCTGAAAGGCTGGTGTGGCAGGGGCGGGCTGCTCGCCCAGGTTCAGGGCGCCAGCGGCCCAGTCTGCCGCTTCGGCCTGCGAAACGGTGGCCGAAAAGGCATGCACGCCTGGCTCGGGAATGGTGTGCATGACGGTGAGCTGCGCGCCAAAATGCAGATAAGTGGATTGCGGGGCGGCTGCCAGCGGCACGCGGTTGATCAGCAGGGCCAGCGGGGCGTTGGTGCAGGTCACCAGCAAAGCCATCACCGTGCTGTCGATGATCACCGGGTCGCCTTCATTTTGCGGCGATTTGACCCATTCGCGCGCGCGCAGCGAATTCAGCCCGGCCGAAAGGATCAGCGCGCCGTGCGGATCATCCAGGGCGGGAACAGGGTTTTCGCCCATGCCAGGCAGCGATTTGATGCGCAGCAAATGCATGGCGGTCAGCAGTTCTTCGGTGCCGAGGCGGATGGTAAGACTGGTTTCACTCATGGAGGATGTCCTTTTTAGAAGAAGTTGATGGAGTCATTGGTTGATTTCTGGATGGCGCGAATAAGCCCGGCTGCCGCCGCATTATTGGCTGCCTGGTTGGCAGGGTTGAAGAAATTGGCGAGATGCGCATTAGCCACAACCTGGTTGGTCAGGCTGTTGGCCGTATTTTGAAAACCCATATCAACCAGGCCGTCCAGCACGCCCAGGGCAGCCTTGCCGGTGTCCCATAAACCCTGGCGGCCGCGCTCTGAGAGCAGCAGGGTCAAAGTCGGGCTGAAGGTGGCATTGATAAATCTCTGCGGCAGAGTTTTAGGCTCGCTCACATAAACATCAAAAAACATTTCGCTGGCGGTTTTGGTGATGTTGCCCAAGTCAATTTTATCAATGATTTTCTCATTCTGACCGGCATTTTGCAGCAATAAACCCGCAATCTCTGCATTGGGAGCCACCAGCGGCGCAAGGGTGCGCTGCAGCCCCACTCCAAGGTCACCAGCCATTTGCACCGCACTATTAACGATCATAACTATTTTCACATGCGGCTCCAGACAGATGGCATATTGAGCCAGCGAATTGAGGCTGTTGACGCCGATGATTTTGGCCAGGTCGCCTGAATAATTGCCGTCGCGGATATCTTTGAGGGATTCAAAGAAAATATCGAGGCCAACCAGGCTTTTTTTGAAGATGTCGCCTTTGAAAAAGGCATTCAAGTCGCCGCGATAGGGAATGGATTTGGAGAAAAGCGGATATATTTTTGCCAGGCCCAATGATTTCAGCATGGCCTTATATTTAAGCCGGCCAGCATTGAATTCCTTGATCTGATCCATCAGAAATGCAAAGCCCCACATGGATACATTATTAAAGTCTCTTACAGCTCCGGTGACGCCGGTTCCGGCGCCTAAACCACTCCCGCCAGATCCGCCTGTTTCAGCGCCCCCGGCGCCCATGCCGGCGCCCGGCCCTGAGCCATTTTTGAACAGGGCAGCCGCCTGTTCTTCACCGCTGCGCAAAACAGCAGAAATTTGCAGGCTCACCTGGCTGGCGGTTTCGAGCGCATTGGCCAGCCGTGCCAGCGCCGGGTTCACCTGGCCGTCCAGCTCATCGAAAAAGGCATCGGCGGCCTCGCCCTGCCACCCGCCGCGCAGGCTGTCTGAACTGCGGTTGAGTTCCTGGCGCAAAGCAGCAATCCCTTCCTGCAGGCACATGAAGGTTCTGGCGCTTTGCTCCACTTCACTGTATTGAATTTTGATGCGGGATGTTTGCACGATGTCGCTCCGGAAAATAGTTACCCAATTACGGATAATGGGACCGCAGCCGGGTCTGTTTCACGGCGGCTGCGGCGCAGATGCATCCCCGGCGGTTCAAACGGCCGGTGGTTCGGTGGAGGCGGCCTCCGGCGCGCTGATCAGGGTGACGCGGCCGCGCCCGCCCGATTTGGATTGGTAGAGGGCCTGGTCGGCGCGGAAAAGAACATCCTCAAAAGAGCGGTCGTTGTATTTCAATTCAGCTACCCCCACGCTGGCCCGCAGGCGCAGCCTGCCGCTGGGTGTTTCAATGGAAATGACCGTCAATTCAGCCAGCAGCCTTTCGGCCGCCAGCTTGCCGTCAGCCCCGCTGGTTTCAGGCAGAACAATGCAAAATTCATCGCCGCCGTAACGGCCCACCACATCAATGTCGCGCAGATGGCCTCTGAAGGTGTCGGCAATCTGGCGCAGGGCCACATCGCCCATCTGGTGGCCGAAGGTGTCGTTGATGTCCTTGAAATTATCCATGTCCACCATCAGCACGCAAAGGGCCTTGCCGTAGCGCAGGGCGCGGTGCACTTCTTTTTCCGCCAGTACAAACAGGTTGCGGCGGTTGTTCAGTCCGGTCAGGCTGTCGGTGATGGCCATTTCCTGGGTGATTTTGAACATGCGTGCATTTTCAATGGCCACGGCTGCCAGGTCAGCAAAAACTTTCAGACGCTCGGTGTGGGCGGTGGTGTAGAAGCCGGGCTGTCCGTGATCCAGGTTGATGAAGCCCAACAGACGCCCCTTGATCTTGATCGGCGCGCCAAGATATGAGCGCATGAGGGGGTTGTTGTGTTTCCAGTAAGGCACCGCAAGCACATCGGGAATTACCATTGGTTCTCCCGATTCCGCCATCCACACCAGGTTGGGGGCTTCGTTGACATTGAAGCGCACTGTTTTAACCCATTCTTCCAGGCCGGGCTCAAGATACCCTTTCAGGCGTTCCACCTTGCAGACATTGTGTTCATCTACCAGCATGATGTTGGCCATCAGGCAGGGCAGCACATGGTAAATGTTTTCCAGAATGCGGTCCAGCACCTCGTCAAAATCGAGGGTGCTGGTCAGGGCAATGGTCACATCCTGCAGGGCCTCGGCCATGCGGAAGTTTTCCTTTTCCACGGCTTCGGCATGTTTGCGCTGGCGGATATCGCGGAAGGAGATCATCATTCCCTGGGGGAGTTTCTGCTCATCCAGCAGGGGTATGAAGGTGACTTCATAGCTGTTTTCGGTTTCATTTTTAAATGCGGTTTCAAAGGGCTGGGTTTGCCCTGCAGCCAGCTGTTCACAGAATCCGGAAAAATCACCGGCCATGCGCTCTATGCGCCGCCCCACCAGGGTTTTCCGCTCCATTCCCAGCAGGGTTTCGGCCGCCCGGTTGGCATCCACAATGATGTTTTGCCGGTCTATAATGATGATGGCGTCGCGCATGCGTTCAAAGAGCACATCGCGCACCGTGGGCGAAAGATCCAGAATGCGCAGGCGGGTGATGCCCATGTACATCAGGATTCCAGAAAGCGAAAAAGCGGCAGGGGTAAAATCCAGGCCCTGCATGACCTGAAACATGAAAATATACACAAAATTGGCAATCCACGGTGGAAAAACGCTGAGCAATACGATCAAAGAACGTTGGCGCTCTTCAGGGTTGGCCTTCTGGCGCATTTTCAGCACTAACGTAACGGTTGTGCAATCAGATGCGATTCGGTAAAAAGTGACATAAAACCTCAAAACTTTTGTTT
Organism: Chloroflexota bacterium; assembly: GCA_029561345.1. Taxonomy (GTDB): domain Bacteria; phylum Chloroflexota; class Anaerolineae; order Anaerolineales; family Anaerolineaceae; genus JAKQJC01. The sequence goes on along the minus strand of JAKQJC010000026.1, from coordinate 136 downwards.
GCTGTGCGGCGGATGGCCGCCGTTTGGTAAATTGAGCACTTTGCCTGCGAAGGCGCTGTGTTCACTGAACTTTAACAACATACCTTCTGAATTACGGATCACCTGTGCAGAAACGTGTGCACCCACTTGCACCTGG
>JAKQJC010000053.1 GCA_029561345.1 Chloroflexota bacterium | reverse complement strand
GCGGGCGCCATTGTAATGGGTGAGTTCAAAAATCACGCGTTCCACGGTAGGGCGCAGTTTCATATCCTGCTTGAATTCATCCGTGTGATTGTAGATCTGGGCAGCTTCAACCTGTGAACGGTAGTGGGAGACAAACACCTGACGGATGGAGCGCGGCCCCATATCTTTTTCACGACATTGTTTTGAAGCGATTGAAACACGAAGATGACCGGCTCTTTTGGCAAAGAGCCATCTTCCTGGAATCCCCCCCGCGCAATCAATGCGGTGAAACCAGTGAGTATTCTTCACTCGCCTGCGTCCGGATGAGTCCCTGGCTACCATCCACCCGGTCTTAACGCCAGATCTCCCTCCTGTGTGGAGGGAGATCTGATTTCAGTCAGAAAATCGGCGCTCGCTCAGCTCAATTCTTCCGGGCTGATTTGCTCACCTTTTCTTTTCTTCCTTGAATTTCCCCAGCATTTGAACACTTCTCCTGGCTTCTTCCGTCAGTTGAGCCAGCCTGCCTTTCAGCGATTCCCTGTTCGAATCCTTGATTTGTAAATAATACGGATCCTCAGCCTGCGGCATCATCCCGTCTTCATATGCCAGCACAATCAGCGGAGCCCATGGAAATTTCCTCCGCCGCAGCCCCAAAATGGCCTGCTCAGTGAAAGCTGAAGGGTAAATCTCTTTTTCAGTCCATTCACCCTGCTGACCCAGCGCCAGTTCCACCAGGGCTGCCTTCACCAGCAGCCGCTGTGCGCGTGTTTTTTCGGCCAGAAACGCGCCCTGTCTTCGACGGTTGATGACCTCTGTCCAACGCTTCCGGCGTTCATCAGCCGCTATTTCAAAAAGACCTTCGGCTTTATGGATCAAATCCTCACTGGCAGGCCCGGCTGATGCTGCCCGGTCAAGCTGTATTCTCAGTTGGTCCAGAGAACACACCGATTCAGGCTGCACACCTTCTGCCGCAAAATACCAGGCGCAGAGCCCAGTGTCATCCTCGCTTTCAAGCCTGATCAGGCTGCCGGGCAGTTCCGGGGCTGGCGCAGGTTTGATGGCCAGCAAATCCTTCAGAAGGGCATTCCCGTAGGATAAAAATTGCATGGTTTCAGGATGTGCATCAAACACCTCTGGCGAAAAAGTCACCGGTATATCCTTCGAAGTCAAGTTAAGCAGGTAGGCTTTTTCAATTTGCGGATGCGGCCGGAACAGGGCCGCCGTGGCTTTTGCCGTGGTCAAAATCCGCTCCAAATCCACCAGGCGCACTGGCGATGGCATGGAGGGTGAAATATCCTCCGTTTGCGAATAGGCATCCAGGTTGAGCGCCTCTATTTCTTTGTTCTGCAGCCTTTCTTTGAGGGCATTGATTTCTTCATTGATCTTGACCTCGCGATTGCTGCTGGGCAGCATGGCCAGACGCCGGGTGATTTCACTGATTTCTGCTAGGATGGGCTGCAGTTCCCCCACCACTGCCTCAAACCAGGTGATCCGATCTGCCAGGCGCTGATAAATGATATCTTCGATGGTATCCTGGTAAAAGTAATTGTTGATCCACACTTCGGCAAACTGCTGGCCAATGCGGTCAATACGCCCAATGCGCTGTTCCACCCGCATGGGATTCCATGGCATATCATAATTGATCAGCACGCCGCAGGTCTGCAGGTTCAAACCCTCGCTGGCTGATTCCGTGCACAGAAGAATGCGTATCTGGCTTTCCTTAAAAGCTGTTTTGACCGCTTCCTTGGTGGTTTGCACCCAGAACATGCCGTTGTAAATTTCACCACCCCGCCCTGAGTAGCAGGCAATCTCACTTCCATAAACCGCCGCCAGTTGTTCGCGCAGGTAATCCATCGTGTCGGTGTATTGGGTGAAAATCAGAACCGTTTGCCGGCTCATGAACACCTGGTTCAAATCCTGTTTCAGTCGCTCCAGCTTCGAATCAGCCACGCTTAAAATCCGCAGATCGCGGATAAAATTTTCCAGGTACGCTACCTCAGCCTGGTAAAGCCCCCGGGCGCTGTCTTCTGTTTCATCAGAAAAATCGTAAGACAGTTCTTCCTGTTCCAGATCGTCATCATCGCAGGCCTTTTCTGCCGGAATATCGCCTTTCAGGTATTTCAGGCGCCGTTCCAGGCTGCAGCGCACCGCATAAAAACTGCTGGTCAGCCGGCGGCGGTAAACGGTCATGATGAAGCCCAGTCCGCGGCGCTGTTCTTCATACTTTTGATAAAATGAGCTGATATACTCTTCAATGCGTTCGTAAAGCGCATATTCCTCTTCGCGCATGGGCACGCGCACTATTTGCGGTTTGCGGGTGGGCACATTGGCGCGCAGGATGCCCCTCTTCTGGTAATCTCTGAGCAGGCTGCGCGTGTTGCGGAAAATGTACCGCCTCAGCGGGGTATGGCGGCGCGCCAATTCCTTCACATACGGCTGGATGGACGGCCCCAGGTTTTTGATGACCGGCGCTCTGGACACACGCTGCTGACCGAGCAGCCCTTTGATGGTGGCCCATTTTACCGGGCCGATCTCTTCCTGAACCTGCTGAACAAAACTGCCATCCAGCTCCCCCCCGGTTTTCATCTCATCACCCAGCATGTCAAAAATAAAATCCCAATCAGCCGCCTCAAAAGGCTTCTGCAGCTCCTTGAAATACTGCAGGAAATTTTCTTCGTCCGCGCCCCAGCGTGCCCCCAGACCCAGCAGCTTCAGCAGGTCCCACACTTCCACCGGATGCACCTGCATGGGGGTGGCGGTCATCAGCAGCAGACCTGTGACCCGCTGGCTGGTGGTAAGCTCGCTGATCAGGCCCAGCAGCCGGTTGGGACGGTAGATGCGTTCCTTGAAATCCTTGCGCCTGGCATGATGCGCTTCATCCACCACCAGTAAATCCCAGCCCTGCGCGCCCAGAATCTGGCTGCGGCGGTCGCCGCGTTTGGCAAGCTGGCTGCCAGCCAGCATCACCGGAAACGCCTCCCAGGGGTTTTCGCCTTCCACCGGGATATATAAAGGCTTTGCATTTTTCACTTCTGTTCCATAAAGGTCCCAGAAGCACCGGCCGTCATACAGCGGTACGCGCAGAGCAAATTTCTCGTAAAGTTCTTCCTGCCACTGCCGCAGCACCGATTTTGGCGCCAGAATCAGGCAGCGTTTGACCAGCCCCGAAAGAACAAGCTGGCGGATGACCAGACCCGCCTCGATGGTTTTTCCCAGACCCACCTCATCGCACAGCATGGCGCTTTCGGGAAAGCGCGCCGCCACGGCATCGGCAGCCCGGGTTTGATGCGGCCACGGACTGACCGCGGATGTGGCGGCGCCCAGGCTGCCTGCCTGGATGAGATGCGGCGCGTCGCGCAGAAACTGAAACAGGATGCGCTCGCGCAGTTCCTCCATCTCAGCAGCCCGCCGCTGCTGTTCATCCATCCGCGGCGCAGGCGGCTGGTCAAACGGATCAACAACCGGTTTTTGCGCCGGGCGGAATTTCAACAGGCGCTGCCTGACCGCCTCGGGAATGGGCATGGCAATCCAATCGGCTTCCTTGCCGTTCCACAGGCGCTCAAAATTGAGCGTGATTTGCGCCAGGTAGGCCCGGGTTTCGTTCCATGAAAAATAGACCGTGAACATTTCATAATTTCTCAGCCAGGCTGTTTCCGATTCGTTGACCGAGCCCGCGAACGCCACCTGGTTCCCCTCTGCATCCGTCATAACCCCCGATTTTGGATGGTAGTAATCGAGGCTCTGGCTGGCTGGAAGGGGCAGGCCGCTGGCATCGCGGGGCAGCACCACGCGGATTTCCAGCGATCCTTCCGCCACCATCCACGCCATCACCTCCAGCCGCTGCGCCAGCAGCGCATTTTGCGGATCAGGAAAATGCGCCAGCAGCGCTTCGCTCACTTTCTCCCGCAGATCATAGCCGCTGCGGATGGCCTCAACATCATCCTCGCTCAGCTCGGCTCCCACCAGCAGGCGCATTTTGCCGCCGTTCTGAATCAGGTGCGCCACCCCTTCGGCGGCCACCGCCAGGGCGCTGGAGCTGAAAAAACCCGCGCTGCGGTCATAGCGCTGGCTGGCTTTAAGCGCGGGAATATAGAAATGGGTCAGCGGGTTGTCCGCCGGACCGTAATAAATCTGGAAACCGCCGTCCTTCAATGAAGCCATTTTCAAGCCTTTTCAGTGCTGCTTATGCGCCACCCCAGGTTATTCTGCCTCATCATCCTTGTCCGCAGTCTCCCACAATACCAATTGTTTCTCCTGCGGCAGTTCGGGCTCTTCTTCTTTTGGCGCAGTGAGCTCCTCAGAGAAAAACGCCAGGCGCATGTTTTCCAGCGCCTCCGCCTCAAGGCGGACAAACTTGCCCTTGATGCGGCTGCGCGGAATGGCGTTGATCATGGCTTGCAGCAGCGCTTTGAACGTTTTATCGCCCTTCAAATTGGCCTTCTGCATGAACAGATTGCAGGCGCCCGCCCCATCTTCCGCATAAATCATCATCGCGGTGTGCGCGGCGTCAATCCAGCTTGAGAAAGCCGTCAGTTCATCATCCACCATGCCTGTTTTGCGCCGCTGCGCCGGGGTTTGCAGCACCACAAATTCGCCTTTTTTGGCGGCCAGGCGCTTGCCGGCCATCAGTTCCCTGTCCAGATCCACGCCCAGGGCAATGGCCAGTTTGCGGGCTTCATCGTAAGGAAATTCCTCGGCCGCATACGCATCCCAGGCCATCAGGTACCAGTCGGTGACCGGGTCAAATTTCACCTCGCGCCCGGCCAAGAGACCCTGCTTACGCAGGCGCACCACCTCTTCACGGGCCAGGTCCAGGGCCATTTCAGGGCGCAGCGGTTTTGGCTGACCGGTTTTGGCGTCCACCTCGCTGGTGAGCACCGGCCAATGCTGTGAAATGATGCTCAACGTGGGCCCAAAGGTACTGATATACAGGTCCGCACCGCTGATGCCCTGAGCCGCATATCCGGCGGCTTTGGAGCGGGCCTCAGCCCGCACCCGCGCCTGAAGGTCATCCCACCAGATGGGTTCGCCACTTTCCTGCTCGCGCTTGCGGCACACCAGCATGATGGTGGAAGCCGCCGCGTTCTTTTTGGCCTGATGTAGACTGTGCTCGCTTTCGGTGTGCACCGGCCACGATGCCTGGATGGTGAATCCGGCGCCGATGATGGCCGAAGCCAGGGTATCCCAGGCTTCCACCTTCTTGTGGGTGAACATCACCGTCAGCACCCCATCCGGATGCAGCACCCGGTGCATTTCGCGGAAGGCGCCAGCCATTTTGCGTTCATAATCCTGCGCGGCCAGCTCCGTCTTTTTGCTGCCCAGGGCGGCAAAGCGCGCCGGATTGGCCACCGCCTCATCATCCTTGTTGGTCAGCTCGTCAATAAAAAATTCCGGGAAAAGATGCCCCACGCTGCGTTTGAGCCAGACATAAAAGAAATCGGCCAGCTCTGCATACTGGACATTATCGTAGTATGGTGGGTCAACCGTGATATTCATCATGAGGCCAGTTGGAACTTCTGTGAGATGTGCTGCTGATCCCTTTGATATGGTCAGATGATCAATGGGTTGATACCTTTCATTGGCGAATATAGTTGCTTGAGTCGGGTAAATGAGGTCTGATATTTCTTTATACGCATCCGCCGTCTGATCAATCACCCAGGGCAACAGGTTTGCCGTGCCATCAAATTCGGCATGACTCCAAACAAAAGCAAAATCATGCCGGTCAAAAATACTTCGAATGCCTCTACTTGGATCAAATCTGCAACTTCTGTTGTTATAAATCGCCACCTTATCTAAAATAGTTCCCAAATATACCTGCAGAGCCAACGCCTTCTCCCCCGTTTCTTTTGCACTGATTTCTTCCTGAATTTTCTTCATCACTTCCGCATATGTGCCAATAGTCAATAATTGCCTTGGTGAGAAGAAATTTATCCATTGGGGCATACCATAAGTTAATGGACGGTTATCATTTCCTTGTGGGAAGTTTTCTGAAGGAATAGTATTGGAATTAATCCAATTCTGTGTGTTTTGTTCAGAAACAAATGCTGCTTCTTTGGTGACCCGATTATCTTCATGATTAGGTGCTCGAAATTCAAAGCCGCCTCTCACCTTAAGCACGACCGCATATAACACCTGCCCCATGCGTCCGGCCTGCGCCTCGGCTTTGATATAATCACCATCAATGGTCTCCCCCGTCCAGGGGCAACGCCCCGTGCCCCGGCTGACGGTACCCTGATCGGGGTCATAATTTCCAATCTGCCGGCCTTCCAGAATCTCAAAACGCGGCTCCGTGCTGTCGGGGTCGGCAATCACCCGCACCGCCACAGGCTTATCTCCCGTTGAAAGCCACCAGTTTGGGCTCAGCGGCACCGTGCGCCCCTGCCACTGCACCGTGCGCGCCCAGAGATAAGCAGCGCCTTCAGCATTGGGAGGTAAAGGTGAAAAATAGGGTTGCAGGCGGGGTTTAACCAGTTCATACCAGCGTTTGCCCCATTTGCGGATATCCTCGGCCAGTTCCGGGCCAAAGCGCGCGGGGTAATCGAGGGTGGCCTTGAGAATGGTAGCCGCCACCGGGTTCAGGTCGTTGGCATAGGTGGTCAGGCCATAGCGCAGTGCCTCAAAAGGGATGGATCCCCCGCCCGAAAACGGATCCAGCATGCTGATCTGCCGGGTTCCCCAGGTGTATTCCAGCAAATCACCCATGATAATTAAGTCATCACCGGAAGGATTAATAGAAAAAGCCCGACCAGCTTCATAGGGATTAGGAATTTTCTTTCCCTCCTGCCTGGCCTTTTGTAAATCTTGATATCCCTTGACAGGATCACCGCGAACCCCCAGCAAATTTAAGAACCATTGATGATAAATGATCTCGGTTGGGAAGCGTTTCAGCAAATCAGCCGGCCAATCAGCGCGCCACTGCGGCAGCACGCCCGCCAGAATGGCCGCCCGGCTGGCAATCAGTGGGCGGCGCGCCCACCAGACATGCAAAAAATACAGCGGTGGTAAGGCGCTGCTGGCGCCGCGTTCACGCATGCTTTCCACACCCACCTCAGCGATGGGCAGCCATTGTTCAATCAAAACAGGGGGTCGCGTCATTGTTGCTCCATTTTTCGTTGTTTCCCGCCCCTCCCCTTTCTTTTCCGGGCAGGGTCGCGGTTTCCGTTTTCCGGCTCCCGCCTAGCCGTTGATTCGCCGGCTCAGCTCGGCAATCAGCACGCGCTCGCGGGCGTCCAGAAAAGCCTCAAAATCATCCGCCGCCATGGCCGCCTGTGCGCCGCTTTCAATATAGTGGCTTTTCAAAATATCCACCCCGCGTGCCGCCGGGATAATGTCCTTAAGGTACTGGCTGGGGCTGCGCTTGCTGATCTGGCGGTTGGTCTGGTCGGCAATCAGGGTGCGGTTGACCACGCAGTTCACCTGCTCGGCGGCAAAAGGCCTGCCATCCGCGCCGTGCAGGTCGCGCAAAAAAGCCACCGGGAAAATATGATGATCTTCAAGGGTGTGGAACACGATCGAATCATCGGCGCTGAAATCTTTGGCCCCACGCAGGGCAATCAGGCAAATCACCCCGCGGTAGATGGAATTGAGCCGGCTAATATTTTTTAAAGAGAAGGCCTGGTTTTCCAGAATGTTCACCCGGGCGTCACGCAGGCAGTCAGCCTCAAATTCGGGCGCCTCGTAAGCCTTGCAGAAATCGAGATAATCGCGGCGCAGGGTGCTTTCAACCGCGCCGGCATATCTTTCACGGAAAATGGACGCCCAGTACCAGCGCTGAATCCAGTGATAGGCCCTGTGTCCCATCTTTTGCCTGTCAATGGCGCACAGCATGGCTGCCATTGGCGATACCATGGTAAGATACGGCATCCACTTGCGGTCAAATGCGCCAAAGCCGTCCGGGCCCGTGGCGGTCATGCGCTCCAGCGCTCTCTCAATATATTCGACCGCTTTCCTCCAGTCTTTGACGAAATCTTCGGGCGCCAGGTTGATCAATTCGCGGCTTTTGGTGTCAAGCCCGCGCATCAGGGCAATGGTGCGCAGCACATACACCCCAAATTCATCCGGCTTGCCCTCCGAATACGCATCCAGAATATGGTATTCATCCACGGCTTCCATCCAGAGCGCGTGCAGGTCAATCTTGTGCCTGTAAAGCCGCGCGGTCAGCAGGTCATAAACCGAAAGTTTGACCCCCGTGCTGTTGATTTTTTCAAAAATCGCGCACACCTCAGCCAGGGCTTCCGGGTCATCCTGTTTCATTTTAGGAATGGTGATGGTTGGCACCATGAACGTCTTCACCCGGTCCATCACCGCCAGCCAGGCAGGTTTGGAAACCTTGAAATACTGGTTAAAATAGGCATCCTTATCCTTTTCAACCAGCCACTGCTCATAAGAATGCAGCCACCGGTCCCAGTTTTCCAGCTCGGTGAAAGGGACCACCAGGGTTTCAAACTGTTTTGTCTGCTCCAGCATGGCCTTGCATTCAATGGTGCGCTCGCTGAGAATGGCATTCTCCCAATCGTTTTCAAGCACCTTGTTCAAATCCAGAAAAAAGCGGAAAGAATAGCGGGTTGATTTCAAAGACAGGTCCGGCGCGGCGAAAGCATAATGCAGCGAAGTGAGCCGCTGCTGGCCGTCGAGGATCATGGCATCGGGATGCAGCTTCTCCTTCGCCAGAGAAACCCCCTCCAGAGGGCGGACAGCAAAAGGCACGTTGTCTTTATCGGTGTTCAGCAGCAAAAAAGAGCCAATAAAATGTCCCTGCAGAACCGATAGCAGCAGAGCCGAAATATCATCCCGGCTCCAGACAAAATTGCGCTGAAACTGCGGCAGAACAATTTTGCCCCTGCGCGCCTCATCAATCAAATCAAACAGTTTTTGGTTATCTGGGGTGGTTTTCATGTCCTATTCTCCTGCCAGAAGGATGCGCAGCGCGCGCCGTGCACGTTCAGCCGCGGTGCCGCCAGTGCATTTGGCAAACCAGTAATACATTTCCTCGGGCGTCATGGAACGAATGCCGCGCGTCATCTCTTCAATACGCGCCATCCGGGTAATGGGCCGCACTGCCATGAAGATCAAGGCCAGGCGCACCCCGCTCTCCTCGGTCAGATAGAAAGGCGCCCGGCGGCCAGTCGCGAGGTCCGTGGCCGTATAGCCGTTCAGGCGCAGCGCCTCCAGCACGGCATCCGCCGAAGCCTTCAAAACCGTGCCGCTCAGCTCGCTCACCAGGCGGCGTTCTTCCACCAGCCCCGGCGCAAGCGCTGGCTGGCGTGCAGATGCACCCGGGTATTGAAAAAGGTTCAGGCGGTAAGCCCCGCCGGGTTCTGCCTTCACCTCAAGTTCAAAAGGCGCGTGAAGGGCTGAGGCCGGTTCATCCGCCAGTGGGACAGCGGCTGGCTTCTTTTCAAACAGGGTATCAGGTACTGTGAACAATCCCATGCGCCCGGCCATGGGAACAGGTAGGTCCAGCGGGCAAGGATTTGAGAGCCGCCAGCCAAACAGCGGTGCTTCAAAATCCCCATCTGAAAGATGCTCCGCCTGGCGTTCCCGGAAGGCGGTCTCGTCCAGCGGCATAATCACGTCCAGGTTCACCATACCCAGCAGCACCCCCGCCGAAACCTGGCGTGGATCCACGCCAAAGGCACGGCAGGCGGCCTCTTCCACCGTCTGCGCGGCATGTATGGCCAGCGGGCCGCGATATTTCACCTTCCAATTCCGCAGTTCCAGCGTTTTTTTACCGGCCATAATCAAACCAGCCCAGGGCTGGCGAATGCTGATGGCTTTCATCAACCCTTCCTCGCCGGACCGTCGGCATCATCGGCCGGAATCACATCCAGTTTGATCTTTCCCACATCCAGCGTTGCCAGCACATCGCGGATGGTGCAGAAATCAACGCTGTTCACATCCAACCCGCCCTCCATTTCCATCATCACCTGCAGCTGGATGGATAATTCCTCTGCTTCCGCCGCCAAAGCATCGGTGAGGGCTTTGATCCGCTTGTACCGTTCCCAGCCGCCCTTGAAGGTGACTTCAAAGGTTTCCCGGCTTCCGCCCTCTGCGGGGCTGCGCCCGGCAAAAGACGAGGTCAGTTTCTGACTGATGGTGAAGCGCCCTCTGCCAAACTGGGGAATGGCCAGCCCCACCGCGTGCAGGTCGGCGGCGCCCTGTTTTCCCCCGCCGCTGATGGTGAGGGTGAGGCGGTTCAGATGAGAAAAGTGGTGCTCCTGGCATTGATCCACCACCTGCTGAAATGCCTGCGCCACCGGGCCGAAACCGCTTAACTGCGTGGGCTTGCCCGACACAGGCGGGCTGCCGCAGGCGCAGTCCGTCACCGGCCGGCCGCACACCGGGCATGATTCGAAATCCTTATCCCTACCCTTGTTGTCGCCAGGGGGTTCAGGCAGTTTCCATTTGCCTTTGATGCGGATGCCGAGGCGCTGTGCTTCTTCCGGTAGGTAAAGGAGGGTGTTTTCGCCGATCTGCCAGGCTGGCGGCGGCGATTCATGGTCATAACCAAATTCCTCCACCGCATCATAATAAATCCACACCCGGTTGGCAACACCGTTTTGAATGGTCCTGCGCAGCTGGCCAACATCCAGCAGCATCCGCAGGCTGATCTTCCGGGCAAAAGCCTTGCGTAAATCTTCCGTGCTCATGCTGGTCTGATTGGCATCCCAGGCCTTCGATTTGACATACACCGCCGAAAGCACCTCGGCATCCGCCGTCTGCACCTTGTTCAACTGACGCAGAACCTTCAGGATAACATTGGTCTGATCCTTATCCACCTCGCCCTGATCCTGGGCAGGCAGGGTTTCACGGCTCAAATAAGCGTGGTTTCGGGGGGCATCCTGCGATGGATAATAGAGATAGCGGTAAGCCCGCGTGATGGCCACCCGAACATCCAGTTCGCTGGCATCAAGAATTTTCTTCAGGTCATCGCGCTGATCTTTGTTAAATTCAGCCATGCGATCAACATCGCTCACAATGCGTTTCACCGCCAGATAACGGCTGGCTACCCTGACCATGTTATCAACCAGGTCCGCATCTGCCACCAGAAAGAGCACATTATTCTGGAAGCGCCGGAACGTCTGCATGACGCCACTGTATTCATAAATTCTCCGCACCAGATCAGGCGGGGCGCCGTCATCGGCACTGGCCTTCACTGCATCAAAATGCATGATGGCCAGGTGCGGCAGGGCCGCGTCATCTTCAATATCTGCGGGTTCAGCCGGGAAATAATCGGGCTGCAAAAAGCCCTTGCGCCAGATCAGCCGCAGCCGCCCCTCAATTTCCATCTTGCCTTTGGTTGGGCCCACCTGGCTGGTTTCATCTTCAATCAGCTTGTTCAGCGAAGGTTCGGTCTTGAAGCGGTATCGGTGGCCGTCATATTCCAGAAACCAGGCTGAGCGGTACAGTTTTTCCAGCGTGGTCTGAATGACAGCCGGTTCATCACCTCCACCCTGGTCATCAGGGGTGACCACTGCCAGCCACAAATCTGCCGGGTCCACCCCGCTGGCAATTCCCTGTGTCAGGCTGTGAATGAAAATGGTAGTTGCAGCCCGGCGGGCGAAGGGCGGTTTTCCGGCAGCCGTCAACCCTGCATCTACATTTTGAGCATGGGCTGGCATACCGCTCATCACACTGGCAATATCCGCCTCAATCACCTGTTTGAACTTGGGGCGGTCCAGCCGGGCGGTCAGGTCTTCTGCAATCTGTGCGTCGCCCAGATCCACATGATGCAAATGAATCATCCATGTGTTCTGCGGCTGTTCCTTCCATAACGCTCGCACTGTCCAGGCCAGCAGGCGAAGCGCGCCGCGCGTCTGGTTAAAATTGGGGATGGTGGCCGTTTTGCGATTGAGAGTGGCCAGCAGTTCGGGATGAAAAGGATAGGACTCAGCAAATTCTTTTTGATATTCAGCGCGCAGGCAGCGCTGCGGCAGTTCAGCATTGCGATCAAACAGGCTGGCATAATAGCGACCATACGCTGAAAAAACGGCGTTCGCAGCCGTGCGATCAATCTGTTTGAACAGGCGGTGGGTCACAATGGCTGAAATCTCATTTTCAACCGTGGGGGTTAACACGCGCTCCTGACGGGCTGAAATTTGCAAGGTTTCAGCCAGCTGCTGCCTCAAATAACCGGTTTCTTTGCTGAATGCATCTGTCTCACTGGCCAGAGTGAGCACCACCAGGCAGTGCTCTTTGCTGGAAGCAAATTCCAGCAGAGACATCAAAAAAGCAACAGTCTGCTCTGCCAGGTTGGATTTTCCTGTGCGGGTCGGCACAGCCACCGCCGCGCGCAGGTGGCGGGCAATCTCATCCAGCATGATCAATGTGGGTTGGTTGCCAATCAGCGTTTCAAACAAACCGGTGCCCACGGCCGCCCTGGTTTCCTCACTCTCGCGCACCAGTTCATAACCGGCCGCTCCTCCCAGCTGGTAGGCCAGTTCCCCCCAAAGTGTGAGCGTGCGAAGGCCGTGTTCAGGGTGCTGAACGCCAATGGTAGGATCCAGGTCAGAGCCCACCACACCAGCAATTCTGATTTCACCGGGCAAAGGGATTTGCAGGGTCGAATCGAGCAGCGCAGCCAGATATTTCTGAGGCGTTTTTCCCGAAACAGCATGATAAAGCGCAATCAGGTTGTGCGTTTTACCGCCGCCAAAGGCTGTCTCCAGGCGAATCACGGCGTTCTTTCCCCCGCCAGAACCAGTCAGGCGTCCCAGCGCATCGTTCAGCAGTGTTTTCAGGCCGGCTGTGGGATAGGTGTTCTCAAAAAAGGTTTGAGGGTCGCCATAAACCGGTTCTGCACTGCCGTCCATCACATCTTTCAAACGAGCAGCAAAGGTGTCTTCACTCAATTCGCCTTGAAGAACTTCATTACGTGGTGTGCACAGGTCAAAAATGGTTTGCATTGGGTAACCCTTTAAAAATGATCTATGATGTTAACCAATCCGTATTCACTGTCACTGGAAGCGCAAGGACAGAAGGATAATACATACCCCTGTAACTCCTGGCGGCAAAATCCTCCCGGCTGACAGAACCACCCCCTGAAAAGCAGATGGGTAACAATATTATACTACAGGGTGAAAAATGGCAGACAAAAAAGTGCCGGGGTGAAATTTCTCTTGAAAACACCCTGGCTTACGTCTAAGACCCTTCTATTCCATTTACACTGTCAGGCCAAAGCCGCTTTCCTCAAAAATCTGCCCCGGTTGCTGAATCCTTCCGCCTGCTGCGCATGACCTTGAAACAGCCGCGAATTTTATTCGGGGTTCTGGTCTGCCGGAATATAGGGTATCAATCCTTTCTCGTAGGCTATCACCTGAATATCGCGAGGCATAGAACGAATATCCACCATCATGCCATCCACCTTTAGCATCCAAACCAGCGGGTTTTTTTCCATTTGGCTTGGCAGACACCAGTTTGGATCAAGTTGATACATATTCAGCAGATCCCGGATGAGCCTCGACTTGCTCGCGCCGGTGCTCTGGCTGACTCCAAACACAGCACACAGTTCATCTGCCCGCATGTGGGGTGTTTGCGCCTTATCAAAAAGAAAATTAACGGTTCCGAGCGCATAGATAATCGCGCATGCCCAAATCTCAGGTTTTCCTCGCAAAATTGGGGACGGGCGTTTTCTGGCAAGCGTTGCCGCCAAACGACGCGACAGGGCAGCATATTCGCTGTTCAAGTGCTGATCACATACCGCATCGGTCAGTTTCACAATGGCCGAATAAAACGGTTCGACAGAACTTGGGACTGATTCTGATGGTTTGTTTGACATTGGATTCACTCCTGTGAACAGAAAGGTTTGTTGTTTAGCTTGCTTGTCAATTCCATTTTGAGTAGTCATGAACTGCCCCTGAGTGATTCATTACACTTAAGGCTGTGTGGTTGGGTCAGCAAACACATCAACGGCGATGTGATTCAGAGCGCCGGCGCAGCCACTTTTCCAGTTCAACGATCAGATAAGCCGCCACACTAACCCCGATAATATATCCCCATGCTGCGGCATCCAGCGGGGCACTCTGGAACAAATCGTTCATAAAAGGAGCGTAGGTGAACAGCATTTGCAGCAAGATCATTCCCGCCACCCCAACCACCACCCAGCGGTTAGAAAAAGGTCCCACGGCAAAAAAAGAGCGGGAAAGCGAACGGCAGTTGAACAAATAGAAGATTTCAATCATCACAATGGCATTGACGGCAATTGTGCGCGCCTGTGGAATGTCAACGCCAGTTGCCAGGCTCAATTCATAAAGCCCAAATGCCCCGGCAAGAATGCACACCCCCACCAGCAGGATACGCCATGAAAGCACCGGGGTGAGGATGGGCGCATTAGGAGAACGCGGAGCGCGCTTCATAATGCCGGCCTCACGCGGCTCAACCGCCAGTACCAGCCCCAGCAGGGCAGAGGTAACCGTGTTTATCCACAGAATATGAACTGGCAGAACCGGAAGAGCTGCCCCCAGAAAAACCGCCAGCAGCAGGATCAATCCTTCGCCAACATTGGTCGGCAGTGCCCAGACGATGATCTTGGTCAGGTTATCGAACACACTGCGTCCTTCTTCCACGGCAGCTTCAATGGTGGCAAAGTTGTCATCGGTGAGTACCATATCGGCAGCCTCTTTGGCCACCTCGGTGCCGGTGATTCCCATGGCTATACCAATGTCTGCCTTCTTAAGAGCGGGCCCATCGTTCACCCCATCTCCGGTCATGGCCACAACCTCACCGCGCGCTTGCAGTGCTTCCACCAGGCGCAGTTTCTGCTCTGGAGAAACGCGGGCGAAAACTGACACATCCCGCACAGCGTCAATCAATTGGGCATCACTGAGCTGTGCCAGCTGGCTGCCGGTCAGCACACAGTCACTGGGCGGTGTAGAATCAGGGCAGGGCTGCGCCAGGCCCACCTGAACAGCGATCGCGGCTGCCGTCAGAGCATGGTCGCCGGTAATCATTTTTACCTGCACCCCCGCCTGTTGGCAGGTTCGCACAGCTGGAATCACCTCGGGACGGGGGGGATCCATGATCGCCTGTAATCCCAAAAAGGTCAGGCCGGCGGCAATATTCTCGTGTCCAATTGCTGAAACATCCCCTGCGAAGGCAATGCGGGCAAATGCCAGAACCCGCAAGCCTTCTCTCGCCATGCCGTCCACATCGGCATGCACGCGCTTCGCATCCAGCGGGGTCACTTCGCCATGTTCATCGAGGGCAGTCGTACAGCGCGCCAGAACGGCTTCAACAGAACCCTTGACATAAACCAGCCGCGTTTGACTGCCCGCAGCGTGCAGGGTGGCCATATATTGGTGCTGTGAATCAAAGGGAATCTCTGCCAGGCGCGGCAGAGCCGCTTCCATTTCAGCGGGCAGCAGCCCGGCCTTGCGCGCCGAAACCACCAATGCCACCTCGGTCGGGTCACCCTGGGCTTTCCATTCGCCGTTTTCCTCCAATATAGCGCTGTCGTTGCACAGCAGGCCGGCTGTCAGGCATTCACGCAGGGCTGGATGTGCCTGCAAGCCGTCCAGGGCCATTTCAGCAAAAAGGATTTCCCCGGCAGGATTATAACCGCTGCCAGTAGTGGTGTAAGTTCGCCCGCCCGCCACAATCCGAAGGGTGGTCATCTGGTTTTGCGTCAATGTACCGGTTTTATCAGAGCAGATGACCGTGACACCGCCGAGGGTCTCAACTGCTGGCAATTTGCGGATGATTGCCCTGCGCTGGGCCATGCGAGAAACCCCAATAGCCAGCGTCACCGTCAATGCGGCAGGCAGGCCCTCCGGAATCATGGCCACGGTCAGCGCCACAGCTGTGGTGAAGGTCGTCACCACATCCTCGCCGCGCAGCACACCCACAGCAAAAGTCAGCCCTGCCAACACCAGAACAGCCGCCAGCACCAGCCGGCTGAACTGGGCTATTTTGCGGGTTAGCGGCGTTTCCAATTCATGTGCTTCAGAGATGAGCTGGGAAATCCGCCCCACCTCGGTGTTATCGCCGGTGGAAACCACCACCCCTGTTCCCTGTCCATAGGTGGCCAGGGTGGAAGCATAGATCATTGTGCGGCGGTCGGCCAGAACGGCTTCTGTTGGCAGAAAAGCTCCGGCATCCTTCTTCACCGGCAGCGATTCCCCCGTCAGTGCAGCCTCTGCAACCTGCAGGTCGCTGGACCGCACCAGGCGAATATCCGCCGGAACCCTGTCGCCAGCCTGCACAAAGACAATATCACCCGGAACCAGGAGCGCAGCAGAAATGCGCTGTTTCTCACCAGCGCGGATGACGGTTGTTTCGGTGGTCAGGGTCTGCGCCAGCGCTTCGATGGCTTTTTCAGCTTTGGCTTCCTGGATAAAACCGATGACGGTGTTTGCCAGAACCACGGCCAGAATGATCAGCGCATCCACCGGGTCTTTGATCACAGCAGTAATAAGGCTTGTAATCAGCAAGATGATGATGAGGGGATTTTTAAATTGAAGCAGAAATTGGATTAAAGGGCTCTTGCCGTCGCGTGGCGTGAGCACGTTCTGGCCAAATTGACGCAGGCGGTGTTCCACCTCAAATACATCCAGCCCTTTTTGCTGATCGCTTTCCAGCAATGCCAGCACTTCATCAGGCGGCAGGTGATGCCAGTGTTTTGAAAGTAAAGTTTGCATGTTTATGTTCTCCAGTTATGGCACCAAAACGGCTTTGCCTGGCACCCCCAAAAAAGACCCCGGATTTGGAGTGAAATTCATCTTGTTCATCACCATGGGGAGGGTGTTTATGATTAATTTTAGCATATTCAGGAAAAACTGTAAAATTGCGCTTCACTACCGGACAAAAATAGTGGTTGACCTCTAGCAACTGGTAATGGAAGTGCAAAAACTGGTTCCGACAAACGCCGATGTCATCTTTTTGGGAGATGGCGAGTTTGATGGTACACAATTGCAGGAGAAATTGGAAGGATTGGGCTGGAAATATGCTTGCCGCACTGCCAGTAATTCGATTTTATTCAATGGCGAAGAGTTTTCCTTTCAAGAGCTACTGCTCCAGCCCGGTATGTGCTTGGCTATCGAAGATGTCACCTTTACCCGCCAACGCTATGGCCCCATTTTGGCTGTGGCCTGGTGGCGCAAGAATTACGATGATCCCATCTACCTGGTTTCAAATATGGACTTGGTGTAAGAAGTTTGCTCCTGGTATCAGAAACGCTTCAAAATCGAAACCTTCTTTTCCGACCAAAAGAGCCGCGGTTTCAACTTGCACAAAAGCCATCTCTCAAACCCTGCACGCCTGGCGAAACTAATGATTGCCGCCTGCCTGGCTTATCTCTGGATTGTGCAACTGGGGCTTTGGTCGCCTGGTAATGAACTCCATAAAACTGTTCACCGTACTGACCGTTGTGACCTGAGCTTATTTCAACTCGGCTTGCGCATCCTTGAGCATCTTTTGGACTTCAATCTGCCTATCCCTGTTTCGTTCACGGATTTTTCACATGCTTACACGAACTTTGTCCGGTAGAGAAAAAAAGGTAGAAAAACGCGATATATCCAGGTTCTGAAGCGTTTATTTTCCCCAAGAAGATTTGGGGTGAAAATAACCCTGTATAGGATCAGCTGGAATACACTGTCTTCACCGGTTTGAAAACCAGGTCGCATAATCATCAACTACGTTGTACTGGGATGATTTTTTGTCGACGACTTCCAGATCGCAGAGCGGGAAAACAAAGGACCTTCCACCAGCCTTGATATTCACCAGAATACCGTACTGATAATCATCAAACTCTTCAAAAGACTGCACTCTGACATGCTGGCCGGCGTGCAGCGGACCATGATCTTCGTCCTCTGTTATTTCCGCTTCAAAGGGCATTTTCAGGGTGGTCTGAAGGTGTTCGTACCACCTTTCAAAGACCTCTCCTTCGTTTTCATCATCCTCAATAATGCCAGCCAACACCTGTTGAATGCGTTGTCCCTGTTCTCCAAGATAGTCCCAGGCGTGCTCGGCAGTTAGTCTTTCGATTATTTTATCCACATCACGCTGCCTGTCCCGGGGGACAGCAGGAGCAATTTCACTGGCGTACAGGCACATTCTTGTCCAATCCAATCCTTCCTCTTCACAAAAGCGGATGGCTGAAGCTGGCATATTTTTAAGTGATAGGCTGTCCCACTGGAAAGTGACCGTGACCTGGCCGGATTTTCCCAGTTCGACCTCGGTAACGCGTCCCTGGTAACCGCCAAGAGGGATGCCGGTGTTGGGATCACTAATGCCTGGTAAAACGATGAGGCTATCTCCCACAGCCGGAAAAGAAGTCTGGGTATCTGATTTTATTGCATTTTTCTTATGACTGCTGTTCATTTGATTTCTTACCTTTCTGTCGTTTCTCACCAGAAAAACCAAAAACTTATCTGGCCTTTTGCACTTACACAATTGTGAGCCTGCGCCTGTCTGATGCAGCAGATGGCGCACCTTAATCCACCTCCGGCAATTCGTCATCCACCTCACCCTTCTCCTGATAGGCCGCATCCACTGCCCTCTGGCTGATGGCCTCACAGGGTTTCCTTAGCAGCGCTTCCAACCCTGGGTCCGGGCAAAAGCTGGCTTCACCCAGGCGTTTAAAGAGCGGCATGGCTACCACTGGCGGCTGGATGGATACAGAAAAATCCTCCAGAGGGGCAGCGAAATCCCAAAAGCCATCCATCTGGCTCTCAAGGGCCGGCGCGATTTCATTTTCCTCGGGTTCTGCCTCAACAGCCGCAGCCTCGCCAGCCCGGCGCTGCCGCAGTCCGTCCATGATCTGTTCCTGGGTGCGTCCGCGCAGGCGGAAAATCAGAAAAGGATCCTCATCAAAACGTTCTCCCAGAATGTAATGGGTGGCTGCCACATGTTTACAGGGATTGGCATAATCAGGGCAGGAACAAGCGGTGATTAACTCCGCCCGCCGTGAAGGGAACAGGGACACCCGCGCCGCGGCAAAGGCAGTTTCAATGTCTCGCGGCATCTCCCCGGCCAGCAGCTGGGCAGTAAAAATGGCCTGCTCCGCCAGGGCATCCAACACTTTTTCCCACTCGGCATCGCTCAGGGGGGTGATATTAATATTAATCTTGTAGGGTGAGGGACGGGAACCCTGCACTCGCGCCGTCACGCCGTTCCGGGTTTCCTCAATCGAAAGGACCCGCCCTCCGCGGGCATAGCTGCGGCCGCGGGAAAGACGGCCGGAATCCACCAGCTGTTCCAGCGCTGCGATCCAGCGCTGGGCCCACCAGCTCGTGGCAAAAGCGCCGCGTTTGCTTCGCGCTTTGATGCCGTCCTCATAATCACCATATCGGGACATATTGCTGCCTTTCTAACGACGTAAACGGACCACGTCACGCAGTTGATCCGTGCTCATTTCAGCCATCCAGTTTTCGCCTGTGCCAACCACTGATTGAGCCAGGCCTTTCTTGTTTTCAATCATATCGTCAATCATTTCCTCCAGGGTGCCGGTGGTCACAAATTTGTGCACCTGGACCCTGCGGCTCTGTCCGATGCGGAAAGCCCGGTCGGTGGCCTGGTCCTCAACAGCCGGGTTCCACCAGCGGTCAAAATGAAAGACGTGGCTGGCGCGCGTCAGGTTAAGACCGGTGCCGCCGGCTTTAAGGGAAAGGATGAAGACTGGCGGGGCATGTTCATCCTCCTGAAAGCGCTTCACCATCTGATCGCGCATTTTGGCAGGGGTCTCTCCGTGCAAAAACTGCGTGGCTGCCCCAAAAGCATGCGGCAGGTAACCGGCCAGCAGTTGGCCCATTTCAGCAAACTGGGTGAAAATCAGGCAGCGGTCGCCTTCAGCCAAAACTTCTTCCAGCATTTCACCAAGACGTTCCAGTTTGCCGCTGCGCTGGGCCAAAACGGCTTCCGCTTCGGCGCCTTTTCGGGCCTGGTGGAGGTATTGGACAGGATGATTGCAGATTTGCTTCAACTGCATCAACATGCTCAGCACCAGGCCGCGGCGCTTGATGCCCTCTTCACCTTCAATTTGCTTCATGGCATCCTGCACCACCGCCTCATAAAGGGTGGCCTGCTCTTCGGTCAGGGTGCAGTAAACCCTGGTTTCCACTTTTTCAGGCAGATCAGAGATCACCCGCTGGTCTGTTTTGACGCGCCGTAAAATAAAAGGCCCGGTCAGCTTCTTGAGCTGTTCCAGGGCGGCGGCATCGTTATAACGTTCGATGGGCAGGGCAAATTCCTGGCGGAAAGCCTGTCTGCCGCCCAGGTATCCCGGGTTGAGAAAATGCATGATCGACCACAGTTCCGAAAGACGGTTTTCCACCGGCGTGCCGGTCAGGGCGATGCGAAAATCCGAATCAATCTTACGAATCATCTGGGTCTGCTTTGTATCCGGGTTCTTGATATTCTGCGCCTCATCCAGAATGACGGCCAGCCAGTGGACTGCCTGCAGGGTCTCCGCATCCAGGCGCGCCACCGGGTAACTGGTGAGAACCACATCCACCTCTCTGATGGCTTCCTGGAATTCCTGAGTTCTCAAGCGGGTGTTGCCGCGGTGGACATAAGTGTTCAGGCCGGGGGCAAAACGGCCGATTTCCCGCTCCCAGTTGGTGACCACCGATGTGGGGGCGATCAGCAGGGCCGGGGCTGGCAGCTTTCCGGCTGCTTCTTTTTCCCGCAGCAGAAGTGAGATGGTCTGAATGGTCTTGCCCAGGCCCATATCATCGGCCAGGCAGGCCCCCAGGCCCCAATGACGCAGGAAAGCCAGCCATGAGTAACCGTAAACCTGGTAAGGACGCAGTTGGGCCTGCAGCCCGGCAGGCGGCGTCAGCATTTCAAGCTTTCCGGCCTGGGTAAAGCGCTCCAGCCAATCCTTCAGCCATCCGTCCATTTCAATTTCATCAACGGGCAGGCCGCCCAGCTGGGTTTCCTCCTCCAGGCCAAGGCGCATGGCCTCCAGAAGGCCTATCTCACCTTCTGTCTTCTGCTTTTCCCAGAACTTGATGGCGGCATCAATCTGACCGGCTTCCAAACAGACCCACTGACCGCGGATCTGCACCAGGGGCGATTTAAGTTTTGCCAGGGCGCGAAATTCAGCTTCTGTCAGTTCTGTTTCACCGATCGAAAGCTGCCATCGGTAATCCACAAGCCGGTCCAGGGTCATCTGCCCCGGTGCCGCCTGATCTTTTTTGGATTTCATTTTCACTTTGACGCCCAGGCGCGCACCTTTCTTGTTCCACCAGGGCGGGACAAGAATACCGAAACCAGCGCCTTCCAGGATGGGGGCTGTATCACGAAGGAAGGCGTAGGCCCCGCCGGCATCCACAGTCAGCTCTGTTGGGCGCTTGCCCTTCAGGCTCTCGGCGATGGGGGGAAACAGGCGCGATGCATAGCCCAGTCCGGCCAACAGTTTCTCCTGCGGCTGTTCGAAGCGCTGGCCAAGATGCATCAGGGTGCCGCGCGTATTCTTCCATACTTCATCGGCCGGAATGAGCAGGCTTGGGTCTTCTTTGGATTGAATGAGGTAATAAAGCAGCCAGGGAGCGGCCGCCTCAACCGGCGCTTCCAGACGAAAAGCTACGCGAAATGCGGCATCGCCCGCCACATGAAGGTTGCGCATCCAGGCCTGGTGGCTGCCGGTCAGACTGTCTAGTTGGCTGGCGGGCAGTTTAAATGTTGCCGCCGGAGTGAATAACGCCTCCAGCCAGCGATACACCGGTGCCTCATGTAATCTGGGCAGCCGGGGAGCCGCGGACCTTCCCCAGGATCGGGCAAGCGCGTCGCAGAAAGTATTGATGAAGCTGGTGAGAATCTGCCGCGCAGAGAGGTCCGGGTTTCCCGCCCGGCAGACCGGCGGCATGGCGGCAGCGAGTTGAGCCAGGCGCGCGGCATCTCTGGGGGTGTCCAGTACCGGCAGCCAGCGGGCTTCCCCTTTAATCAGAGCCGGGATGATTTTTTGCCCTGCCAGGGTTTCCAGCACCAGCCCTGCAGCAAGTCTCCAGAATCGCAAAGTGGGCGCAGCCTGATAGATCCCGCTTGCGCCATCCTGCACCGTGGAAAAAGCCAGCAAAACAACCAGAGCCGCTTCAGGTGGGTAAAAAAGCCCGTCCACCAGGAATGAAGCAAGGCCAGGCTGATCTGTATCCAGAGTCCAATTGTGGATCAGCTGAGGGGAAGGCAGGGGAATGCCCTTCACCGCCGGAAGGCGCAGCGTGATGCGGCGTATCTCACCGGGAAAATCTGGAACAATGCAGAAGGGATGCGTCTTGGGTTTGGGGTTCTCTGCCACCCGCCCGCGCTGGGGTTTGGGGGCAGGGCAATCGGGCGATTCAACCCAGAAAACCAGTCCGGAGAGTTCAGGAGAAAAATGTGCGTGGAGTATTTGCATCGGGAAAGGAAATGATTTTTCGCTTCGGCAATATGCCGATTGATTCCAATTTTTTGAACGGCAGCCCAAAGAAGTATTTCAGAATTATATCACCCCATGAGATCTTGAAGGAAATTTCGCTACCCACTGTTTACCAGGATGCTTG
Source organism: Chloroflexota bacterium (assembly GCA_029561345.1). Classification (GTDB taxonomy): domain Bacteria; phylum Chloroflexota; class Anaerolineae; order Anaerolineales; family Anaerolineaceae; genus JAKQJC01. The sequence goes on along the minus strand of JAKQJC010000053.1, from coordinate 2,168 downwards.
CAATGCTGGCGAATTGTGGATGGCGGTAAGACGCTTATCATATTTTGAGAGTCCATTCATTCTCCCGCTCGCGAACTTCTGGTGATTTTAAAAGAAACAAATTGTGCTTATTGCCTGTGAAATGGCATTCACCATGCGTGAAAGGGCACAAGGCGCACGGTTTTCGCTATCACGAAATCCCTTTAGAATTCCAGAAACAGCCGCTCTTTCTTATTCACAAAAAGTCTTCATTGAAACGCTTTATCAAGATATTGCTACCCATTATCACCTGAATGCGGTCAAGTTGCGTAGTTCCGCCTCTTACGGCGCTGTCCAACCCTCTACCGTTAAAAGCGACTCCAGAAGATTTTTTCTACCACATCAAAACAATACCTCATTTCACCGGCGGCACACTGCGCATGTGAATTTCTGGGGTTTCTGCAGGCTGGCGGGTAATCAGGCGGATCACTTCCTTAACCATCCCTGCCAATGCCATGTGGTAGGAAAAACTGTTGATCAGCAGGCCGGTTTTTCCATCTGTGGCAGATGAAGCAGCCCAAACCGCCCTGCTGGCGGGATATTCCGGTTTGCGTCCCAACACCCGTACCACCGTCGGAAAAACCCTCAACCGGTGTTCATGACCTTCAATCACATCGAAATGGGTCAGCATATCGGTGACGACCAGCCCCGGACTGAAATTGAAAATGCCGACGCCGCTGTCAGCGTACTCCCTGGCCAGCGCTTTGGTAAAAGAAAACACCCAGGCTTTGGAGGATGCGTAAGCGTTCTGGTAGGGTTCCGGCCCTTTATAACCCTTCCCTACCATGTTGATCAACTTGCCAGAATGCCGGGGTAGGAAGAGCTGCAGGGCAGCCCGTGACCCGTAATAGACTCCCATGATATTGGTTTGCACAACCTTGTTAAAATCCTCAGCTGAATAACTCATCGTCGGTCCATAGGCCGTCTCCAGCCCCGCGTTATTAAACCAGATATCTACCTTGCCAAAATTCTGCACCGCAAAATCGGCCAGCGCCTGTACCTGCTCCTGATGGGATACATCACATGCCAGGCCAGCCGCCTTGCCGCCTGCCTCTCGCAGATGCTTCACCGCCTCATCCACTGCTCCCTGAGTGCGCGAAGAGATCACCAGTTCTGCTCCTTCGCGTACGTATGCTTCTGCAATGGCCAGGCCAATTCCGCGCGTGCTGCCAGTAACGACAGCAACCTTTCCATCCAACTTACCCATAATCTCTCCAATCTGGCATTTAACCTGCATAAATAATTTACTTCAGTTTACTATAATCCGCCTGAATTGGACTGTCAATACTGGTGAGAGTGAGAAGGAGCGGAAACCAGCTGCATCCTTCTCAGATGAATAACAAAACCTGCCTCACTTTTTATGGAAGGCAGGTTGGTTAGTGCCCCTAAGGCTCTTCCAACGTTCCACGCCAAATGGGGTGAAGCGGCTCTGCGCCTGAACAACGCCGCCGCTCACCGCCAGGCTCACGCTGCCCAGGTGATCTGACCCAAAGTGGTAAATGGGCCCATCCTCATTGATGCGCATGGAAACGCGCTTGCCGCCGAAGAAGAAATATTTCGATATCCCGCGTATGGTTTGAACGCATGAAAAAAGGATTCCCTGCGGCAATGCCACAGGGCTTTCCTAATTGTCTGCGCCCACTTTGGTTGCGGCGCGAGGGTGATCTGATCTACTACTATTTTTAATGTTCGAAATTCTACGGAACTAATTGTACACCACTAAAAGGCCAAGACGAAGATATTGGAAATCATATTCCAAGTAATATGATCGCCAAAATGCCAACACCCATCGCCTGAAAAAAAACAAAAATAAAAAGCCAAAATATCTCATATTTATTTTGATCCTTTTTTTTCCACCAGGTAAAATTGGCAAAGACAATAAGAATGACTGCCAATAATACCAAAAATATATATAATGGAGAAAAAAAGGAAATGTGCGCTTCTTGAAGTTGATTTTTCACTCTAAAACATAGAATAAGTGGGGTTACACCCAATAGTATAGTGAAAAATTGGTGATATAACGAGAATTGTGTAAAAAGCGGGAGTCCTGGTATCCTTACAGGTAACCAAACCACGTGAGGAAAAACCATGACTCCCAAAAGAAATGATACGCTGAGCCAGGCGGAACGTCAAGCGACAATCCATGAACT
>JAKQJC010000011.1 GCA_029561345.1 Chloroflexota bacterium | reverse complement strand
ACAACCCATTATGGAGACAAATCTATTTACACAGATCCTACCAGTCCTATGTATGTTAATAACAATATGGATGATAAGACGTAATGTAAGTCTAAATGATGTACCAGGTTTTGACAAAATAAGTAGCCTTGTATTTATCATCACTGTTTTAATTTCTATGATGTGGATCTTAGAGAAAATGCACATTGTTGTATTTACCTACATGCCTTTCTATCAGTTTGTACTCATTTTTATTGTCTTTTTGGTTCTTATAAGATTAGGATGGAGTAGAATGATAAGATAATGTAAAGATTATCTAGATAAAATGACTCTTATCCCATCTGTGCTTGACCGGTTGTCCAGATGAAGAACTTTATATACAAACTAAACATTATCCTACTACCTTTGTATTTTACATGATAAAACAATCATGGACACAAACCAATCAACATGGCTGCAAGTAGAAGCGTGGTTTCATTCGCAAGGATGGACTCCCATGAACTTTCAAAAGGAAACTTGGGTTCATATAATTGATGGGAAAAGTGGTCTTGTCAATGCACCGACAGGCAGCGGCAAAACATATTCGCTTTTTATTGGCATACTCCTAGATTTTATCATCAAAAATCCAAATCATACATCAAAATCTAACCATGGCTTGCAATTGATTTGGGTATCTCCTATTCGAGCACTTGCCAAAGAAATACAAATGTCCTGTCAAAGAGCAGCAGAAGCACTTGGCGTGAAATGGCAAATCGAAATCCGAACGGGTGACTCTACGACAAAAGAGCGGCAGGCACAACTCAAACGGCCGCCTGAAGTTATCATCACTACGCCTGAAAGTATCCATGTATTGATGGCAACAAAAGGTTATCCCAACTTTTTTGGTACTTTAAAAACAATAGTAGTCGATGAATGGCATGAACTCATTGGGTCTAAACGTGGTGTACAGACAGAACTAGCCATATCAAGACTCAAAGGGTTGATCCCAAACCTAAAAATCTGGGGCATATCAGCCACCATAGGAAATATGGATGAAGCAATAGAAGTACTTTTGTTTCCAGTACAGTCATCTGATAGGGTGCTTGTGCGTGCGCATGTAAAAAAGGACATAGAACTACATTCTGTATATCCTGATATCATAGAAGAGTTCCCATGGGCAGGACACCTTGGTCTCAAACTGGCAGATAAAGTCATCGAAATCATTAAAAGCAGTAAAACGAGTTTGATTTTTACAAATACTCGGGCACAATGCGAAATATGGTATCAAAAACTTTTAGAATTAGATCCCGACTTATCTGGTCAGATAGCCATGCATCATGGTTCTATCAGTAAAGAAATAAGAGATTGGGTGGAAGAAGCATTATATGAAGGCAGAATAATGGCTGTCGTGTGTACATCTAGCTTAGATCTTGGTGTGGACTTCAGACCAGTAGATACCATCATTCAGATAGGAAGTCCTAAGGGTGTGTCTAGATTCGTACAAAGAGCGGGAAGGAGTGGACATCAGCCAGGAGCAAAAAGCCAAATACATTTTGTACCTACTCATGCACTCGAACTCATAGAAGCAGCAGGTCTTAGAATGGCCATCGATCAAAATGAGCTAGAAGAGAGAATTCCTTACATTAGAAGTTTTGATGTACTTGTTCAATATCTCATGACGCTAGCTGTCTCTGAAGGTTTTTATCCAGATAAAATTCTAAATGAAGTCAAAAATACATTCTGTTATGCTTCCATTTCTAATGAAGAATGGCAAAAAGTATTAAATTTTCTATTAATGGGAAGTGATTCGCTGCAAGCTTATGATGAATACAAAAAGATAGAGAAAACAGATGACGGAAGGTACATCGTAGCAGATAAAAAGAAAATTCTAAAACACAAGTTGTCAATAGGAACCATTGCATCTGATCAAATGATCCAAATCAAACTTCTAAAAGGCACTAGAATTGGAGCTATAGAAGAATATTTTGTTTCACAACTAAGTCCTGGTGATGTTTTTTGGTTTGCTGGTAGAGCATTAGAATTCATTCGGATTAAGGAAATGGTGGCTCAAGTAAAACTAAGTAAAGCGACTTCAGGCAAAATACCTTCTTACATGGGAGGTAGAATGCCTTGGAGTTCACAATTGTCAAGAGTGTTGCAAGAGAAGGTGTACAGATATACGGAAGGCATCATTGAAGATAAAGAAATCTCCGTTCTTAAACCCATCTTTGACAAACAACAAAGTAGATCTTTGATACCAAAGCGAGATGAATTCCTAGTAGAATATTTCCAAAGTAAAGAAGGGTTTCATTTATTGATGTATCCATTTGAAGGGAGAAGCGTACATGAAGGGATAAGCGCATTAATTGCCAAACGAATTTCAATGATGTTCCCGATTTCATTTTCCATAGCAATGAATGACTTTGGATTTGAATTACTTTCTGATCAAGAAATTGACGTAGATACTGTAGTGACAAAAGAACTTTTTAGTACCGAACATCTTACATCTGATATTCAATCAAGTATCAATAATGTAGAGATGGCTAGAAGGAAGTTCAGAGATATTGCCAAAATTTCAGGATTGATTTTTACAGGTTATCCGGGAAAACAAAAAAAAGAAAGACACTTGCAAGCATCGTCCCAACTCATTTTTGATGTATTTAGAGAATATGAACCCGACAATTTGCTCTATTTGCAAACTTATGAAGAAGTGATGACCTTCCAACTTGAAGAAATAAGAATGCGTCAATGTCTTAAAAAAATCATGGCTAGCCACATTATGATTAGCAAACCAAATAAAGCTACCCCATTTTCATTTCCTATCTTAGTGGATAGATTAAGAGAAAAACTGACTTCAGAAAAGCTGGAAGACCGTATTAAAAAAATGACAGCAGATTTGATAAAATAAAGATCATCCCGATTATTCCGACATCAATTCCTTCACTCTTACCACTTCATTCAGATAAGAATGCAGATAGACTGGAACTTCACCAAGATTATTGTCAAATAACCACACTCTATCTACTTGTCCAGATTTGTATCTGAGATATCTGCCACCCTGATCATAAGCATCAGGTATACCGAATGTCACCTTAGTTTCGTCTAGTAATTGTTGTGGAAAATTCTTCTTTAAATCTTTGGCCAGATCAAACTTTTGGGAAGACAATAAAACAAATTTTCTATCATCATTCAGTGTTTCAGAAGGATAGATATCAGTGGTGTCTTCATACAAATTAGCATCATCAAGTCTGAATATCTCTATACATTTTTCGCCACCACAAAAACCATAATATTGTCCAAACTCAACATAGTCTGAATCTTGAGACATTTCATTTTTATCGCAAGAAACACATAATAGACCTATGAGTAAAAACAAGTGTACTGATTTAATAAATGTTTTCATAACGATTTTTTTTGATTCACTATTAAAGACGTAATATAAACGAAGAAAGGTTTGTTCTTATGTATAGTTTTTCAAAAAACTGATATCAATAAAAAAGCCCGATCATTTCTGATCAGGCTTTGCGTCCCCTCTAGGACTTGAACCTAGGACCTACGGATTAACAGTCCGGCGCTCTACCGACTGAGCTATCGGGGAATCGAGCCTCGCAGTATAGCCTGGAAATCCGGCATCGGTCAAAAGCTGAGGGTTGCCGAAGCGTGCACAGTGCGCGGTGCCAGTGGGTACAGATAGGCGTGGCTGAACTGGTACGGGGCTTCCTGCCAGGCGCGGCGGTCGGCGATGTTGTCGACGCCGGCGCGCCAGACCACCGTGCGTTCAGCCACGCGCCGGGTGTAGCGCATGCCGATGTCCAGGCGCGTCCATGACGGTGTCGCGATGTCGTCGTAGGGCAGCACACGGCGGTCGCCTTCGTGCGTGACAAAGCCCAGCAAGGCCAGCCCGGGCACCTGGGCGACGTTGTAGGCCGCCTGGAGTTTCAGGCTGTGCGCAGGCACGTTGGTGGGGCGCTGGCCGTTCAGGCTGGCATCACCGGACCCTTCGCGCCTGGCGTGCAGCCTCATGGCGCTGCCCCGCAAGTTGAGCGGCCCGATGCGCCAGTCGGCCTCGGCCTCGACACCGCGGTGGCGCGCCACGCCGTCCATCTGGCGCGTGCAGCTGCCTGCCACGCTGTCGCAGGCACCCGCGTCACGCCATGTCGGCCGGCGGATGTCGAAGGCAGCGATGCGCCAGTCGAGCGCGTCGCTCGCGTGCTTGAAGCCCATCTCGACTTGCCGGCTCTTCAGCGCCGGCAGCGCCTGGCCGGCATTGGTGTAGCGCGCGCGGGCCGGTGCCACGTCCGACTCGATGCCCTGGCCCCAGCTGGCATAGGCCTGGTCCCGGGGTGTGATCGCATGGCTCAGTGCAATCCAGGGCGTGGTGAACGACTGGTCGTAGTCGGTCGCGCGCGGGTCCGTGGTGTTGATGCGCGCACTGGCCCGGTGCAACCGGGTGTGGCGCATGCCGGCCCACAGGCTCCAGGCCGGGTTGAGCGTCACGGCATCTTGCAGATGCAGTTCGGTGCTGCGTTCGTCGCGGTTGGTGTTGGGGTCGAACAGGTCTGGCGCCGGCGGCACCACCGCCTTGCCATCGATGGCACCGGGCGCTTCGATCAGGTTGAAGGCCTGGCCATTGAAGCGGGCCTGGTAGCGGGTGGCCAGGAGGCCGGCGCTCCAGCGGTGGGCCAGGCCGCCCCAGCGCGCCTGGCCCTGCACGGTGGCGCGCAGTGCGTCGCTGGTGCGGCGTTCGCCGTCGCTGCGGAAGTCCCAGAAGCTGAAGCGGCCGTCGGCACCGTAGCGGTCGCAGGTGCTGCCGCAGTCGTAGTACAGGTCGGGGTCGTTGCGGTTGGCCGCTGTCGCGTTCGGGTAGAAGCCATAGGGGAAGGCAATGCGGTCGTCGCTGTCCAGGCGCTGGCGCATCGCCTGCACCACCAGTTGGGTGTCGCGGTCCAGCTCCTGCGTGAAGCGCAGCGATCCGGTGCTGCCCGCCATCACCACCGGCAGGCTCCAGGCCTGGTTGTTCAGGTTGATGCGCGGGTCGATGGTGCGTGCGTCGGGCAGCTTGTCGCCCAGCAGGCTGAACCCGGGCGTGCTGGGCTGCGACTGGCGGTTGGATTCGAACTCGGCTTCCAGCAGCCGGCCGTTGCCGAGTTGCGCCTCCACAGCCAGTGCCAGCAGGCGGCGGTGTCCATCGGCGCTGCGGGTCAGCGGGTCCAGGTGCTCGATGTCGGCGTTCAACCGCCACCCGAAGCCGTTGGCGCGCCGGCCCACGTCCAGCGCCACGCCCAGGCTGTTGCGCTGCGTCCAGGACAGCGTGGCGGTGCCCACATGGTTCTGCGGCCGCTTGACGATCAGGTTGACCAGCCCGCCTGGCGCGCTGGTGCCGGCCTGCAGACCGCTGGTGCCCTTCAGGATCTCGATCGCCTGCTTGTTGCCTTGGGCGATCACGGTTTCCGCGTTGACCGGCAGCCCGTCGCGGCGGTAGTTGAAGCGGTTGTCCAGCGTGAAGCCACGCACTGCCAGCTGGCCCCAGTAGCCTGGGGCGTTGTAGGCGTCGGTGATGCCGGCATCCAGGCGGGTCAGGTCGGCAATGCCGTTGATGCCGGCGTCCTGCAGCAGGCCGCCCTGCAGCACGGTGGCCGAAAACGGCGACCTGGACAGCGGCACGTCACCAAAGCCGGCCATGCTCACCGCGCCGGCACTGCGGCCGCTCACGGTGACAGTCTGGATGACAGGCTCGGCGGCGTCCACCAGCCCGGGCTGGGCGGCGATCCAGACGCCCGCGGCAAGCGCCGACGGAGCCAGGGAAAAACGGGTAACGGAACGGAATGCCATCGTGATGCTTTCAAGGCGATGGCAGGTGGGCAAACGCTGGACGACGCACACGGAGAACCCGTGGCCGGATCACGCTGCTTCCCTGCGCGAGGATTACCTCAATCAGGTTCAAAGGGACTGTCTCAGTCGCCCGGCTTGCGCCGTGCAACACCCCTAGCGAAGTGCCGCAGCTCGAAAGCCGCAGCGCCGCGATCATAGTGCAGTCGGCCGGCCCGGCGCCGGTGTCAGGCCTTGCCGGGCGTGGCCACGCCCAGGCGTTGGTGCAGGCGCGGGCTGGTGGTGGTGTATTGCAGCAGCTGGGGCTCGTCGGGCCGCAGCCGCGCCACGGCGGCAAACGCGGCCAGCGTGGCTTCATGGAAGCCGCAGAGGATCAGCTTCTTCTTGCCCGGGTAGGTGACCACATCGCCCACCGCATGCAGGCCGGGCGTGCTGGTCTCGAAGCCAGCCGTGTCCACCACCAACTGGCGGCGTTCCATGGCCAGGCCCCACTGGCTGATCGGGCCCAGCTTGGGGCTGATGCCCAGTTGCACCAGCAGCGCATCCGCGGCCAGGGCCAGCGTCTGCCCGTTGGCATCGACCACCTGCACGCCGGTCAGCCGTGGTGGTGGGCCGGCATCGGTCTGCACCGAAAGCACCTGGCCGGCCTGGAAGCGCACACGGCCGCTGTCGATGTGCGCCTGCAGCCGGACCAGCAGCGCGGCCTCGGCCGTCAATGTGGCGCGGCGGTGCAGCAGGGTGATGCTTGCGGGGGCGTCATCCGCGGGGGCATCGGCCAGTTGCACTGCGGACTGCACTGCGGCGTCTTCGCCGCCCACCACCAGCACGTGGCGGCTGGCCAGGGTGCCGTTGCGCGGCAGGCGGTACAGCAACTGGTCGGCGGGCAGGGTGTCGGCCCCCTCGGCCTGCAGGCGCCGGGGCTGGAAGGCGCCCACCCCGGCCGCAATGAACACGCAGCGCGCCACGAAGGCCTGGCCCACGCTGGTGGCCACGTCGAAGCCGCCATCGGCACGCAGTTGCAGGCTGGCGACCTCTTGCTCCATGTGGAAGCGCGGCGCAAACGGGCGGATCTGCTGCAGCAGCCGGGCGGCCAGTTCACGGCCGGTGCACACCTGCACCGCCGGGATGTCGTAGATCGGCTTGTCGGGGTACAGCTCGATGCACTGGCCGCCGGGTTCGGGCAGGGCGTCCACCACCTCGGCGGCAATGCCCTGCAGGCCCAGCTGGAACACCTGCCACAGGCCGACCGGCCCGGCGCCGATGACCAGCGCGTCGCAGGGGATGGGCGCGGCGGCTGCCGC
>JAKQJC010000006.1 GCA_029561345.1 Chloroflexota bacterium | reverse complement strand
CATCTGCGCCAGCACGGCCTGCCGTTCTGCAAGGCCCATCGTGTCTGACGCGGCCTGTTCTGATTTGTTCTTCATCTGGGTGATGATGTTGCTGATGCTGCCGATGCCGCTTTCTGCCACCGAAAGCAGGTTCTTCGCATCGCTGATGTTATCCAGGGCCACCAGCATGCCCTGTGAGCGAGAGTTCAACTTCGTTCCGATCGTCAAACCGGCCGGATCATCGGCGGCGCTGTTGATGCGCTTGCCGCTTGCTAAACGAGCCTGATGCACTGAGAGCTGCTTGTTGATATTGTTCAGCGATTGCAGTGAGTTCAGAGCGCCAATATTGCTCGCGATACGTGAAATATCTACCTGTGCCATTTCACACCTCCATGTGAGTTTTTAGGTTCCGTCCATCATAAGCCACCTCCATGTGTTAGTCATTCGGGATCCATCCCTAATTTGGATTTGATTTGTTATATTTATCGTCTTTACACAGATAACCTTTAGGAGCTTGAGAAGTGCTTCAATAAAATCTGCGTAAATAACGCGTAAAAGGCCTCAAAAAGACTTAAGTTTTTTGCAAGGTGATTAAAGGCAGCCACAGTTTCCATTGCGGCTTTTCCACCAGAATATCATCATCTTCAATGACAATCCGGCATGCCGCGGCCTGGGGCCAGGCCACCACCCCGCCTTCAAAATAAGGCTGGCTGAGGTAAAGATAGGTATCGCGTGAACCATCCACCACGGCATTATCCAGCAAGGTGATGGTCAGCGTTTTTTCCAGTTCTCCGGGAGCAAAAACAAGCCGGTTCTCCATACCAGCAAAATCAATTCCGGCCTGAGCCGTCCCGCTGGACGTTTTGATATCCACCTGCACCGTCTGGGTTACAGCTTCGGTCAAATGAATGACAATTATTCCCTTACGACCTCCTTCATTAAAAATAAACTCGTTTTGATCAACGTATGCGCCTTTGGGCGGCTGAATCACCGGAGGCGGGCCTGCGACTGGCCATTGAATCGCCGCCGATGATGACCCTGCCACCGGATCGATCAGACCCGCCGGCAGGAGAATGTCCACATTTTGCTCCACAACCCCGCTGGCCGTGGCTGGCAGCCAGCCGCGCAGCGTCAACACGGCGCTGCTCTCTGGCGGCATATCCAAAGCCGTCAATGCGCCTGCCTGCGGGCAAACCGCGCCGCCCGACGGCGTGCAGGCCCATTCCAGGTTGGTCAGTTGTTCCGGCGCGGTTTGCCTCACCTGCACCCCGCTGGCCTGGCTGGGGCCGGTGTTCACCACGCGCACGCTCAGGGTCACCATCCCACCCGGTTGAAGCGGTTCCAGCGCATCCGGTATATCCAGCGCCAGGTCTGCCATGGGGATCATCTGTGTGGTGTCGGTGGCGCTGTTGTTGGTCAGGTCAATATCCACCGTCCCGGCCGGCGGGGTGACATAAGCGGTGTTGATCACCGTTTCGGTGACGGCCGGATTAAATACGCCGCTCACCGTGATGGTGGCCACGCCACTCACCAGCAGGTTGACGCTGACATTGATTGAATTTCCAGAGCCCGATGCGGTATTGCAGCTCGATCCAGGCGTGGTTTTGCAAACCCATGCTGCTGCAGAAAACACGGCCGGAATGGTATCTGAGAAGACTGCACCGTTGATCACCGCCGGTCCATAGCGCGGGTAAACGTGAAACGTGTAGGTCGCCGGCGTTCCAGGCGTTGCCACCGCCAGCCCATCCGTCTTCACCACCACCAGGTCCAGGCCCGGCGTGATGTTGTTGGTGGCAGTGGCGCTCAGGGGGTGCCCGCCAGGGTCCACCACATCATAAGGCACCGTCATCGTGGCTGTGTTGGAGAGCGTGCCAATGGCCAGCGGTGAAAGGGTGCCGCTGGCGACAATGGTGGCCGAAGCGCCCGGTTGGAGAGACAGGCTCAGGTCAGATATGCGGATCGCCCCCGATCCGCACGAGGAGGTGTCGCTGTAGGTGCAGGTCCAGGTCGGCGACATCATTGCCGCAGGGAAGGTATCGTACACCCGCGCGCCGGCCACCGGCGCCGGACCGTAATTGGTGACCGTGATCCAGTAAACCATCGGGTATCCAGGATCCAGCGCCGTTCCACCCGTGGTAACCTCAATGCCCAGGTCAGCCGAAGGACGGCACAGATCCACAGTGCTGTGGTCAAAGCCCGGGCTGGTGCTGGTGTCAGTACCGTCGCACAGCCAGGGGCTGATATAAAAGCGGTCTGTTTCAATGGAAACCCCTGTGCCGGCCGGGTTGGTAGCGTGGGTGGGGCCGCTGCCTGCACCCCACCAGTTGGGCGAAGCATTGTATTTTGCCGCTGTGTCTGAATCAAAAATCAGACCGGCTGCTGAAAGGCCGGTGAACGAATTATGCCGCACATTGACCAGCCCGGTGATTTCATTACACTGTAAAACCGCCCCCGAGGCCGCGCCGCAAAGACGCAGGCCTGCCCGCTGCTGAAAAACGCGGTTGTTCTGAAACAGCAAACCCTGAATGGGGTAAAAAATCTGGGTCGGAGTCCCAAGCACCGATTCCAGCGCGGGAATGTTTCTGAAAGCAGCGTCTTCGGCATCCAAACCGATATACGGACCAAAATCGTTGTGATCCACGGTCATATTTTTGGCTTTGCGGGTCACCGCCACTGCCGAGGCGCTGTGGTTGATGAACTGATTTTTTTGTATGACCACGCCATTTAACACCACCAGGTCATTCAACGCCTGCCCATCCAGGTAGACGCCATAAAAAACATCTGTCAGGGTGTTGGTGCTGATATTGACCTGATAGGATTGTGTGCTGGCAGAAGGATTCTGCGTCAGCAGCACCCCCGCGCGCAGGCCGGTTGCCCCGCCGCTGGCCCCTGGCGTGCCGTAAAAAACATTGTTGGTAATGGTGATGTTGGCATAAATGCTGTTGAAAAAGCCCACGCCTGCCTGAAAAGGATCCACCTGGCTGCCCGATGAGCGTCCGATGATGTTGTTCTGAATGAGAATATTGCTTAACATCACCTGGTAAGCAGTGGAATCGCTGTAGCCCGCGGCAATCTGAGCGGGCGGGTTGGTGCTGGCTAAGGTGACATTATCAATAATCGAACAGTTCTGAATCGTCACCCGGTCCAAAAAACTGGTTTGAACCGGGTTTTCCAGCAGAATGCCGGCCCGCTGTGCGTTGCTGATCTGCAGTCCCTGCACGGTCACCCCGTTGCGAGCTATCTTGAGCCCATATTCCGAACCGCTGGCATCCACCAAAGCATTATTGGCCGGGTTGCTGTCTTTTCCCGAAGCCCCTGTCAGGGTGACCACCTTGTTAATCAGCACCCCGCCCGGATAGCTGCCCACTGCCACGTTCACCGTGCCGCCGTTGGTTACCGTGTTGATGGCATCCTGAATGCTGGCCGTCCCGCTGATGTTGATGGTATTAACTGTGAAACCTGTTGCCGTGATGGGTCGTGCGCTGAAGGAAAAAGCCGTCACCCGCGGCAGCCCCGAGCCCTTCAGAGTCAGCGGCTTGTTGACCATCACCGGCCCATAATCGCCGCTGGCTACATTTACCGTGCCGCCGCTGTTGACGGCATTCACCGCATCCTGCATGCTGCCAGGGTTGCTCACGTCAATCACCCCCACCGAAACCCCGCTCACGCTGATCAAACTGGATAAAAAGGAAAACTTGGCCACCACCGGCGTATTGGTGCCGATCACCGTCACCGACTTGTTGATGGTCACCAGATCAGAGGTTCCCCCATTCACATACACCGTGCCGCCGTATGAAACCATGAGAATGCCGCGGGAAAGGGTTTGGAAAGCACAGGCATAGGTTCCCGTGCCGCCAGGGTAAGCCGCATCGGCCGTCCCATCGCAGTTGTAATCATTTCCATCTGTGCGCACATACACGGTGGAAACAGCAGCACTGGCCGCGCCGCCTGGTAAAACCAGGCAGAGTGCCAGTGCCAAACCCACCAACGCAGCAAGGCATGTCTGGAACAGCTTCATCGTGTATCTCCAATGCAAAGCATGGCATGGAGGCTGCAACACCCAAACAGTCTCCATATGCCGCAAACCGGTATACTGGATATTATCGGCTGCTGCCAGCAGGTTTTAACTGCTTTGATCATTTTGCTCGCCAGCCCAGGTTCAAAATGCCTTTAACTGTTCTGCTGTATAATGAAAGAGTCTGAAAAGAAGTGCATATTTCAATTTTGAAACTCTGGAGGACCCATGACACAATATCCTGCTGAGCCTTTTCGTATCAAAATGGTCGAACCCATCCGGTTGATTTCACCTGCTGAACGGATGATTGCCATGCAGCGCGCCGGTTACAACCTCTTTGCCCTCAAAGCAGACGAGGTTTTCGTTGATCTTTTGACCGACTCGGGCACCGGCGCCATGAGCCAGGCACAATGGGCCGCCATCATGGAAGGGGATGAATCATATGCCGGCGCCCGCTCTTATTTTCATCTGTCTGAAACGATGAAAAGCATCTTTGGCTTTGAATATTTTGTCCCCACCCACCAGGGCCGCGCAGCCGAAAACATCCTCACCGCCATCCTGGTAAAACCAGGCTCGCTCATTCCCTCCAACACCCATTTTGACACCACCGAAGGCAACATCCGCGCCCGCGGCGGCCGGCCGGTGAACCTGGCCATTGATGAAGCCCATGATCCCACCTCGCACCATCCCTTCAAAGGCAATATGGACCTGGACAAACTGACGGCCTTCATCGAAAGCACCGGCGCCGAAAAAATTCCCTTTGGCACCATAGTCATCACCAACAACGCCAGCGGCGGCCAGCCGGTTTCCCTGGCCAACATCCGCGCCGTTTCTGAAATTTACCACCGCTATAAAATCCCTTTCTTCATTGATTGCTGCCGCTACGCTGAAAATGCTTATTTCATCAAACAGCGCGAGCAAGGCTATGCGAATAAGTCCACCCATGAGATCGCTCGCGAAATCTTCGCCCTGGCCGATGGCGCTTTCATGTCGGCCAAGAAGGATGCCATTGTCAACATTGGCGGCTTCCTGGCCACCCGCGACCCCGAACTGCACCAGACCATCTGCAACGAATTGATCATGCGCGAAGGCTTTGTCACCTACGGCGGCCTGGCCGGGCGCGACCTCGATGCCATGGCAGTCGGCCTGTGGGAAGGTCTGGATGAAGCCTACCTGGCCTACCGTCTCGGTCAGACGGCCTACCTGGCCAACCGCCTGCTCGAAGCCGGCATTCCGATTGTTGAACCGCCGGGGGGCCATGCCGTCTATCTGGATGCCGCCCGCCTGCTGCCGCACATTCCCCAGGCGGAATTCCCCGGCCAGGCTCTCGCCGCAGCCCTCTACCTGGAAGGCGCGGTGCGCGGTGTTGAAATCGGTTCAGTCATGTTCGCCTATCCTGATCCCGACAGCGGCAAAATGATCCATCCCCATCTGGAACTGGTGCGCCTGGCCATCCCCCGCCGCGTCTATACCCAGAGTCACCTGGATTATGTCGCCGACAGCATGGTCAGGGTGGCCGAAAAACGCCAGACCATCCGCGGTTACCGCATCACCTATGCCCCGCGCCTGATGCGCCATTTCACAGCCCGTTTTGAACCCATTCCATAAGAGGCCCCCATGAAACCCTTCCGTCTCGCGTTTCTATCTCTGCTCTTCACTTTTTCAATGCTGTTTCTCAGCGCCTGCGCCGCACCCACCAGCCGGACCCTGGAAAACCAGGAACGCGATGCGGTTCTGGCCTACAGCGAAGCCAAAACAGACCGCCTTTTGGCTGCCCTCACCAGCGGCGATTATAAAGAATTCACTGCTGATATGGACCCGATCATGGTCAAAGGTATGCCCGAGGAAAATTTCAACAAGCTGCGCGATTCGCTCTTCAAGAAATTGGGACAGTATATTTCGCGGGAAGTGGAGGCGGTTTCCGCCGTCTCTCAGGGCGGTGATTTCTTTGTGGTGGAATACCTGGCCCGCTATGACCTGGATGAAAAAGTCACCATCAGGGTCGTTTTTACCGCCGATGAAACCCACAAAGTCACCGGCCTCTGGTTCAACTCTCCCACCCTCAACCAAACAAAGGAGTGAGTCTTGAAAAAAAAGGCATCTCAATCTTCCGACTCCCCAATGGGGGTGCTGGCCTGGCCGGCTGATCTGGCCGCAAGCCCCCCGGTGACCGCGCTGGTCAAATCGCTTGCCGCCCGGCTGGTCCAGCCAGGCGATGACCTTGCTGCCTTCGAGCAGCTTCTGTTGATCAATTTGCCCCCACGCACCGATACCGCCATTTACGACCAGGTGGGGAATTTTCCGGGCCGGCGTGTGTTGCTGGTCACGCTGTCCCGCGAACAAACCCCTGAAGCTTATCTTTATGAATACCACTGTTACTTTGATGCCGTTATTGGCGGATCGCCTGAATGGGACTTCAGCCCCAAATATCACCCCCTGACCGGCCTGGATGAGCCGGCTTTGCCCGAAAAAATTAAATCAGCCTTCACCCCGCCGCCCGATCTCACCCCGGCGCCGCTGATAACGATTCTGGTCGGAAATTTCAATTACGGGCGCTTCGTTGGCCAAACCATCCAATCAGTTCTGGAGCAAGATTTCAAAGACTTCGAATTGATCGTGGTGGATAATGCCTCCACCGATCATTCTGACGAGGTCATCCGCAGTTTTTCAGATCCGCGCCTCAGGTACATTCGCAACGATCGCAACCTGGGCGCCACCGAAAGCGGCAACAAGGTGCTGCAGTTGGTGCGCGGAAAATACTTTGCCTTCTTGTGTTCTGACGATTACTACCTGCCCGGACACCTCAGCCAGATGATGGCTGCCATGGAGGCGCACCCTGAATGTGACCTGGCCACCACCACCTTCACCGGCGTGGATGAGCATGGTGCCCCCCTGCCCATCACCGGGCCCCGTCAGGTAGGCGCCTATTTTGGCGGGCGCAATGAATTCGGCGAACTGCTGGCTCACGGCTGCTACTTAAACCTTTCATCCACCCTTTACCGCAGTGCAAAAATCCGCCAGTTGGGCGGGTTTAATGGTGCTTTGCACGGCGGCGGCGACTACGAATGGTTTATCCGCATCGCGGCCCGCAACCCCAATTTTGCTTACCTGGATAACCACTCGGTGGCTTACCGCTTCCACAGCAGTCAGATGAGCCATTCCATCACCACGCCGCGCCGCCTGCAGGATCGGGTGGAAATTTTGGAACGCGTGCTGACCTTCCCGGATCTCAAGCCGCTTAAAGGTTACGAAACTGAAGCTCTGCGCCTGCTGTATGATGATTTTTTTCTTTCCCCTCCAGAAGAAGCGGCGCCTTACCAGGCACGCGTTCAGAACCTGGCACAGCGGCTCATGACCCTGAATGCCCCCGAAGGCCTCACCCTGCCCGATGCCTACCCGCTGGTTTCGGTGGTCATCCCCATCACCACATCTGCCCTGCGGGTCAAAACGCTGCTCGGCGTTGTTCAACAGACTTACCCTAACCTTGAACTGGTTCTGGTCTCCGATAACCGCGATGAATTGACCCGGCTGATCGATCAGGTCAAAAGTGAGTCATTGTTCAAAAAAATGATCCGCAGCAAAAGCATCATCAGCACCGGTTCCCTGCCGTTCAGCCAGGCCTACAACAATGCCCTGGGGCATGCTTCAGGCGAATGGATTGCCTTTCTGGGCGATGAAATCGTCTGGTCGCCGGAGCATCTGATGGTCTTGATTGCCACTGCTCAGACCTACCCTGAGGCCATCTCGGCTTTCAGCCTGGCGCGGGAAACCTACTATCATTATGAAAATGATGTCCTGATCGTGGATAAAACCGAAGACCCTCAACCGGTCCCGCAGGACCCACTTTCCATTTTGATCGCCAAATCGTCGCCGCTGGGGTGTTATCTGAACCACCGCCGCGTTTTTGAACAACTCGGCGGTTTCAACCCCGAACTGGACCAGATGGAAGATTGGGACTGGATCATTCGCCTCAACCTGCTGGGCAACATGGTCTGGGTGGCCCTGCCCACGGCAGAACTATTCACCGCCACCAACCCGCCGCCTGAAAAGCGCCTCAATGAACACACCATCCAGCGTTACCAAAAAATACACAGCCGCTATGCAGAATTCGCCACCCCAGCCATTCAGCAGGCGCAGCAAAAGCTGATTTTCACCTTGCAGCAGCTGCTGCCAGCCAGCCGGCCTGAAACCGCCGAAGTGCTGCAGATGATCCTGGATGCTGAAGATCCGGCCGCTTTTATTTCAGCCCACATGGACTGGCTGGACATAGATCTGTTGAAGCTGGTGGAACAGCTGGCCGCATCGCCTGAGGTTCGCCGCAATCCTCAGGTGTCCACCGCCATCGGGCAGCTGGCGCGATTTATTCGGCAAGTTGTGGCTCCCAGGTCCACCCGTTCGGGCCCGTCTGCGCAGGGTGGGCGCAAGCACAAAAAAGGGAAACACCATTGATTCTATCAGGAATAACCTATGCCACCTTCACTTTTTTCCACCAAAGAACCCACCCAGGCCGAAGCTGAACAGGCCATGAGCCTGGCCCAGCAGGCCGTCGCTGAACTGCAGCAGGCGCATTGGGAAAAGGCCGCCTCTTTGCTTGAGGGCGTGGTGGCGCGCGTGCACGCCATCCCCGAAATGCATTTTCTGCTGGCTAAATGCTATCTGCAGCTTGGCAGACTGCGCAGCGCCCAAAAAGCCATTGTCACCCATCTGCTCTACGCCCCGCAGAGTGAAAACGGGGAAAAATTGCTCACCGAGATCATGGCCCGGCGTCTGCCCACCAGCCACATGGCCCTTTTCTCAGACCGCAACCCGCCGAAAACCTGGCCCAGCGTTTCCCTGTGCATGATCACGAAAAACGAAGAAGCCAACATCGCCGATTGCATCCATTCTGTTAAAGACCTGGTCTCTGAGATCATTGTGGTGGATACCGGCTCCACAGACCGCACGGTGGACATTGCCCGCTCGCTGGGCGCGCGGGTGGAGTTCTTCACCTGGGTGGACGATTTTTCTGCTGCGCGCAATGAATCCATCAAATATGCCACCTGCGACTGGATTCTGGTGCTGGACGCGGATGACCGCGTGCTGCCAGCCGATATCAACCGCATTAAAAATGCCATCTCCATTGCGCCGGCTGAAATTTTTCTCATCACCTATATCATCAAACATTACGATTCCGACGGCCGTGTCTTCACCAACACCTCTTCAGCTGCCCGCCTCTTTAAAAATCACCTCGGCCTCACCTATCATAATCCCCTGCATGAAGATCTGATGAGCCGCGAGGTGACCGAGCGCGGCATCCGCTTTGCCGGCTCGAATATCGAGCTGCAGCACGAAGGTTATCTGATCAGCCAGGATGAGATGATGCAAAAAGTCCACCGCAACATCCGCATCATGGAAAAAGCCTTCGAAAAAGACCCGGATAATGCCTTCCTCAAACCTGTTTACATCATCAACCTGAAAGACACACAGCGCTACGATGAAGCCATTGCCCTGGCTCAGGACCTCATCAGAACCCTGCCAGAAGATTCCTACCCCACCCGCTATATGGAAGGGGTTTTCACCATCCTGACCAACCATTACCTGGCTGCCAAAGATTTTGAAGCGCTGCGCCAGCATATTGAGCTGACCCTCTGGGAATATCCGAAAAGCTACAGCACCTGGATTGTCATCGCCCAGCTGTTCCTACAAATATATGAAGATCCCCTGGCTGCAGCCAAAATTCTGGCCCGCGCTCGTCAGTTCACTGACCGCACCACCAGCAGCCTGATGCTCTTCAAGCCTGGCATCAACACCCCGCACACCGCCGCTGTGCTGGAAGCCCAGGCCTGCCTGATGACCGGCCTGGTTGATCAGGCCCGCCAGATCAAAACGGCCGATATTCTGCGCGCCCCTCGCAGTGACTTTAAAAAGGACCGCAAACGCGCGGCCCAGGCCCGGCAGATGTTGGCTGAAGGGAATCCCGCCGCAGTCATTGAACTGTTGGGCAGCGGCCCCGGCGCAGACCCCGGCGCTTTGCGCTGCCTGGCAGACGCATATTGGGAAAAGGAACAGCTCAAGGAAGCTGGCGAATTTCTCAGCCTGGCCGTGGCCCTCGATGCCCCCCAGCCTGGCGATTGGACCCGCCTGGCAGAAATTGAACTCAAAAGCAACCGTTATGAAAATGCCCGCCGGCTGGGGCAGATGGCTCTTAAGGGAAACCCCTCCGATTCCATCGCCCATTCCATCCTCGGTATCATTGCCATGCGTCAGAGCCAGGTGGAGTTGGGATTGGAGCACTTTGTGCTGGCTGTGCTGCACGATCCCTCCAGTGCTCCGGCGCGCAGCAACCTCGATTTTGCCGCCGAAAAATTGAACACCACGCCCATTCAGATCATCCGCCGCCAGGGCGGCACCTGGCTGGCCCGCGGCGAACAGCGCCGGGCTGCGCTGGCCTTTAAAACTGTGCTCAACGAGAATCCAGATGACGCCGAAGTGCAAAAATGGCTGGCTGAGCTGAAAGTTTGACCGCCGGCTTCTGTAATCCAAAACGGACGGCAAATTGCCGTCCGTTTTTTGCTCCGTTCAAAACAGCCACGCCCTCCCTGCTGCTGTTCTTCTCACTTACTTTCAACGTACAATGCGGGGCATCAGCCAGGCGGCCGAGTCCTGGTTGGCCGGGCCGTTGGCCAGGGTCACAAGGATGAATTTAACCTTCTTGCCATCCAGGGCCGAAAGGTCCACATCCAGCTTGGTGGTGCTGCCGTCGTAGGTTTCCGTCCAGCTTCCCAGGTTTTGGATGGCGCCGTCGCCGATCTGGTAATTGAGCTGGAACATGACATTGCAGTTGTTCATGCCGCTCCAGCACGAGATCACCGATTTGAAGCGGTCGCCCTTCTTAATCTCAATTTCAGGGAATTTGCCGGCAATCTGGCCGTTATCCACCGGCTGCGGCTCCACGCGGAGGGCGGGTTCGTCATCCTGGCCATATTCCATCATCGGATTATCCGCTTTTAGAGCAGCGCCCTTGGCATTGCCCACTGTTCCCGGGCAGGAAATAACCTCGCCGCCGTTGCGCCACTCAGCCGAGCAGAGATTAGAGATGAAATCATACAGCACACTGCTTTGCGCCACTTTGATCGAAACCCAGAAGGCATCGCCTGCGCTGGCGCCGTAGCCAAAGCGGGCGTTATTCTGGCTGCGCAGCATCCAGAAGCCCTTATAGGTGCCGGCTTTGCTGGGGGCAATCAGATCCACCGAAACATCAATCGTCGCCCCAGGGGCCACCGATTTCGACAGGGGAATTTCTGTCTTGGCGGCGTCCATCTTGTCGCCATCCACAAATACCAGCGAATATTGAGTGGTCCAGGTGCAGGAGCCGATATTGCGCAGGCGCCAGGTTTTGGTGAACTTCGAACCGGCAGTGAATGAGGTTCCGTCAGGAATGGTCACATCTCCCTGAAAGCTGATCCAGTTGCAGGGCACCGGCGTGGCCGTAGGGGTTGGGGGCACAAAGGTGGCGGTTGGCGGCATGGGTGTCGCTGTCGGCGGCATGGGAGTGTTGGTCGCCTGCGGCGAAGGGGTCACCACAATCAGGGTGGGCAGCACCTGAGGCGTGGGTGAGGAAGCCATTTGCGTCAGTTGGGCGATGGGGGTCAGAATGGCGTTCTGGGTCACCTGCGCCGCAGCGGTCTGGTAGACCATGGTGGCCACCATGGCATCCTGGCTGATAGGCTGGTTCACGCCCAGGTTGCAAGCGCTCAGGGTCAATACAACCAGGCCAAGCATGGTCAATACAGTCCATTGGACAGGGGTAAATTTGAGGCGATTCGTCATTTTGCAACTCCTTACAAAACCATTAGAAGATCTGTAATCATGACGAATCGCCCTTGAAATTTGTTCCCAAAATGGCAGTCTTTTGTGGAAATCCGTCAGTTCAGCGTCTGTTTCTTCGCCTCATTCCAAAGCGCGTCCATTTCCTCAAAGGAGAGCGCTGCCACTTCGCGGCCCTGGGCGCGCGCCGCCTGTTCAATATAGCCAAAGCGGCGTCTGAAGCGCAAGCTGGTG
This sequence comes from Chloroflexota bacterium, assembly GCA_029561345.1. Taxonomy (GTDB): domain Bacteria; phylum Chloroflexota; class Anaerolineae; order Anaerolineales; family Anaerolineaceae; genus JAKQJC01. Next base: position 18,703 of record JAKQJC010000006.1, on the reverse strand, counting down.
CCGCGCAGGGCGCTTTCAGCGTCCACTTTATACCAGCGCACCACATTCACCACCGCAAAAATCAGGTCGCCAGCCTCCGCCATGCGTTCTTCATCCGTGCCGGCGGCTTTCAACTCGGCCAGTTCCTCGGCAATCTTATCAATCACCCCATCAATCTGCGGCCAGTCAAAACCCAGCCGGGCAGCCCGCGTCTGAATTTCCTGCGCCTGCGAAAGTGCCGGCAAAGCCAGAGGAACGCCATCCAGAAGGCCTTTCACCTTCTCGCCGCCTTTGGCTTCCCGTTCGGCAGCTTTCAGTTTCTCCCAGTTTTGCAGCACCTTGCCAACCCCATCCACCTCCCAGTTGCTGAACACATGGGGATGGCGGCGGATCAATTTATCATGAATGCCTTTAAGGATATGCGTCATATTAAAATCGCCCTCTTCAGCGGCAATTTGCGCATGCAGCACCACCTGCAGCAGCAGGTCGCCCAGCTCTTCACACAGGCTGTCCATATCTTCGTTATCCAGCGCCTCGATCGCTTCGTAAGCCTCTTCCAGCAGGTATTTGCGCAGTGAAAGATGGGTCTGTTCGCGGTCCCAAGGGCAGCCATCCGGCGCGCGCAGGCGCGCCACCACCTCTTGAAAGGCTTCAAAAGAGGTTCCCGCGGCCATTGGCGCGATATACAGCGAGCTGAGCAGTCCCAGGTGCGGGCTGCGGTCAATTTCATACAGCGCCAGGTTTTCCACCATCTCTTCCGGCGTGCCCGCCCCATGCACCAGCCGCACCGGGTGTTCGTCCGGATAGGCGGCCAGCAGGGTCATCTTCACTTCTGAAGCCACAAAAGAGGAGTAAATTTGGGCCACCAACGCCGCCGATTCGGGCGGGAAGGTGGGGGTGTGGCGGTTGGTCAGTTCCAGGGCATCCACCAGAACCAGGTGCGGGTATGGGTCCAGCTGCAAAGCCGTAAAAGTCGGTTCCAGGAAACTGACCGCCTCGATCACCCGCACAGGCAGTCCCTGGGCGCGGGCGCGGCGCACAATTTCAGGACTGGTGGTTTCGGCCACATAAGGATGCCCTGGCACGGCGTAGGTCACCCCTTGCGGACGGCTGCCCAGCGCCAGCACCGCCTGGATGATCTGCTCATAGACCCCTTCAAACGATTCCCCAGCTTCATATAAATGATCAAACGAATGCACCTTCAATCCCTGAGGAAACCCCGCCACAGTGGGATGGTGGCTGGTGCGCAGGTAAATTTCATCGCACTGGCTGATCCAATCCCAGGCGGCGCGCGTCAGCTGATCTGGCGAGCCGGGGCCCAACCCCAAAATGGTGATGCCTTGAATCTGTTCCATCATGTATCAACACCTTAATCATCAAACCGGCTGGCGGTCTGATGGAAAACAAAACAGACGCCTGAACCTGGCTTTTCTGGCGACTTACAGCTGCCAGAAAAGCCAGTGAACACTGCGTCTGCTAATCCTTCCAAACGGGAAACGGTTTAGCGTTTCGTGTAGGTCGGGGCCTTGCGGGCGCGCTTGAGACCTGGTTTCTTGCGTTCCTTGATGCGGGCATCACGGGTCAAGAAGCCGGCTTTGCGCATCGGCGAGGTGTATTCGGTGCTCATCTTGGTAAAAGCACGCGCCAAACCCATCCGGACGGCATCTGTCTGGCCAGTCACGCCGCCGCCCTGCACCACCACGGTCACATCGTAGGTGGCCTGTTCCTGGCCAGCAGCCTGGAACACAGAGAGGATGGATTCCTTGTCGCCGTAGCGGGTGAAATAAGCCTCAATCGGCTTATCATTGACCACAACTTTGCCGGAACCAGCCATCAGGCGCACGCGAGCGGTGCTTTCCTTGCGGCGTCCAATGCCTTCAAAATACTGCACTGTCATAACATCTCCTTTACGCTAACGGCTTCGGGTTCTGAGCCTGATGCGGATGTTCGGTGCCTGCATAGATATGCAGGTTCTTCAGCAGCCGGCGGCCGTAGCGGTTGTGCGGCAGCATGCCCCACACCGCAGCGCGAATCACGCGATCGGGGTGCTTCTGCAGTTGGTCGCGCAGGCTGATGGATTTCAAACCACCCGGGAAGTTGGAATGGTGGTAGTAGAATTTTTCGTTCAAGCGGTTGCCGGTGACCACAATTTTGGCAGCATTGACCACCACCACCCAATCGCCGGTGAGGGCGCCGGGGGTAAAGGTGGGTTTGTGCTTGCCAAGCAGCACGGCCGAAATCTGGGTAGCGATACGGCCGAGGGTCTGTTCATTGGCATCAACCAGCACCCAGCTACGCTCAACATCTAATTTAGGGACGAAGGTCTTGTCCACTTTTTCTTCTCCAGCTATTACAAAAAAGTTTTGAGGTCACTCACCAGTGAGACCATAGTAGGCTTCGCAGAACACCAGGCCCTGAGGGGCAGCCAGACCAGAGGGCAGTGGGCTGCCCTTTGCCAGGCTGTCTTTCAGTGCATCAAGGCTCAACCTTTCCTGACCGATCAGCACCTGCACGAAAACCAGCCGCCGCACCATGTGATATAAAAATGCATTGGCGATAATTTCAAAATGCAGGCCTTGCTCCGTTGCAGACCATGCGGCCTGCCAGACGGTGCGAACGGTGCTGCCGCCGGGCCGGGGCGGGGTGCCGAAGGCAGCAAAATCGTGCGTCCCCAACAATAGTTGGGCAGCCGCATCAGCCAGGGCAAGATCCACCTCCGGCCACACCCGCCAGGCATACCGTTCACGCAAAGCGTGGCGGTCAGGCTGACAGTAGAGGGTGTAGCGGTAGCGGCGGGCAAAAGCCGAGTAGCGCGGGTGAAAATCAGGCGGGGCCAGCCGCACATCCAGCGCCGAAACATCGTCTGGCAGATGAGCGTTCAGCGCCCGGCACAGCGCCTGGGGAGAGTGTCGCCACTCCAGAAAAAGGTCAATCACCTGTCCTGAAGCGTGCACCCCCGTATCGGTGCGGCCTGCCGGGCGGATCGTTCCACCCGGCCAGCCCAGCCGTCTGAGCGCTGTTTCGATTTCACCCTGAACAGTCCGTCCCGTCATTGGGTTGGGCTGTTCGCCTTCGGCATTCTGGCGCTGAAAGCCCCAGAACCCGGTGCCATCGTAGGCTATGGTAACCTGGTAATGTGCCATTCCAACCGGCTCAAACCCGGTGGGTTATTCCTCAACCAATTCAATCAGAACCATCTCGGCAGCATCGCCCAGGCGGGGACCCAGCTTGAGAATGCGGGTGTAACCACCGTTGCGATTGGCGAAACGCGGCGCAATATCATCGAAGAGTTTTTTGACCACTTCGGCGTTGGTGCCGCCCAAACGAGCAGCCGCCAGACGGCGGGCATTCACCTTTTCCATATCGCTGCCCTTGCTGCTGTTGCGGGCCAGGGTAATCAGCTGTTCCGCTTCGCCGCGAATGGCGAGGGCTTTGGTTTTGGTGGTCTGAATGCGTTCATGCTCGAACAATTGCTTGATCAGCGTCCGGCGCAGGGCCACGCGCTCATCTTTGCTACGACCTAATTTGAAACCACTGACTTGGTGTCGCATTTCCTTGCTTACTCCACTTTTTCATCACGCAGGAAGCCCTTCTCGCGCATCTTCTGCACGAGCTCTTCCAGGCTCTTTTCGCCAAAATTGCGAATGGACATCACTGCTTCGTCGCCCTTTTCCAGCAGTTCCAGCACATCACCCACTGTGGTGATGCCGGTGCGCTTGAGCGAATTGAACACCCGCACCGAAAGGTCCAGGTTTTCAATCGGCGTCTCAGCGGCTTCGCTGGTCAGGCGGCTGCTCGAAACTTCCTTCTCGGCGCCAACCATCAACATTTCTTCACTCACACCGGCCATGAAGCGCAGGTGATCGATCAGAATCTTCGAGGCGGTGCCCAGAGATTTTTCCGGGGTCACAGTGCCGTCCGTCCAGATTTCCAGATTCAGGCGGTCGTAGTTCGTGCTCTGACCCACACGGGCCGAAGTCACACTCCAATTGACGCGCTTGACCGGAGAGAAAATTGCATCAACGGGCAGCTCACCGATGGGCAGCTTATTGGTGCGTTCGTTGGCAGGTGAATAACCGCGGCCGCGTTCGACCGTCAGGTCAATTTCCAGCTTGGTCTTGTTGTCATTCACGGTGAAGAGGTACAGATCGGGATTCACGATCTCCACTTCCGCCGGGCAGACAATATCGGCCGCCGTCACCTCACCCTCACCGCGCACATCGAGGTGCAGGTGAGCCACATCGCCTTCATGCATCAGCAGGCGAATTTGTTTGATCTGCAGTGTAACCTGCACCACATCTTCACGAACGCCGGGAATATCGCTGAACTCGTGCAGCACATCCGTAATCCGGATGGACGTCACAGCCGCCCCATTCAACGAGGACAACAGCACACGCCGCAAGGCATTGCCCAGGGTTGAGCCAAAGCCGCGTTCAAGAGGGCTGATAATGAACTTACCGTAGTTGCGGGCCTCAGCGGCCTTTTCAACCTTTGGTGTTACCATGTTTGCTAGAGTCGTCACGGTTTACCCCTTGCCGGCGCAGTTAAGCGCCGGACTGAATGGATTTAGCGCGAGTAGTATTCGACGATGAGCTGTTCGGCAATGTTGCCGTCAATCTCAGCGCGTTCGGGCAGACGCAGGACCTTGCCGGTCAGGCTCTTGACATCCCGTTCAATCCAGGCAGGAACGGTGCGGGGTTCCGCCACTTCGGGCAGTTCCTTGAAGTATGCGTTCTTGCGGGCCGACTCGTGCACGGTCAAAACATCACCGGGCTTGAGCAGCATGGAGGGGACATCGGCGCGCAGGCCGTTGACATGGAAATGACCGTGGACCACCAGCTGGCGGGCTTCAGCGCGGCTGACCGCGTAGCCCATGCGGAAGACCACGTTATCGAGACGTGATTCCAGCACCTGCAGCAGGTTGAAACCGGTCATACCCTGGCGGCGCTGAGCCAGGCCATAGTAGCGGCGGAACTGCCGTTCGTACACATTGTACAGGCGGCGGGTCTTTTGCTTGGCGCGCAGCTGGCGCGCATAATCGGATTCGCGATCAGAGCGGCCCTGGTGGGTGCGTCCATGCTGACCGGGGGCAAAAGCGCGCCGGTCGAACGCGCACTTGCTGGTGAAGCAGCGCTCGCCCTTCAGGAATAATTTTTCACCTTCACGCCGGCATAATTTACAAACCGGACCAGTATATTTTGCCATATCGTTCCTCTCTTTGGAAAATTAGACGCGGCGTTTCTTCGGAGGCCGGCAGCCGTTGTGCGGCACCGGAGTGATATCAGAAATGGAACGAATCCTGAGACCAAGCGCCTGAACGGCGCGAATGGCCGACTCGCGACCAGGGCCAGGACCCTTCACAAACAGATCCACTTCCTGGATTCCCATCGTCTGGGCAGCCTTGACAGCCTGTTCAGCTGCCAGGCGGGCGGCAAAGGGCGTGCTTTTGCGGGAGCCCTTGAAGCCAGCCGAGCCTGCGCTCCCCCAGCAGACCGTGTTTCCCTGCGTATCGGTGATGGTGACGATCGTATTGTTGAACGATGCGTACACATGCACCTGACCCGCAGATAAGGTCCGCTTTACTTTCCGTGTCGTCGTAGTGCGACGCGTCGAGCGTACGTTTTGAGCCATATTTCCTCGCTAAACTCGTATAAAAACTCAGTCTCTGCCAGCCAGGGTGCCGCGGGGAGGAGGGTTCCCCTCCTGACCGGCAGAGAGGATTAACTATTTCTTAGCCACACCACGGCGGCGGCCGCGACCGGCAACCGTCTTCTTGGGCCCCTTGGCGGAGCGGGCATTCGTGCGCGTGCGCTGACCACGAGACGGCAGATTGCGGCGATGGCGCAGGCCGCGGTAGCAGCCAATTTCCATCAGACGCTTGATGTTCATCTGCACTTCGCGGCGCAGGTCACCTTCGACAGTGAAGTTACGGGCCACATATTCGCGCAGGGTGGTGGCTTCAGCTTCCGTCAGATCTTTGACACGGGTCGCCGGGTTGATCTTGGTGGCGGCCAGAATCTGGTCTGAGGTCGTCGGCCCAATCCCATACAGGTAGCGCAGGCCAATATCAATGCGCTTATTGCGCGGTAAATCGATACCTTCAATTCTCATAGCTTACCTTTACCCTTGTCGCTGTTTGTGTTTGGGGTTCTCGCAAATGATATACAAACGCCCACTGCGTTTGACAACTTTACATTTCGCACAGCGCTTGCGAATAGATGTTGTAACCTTCATTTTTTCTCCTTAAAAGAAATGGTCATCACAAACAAAACCAAAGCCGTGATTATACCGGCTTTTGCCTCTTCCGTCCAGAGCTAGACCGGCTCTGTTTACAAGGTCGTCAGTATTTGCGGTCCCTGTGGGGTGATTGCCACCGAATGCTCAAAATGAGCTGTCAGAGAACCGTCTTTTGAAGCCACCGTCCAGCCGTCAGAACACACGCGCGTGCGCGATGTGCCAACCAGAACCATGGGCTCCAGCGCAATGGTCAATCCGTTTTTCAACACCATGCCGCGGCCTGGCGTGCCATAATTAGGCACAGATGGACCTTCATGCATTTGCCGCCCCACCCCGTGACCAGTGTACTCACGCACCACATAAAAGCCGTGCTTTTCCACATAGCGCTGGATGGCCGATGAAACATCGCCCACCCGGTTGCCGTCCACCATCTGGGCAATGCCAACCTCGAGCGATTTCTCCGTCACATCCAGCAGCCGCTGCGCTTCTGGCGAAATTTCTCCTACGCCAACCGTGAAAGCGGAATCCCCCACAAATCCCTGATACACCACTCCGGCATCCACCGAAATGATATCGCCTTCCTTCAGTTTGCGCTTTCCGGGAATGCCGTGCACCAGTTCATCATTGATACTGGTGCAGATGCTGGCCGGATACGGGTAAGGGCCTGGATAATTCTTAAAGGGCGAGTAGATGTTGTATTTCTTCAAAACATCTTCAAAAGCGGCATTTAAATCGCCTGTGGTGATTCCCGGCCGAATAATGGCCTTCACCGCAGCCAGGCCTTCGGCGGTGATCCGCCCGGCCTCGCGCATGATGGTGATTTCATGGGCGCTTTTGACGACGATTTGACGATCCCAACTCATTTTAACAACCTGTCTATTTTACCCTGCTTTTGCAATAGCGGCAAGGATTTGCTCGGTCACCAGGTGAATCTCCTGGGTGCCGTCCACTTCAACCAGCAGGTTTTGCTTCTTGTAGAAGTCTATGAGCGGGGCGGTCTGGGCTTCATACACCTGAATGCGGCGCGCTACAGTTTCAGATTTGTCATCTTCGCGCTGGTACAGCTCAGAGCCGTCCATATCGCACACCCCGGCCACTTTGGGCGGATTGTACTTGATATGGAAGACATGACCTGCAGCCCGGCAAGACCACCGTCCGCCAAGGCGCTCAATCAGGACTTCTGCCGGAACCAGGATGCAAGGCACCACTTTCACCTTGCCTCCCAGTTCCAACAGCATCTTGGACAATGCATTGGCCTGTTCAGCCGTCCGCGGGAAACCATCCAGCAGCGCTCCACCCTCACAGTCAGGGCGGCTCAGGCGGTCCTGAATCATGGCAATGGTCAGATCATCTGGAACCAGTTCGCCGCGATTCATGTAGCCCTGCGCCTTCTGACCCAGTTCAGTTTGCGCTTTCAGGTTCTCACGGAAGATATCACCCGATGAGATGTGCGCCAGCCCCAGTTTTTCAGCAATGAGTTTGGCCTGAGTGCCTTTGCCAGCCCCGGGAGGGCCTAACAGAACAATGTAAGTCCGCATTATGTAACTCTCTTTCCAGTCAGTCGTCAGATCAGCTGATCAGGCGGTCTTCGTAACCGTGCAGTTTGAGTTCGGTGTCAATGATGGTGAAGGTGTCACGCACCACGCCGACCACAATCAGCAGGCCCGAAGAGGTGAGCAGGAACAAACCAGAACGTCCGCTGATGGGCAGCAGGTTGGTCGCAATGTATGGCAGGGTTGCCACCAGCGCCAGGAAGAGCGCGCCCGGCAGGGTGATGCGCTGCTGCACCTTGGAAAGGTAGCGCTGGGTCGGTCCGCCGCGCACCACACCCGGAATCTGCGCGCCCTGCTTCTTCAGGTTTTCGCCGTAGTTCTGCTGTTCGAACAAAACACTGGTGTAGAAGAAGGTGAACGCGAAGACCATGATGAAGTAGAACAGCACATACCACGGTGAACCATTGCCGAAAATTGACATCGTTCCAGTGGCCAGGTTTTTCACCCAGGCCACATCACTGTTGGCAAAGAAGCTGGCCACCAGCGCTGGGAACGAAAGCAGCGATTGGGCGAAAATCAGCGGGATCATGCCAGCCATGTTGACCATCAGGGGCAGTGTGCTGCGCACCGGCATCGACATGCGGTTGCCCACGCGCCGGCCAGGGAACATCACCGGCACATTGCGGCGGCCCTGCTGCACATACACAATCGCGAAGATGGTCAGCACCAGCATGGCCAGCACCACAACAATCACCCAACGGTTGTTTTCATCCACCAGGATTCTGTACAGGCTGTTGGGAATTTGTGCCACGATGCCCGAGAAGATGATCAGCGAAAGGCCCTGGTTGCGAATGCCATATTCGGAGATGAGCTGGCCAAGCCAGATGCCGAACATGGTGCCGCCAACCATCGTCAACAGAACTGCTGACGAGCCCAAAATTTGATCGGGAGCAAAGCCAAAATTCTTAATGACGGAAGTTCCCGCCAGACTGGCAAAGACGTTAATCTGGCCAATCGCAGAAAGCAGCGCCATCGGGATGGTCAGGATCACAGTCCACTTTTCCATCCAGCTTTGGGCTTCGCGCGGATTTTCCTTCATCTTGCGCTCCAGGGGCGGAATGATCGGCACCAGGAGCTGCAAGATGATCTGGGCGGTGATGTAAGGGTACACCCCCATCGCCAGGATGGAGAAGTTGGCCAACGTGCCGCCAGAGAGGAAATTGATCAGGTCGATAAAGTTGCCAGCAGCGCCAGTCGCATTTTGGGCGGTCCTTAACGCTTCGAGGTTGATATTCGGAACAGGGATATTTGCCGCCAGCCGGTAGAGTGCCAGCAGGAGGAAAGTGATGAGCAGTTTATTCCGGATATCTTCCGATTTGAACAGGTAACGCCAAGCTGACCGTTTCATGAAGGGCTCTCCTGAGGTTTAGATGAGTTCGACAGAGCCGCCGGCCGCTTCAATCTTGGCTTTTGCACTCTTGGTAACGCGCTGGACGCGCACTTTCAGCGGGATGCTGATTTCACCGTTGCCGAGAATAACCACAGCCGCGGCCGCTTTGCGGATCACATCCGCTTCGGCGAGGGTTTCGGGGGTCACTTCGGCGCCAGCGCCAAATTTGGACAGCTGTTCCAGGCTCACTTCGACGAAGTCAAGCTGGTGCGGCGGGGTGAAGCCTTCACCGCGCATGAAGGGCAGGCGGCGGTAGAAGGGCAGATTGCCGCCCTGATTGTACAGGCGCACGGGCTTGCCGGCGCGGGAACCCTGGCCCTTGGTGCCGCGGCCAGCGGTTTTACCCTGGCCGGCGCCCTGGCCGTGACCCACGCGCTTGCGGGGGCGACGTGAACCTTCTTGTGGTTGGAGTTCGTTGAGTTTCATGACTTCCCTACTCCTCTTCAATACGCACAAGGTGAGCCACCTTGTAGAGCATGCCGCGCACAGCAGGGTTATCGGTCTGGCGAATGGTTTCGTTCAGATGATGAAAACCCAGGGCGCGCAGGGTGGCCTTGTGCCGTTTTGAGTAGCCAATTGCGCTTTTCAGCAGCGTGATCTTCAACACTTTGGGGGTGGGGGTGGTATCAGCCATGTTTCCTCCGCTCCCAGAAAGGCAGAAGTTGATCGGTTTCTTTGCCGCGGCGCGCCGCTTCTTCAGCCGGCGATTTCAGCTGGCAAAGGGCATCAATGGTCGCCTGGACCACATTCAGCGTATTGGCGCTGCCCAGCGACTTGGTGAGGATGTCGTGGACACCCGCCACTTCGAGGATGGCGCGCACACCGCCCGCAGCGATCACGCCGGTACCGGGGGTGGCGGGCTTCAACAGCACACGGGCGCCGGCCACTTTGCCGGTCACTTCATGCGGAATGGTGGTGCCGAGCAGGTTCACCTGGCGCATGCCCTTGTGGGCATGCTCGGTGGCCTTGCGCATGGCATCGGGCACGGCATTGGCTTTGCCAATGCCCAGCCCGATTTTGCCACGGTTATCGCCAGCCACAATCGTCACCCGGAAGGAGAAACGACGGCCGCCTTTGACCACTTTCGCAACACGCGCAATTTCGATGACACGCTCATCAAATTGCGATTCGACAGTTTGGAATTCATTCATTGCCATAAATCAGGCCCTCTTTCTTCAGAATGCAAGCTGCCTAGAAGACCAGGCCGCCCTGCCGGGCACCTTCGGCCAGCGCTTTGACGCGGCCGATGTACTTGAAGCCACCGCGGTCGAAAACGACTTCGGTGATGCCTTTTTCTTTGGCGCGTTCGGCCAGAACCTGGCCTACCAGATGAGCCTGTTCAGCTTTCTTCAAGCCGGCCATTTTGGCGCGCAGTTCAGAATCCAGCGTGGAAGCCGACACCAGAGTGTGGCCGATTTCATCATCAATCACCTGAGCGTAAATTTCGGCCAGGCTGCGGAATACCGCCACGCGGGGCCGGTCAGCCGTGCCAAAAACCTTCTTGCGAAGGCGCTCGTGACGACGGATACGAGCATCAGAACGAGTGGAATTTGCCATCATTCACCTACTTCTTACCTTTACCGGTCTTGCCAGATTTACCGGCCTTGCGGCGAATCTTTTCGCCCAAGTAGTGGACACCCTTGCCCTTGTAAGGTTCGGGCGGGCGAATTTCACGGATATTGGCGCAGATCTGACCCACCTGTTCCTTATCGAAACCGGTGACGAAGATCTGGCGTTCCTTGACTTTGACGTCAAAAGTAATCCCGGCGGGGGGTTCAACCACCACAGGGTGCGAATAGCCCAGGAACAGGGTCAGGTTCGGGCCGGTCATTTCGGCGCGGTAACCCACGCCTTCAATTTCCAGCACGCGGGTGAAACCGGCGCTGACGCCCGTAACCATGTTATTAAGCACGGCGCGCGTGGTGCCATGCAGGGTGCGGCAGGTGGGGCTGTCGTTGGGACGAGTCACCACCAGGCGGCCAGCGTCGAGGGCAATGTTGATGACCGGCGAAAAAGTCCGCTCCAGCGAACCCTTCGGGCCCTTCACCGACACATGCGACCCTTCAATAGCCACCTCAACACCCGGTGGAACAACAATCGGTAAGCGACCAATTCGAGACACAGTACTACCTCCTCAGTCCTGCCTGGTTACCAAACCCGGCAGAGGATTTCGCCGCCCACACCGAGCTGGCGGGCACGCTGCCCGGTCATCACGCCCTTGGGGGTAGACAGGATGGCAATACCCAGGCCCGAAAGCACCCACGGAATGTCTTCCTTGCGGGTATAGACACGCCGGCCGGGGCGGCTCACGCGCACCAGGTTGGAAAGCACGGCGCGGCGCTGACGGCGCTCGCCCACATACTTCAAACGTAAGCGCAGAACACCGCGTCCGGGCTGCTCTTCAACCACATCATAGCTCTCGATGTAGCCTTCTTCTTTCAGAATCTTGGCCACTTCGACTTTGAGTTTTGAGCTGGGCATGGCCACCAGGGACTGCCCGACCAGGACGGCATTGCGAATGCGCGTCAGAAAATCAGCGATAGGATCCGAAACACTCATGACTATACCTCCGCCTACCAGGATGCCTTAACGACACCGGGAATTTTCCCTTCAAGAGCCAGCTCGCGGAAGCAAATGCGGCACACGCCGAACATGCGGATGTAACCGCGCGGGCGACCACAGATCTGGCAGCGATTGCGGACCCTGGTGGGGTATTTGCGCCGCATTTCACGATATTGCATGCATTTCTTAGCCATACTTAACCTTTCTTGAAGGGCATACCCAGCAATCTCAGCAACGTCCGGGCATGGTCATCATTTTGAGCCGTCGTGACAATCGTCACTTCCATACCCCGGATCTTGTCGATTTTGTCGTATTCGATCTCAGGGAAGATGAGCTGTTCGCGCAGACCCAGGGTGTAGTTACCGCGGCCGTCGAAAGCTTCATCAGAAATACCACGGAAATCGCGCACACGGGGCAGAGCGATGTTCATCAAACGATCAAGGAAAGCCCACATTTTGTCGCCGCGCAGGGTCACTTTGGCGCCAATGGTGCGGCCTTCGCGCAGTTTGAAGTTGGCAACGGACTTGCGGGCTTTTGTCACCACCGGTTTCTGACCGGCAATCTGGGTCAGGTCACCCACCGCTGCTTCAATGGCTTTGGGGTTGTCGAGGGCTTCGCCCAGACCGATGTTAATGACCACTTTCTGGATGCGGGGAACCTGCATCACGTTTTCCAGCGCCAGTTCTTTGAGCAGAGCGGGCACCAGTTCTTGCTGATAACGTTCTTTTAATCTGTTCATCTCAGCTCCAACTCTTACTTATCCAGCTCTGCTTTGCAACGCTTGCAAACGCGCACGGAGGTGTCACCGTCGCGCCGGATGGCCACACGGGTGGCCTTGCCGCAGGTCGGGCAAACCAGCATGACGTTTGCAATCGAAACGGGAGCTTCGAAGCGGACGAGGCCCGGCGAGAGGGTGCGGCCCTTGGCCTGCACCTGGCGCTGGTGCTTGGTGCGCATGTTCACGCCCTGCACCACAACACGGTTTTCCTCGGGGAGGACTTTGATCACTTCACCACGTTCGCCCTGATCCTCTTCGCTGCCGCTGATAATTTCTACTTTATCGCCTTTGCGAATTTTTACCTTCATTGCCTTGCTCCTCTTCCTGCCTCTAGATCACTTCCGGGGCCAGGGAGATAATCTTCATAAACCCTTTTTCGCGCAGTTCGCGCGCCACCGGGCCAAAAATGCGGGTGCCTTTGGGGTTCTGACCATCCGCATCGAGGATGACTGCCGCGTTGTCATCGAAACGGATGGTGGAACCATCTTCGCGCCGCCATTCTTTCGACGTGCGCACGATCACCGCTTTCACCACTTCGCTCTTCTTCATCGAGCCCTGCGGATTCACCGATTTGACCGTCGCCACGACGATATCGCCAACGACCGCATAGGTATGGGTGGAGCCACCCATCACATGCATCACCAGCAATTCGCGCGCGCCCGTGTTATCAGCAACTTTCAGGCGGGTTTCCTGCTGAATCATTCCTCGGCTCCTTTCTCGGCCACCTCGGCGCCCAGCTGGTGCTTCATGATCGTTTCAACCACCCAGCGCTTTTCACGCGAAATCGGGCGGGTTTCCACAATCTGCACCATGTCGCCAGGTTGGCAACCCAGCTCATCATGCGCTTTCACGCTGTGGCTGGAGTGAACCACTTTCTTATACAGGGGATGGCGGTAAGTGCGCTTGATTTCCACCACCACTGTTTTCATCATCTTATTGCTTGTAACCGTACCAATCAAACGACGACGATTGTTCATTTTTTACCTTCCATCGCCGCTTCACGTTCTGAAAGGATGGTCTCAAAACGAGCAATCAGGCGGCGCGTTTGCGTGATTTTACTGGTATCTGTCAGCTGGCCGGTGACGAACTGGAAGCGCAGATTCATCAATTCGTGACGGGCATCAGCCATCTTATTCTGAATTTCCTGAACCGACAGGAGGCGAATTTCTGATGATTTCATGCGTGCTCTCCTGCAATCTCACGACGAGAAATGATTTTGGTCTTAATTGAGAATTTGTAGGTGGCCTGGCGAAGGGCTTCCAGAGCCTGATCTTCAGGCAGACCATCAATTTCGAACATAATGCGGCCAGGGCGAACCACGGCCACCCAATATTCCACACCACCTTTACCTTTACCCATACGGGTTTCCGGGGGTTTCTGGGTGTAGGGCTTATCGGGGAAGATGCGAATCCACACCTTACCACGGCGCTTCATTTCATGAGCGATTGCACGGCGGGCGGCTTCAATCTGCCGGGCGGTCACCCAACCCGGTTCGAGGGCCTGCAGAGCATACTCGCCGAAGGCGATATCCGCACCACGATAGGCCAGACCTTTCATCCGGCCGCGCTGCTGCTTGCGCCACTTTACACGCTTTGGCATTAACATAGTCTCTACCTCTTTCTTTCACCGGCTCAATCAGCCAGCCTATTCACTTACGTACACGCCTTCAGTGGCTTCGACTTTTTCTTCCACCTGGCGATACACATCACCGCGATAGACCCACACCTTGATGCCGATCTTACCGTAAGTGGTATTAGCCTGGTAGCGGGCGAAATCGATGTCAGCGCGCAGCGTCTGCAGCGGCACGCGGCCTTCACGCAGCGTCACGCTGCGGGCCATTTCAGCACCGCTCAAACGGCCGGCCACTTCCACCTTCATGCCCAAGGCACCCTGGCGCAGACCCTGCTGGATGGCGCGCTTCATGGCGCGGCGGTAGCTGACACGCCGTTCAATCTGGCCGGCAATGTTGGTGGCCACCAGATATGCATCGGTATCGGGGTTTTTGATCTCTTTGATCTCAAGATCAATCTTCTTGCTGGTCAGCGCTTCGAGGCTCTGGCGCATTTTCTTCACAGCTTCGCCTTTGCGGCCGATCAGAATGCCGGGTTTGGCAGTGTGCACCACCACCTTCACCTTGCCGGGGAAGCGTTCAACTTCAACCCGTGAAACGCCAGCTTTTTCAGCTTCCACGTGAATCAGTTCGCGAATTTTGAAATCCTGGTGAAGCTGCTCGCGGTATTCCTGTCCTTCGGCGTACCACCGGCCTAACCAGGGAGCATTGATGTTCAGTCTGAAACCAATAGGATGAACTTTGCGACCCATATTATCTCCTGGTGTCTTTCTGATTACTCTGCTTCGTGCAGAATAACCGTGATGTGCGAAGCGCGGCGCAGCAGCGGTTTGAAGCGGCCGCGGGCGCCAAAGCGGCGCCATTTGCGGGTGGGGGCTTCATCAGCAAAGATGGTGGCCACCACCAGATCTTCGCGGCTAACGCCGAAGTTTTCTTCCGCATTGGCCACTGCTGAGTGGATCAGCTTTTCAACCTCACGCGCAGCGGCGTTGGGCATGAAATGCAGCTGGTTCATGGCGCTCACAGCAGGCTTCCCGCGCACCATATCCACCACCAGGCGGACTTTCTGGGCCGAGATCGAGATATTGCGCAGTTGCGCACGAATGTCATGAGCCATGGTTTACTTTCCTTTCCCGGTGGCTTTCTCAGCCATGTGGCCACGGAAATGGCGAGTCGGGGCGAATTCGCCCAAGCGGTGACCCACCATGTTTTCGGTGACGTAAATCGGGACATGGCGGCGGCCATCGTGCACGGCGATGGTGTGACCGACCATCTGGGGGAAGATGGTGCTGGCGCGGCTCCAGGTGCGAACAACCTTCTTGTCGCCGCGGGTATTCATCGTTTCAATTTTCTTTAAGAGTTTCGGCTCGATGAACGGGCCTTTCTTCAAAGAACGTGACATAGTCTTGTCCTCTTTCTAATCGCTTGCCTACGCTTTATTGCGGCGGCGAACAATGAACTTGTCAGTTTGCTTATTGCGGCGGGTTTTGTAACCGCGGGTCGGCTTGCCCCAGGGCGTCTTAGGACCGGGCATACCGGTCGGCTGACGGCCTTCACCACCACCATGCGGGTGGTCGCGCGGGGTCATGGCAGTGCCACGAACGGTCGGGCGAATGCCCATGTGGCGCTTGCGGCCGGCCTTGCCCAGTTTCACATTGCTGTGATCGGGGTTGCCAACCTGGCCAATCGTCGCAAAGCAGGTCTGCGGAACCAGGCGCACTTCGCCAGAGGGCAGGCGCACCTGAGCGTAATCGCCTTCCTTCGCCAGAAGCTGGGCTGAGCTGCCCGCCGAGCGCACCAGCTGTGCGCCTTTGCCTTCCTTCAGTTCCACCGCATGAATGGTGGTACCGACAGGAATATTGGACAGGGGCAGGCTGTTGCCAGGGCGAATTTCGGCCTGGGGACCAGACAGAACAGCGTCGCCAACCTTCAGGCCCAGCGGGGCAAGAATGTAGCGTTTTTCGCCATCAGCGTAGAACAGCAGCGCAAGGCGGGCCGTGCGGTTGGGATCATATTCGATCGCAGCCACTTTGGCGGGGATGTGCTTGTTGCGCTTGAAATCCACCAGGCGGATGGACTGGCGTTCGCCGCCGCCACGATGGCGCACCGTCACGCGGCCGTAGAGGTTGCGGCCAGCGTGGCGCTTGATCTTCACAATCAAAGAACGCTCGGGCGTATCTTTCGTGATTTCTTCAAAGGTGTACCCGGTCATGCCGCGCAGGCCGGGGGTCACGGGTTTGTAAACTTTTACAGCCATTACTCAACCCCTTCAAAAATCGCAATCCGGTCTTCAGCGCCCAGGGTCACAATGGCCTTCTTGTAGCTTGGACCAGCCTGAACCCAGCGGCGGTAACGCGCGTTGCGCTTGCGCTTGGCCGGGACGTTCACGATATTGACCTTCAAAACGGTGACTTTGAAAAGCTTTTCCACCGCTTCTCTGACCATCGTGCGGGTGGCGTCGCCGCGCACCTCAAACACATACTGGTGAAGCTTGAACACCTGGTAATTGGACTTCTCAGTCACCAGCGGACGGCGGAGAACATCATAAATCGTCGTCATAGTTTCTCCTTACCCCAGAAAAGCGGCCAGTTTGTCGATGGCCTGCAGGGGCATTACAATCGTGTCATAGACCATGACATCGCGGATGTTGAGGAAGGAAGCCATCAGGGTCTTCGCATCCGGAATGTTGTTGGTCGAGCGCATCACCATTTCGGTGGCGGGGGTCTTTTCGGGGATCAGAACCAGAGCGCTCTTTTCGCCCACCAGGGCCGTCAGGGCCTGAACCATCAGACGGGTTTTGGCTTCGGGCAGAGCCAGTTCATCCACCACCACAATACCGGCTTCCTGAGCTTTAACTGTCAGGGCCGAGCGCAGTGCAGCGCGGCGCATCTTCACCGGCATCGCCAGGGTGTAACCATGGGGATGGGGGGTATGAGCACCACCGCCGCCCTTCCAATGGGGCGCGCGGGTGGAACCCTGACGCGCGCGGCCAGTGCCTTTTTGCTTCCAGGGCTTGCGTCCGCCGCCAGCCACATCGCCGCGCGTCTTGGTCTGGTGCGTACCCAGGCGCGCATTGGCCATCTGGCGCACATGAGCCTGGTGCATCAAATCCATATTGACGGGGGCTTCAAAAATGACAGCAGGCAGTTCAACCTTGCTGACTTTTTGCCCTTGCATGTTATAAACGTCAACTTCCATCGTCTTTTCTCCTGGAGCGCGCCGGTTACTGTTTGCGCGCTTCATTAACCAACACCAGCCCGCCCTTAGGACCAGGCACGGCGCCGAGGACACCCAGCAAATTTCGGTCCGCATCGATAAGAACCACTTTCAGGTTCTGCGACGTCACACGGTCATCGCCCATGTGACCCGGACCACGCGAGCCCTTGAACACACGACCGGGGGTCGTGGTGGAACTGCGAGAGCCAGGGCCGCGTTCGCGGTCTGACTGACCGTGCGTCTTGGGGCCGCCATGAAAATGGTAGCGCTTGACGCCGCCGGCAAAGCCTTTGCCTTTGCTGATACCCGTCACATCAACACGAATACCATTGGCGAAGACCTGGCCCACGGTCACCTTATCGCCAGTAGCCACTTCCGGGTTGCTGGTGCGGAACTCGCGCAAGAAGCGCAAGGGGGGCAAATTGTTTTTGCGCAAATGCCCTAATTCACCTGAAGTAATCCGTTTGGGTTTGATTTCGTCAAAACCAAGCTGCACCGCAGAATAGCCTTCGCTTTCCACTGTGCGGACCTGGGTAACGTAGCAAGGCCCAGCTTCGATGAGGGTTACTGGAACAGCAACGCCGTTTTCATCGAAAATCTGGGTCATGCCGATTTTCTTTCCGATCAGCCCTTTCAACATCTCAGTTTTCTCCTTAAGTTAGTATTTGGCGAGACTGTCGGCCTGGGCCTGGCCGCATCATCTCCGCGCAGTACAGTCAGCATTCTGCCGCGACACGGTTTTTTTATGGGTCCACGCGCAGATATGCTCTTATGCTGCCTGTTAACGACTTACCAAAGTCGCAACCTTCTAATTATAACCCCGGACTCCCTTTTTTGACAAGGTTTTTCGTAGTTCCGGTTTGCCTCATTCCATACCCCTCCACCCGGAGGTGGAGGGGTATTTTTCACTTTGTTTCAGGAATGCTGGCTAATTTCTGCGATCAAAATTAGATCTTGATTTCGATATCCACGCCGGCCGGCAGGTTCAACCGCATCAGCATGTCAATCGTTTTGGAATCGGGATCCAGAACGTCAATCAGGCGGTTGTGGGTGCGCACTTCAAAATGCTCATGCGAGTCTTTGTCAATGAAGGATGAGCGGCGTACGGTCACGCGCTTGATGTGGGTGGGCAGCGGCACGGGGCCAACAACATGGGCGCCGCTGCGTTCAGCCGTTTCGACAATCCGCTTGGCAGATTGGTCGAGTACACGGTGGTCAAAAGCCTTAAGGCGAATACGAATTTTCTGCTTAGCCATAACAGTACCTGATTCTCCGCGTTAGTCCAAAATCTTGGTAATGACACCCGCACCGACGGTCAGGCCGCCTTCGCGGATGGCGAATTTCGAGCCCTGCTCCAGAGCCACCGGCACGATCAGTTCCACTTCCAGGTTCACATTGTCACCCGGCATCACCATTTC
>JAKQJC010000057.1 GCA_029561345.1 Chloroflexota bacterium | reverse complement strand
CTTCAACAACCCCCCTGACGAATGAACTGTCCACCGGCCTGTACCAGGTGAAGGTGGAAGTGAAACTGGCATCTGACGGCAACGCCGCGCACCGCGACCTGGTGATCAAGCTGCAGGATGCTGGCGGCTCAGACCTGACCACAGCCATCAATGTGACCAATTACGATGGCGCCGCAGTTTACACCGCCACCTTTGCCACCGCTTATGTCGGTCAGACGACCTCCCGCGGCATTGACCGCGTGGATCTGGCGCAGGCTCTGGCGACCATGAATGTGGGTACCTATACGTCGGTGATCGGCTACACCCGCAAAGACGACTACAACATCAAGACCAACGGTTCAGGCACCGAAGGCACACTGGGCACTGCTGGCGCCAACGGCCGTGCTGATGCCACTGCCAAGTACCTGGCCACTGCACAGCAGTACAATGCTTTCATGTCTTACCTTGAGACCAAGGCCAATGAAGTGAACCAGCAGATGGCCATGATCGGGTCTTTTGTGGGCCGGTTGACCTTCAAAGAAGACCAGGTGACCAATGCCCAGATCAATGTGGAAGGCTCGTGGAACCGCATCATGAACGCCAACATGGCCGAGGAACAGGTGAACGCCAGCAAGCTGATGATCTTGCAGCAGACGGCCACGGCGATGCTGGCCCAGGCCAATGCCGCTCCGCAGTTCCTGCTCTCGCTGTTCAAGTAACAGAGCAGGGATGAACGAACAAATTTGCAAACCAATTCAGAGCAATTTGACAAGGAGCTCTAAAGTTTACTAAAAGTTTGACGATAAAGAGAACAGGAGTTATATTAAACGCCAATCCTGTCCTCTATACAGGGAAGGATCCCGACAGATATCACATGGAGGTGTGAAATGGCGACGAACGATATTAATCGAATTAGTGGAAACATTGAGGCGCTCAGCAACTTAGTTGGTCAGGAGCGTATCAACAACAGCCGCAATGCCAGCCAGGCACAACGGACCTCTTCAACTGAACCTGTTGAAATCTCGGTCTCGAAGATCAGCGCCCACAGCGAAGAGATCAAAGTTGTGTTGAGCAATATTGGTGAAGCCAAGAACCTGCTGACGGTTTCGGATTGGGGATTGGACAAAATCGGCAGCCTGTTGGAGCGGATGAAAGGCCTTGCCGAAAAGGCCGGCCAGGAAACCTCAGCCCTGGTGGATCGCGATCAGGCCTTGAGCCAGATCCGCCAGCTGATGGGCGAAATGGCCGAGACGGTGAAGCAGGCTACCTGGAATGGCAATAACCTTCTGGACGGCAGCTTTACGGCCACATCCATCACCATTCAGACCATCACCGGCAGTGTTGATGAGACCTTCCTGAGCGGCCTGAAGAATGTCAATCCTGAAGCGGAAATGGGGCTGGGTGAAAAAGCCGGGCAGCGCCTGGTTGGTGAAGGGCCGGAATTGACCGACCTCTCGCCAAAGTCCATTCTCAAGCTGCTGATCCCGGGCATCATTCCAGATGCCTATCCGGTGAATGTGGCCCCGGCTGACAAGGAGATTCCGAATGAGCTGGCTTCTGGCCTGTATCAGGTCGAAGTCAACGTCAATGAGGCTGAAGGCGGCAAGACCTTCCAGGCGCGGCTGCTGGATGCGGCAGGCAATGAAGTGGCCGCGAGCGCGGTTGCTCCATATGGTGAAGGCGCTGCCAAGGCTGTCTTTGGCGAAGCCGGACGCGGAATCAACTCGGTCAACATCACCCCCGGACTTGATGCCGGTTCATACAAAGTGGCTGTTGGCTATACTCGCAAAGGCGACTATAATATCAATAGCGGCAAGCAGCCAGCGCTGCAGGCACCGCTGACGAACTACCTGGCTGCCGCCTCTGAGTTTGTTGACTTCGCCGGCTATCTGGAATCCCGCCTGAGCGATGTGGTTGGGCAAAAGAGCCTGATGCGCTCGCTCAAGGAACGGCTGGATGAACGCGAAGCGCAAATTGCCAGCCAGCCGCGCATCACCGACGCGCAATCGGCGGAAGATCAGGTGAATACCAGCAAATCCTTGATCACACAGCATGTGAATGCGGCCATCCTCTCACAGGCCCAATCAGCGCCGCAGTTCCTGCTGTCACTCTTCAAGTAGCAAGCTTAATAATCTCGAAAACGATGAGATGGTAATGGGGAGCAAATCCTTGCTCCCCTATAGCCATATCTGCACGGGATGAAAGAGGTGAATTATGGCGACGAGTAGTGTTTCATCAACGGCTTCGACTGCGAATCTGGACTCTTATTTTGTCAACCTGATCAACACGCAGATGAAGCAAGCGAGTCAGCCCCTGACACTGCTTCAGACGCAAAAAGATACGCTGACCGTTCAAAAGAGCGTCTATACGGACCTGAAAAGCTATCTGGATGCTTTTCAGGCGCCGCTGCGTAAACTGATCAGCACCCAGGCCACCTACGCCCTGACAACGGGCGTAAAAGGTACGGTCACGCCGTTCACCAGCGGTTCAACGGTGCTGACGGCCAATACCACGTCCAGCGCCATCAAAGGCACTTACAACTTTTCCGTTACCCAACTGGCCAGCGCCCATGTTTTACGCTCAGACCGCATGGCCAGCGCCACCGAACCCCTGGGACTGGAAGGCACCTTTGTGATTGGCGGCGCGGCTGCCCGCGCAGCGGCGGCTGGGGTGACCAACAGCAGCGTGACCGGGTTTAGTACCGGCGACCTGACCAGTGGACAGTCGGAACTGACCAGCGGTAATTATTTTATTGAAACCAAGCAAGACAGCGGGACATGGAAATTCCGCGTGGTGGATGCCAACGGCGATGCTGTCAGTGTACAGAGCGGCTCAACGGGAAGTTTTTCTTCCGGTTGGCAGGCCATGCCGACCAGCAGCACGGAATATGACACCGGCCGCGGGCTGAAAATTAATTTCAGCGGCGAAATGCCGGCGGCAGGAAGCAATTATATGAATGGAGCTGCCCAGCTTGCTTACACAGCCAAGGGCCAATCCATCACCGTTTCAACCAACCAGAGCCTGGCCGATATTGCCAGCGCGATCAATGACGGCACTTACGCTGAGGGCAACGGCATGACGGCCAGCGTGGTGGACCGCCGCCTGGTGCTGACGGCTGATAAATCAGGCGCAAGCTATAAAATTGCCCTGGCCAACACGGATGCCAACAACGTGCTGAACAGCCTGGGCCTGCTCAATGGGGACGGCTCATATAAAAATGAAGTGGCCAATTCTGCCCGCAACGCCCAGTTCACCGTGAATAATTTGGCCATTGAACGCTCGTCCAATACCGGTCTGACCGACGTGATTGGCGGCGTGACCATCAACCTGGCCGCGGACGCAGAAGGAAAATCGGCCACCCTGTCAGTGGCGGATGATAATTCCGGCGCCCGTGAGGCCATCAATACCTTTGTCACCAAATATAATGAACTGCAGACCTACCTGCGCACGAAAACCGCGGTGACAAAAAATGAAAACGGCACCTACACCCGCGGCGCCTTATCTGGTGAAATGGTCTTTCGCACCCTCAACCAGGATCTGACCAATATGATGAACCGCTCGGTGGTCAACAGCGGGGCCTACACGCGCCTGAGCCAGATTGGATTGACCCTCGATGACAACCTGACCCTCCGCGTGAGCGATTCAGCCAAGCTGGAATCAGCGCTGGCCAACAACGCGGGTGATGTGAAGGCGCTGATGGACGCGGTGATGGGCGCGGTGGATACGCGGGTGGGCGCTTTTACGGGCAGCTCAGGCTACGCCAGCCGCCAGCTGACCAGCACCACCAACCAGATCAAATCCCTGGAAGACCGCATCACCTCGCTCACTGACCGCCTGACCAAGCGGCAGGAACTGCTGATCAAGCAGTATTCGCAGATGCAGGCGACATTGACATCGCTGGGATACACCATGACGCAATTGAATTCGCTCAATTCTGCAACCAGCAATATTAATACACAGGCATAGGGGTTTCAACCTCTAAAATAGACCTAAAAATGGAGGTCGAGATGTCAGATAAAATCACCAATCAAATCGGGCGAGTGGATCCCCAATCTGTTCAAGTGAACCGGATGGCGGAACAGGCGGCGGCAGCGCGTTCAGAACGGCGCAGCAAGGTGAACGCGCCTGCTCCTGAAAACCAGGCAGATACACCTCAAAGCAGCACGGAAGGGCAGCACAATACCTCTTCCCTGGCCATGGCCCTCGGCAACACCACACTGCGTTTTCAGGTGGATTCAAAGAACAACGATATCACCATTCTGGTGGTGGATCGCGCCACAGACAAGGTGATTCACACCATTCCACCTGAGGCGGTCAAAAAACTGCCTGCCGGGGAACTGCTGCAATATTCGGTTTGAAGGAAATTGACATGCCTTTCCCCCTTTTCTTAAACTAAAGGGTAGGGTATGATTCAAGGAGATCAGTTACCCCTGTTTTAAACATAAATTTCGGGCTTTTCTTATGCCTTTTTTATGTCGCAGTGTTACAGGTTCAGGTAAACTTACCGATAAAGATAGTGTGTAAAGTTCTCGCAGAGTTCAACACGCTGAAAAAGGAGAAACGCCATGCAGATGGCTTACGGAGCGAACCAATATAAAAAGCAGGAAATTCTGGGAGCCAGCCCGTTGCGTTTGGTCATTATGGCATATGACCTGGCCATTCGGGCCTGCGACAAGCAGGACTTCCAGACGGCTGTCAAGGCCATCACTGCGCTGCGCGACGCCCTCGATTATGATTATGCTGAAGTGGCGGCAGGCCTGTTGAGCCTTTACCAGTGGTGCCTGGATTGCATTCGCAAGGGGGACTATGATTCAGCCAAGAAGACCCTGGTTGAGCTGCGCGAGGCCTGGGCCAACGTGGAAAAGCAGTTGAACACCGTTTCTGAGCCTTCAAGCCAGACGGGCATTTCCCCGGCTTTGCAATCAGCCTGAAACAGGTAGAACCCTTCACTGCCCACCCGAATTCACCGGTGGGCATTTTTTTTGCCTTCACGTGTTTTTTATCCATCCTTCATTGGTGATTTACGGTTATTAGAAGGGGCGTGTGGTATCCTCCAGGGTAGGAGCCATTGTGCCGCTCCAGGTTTATTTGGTGATGGAGATGGAAGGAGAAGACCATGAGTTTCTGGAGAGCCCTACGCATTGGATCATCGGCATTGACGGCCCAGCGCCTGCGCCTGGATGTGATTGCCAATAATGTGGCCAACGCAGAGACCACCAGCACCGCAGAAGGCGGCCCCTATCAGCGCCAGGATGTGGTTTTTCAGACCCAGAGCAAACAGCCCTTTTTGGGCAATTTGATGCTGGCAAACCGCAAGATCAACGATAACATGCTCAATTTGAACGGCGTGCGGGTGAGTAAAATTGTCACCGATGACACCCCCGGCGCCAAGGTATATGACCCCACCCATCCCGACGCGGATGCGGAGGGTTTTGTTTTATACCCCAATGTCAACCTGGTGGTTGAAATGACCAATATGCTTTCAGCCACACGGTCGTATGAAGCCAATTTGACTGTGATTGACGCTGCCCGCACCATGGCGCAGCGCGCCCTGGAAATTGGCCGGTAACCCTGTGAGGTGATGGTATGAACATTTCGAATGTTCGCTCTTCACTGTATGACCAGGCGGGTAACACCCAGCGTCTGCAGCAGAGCCAAGCGGCGGACAAAACCACTTCGGTGAGCGGCTCAGTAAAGAATGTGCAGAGCACCTTCAACAGCATGCTGCAAAACCTCAGCCAATCACAGCAGACCAGCGACAACCTGCTGCAGCAGCTGGCAGCTGGGGAGGATGTGGATGTTCATACCCTGACCATTGCCGCAGAACAGACGGATATCAATTTCCGCATCGCCATGGGGATTCGCGACCGCCTGGTGGAAGCTTACCGTGAAGTGATGCGCATGAACGTCTGAGGATAACAGAGGAGACTGATGTTTAACAACCTTTTCCAACGCGTTCTCGATTTCTGGCAAAAACAGTCCAACACCCGCAGGATCGTCATCATTGTGATAGCTCTGCTGCTGTTGATTGTGGTGCCGGTCATTTTTGTGTGGGCCAGCACGCCAACCTATGGGGTGGCTTTTTCGGGGCTCAGCGAGGCCGATGCCGGAAAAGTGATTGAACAGTTGACGGCGGAAGGAATCCCTTATCAAATTCGCAACGGCACCACCGTACTGGTGCCTTCAGATAAAGTCTATGAAGTGCGCCTCAAGTTGGCCAGTCAGGGCTCCTTCCAAAGCGGTTCGGTGGGTTTCGAATTGTTCAGCGGCAATACCCTGGGAATGACCGAATTCACCCAGAAGGTGAATTATCAACGCGCGCTGGAAGGGGAACTGGAACGGACCATTTCCAGCATTGAAGCAGTGGAATCGGTGCGGGTGCATATTGTCACCCCTGAAAAAGCTCTGCTTTCCTCGAACCAGCAGCCCACCACGGCAGCCATCACCGTGCAGGAGAAGGTCAACCAGAAACTGGATGCGGCCCAGGTGCGGGCCATGACTTACCTGGTGGCCAATGCTGTGGAAGGATTGAAGCCGGAAAATGTGACCATCGTAGATGGCAATGGCAACCTGCTGGCCTCGGGCAGCGGCGATTCGGGTTATGCCTCGCAGTTATCTCAAATTGACAGCCGGCGTTCATCAGAACTGGTGGCGGCAGCTGAATTGCAAAAAAAGGTTGAAGAGCTGCTTCAAACTGCCCTGGGCCCCAACCGCTCGGTAGTCCAGGCGAATGTGACTATGGACTGGCGCGACCGCGAAGTGAAAACCCAGGCCTTTGAACCCACCCAGGTGGCCATTCGCAGCTCGCAGAAAATTAATGAAAGCTATGTGACAAATGGTGAAATTGGCGGTATTCCGGGGGCAGCCAGCAACCTGCCCACCCCCGTGCCCAGCCAGTATTCCACCTCAACAGGCGAACTGGTGTATGTGCGCAATGAGGAAACCCTCAATTATGAAATCACTTCCACGGAAACGACGGAAGTGATTCACCCCGGCGAAATCCAGCGCATCAGCCTTTCAGTGCTGGTGGATGGCGTGACCGACACTGTGCAGCTGGCCGATTTGCAGACCGCGATCATTGCGGCGGCGGGCATTGACCTGGCGCGCGGGGATATCATTTCGGTGCGTTCGATGAATTTTGACCGGAGCACAACCACTGCCGAGGCAGCTGCGGCTGCAGAGAGTGAGCGTAACGATTTGTTAATCAAAATTGCCGAAATTATTGCCGCTGTTCTGATCATCCTCTTCGTGCTGTTCTATGTGATGCGCCTGCTGCGCAACCTGCGCACCACTTCGGTGGAAGTCTGGTCGCCAGCCTTGAAGCCGGGAGAAATGCCCCAACTGGCCGGACAGAACGCGCCGCAATTGACGGCTGAGATGCCCGTCTCTCCGCAAGGTTTGCCGGTGGGGCAGCCCACTGCTGGCGGTTTGCCGCAGCCCACCGCAGGCGGGGCCAGCCAACCGGTTATTCCGCCGCTGCCCATGCCCAGACGCGAACCCAAAAAACCGCAATTGACGGCTGAAGATGAACAGATGCAGCGGGTGGTGGCGCGCCTGGCAGAAGATAACCCGGCTCGCGTGGCTGAAATTTTACAATTGTGGTTGAACGAGGATAAACGCTAATGCCTGAAGGAAATGTCGCGACCAGTGGTCTTGAAAAGGCAACCGCCCTGCTGTTGACCCTTGGGGTGGAAACATCCTCGCGGGTGCTGCAGTATCTGGGCGAGGCGGATATGGAACGCCTGCTGCTGGCCATCAGCGAGAGCCCGGCTGTGCCGACGGATGTGGCGCGGGATGCCATGGAAGAGGCCTATGTGATGGCCATGTCGGGCGGCGAACAGCTGGGCGGCGGCGCGGAATATACCCGCCAGCTGCTGGCCCGGGCTGTGGGTCCGCGGCGCGGTGCTGAAATTCTGGAGCGCATTTCGGCGCGCCAGCAGCTTTCATCGTTTGAGATGCTGCGCAACGCAGACCTCTCGCAGGTGGCGCAGCTGCTGCAGGATGAACACCCACAGACCATTGCACTGGTGCTTTCATATTTGGAAGCCAAACTGGCAGCTGATATTCTCACCAATTTTCCGAACGATTTGCAGGTGGAAGTGACCCTGCGTCTGGCCACCATGGACCGCGTTTCCCCACAGGTGGTGCAGACGGTGGAACGCAGCCTGAAGCAGAAGCTTTCGGGTGTGCTCAGCGCGGCCGATTTCCGCGCAACGGGCGGCCTGACCTTCCTGGTGAAAATGTTGAACCAGGTGGATCGCGATGTGCAGAAGCGCATTTTTGAGGCTTTGGAACCCACTGATCCCAAATTGGTGGAAGAAATTCGTGCCAGCCTGTTCACCTTTGATGACCTGGCGAAACTGGACGACCGCACCATGCAGCGTGTGCTGCGCGACATCAACAAGGCCGACCTGGCCCTGGCGCTCAAGGCAGCCCCCGAACGTCTGGCGGAACATATTTACAAAAATATGTCAGAACGCGCCCGCGAAAACCTTAAAGAGGAAGTGGAAATATTGGGGCCGCAGCTGGCACGGGATGTGTATGCGGCGCAGCGTAAAATTGTAGAAACAGTGCGCGCCCTCGAAGAGTCTGGCGAAATTATCATCGCTGGCGGCGGAGGCGGAGATGAAATCATCATGTAACCTTCTGAAAGGCGGGGCAGCCCATATTCCGGCGCAGGCATGGATGCCAGCAGAGGAATTGAAACCGGCTGCTCCGGTGGAGGGCGAGGAAAGCGGTGAGATGCTGTGGGCGCAAATGCCCCAACCGCCTCAACCTGAAGCGGGATTTTCAGCTTTTGCCATGAGCCAGGCAGACCAGGCTGGCGGAAGCGCCGTGCCAATGGAGCCGCCAGCGGTGAAAAGCAAAGCCCCGCCGGTTGTGCCGGCCGATGCCGCGATGATTGCAGCACAGCATCATGTTCTTCATGAAGAAAATGGGAAAGGAACTGTGCGCAGCTGGCATGTGGGGCAGCTGCGCCTGGATCAGGTCGGGGCAGAACCCGACGCAGAGCAAGAAAATCGCCAGCGCATTCTTGAAGAAGCGCTGAACGAAGCCAATGAACGCCTGCAGGAGGTGCAAAAACAGCTGGAAGCCGCCCGATTTGAGGCGGACAACCTGCTGGGGCAGGCCCACAGCGACGCGCAGCAGGTGATTGAGGAAGCCCGGCGGCGGGCGGCTGAAATTGAGGCCGAAGCCCGCTCCAGGGCAGAGGAGATCACCCGGGCGGCCCATGACCAGGGTTATGAAGAGGGAAAAATCGAGGGTGAGAAAATGATTCATATCCTCGAAAATATCGTTTCAGAAACCCAAACCTGGCGTCAGGAAGCCCTTTCGCAAAACGAAGAGGATATGGTGCAAATTTTGCAGGTCATCACGCGCAAACTGTTTGGGCACGGTGTGTCACTTGAGCCGGCCATGCTGGCGCAAACCATCAACCGGGTGATGGGCGAAGCAAGCCGGCTGGGTGATTTGCGCATTTACCTGCATCCTGATGATTTCGCGGCGCTTTCTTCCCTTTGGGGCGAAGCTGATGCGAGGCACAACGGCCAGCGCATTGAATTGATGGCCTCTGAGCGCATTGTGCGCGGAGGCTGCTATGTGGAAGGTGAATTTGGCTCTATAGACAACCAGCTTGATGTACAGGTCAAGCTGGTGATAGATGCCCTGCAGGATACCTTCAACTCACGCCTGGAGGAACCAGAAGTATGAGCGGCCTGCCGCGCCTGACCCGCTACCGCCATGCCATGGAATCACTGGAGACCATGAGCATTTCGGGGCGGGTTTCGCAGGTGATTGGCCTGACCATCGAGGCGATGGGCCTTGATTGCCAGATTGGCGAAGCCTGCGAGGTGCATGGGCGGGGTGGAAAAACCCTGCTTTCAGAGGTGGTGGGTTTTCGCAACCGCAGCACCCTGCTGATGCCCCTGGGAGATATGGAAGGGGTGCAGCCCGACAGCCCGGTGAGGCCGCTGCGTTCGGTGCTGAAGGCGCCGGTGGGTATGAGCCTGCTGGGACGGGTGCTGGACGGCATGGGCGAGCCAATGGATGACCGGGGGCCGCTGGGGGATGTGCCGATGATGCCTATTTACAATTTTGCGCCCCACCCGCTCGAACGCACGCGCATCACCGAACCGATGATCACCGGTGTGCGCGCCCTGGACGGCATGCTCACCTGCGGCAAGGGACAGCGCCTGGGCATTTTTGCGGGTTCAGGGGTTGGAAAAAGCACCCTGATGGGTGCGATTGCCCGCAGCTCAAAATCTGATGTCAGCGTGATTGCCCTGATTGGCGAGCGCGGGCGCGAGGTGCGCGATTTTGTGGACGGTGACCTGGGGCCGGAAGGGCTTAAACGCTCGGTGGTGGTGGTGGCCACGTCTGATAAACCCGCCCTGGTGCGTTTGAAAGCCGCCTGGGTGGCAATGACCATCGCTGAATATTACCGCGACCAGGGCCTGGATGTGACTTTTCTGATGGATTCGACCACGCGCTTTGCCATGGCCCAGCGCGAAGTGGGGCTGGCCATCGGCGAGCCGCCGGCCAGCCGCGGTTACACCCCTTCCGTGTTTGCCCTGCTGCCGCGCCTGCTTGAACGCGCTGGCACGGGGCCCAAAGGGTCCATTACCGGCTATTTCACCGTTTTGGTGGAAGGCGATGATTTCAATGAGCCCATTTGCGATGCCGTGCGCGGAATTTTGGACGGGCATATCATCCTCAGCCGCGCGTTGGCCACCCGCAACCATTACCCGGCCATTGATGTGCTGGGGAGCATTTCCCGCGTTATGCCGGCCATCACCAGCGACGATCACCGCAAAATGGCCGGGCAGATCCGCAAGCTGTTGGCCACCTATGAGAAGGCCCGCGATTTGATCAATATTGGCGCCTACGTGAACGGCTCGGACCCTGAAATTGACGCGGCCATCAGAGCCTTGCCGGCCATGAATGCCTTTTTGCAGCAGGACCGCAACTTCACCGATTTTGAGGTTACCCTGCAGATGATGGCTGATATTATCAACACTTGATGAAACGCCTGAAGGGGGGAGGGGGTTAAAAGGGCGTAAATTTTCTTCATATAACATTTATTTGAATTTAGCCCGCCCTTTACTGAATTTTACGCGGGAATCGCTATAGTAAGGATAGAGATTCTTTTTATTGAGGAATGACGCGATGCCGCCAAAATTTTCTCTCCAAAATATCCTCGAATATCACCACCATCGGGTCGAGATGCTCGAAATGGAAGTGGCGCGGCTGCTGATTGCCAAACAGCAGGTGCTGGACAGCCTGGCAATGCTGTTTGCGGAACAAAACCGCCTGATGGATGAGCTGGTTACCTACCAGACCGGAGTGTTGGATTTACAGGCCATCTCGCTTTCCCGGGCTTATTTGAAGCAGGTGCAGGTTTACATTGCCAAACTGCAGGATGAACTCAAACTATTGGAAGATCAGATCGAGAATACGCGCATGGAAGTGGTGAAAGCCAAACAGGATGAAGCTGTTTATGAAAAGCTGCGCGAACGGGAATGGGCCGCTTATGAAGAAAAAGTGAGCCAGATGGAAAAACGGATACAGGACGACATCTATACCAGCAAAGCACATGCCCAGAGCCGTGCGGACCATTCTCATGAAGGAGATTTGTGATGATTGATACCAACTACTTCAACATGGAAATTCAGCTGGTTTTGATGCAGCTGATGCAAAAAATGAGCGGCACCGAGCTGAGCGGCCTGCTGGACAGCGCTCAGAACACGGGCGCTTCGACATTGAAAAGCAGCGCAGATGCCACAGTAACCGGGTCTTTCGCTGAGATTATCCGGGAGAAAGCTGCCAAATACAATGTGGATCCGGCCCTGGTGCAGGCAGTGATCAAAGCGGAATCGAACTTTAACCCGGATGTGGTTTCGTCGGCCGGCGCGCAGGGGTTGATGCAGCTGATGCCGGGCACGGCCCGCAGCCTGGGCGTGACGAATGCCTTTGATCCAGAACAAAACATTGAGGGCGGGGTGAAGTTCCTGCGCCAGCTTTTGGACCGCTTTGGCGGCAACACCACCCTGGCGGTGGCGGCTTACAACGCCGGGCCTGGCGCAGTATCCAAGTATGACGGCATTCCGCCATATCAGGAAACACAGACTTATGTCAGGCGCGTGCTGGGATATTACCAGAGCGCGATGAACGGGAGGGCTTGAAGCATGTTTGACCCGATTTATGGCGACGCATCATTGACGGCGGCCAAGGCTGCACTGGATGGTCTTTCGCTGCGGCGCGACCTGATTTCCCAAAACCTGGCCAATACAGATACCCCCGGATACCGCTCGCAGCAGGTGCGTTTTGAAGACGCATTGAACCGGGCCATGAATTCCACCGGCCGATTGGCGCTTTCCACCACCCATGCCGGCCACCAGCTTTCGAGCAACAGCCTTGCGCAGCTCTACCAGGTGGAGCTGCGGCCCGGCGGAACACTTCGGGCTGACGGCAACAATGTGGATATTGATACGGAGATGACGCAGATGGTGGAAACCAGCCTGCGTTACCAGACCTTTTCTCAGGCCGTGAGCAAGAAACTGGCCTTGCTCAAAAATATTGCATCCACTCGATAGGAGGTGAACCGTGAAAAATAAAGTAGGCGACGTGCTGTCAATGCCGCGGGCGGCCCCCATGCCAGCCCGGCAGCAGACAGCCAGCGAACCAGCCGACGCCCCCAGGTTTGAGGACGCGCTGGACAGGGCACAGAAGCCGGATGAACGGGCCGAGCAGGATTTGCAGCGTTCCCGTGAAGCCGTGCCGTTTGTGTCGGTGATGGTGCAGCAGAATGCAGCGGTCAATGCCAAACCAGATGCCGCTGCTGCGGCACAGGTGCAGGCAGCGGTGGCATCTGAGGTGCTTTCACTGGTGCAGGCGGCTCCCCAGGCCGAAAAGCCCGTTGAAGTGCTGCAGGCAGCCCTGCCGCAAACAATCCCTCAAATGGAGACTCAGACAGTGAAAACGGTGATTGATATGGCGCCTCAGCCAGCCGCAGCCGCAGCCGCGCCGGTTGAGAATATGCCTGCCAAAGCCGTTCTGGAATCTCTGCCTGAAACCCGTCCACTGATGGAAGAAGCCAAACCTGCCGATGCCGCGCCGGCGCGCCAGACTCTGGCGGCCAATCTCTATGCAGCGGCCCAGGCCCCGGTGCAAACCGCAGTGGAAGTTGAAACTCAGCCGGTGAAAACCATTCAGGTTCCGGCAATGGAGGTCACTGGAAAACTTGGCAGCGAAATTAACCAGATGGCGCAAAGCGGCAAAACCATGCTGCGCATTCAAATTAACCCTGAAGAATTGGGACGCATTGAGGTCAAACTGGTGGCCGAACCGGCCGGGATGCGCGTGGTGATGACCACCGATCAGCCTGCCACCGGGCGGCTGCTGGAAAACCAGATGCACCAGCTGCAGAATGCCCTGGTTGAAGCCGGGGTGAAGGTGAGCGGAATGGAAGTGAACAGCCAGAATGCAGGCAGCCAGTTTGCCGGCAGCCATCGCGACCCGCAGCTCACATTTGCCACACCCGCTTATGCCAGCGGACGTTTTGAAGAACAAAGCCAGGAAGTGGCTTTGCAGGTGACCGGCGCCCTTTCAGGGCTCGATTACCAGGTTTGAAAGAGAGGCGATGATGACAACGACAGTCGAATCAAGCCGCGCAGCTCTGATCGCCAAATTAACCGGCGGAACCAGCACGAGCGCAAAATCGACCAGCAACAGCATGGGCGAGGAATTCATGGCTCTTTTGCTGACCCAGCTGCGCAATCAGAATCCGATGGAACCGATGGATAACAACCAGTTTGTATCGCAGATGACTCAGATGAATTCGCTGATGCAGCTGGAAAAGATGAACAGTTTTCTGGAATTGATGGAACTTTCTGGCCGCTTCAGCAGCGCTTCGAACCTGGTCGGCAAGGAAGTCAAATATACCAACAAGGCAGGGCAGGAAGCCACTGGCCTGGTCAGCTCGATGAGCTTTAAAGGCAATTATGTGACCCTGATGGTGGGCGGTGTGGAAGTGCCCTTTGAAAATGTTCTCGGCGTGGCCATGCCCACAAGCACCACCCCCAGCATCTCTGCCCCCGGCCAATCAACCGTCGGCGAACCCGTCACGCCAACCACGGCAGTTTGAAAATTGGAGGCACCATGACGGACCCCATCCGAACCAACCCGACCCAGCCCACAAACGGGCAAAACAACACCCCATCCACCGGGCGCACTCCGGCTCAGAACAGCAGCGGCCCATCCTTTTCAGATGCCCTGGAACGCGCCAGCCGCCTGCGTTTCACCAATCATGCCCAGCAGCGCATTGAAGCCCGTTCCATCGAACTGGACGACCAGCATTTGAACCGGCTTTCTTCAGCCGTGGATAAAGCCGAAGCGCACGGCTCGCGCGAATCGCTCATCCTGATGGATGACCTGGCTTTCATTGTGAATGTGCGGGAACGCACCGTGGTGACCACCGTGGATGTCAAAAAGCGCGGCGACGGCGTTTTTACTCAAATTGACAGCGTTGTCCTGGCGGACGACGAAGACAAGAAAACCAATTCTGCTGATCCGGCTGCCAAGGCCTGAACCGCAGAAAAATCACTGGGCCGGCCCTCTTTGAGGAAGCCCAAACACTCAAACCTTACTGGAGGGTAACATGTTACGCTCACTTTTTACAGCCATTAACTCGCTGCGCTACCATCAAATGTATATGGACGTGGTGGCCGACAACCTGGCCAACGTCAACACACCTGGTTTTAAAGGCAGCGCATTCACTTTCAAAGATCAAATTGCTCAATTAATCAGCGCCGGTTCGGCGCCGACCACTACCCTGGGCGGGGTGAATCCCACTCAGGTTGGCCTGGGCACCAATGTCGGCTCCATCACCCGCGTTTTCACACAGGGTGCGTTGCAAAGCACCGGGCGCGACCTGGACATCGCCATTTCGGGCGACGGCTTTTTCATCTATAATGATGGAACAAACCAGACCTACTACTCGCGCGACGGCGGCCTGACGCTGGACGGCCAGGGCTACCTGGTGAATGCCTCGACCGGCGCGCGCATTCAGGGCTGGATGGCGAATGCTGCTGGCGTGGTGAACACTGCCGGCGGCCTGACCGGCATTAACATCCCGATTGACGCTTCAGTGGCCCGTGCCACGCAAAACGCCTTTTTGAGCGGCAATCTGGACTCGACTTCGGCCATCGGTTCGACGTATAATGTGACTATTGGTGTGTACGACGCCTTGGGCGCCCTGCACAGCGTGGCGCTGCAGTTCACCCGCTCTGGCGCCAACCAGTGGACCATGGCCACCACCACCATTGACGGCGTGGCGAATGTGCAAAATGCCGGAACCGTGACCTTTGATCCGGCCACCGGCCAGTACGATCCGGCCTCTGGCAGCGGCACCATCACTGTGCCTGGCAGCACCGGCACCACCAACTTCAATGTCACCTTGAACCTGGCCGGACTGACCCAGCTGGCAGAACCAAGCACGGCGGCCCTGAACAGCCAGGACGGCCTGGCGGCTGGCGAGCTGATTGGTTTCAACATTTCGGGCAACACGGGCGAACTGTTTGGCGTCTATTCCAACGGGGCGCAGCGGCTGATTGGTCAGCTGGCCATGGCCGATTTCAACAACCCGGGCGGTCTGATGCGGATGGGTGAAAACCTGTACCTGCCCAGCCTGAATTCAGGCGTGGCGCGGGTGGGCGTGGCCAACACCGGCGGGCGCGGCACGGTTTCATCGGGAACGGTGGAAGGCTCAAATGTGGATATGAGCCGCGAATTTACCAACATGATCCTGGCGCAGCGCGGTTTCCAGGCTTCAACCCGCATCATCACCACCTCGGATGAGATGCTGCAAGAGCTGGTGAACCTCAAGCGGTAGGCATCACCACCCGGCTGGTTCCCTTCTCTGGGTTAATGAGAAGGGAACCAGCACCGGGAGTTTAGCAAGGGCTTCTGACCTCAGAAGCCAGCGAGGCAGAGCAGGTTATGACCATCGGGGGTCCGCTTCCTATCGCGATCATCGAGCGGCCAAGTGGAGAGCAGCCGCTCACTTTACGCGTTAATCAGCGGATTACGGCTCAGATTTTGAATGTTTCGGGTGATCAGGTTTCTCTGGCCATTCAGGGCACGCGTGTGGTGGGGCGGCTGCCCCCCGGCGAACAGGCGGGTTTGAATGAACGCCGCAGCGCCCAATTTGTGGTGCGGGGCATGGCCGACGGCGTGCTGCAGCTGCAGCTGGTGCGGCAGGGCACCACCCCCGGACAGACCACCAGTGTTTCGCAGTGGCAGGCGCTGGCGCAAAATCTGCTGCGCCTGAACGGCCTGCAAATCAATCAGAACAACCTGACCATTGCCAGCGCCCTGCTCAACCGTGGGCTGCCGGTGAACGCCCGGCTGGTGGATGAACTGCTGCAGGCGCTGGGTTCGCTTAAGAACTGGGGCGCGGCAGAGGCAGACCTGGCGGCGATGTTCAAAGCCAGCAACCTGCCGCTGACGCCGGGCACGCTGTCACTGGCCATGCAGCACCTGCCTGGTTTCACTGATTCACTGCAGCAATTGCAGGCCGGGCTGAGCAGCCTGCTCAAAGGACATGCCTCAGCTGAGCTGAAGTCGCTGGCGCAAAAAGTGATGACCATGCTGGAAGGCGCCGTGATTAACTGGAGCGGCACGCCGGCGGAGATTGCCGAACAACTTTCGGAGGCGATGGCCCTGTGGGGTAAAACGCTGGAAGCGGGGCTGGCCGAACAGGCCAAAACCGGTCAGACCAACCCGAATGATCCTTTGACCATGCTGGCGCAGCTTAGGCAGGAGTTGGTGAAGCAGGGCGAGAACAATATTGCCGGTCAGGTGGACCGTTTTATGGATGGGCTGCGGCAAATGCAGTTTCTGAATGCGGGCTCCAGCCAGAAACCGGGCGAGCCAGTGTGGCTGGCGATTAATTTCCCCCTTGCCCAGCAAAATCCGCCGGGAGATATGTTCCCTGCCAACCTGCGGGTGGCTTACCGCGAGGCAGGCGGCGAAAAAACCATTGATCCCAGCAACACGCGCCTGATCTTAAACCTGGAACTGGAAGAAGGCGAAACTTTGCAGGTGGATCTTTCGATGGCTGGCAAACGGGTGGGTGCCTGGATGACGGTTTCATCGGAACAATGGCGCGGCCTGATTGACGAAGAACTGCCGAGTTTTACCGAGGGATTGGAAAAACTGGGCTTCAAGCTGCAGTTTGCCCAATGCCAGGTGCAGAATGTGATTGGTGAAACAGACGCGGCTTCGGGGCAGTTCATCCCCTGGAATGCCAAGCGCATCAATCTGGAGGCCTGATGATGAGCGATAACCCGGAACAAAAGCCCAAAATCGCCGTCGCCCTCAGTTATGACCCCGAAAAGGACTCGGCGCCGCGCGTGGTGGCCACTGGCCGCGGCGAGATAGCCGAACAGATTTTATCCATTGCCAGGCAAAACCAGGTGCCGATTCGGGATGACACGGCCCTGGCAGACGCCCTGGCCCAGGTGGATTTAAACCAGGTGATTCCGCCAGAGCTTTATGCTGTGGTGGCTGAAGTGCTGGCTTTTGTTTATCGGGTACGAAACAAGAAATTGAACCTGTGACCGGGAGGATGCCATGACGCTGACCAATAATACCAGTCTTTATACCGCTCTGGCGCGTACGGCGGCTTTAAAATCGGGCAGTACTGCCAGCAATTCCAGTTCAGGCAGCAGCACAGATTTCACCCAGCTTTTCCTGACCATGATGATGACCATGAACATGAACAAAAACAGCGACTCTGATTCAGGATCGGGGTCAAGTTTTGGCCTGGATATCAATACCCTGATCATGCCCATCATGATGAATTTGCTGGAAAAAATGCAATCGCAGCAGCTGCGCGGCGAACGGACACAGGCGGTCGGCAGCGCGCCAACCCCCGCGGGCACGCCAGTTTCTGGCGTGCTGACCCAGGCATATCATTCCGGACATAACGGACTGGACTTTGGGATTGTGGAAGGCACGGAAATTAAGAGCACCATGGATGGCAAGGTTATTTACTCGGGATGGAACACCCAGGGGTACGGCAACCTGGTGATTGTTGAAAATGGGGATTACCAGACTTATTACGCGCATTTATCCAGCTTGAATTTGCAGGTGGGGGATACGGTTCGCAAAGGCATGACGCTTGGCCTTTCAGGAAATACGGGCAATTCCACCGGCCCGCATTTACATTACGAGATTCGCAGGAATGGGATAGCCATAGACCCTACCCGGCTGACCCTGAACACGGAAACCGGTATGACCGTGTAGGCACTTTTGAAGAACCATAAATATTGCGCTAAAATCATTTGCATACAGTCCATTTTCCTGTTAAAATGATTGAAATGGCCACAGAGACAGGAAGAAGCCTATGGAATTAAGGTTCGATATTGAAAAAGAAGAACTCCCAATTTTCATGGCAGAGTCGGATGAGCAATTCCAGCTTCTCGATGATGGCATGGTGCAATTGGAACGGGAAGGGGAGAATCCTGACCTGTTGCAGTCTCTTTTCCGTGCCGCCCACACGCTGAAAGGCGCTGCCGGCATGATTGGCCACAAACGCATGGTGGCGTTGACCCATGCGTTGGAAACCGCGATGGACGGATTGCGGAAGAACAGCTATCCGGTTTCCACCTCCCTGATTGATTTATGCCTTGAAGCCACAGATGCCCTGCGCAATTTGCGCGGGGAAATTTTAACCCTTCAGCCAGCGCCGGTGGATGTGGATGGGCTGGTAGCGCGGTTTAATGCCTTTGTGGCACAGGCCACAGGCGCGGCCGCGGCGCCAGCTGCAGAAACAAAACAGACTGTCCAGGCTGTTGTTCCGACGGCTGCCAGTGCTGAGGCGGCGAGCCAGACTGTTTTCAAGGTGGAAGCGGAAATTTCGCCCACCAGCATTGCCTCGGCAGCACGGGCTTTTCAACTGGTGCTGGCCCTGCAGGATGTTGGCGTCATTCAAACGCAAAGTCCTACACAGGCTGAAATTGACTCTGCTAAGCCGGTGCAAAAATTTTCTGCCACATTTCAATCTTCCCAAACTTATGAAGAAATATACAAACTGCTGGATATGGTCAGCGAGGTTAACAAACTGACTTTGCAGCAGGTTTCAGGCCCTGATACACTGGAAAAACCCACTGCACCGCTGCCGGCTCTGGATAAGCCGGCCGAGGTTGTTGAAACGGCCAGGGTACCCCAGGCGGCAGCGCCGGCAGTCCCGGCAGGGGCTTCTGCGGCAGCTGCACCCAAGGTGGCGCTGGAAAAAACCGTTCGCACCAGCGTGGAACGGCTGGATAACCTGATGAATCTGGTGGGCGAATTGATTACAGACCGCAACCGCCTGTACCAGCTCAGAAACAGCCTGGATGCGCGTTTCCGCAATGATGATCATGTGGAAACCCTCTCAGAAACCGTCAACCACATTGGCCGCATCACCGATCAGCTGCAAAAAGAGGTGATGAGCATCCGCATGCTGCCGGTTGGCAACGTGTTCAGTAAATTTCCGCGCATGGTGCGCGACCTGGCCAACAAATTTGGCAAAAAAGTGGACCTGGTGATTGAAGGTGAAGACACCGAGATGGACCGCTCGGTGATTGAGGAGATCAACGATCCCTTGATTCACACCCTGCGCAATGCGGTAGATCATGGGATTGAACGGCCTGAAGTGCGCCTTGCCGCGGGCAAGCCTGAGCGGGCGCGGGTGTTGCTGGCGGCACGCTACGAACAAGGCCGCATCATTATCACGGTTGAAGATGACGGTAAGGGCATTGATGGCGAGAAGATCAAAGCCTCAGCTGTGCAGAAAGGCTTTCTTTCAGAAGCCGAGGCGGCCGTCATGTCGGAAGATGAGGCGGTTAACCTGATTTTTGCTTCTGGTTTTTCCACAGCCTCCACCCTGAGTGATATTTCAGGCCGTGGCGTTGGGCTGGATATTGTGCGGAACAACATTCAGCGGCTGAACGGCTCGATCATGGTGGAAACCTGGAAAGGACAGGGCACGCGCTTTCAGCTGAGCCTGCCGCTGACACTGGCCATTGTGCCAACCCTGCTGGTGCGGGTCAGAGAAATGACCATGGCCATCCCTCTGGTCACGGTTTTGGAAACGCTGCGGATAGCGAAAAGCGATATTCAGACGGTCAATGCCCGGCCGGTGATCATCCTGCGCAAGAAGGTCCTGCCGTTGGTGAGCCTGGCGAGCACTTTTGAACTCGAGAAGGAAGATTATTCTGCCAGGCAGCATTATGTGGTGGTGGTGGGTTCTGGAAAGCTGCAGATGGGGCTGATGGTTGACCGGCTGTTGGGCCAGGAAGAAGTGGTGGTTAAATCATTGGGCAGCCTGATCGGAGAAGTGCATGGCATTGCCAGCGCCGCAATTCTGGGCGATGGACAGGTGATTTTAATTGTGGATGTTCAGGATTTGTTCCGCATGTCGGGCCTGCAGCATGCCATGACCGGTTGAGGAGGATGAGATGGCTGAATTAACCCCCGAGATGAACCAGACCCTGCTGGAAAACCTGCGCAACATTGCCAAAGAAGGTTTTCGCAATGCTGCCCGTGGTTTTGCGGATATGATTGGCAATGAACTTTCGGTCTGGAATCCGGATGTGCGTGCCATCCCCATCACAGAAATTCCCGAAATGTTGGGCGGGCCGGAAAATGATGCGGTCGCCATTTATCTGCGCATGACTGGCGAGGTGAGCGGCCAGATTGTTCTGGTCATTCCCTACGACAAAGCTCTGGAAATGTGCGACCTGGTGCTGGAGCAGCCCTATGGGACGACTCAGAACCTGGGCACGCTCGAGCGTTCAGCCCTGGCCGAAGTGGGCAACCTGGCCGGCACTTTCTTTATGAATGCGATGGCTGAAATCACCGGCATCACCGCCCGGCCAAGCCCGCCAGCCGTGATGGTGGACATGGTGGGATCCATTCTGGATGTGGTGGTTTCCACGATGGGAGATGTGGGTTCGCAAGTGATGCTGTTCCAATCCACTTTTATGGCTGGAGAGCGGCACACTCAGGCTGATTTCTGGGTCATTCCGGATACATTTACCGTTGAGAAATTAGGTCAACATGTAAAGGGCAAACATGGCTAACCATCTGGCAGTAGGATTGGGCGAAATTAAAGTCAGCCGTGATTTATCGGACGTGCTGGTTGCCTTTGGCCTTGGATCGTGTGTGGGCGTGGGCATGTATGACCCCGGCACCCATGTTGCCGGGCTGCTGCATGCCGTTCTGCCCATCAATAATGATGCTTCTGAAGAATTTCAGGCAAAATATGCTGACACAGGTATTCGCCTGTTATTAGACATGGTGCTAAAAGCGGGCGCTGTTCGCTCGCGGATTGTGGTGAAAATGGCAGGCGGCGCCAATATGCTGACTGCGCCTGGATTTACCAATTCATTTGATATTGGCAGCCGGAATATCACTTCGGCGCGCAATACCTTAAAAGAGCTTGGTTTTCGCCTGGCTTCTGAAGAAGTCGGCGGGCAGACCGGCCGCACTGTTCGCCTGTATGTTCCGGATGGCCGGATGACCATCCGTATGATGGGCGGACAGGAACGTGAATTCTAGTTGTTGTTTAGTTGATTTTTTATAAGGAGAAAAAACATGGCCAAAATTCTCATTGTTGATGACGCAGAATTCTTAAGGATGCGTATCTCCAAGATGTTAACGGCGGAAGGCTATGAGATTGTGGAAGCCGATAACGGCGCCAAAGCAGTTGAACTTTACAATCAGGTGCATCCTGATGTGGTGATGATGGACATCACCATGCCTGAAATGGACGGCCTGACTGCGTTGAAGCATATTAAAGCCTTGGACCCGAAGGCCAAAGTGATCATGCTGACGGCCCTGGGACAGGAATCGGTGGTGCTTGAGGCCATTAAATCAGGCGCCCGCGATTTTGTGGTTAAACCCTTTGAACGTGAACGGGTTCTGGGAGCGATCAGCAAGCTGCTGGCATAGGTGCTTCATGGCTTTACCTGACGGGACGAAACCGGTGCGTGTTCTGGTGGTGGATGATTCCGCTTTCATGCGTTACACCATCACCAACCATCTCAACCAGGTGGCGGGGTTGACGGTTGTGGGCGCAGCGAGGGATGGGCAGGATGCCCTGGAACAAATTCCTAAACTGCAGCCCGATGTGGTCACCCTGGATGTGGAAATGCCGCGCATGGATGGTTTGGCAACGTTGCGCGAAATCATGGTGCGCTTCCCACGCCCGGTGATCATGTTAAGCAGCCAGACTAAAGAAGGCGCAACAGAAACCATTCAGGCGTTGACGCTGGGGGCGGTTGATTTTGCAGCCAAGCCAGATTATAAAGCCAGCATGGCCTCTGTGCTGGATGAGGTGGCCAACAAGATTATCCGTGCAGCCGGGGCCAAGGTCACCCCTCTGATGAGCGCGGCGGCAATGGCCAGTCAGACCATACAAATGACCATGGCTGCGCCAGCGGCGCAAGGAGAAAAGCGCACGCGGCCGCTGCTGCGCAGTGATAAGATTTTGATTATCGGCTCTTCAACGGGCGGACCGCGCGCGTTGAACGCCGTGGTGCCGAACATTCCAGCCAGTTTGCCGGCAGCAGTGCTGATCGTGCAGCATATGCCGGCCAATTTCACCCGCTCTCTGGCTGAACGGTTGAACAACCAGTCATCCCTGCTGGTGAAGGAAGCCGAAGCAGGCGATGTGATGGAAGTGGGCAAGGCTTTATTGGCACCGGGCGGTTTTCATATGACCCTGGATGCCCAGGGCAAAGTGGCGTTGAACCAGAACCCCCCGGTGCATGGGGTGCGGCCGAGCGTGGATGTGACCATGCTCTCGGTGGTGCCGCATTTTGGCTCGCGGGTGGTGGGTGTGGTTTTGACGGGTATGGGCAGCGACGGCACCAATGGCGCCTCACTGATCCATGCTTCGGGCGGCAAGGTGATTGCTGAAGCTGAAGAAACCTGTGTGGTTTGGGGTATGCCGCGCGCTGTGGCTGAGGCCGGCGCAGCAGACCTGATTGTCCCGTTGGGTGATGTGGCGGGCGCAGTTAAAAAACTGATCGAAGGATAAAACTGCCATGGATTTAGCCGTTTATGCCCGAATAAAGGAAGCCATCCGCACGCTGCTGGATATTAACCTGGATCATTACAAGGATGAACAAATGCGCCGCCGGCTCGATTCCTGGCTGGCGCGTTCGGGGAGCGCGAGCTGGGACGATTATTTCGCCCGCCTGAAAAAGGAGCCGGCAGAGCTGACCAAGTTCAGGGATTATCTGACTATTAATGTCACCGAGTTTTTCCGCGATTTTGACCGCTGGAAATCGGTCAAGGAAAGTATTTTGCCCAACCTGCTGAAGGAATCGCTGGGAATGCGGGCGCTGGGCAGCGGGGTGCGTATTTGGAGCGCAGGCTGTTCCATTGGTGCGGAACCTTTCAGCTTTGCCATGCTGCTGGATGAACTGGCCCCGCAGCGCAAACATTATATCTGGGCGACGGACCTGGACCGGGGCGCGCTGGCCAAAGCCCAGGCGGGGGGACCTTTCACGACAGAAGAAATGCAAAACGTGACTCCCAAGCAAAAGGAAGCCTATTTCAGACCGGGCGGGCCACCGTACTTCGTCAACAGCAATATTGTTCGCAAAATCACCTTCAAGGAACATAATTTGCTTTCAGATCCAACTGAAACAGATTTTGACATGGTGGTTTGCCGGAATGTGGTCATTTATTTCACCACAGAGACCAAAGATATGCTCTACCGAAAATTCCACGCTGCGCTGCGCCCGGGCGGCATCATGTTTGTGGGTGGCACAGAGATCATTCCGCGCCCGCAGGAGATTGGTTTTCGCAGCACTGGGTTTTCTTTCTACGTTAAAGTATAATTATCGAACAGGCAATTCATCTTGAGCATTTGATGCGGGTGGAGGTTGTGTATGACCAATGTCAAGTTTCTTAACCCCTTTGTGGATGCAGCTGCAGAAGTTCTCAAAGCCGAAGTTCAGCTTTCAATTCGGCGCGGCAACCTCTCGCTGCAGAAATCGGCCATGACGGCTGATGATGTGACGGTGCTGCTCAGCC
This sequence comes from Chloroflexota bacterium, assembly GCA_029561345.1. Lineage (GTDB taxonomy): Bacteria > Chloroflexota > Anaerolineae > Anaerolineales > Anaerolineaceae > JAKQJC01. The sequence goes on along the minus strand of JAKQJC010000057.1, from coordinate 76,584 downwards.
TGGTAGGCCAGGTGCAGGGGGTTGTGATGTACGGCATGTCCACAACGACAGCTCTGGATTTGGTTTCGCGTATGATGGGCCAGGAGTTTACCGAGTTTGACAACCTGGCCCAGAGCGGCGTGGCCGAGCTTGGGAATGTCATTACAGGACGCGCAACCATCAAATTATCTGAGGCTGGATATCAATCCAATATATCGCCGCCCACCTTGATTCAGGGCCATTCCATTCAAGTGTCAACACTTGATTTTTCGCGCATTGTGGTGCCGTTGATGACAGAATCAGGACAAATTGTGGTCAACCTGGCCTTGCGTGAAAGCCCACCCGATTCTCAGGACCGGAATTTTGTTCCTATTTCGGTTCCCTAAACGGCGGCATGGAGCCACTATCCATGGGTTTGTGAGGTACGGATGAATGTCAAATACCTGATCCCATTTGTTGAAGCGGCTTATGAAGTGTTGAAAGCTGAAGCGCATATCACCATGACGCGCGGTGAGCTGTCGCTGGAAAAAAGCCCCTATGTGACCGACGATGTGACTGTGCTGATCAGCCTGGTTGGCGATGTGCAGGGTACCGTGTTTTACGGCATGAATGCAAAGACCTGTGTGGCCATTTCATCGGCCATTATGGGTGAGCAATTGAAAGAACTGAACAACCTGGCTCAGAGCGGTATTGCTGAATTGGGAAATGTGATTACCGGCCGGGCGAGTGTGAAACTGTCACAAACGGGTTTTCAATCGACCATTTCGCCGCCCACCTTGCTGCTGGCCAAAGGCGCCACCATTTCCACACTCGACTTTGCCCGCCTGGTGGTTCCATTGACCAGCGACGTGGGCAATATTGTCATTCACCTGGCCCTGCGCGAATCGGCCACCAAGGGAGCCAATGCGGCTCTGCTGAAGGTGCCCTCAGCGCCAGGCGTTTAGTGAGCGCAGCAAAAGCAGGTCAGGCACAGGTGCTTACCAGCCCTGTGCCTTTACATTTTAAGAGTATAATAAGCCTATCTGTGCTGCCAGCCGGCAGCGTTGTGTTTTGGAGTGTTCATGCGCCTGTTGATGAACGTGAACTGGAGCGCCTTTATTGGCCGGCCCGTTTATCCTGATTCGATGACTTCGGACGGAAAACGAGTCTTCTTTATTGCCGGACAGGGATGCGACCGGGTTCTGGGGATGGTGAGCCCCACCACGTTTATTAACAATCAGCCGCTGCGCGATCCGGTGACCAGTGCTTTTGAAGGCGCCGACCAGCCGGTGCAGGTGAACCAGCAGCGTTTGATGATGAAGGTTTGCCCGCTTACCCCAAGGAATGCCGCCATTCTGCGCATGGTGTTCCCCAGGCTCAGGCCGGCGCCGATTGGCCTGCAAATGTCCTTTGGTTTTGGCGACCGGCTGGGAATGGCCACGCCGGGGCATGTGCAGGCAGTGCGCGGGCTGGATCTGGTGCCGGTGTTTGCCCAACAGAGCGTCAAGGAAATTAGCCGCACAGGGCGTACACCAGCCGAAGTGCTGGACGATGCCATCTGGGGGGCCTTTCAGGCGGGCTGGCAGGATAACATGGCTGCGGATGCCGATTGCATCCGTTCGAAAGATGACGCGGACCCGTGGATTGAGGCCGGCTTTAGCTGGTACACGCTTGATTTGCATGAATATGTGGATCAACGGGCGCAGCCCATTCGGCCGCAGGATTTGCAGTCTCGCCTGGATATCTTGCCGTGGGCCCTGCTGGAAGATACACTGGAAGGGGTGGAAGGACGCTACCTGCATCACAGCTTTGACCTGGGTCTATTCCGCCTGATTTATGACCGCGATACGCTCTACCGCACGCTGATCAAATATGGCAATGCCATTGTGCAGGCCATGCGCATGTATCGCTACCTGTGCCTGCGGCTTGGAGAAGGGCGTTTTGATTTTGAGATCACCATTGACCAGTGCGACACGCCAACCACCCAGGCAGAGCACTTTTTCTTTGTGAATGAATTGCAGCGGCTGGGGGTGCGCATCACCTGTTTTTCACCGCGCCTGGTGGGACGCTTTGAACGCGGGGTGGATTACATCGGCAACCTGTCAACTTTGAGTTATGAACTGGAACGGCATGCTGCCATTATGAGTTATCTTGGTCCGTATAAGTTTGGGCTGCATTCAGGTTCGGGCAAGTTCAGTGTTTTTCCGGCGCTGCAGCAATCCTTCAACCGCTTGCTGCATATCAAAACATCAGGATCGAGCTACCTGGAGGCGCTGCGTTTGGTGGCCATGTGCGAACCGGCGCTGTTTCGCGACATTTTGTACCTGTGCCGCGAGGAATATGCTTCAGACCGCATGGATTATCCGGTCAGCGCGGATGTGGGGCGGGTTCCAGACCCGAATCGGATTGGAGATGACCGGCTGCCCAACCTTCTCGATGAAATGAACACACGCCAGGTGCTGGCGGTGACCTTTGCTTTCCTTGCGACAGCCCGCGATTCCACTGGCCAGCCCATTGGTGAGCGGATCAGTGATGTGGTGCGGCAGCACGAATACCTTTACAGTGACCTGCTCAGCTCTTACTTCAAGCCGCATTTGTTCGCCCTGACGCAGTCAAAATGATCCATGCTTTTCCCTTGTAATGAAGTATAATCAATCCCTGGTGAGGTAAAAATGAAACTTTGCACTTTTTCGCAGGATCCCTCTCCCCATGTGGGTCTGGTTTGGGACGAAACCTGGCTGGTGGATTTGCAGCGAGCGGCGCCGCATTTACCGCTGAGCATGCTGGAAATGCTGCAGGACTGGGATGCCAGCCTGGAACAGTTGCGGGCTTTACACACCCATCTGTTGACGCAACCTTTTGAACAGATCAAACCCCTGCTGTTGGCCATCAGCGAAGTGCGCCTGCTGCCGCCGGTGCTGGCGCCATCCAAAATCATTTGCGCCGGATTGAATTATTATGATCACTGCCGGGAACAGAATGTAAAAATTCCTGAACGGTTGATCCTTTTCACCAAGCATCCTTCAGCGCTGGCTGGCGCGGGAACTGCCATCACATGGCCGGCCGGCCTGACCGAACAGGTGGACTACGAGGCTGAACTGGCCCTGGTGATTGGCAGGCGGGTGCGGGACCTGACCCCTGAAACAGCTCTTTCAGCTGTGGCAGGGTACACCATTTTGAACGATGTTTCGGCGCGCGATTTGCAATTTGCCGAAAAACAATGGGTGCGGGCCAAGTCGCTGGACAGCTTCTGCCCGATGGGCCCCTGGCTGGTGACGCCGGATGAGGTGGGGGATCCGAATGCTTTAAAGATAGGCTGCCGCCTGAACGGTCAGGTGATGCAGGATTCCAATACCAGTGAAATGATCTTCAAGGTGGCCAATGTGCTGGCGATTGCCTCGGCTGGCGCCACCCTGCTGCCTGGAGATGTGATTTCAACCGGCACGCCGGATGGGGTGGGGGTGTTTCGCAAACCGCCGGTCTTTTTAAAGCCGGGAGATCAGATTGAGATTGAAATTGAAAAAATTGGCACGCTGAGCAACCCCGTTGCGGCGTAGCTTTTGAGGAGTTTTTATGCCTTTACCGTATTCGATGGTGAATGCGCTGGCCATGCTGCCCTCAGACCGGACTGTCAGTGTGATCATGCGCCATGGAAATCGTTATCCCATTGTGGATGAAGCCACCGGACATCTGGTGGAACTGACGCCAGAGGGCGTTGCCCTGGCGGAAGATTATGGGCAGATGTTGAGTCTGCTGCGTCAGCCCGGCCGGCTTCTGGCCAGCCCGGTGGGGCGCTGCGGACACACAGCCCGCGCCATTGCCCAGGGAGCCAGGTGGAATTTACCTGTGTTCATTGATGAGCGGTTGGGTTTTCCTTATGTGGAACCGGCCTGGCGGGCGATGAAAAATGGCTGGCAGCCGGGAGATGCCCTGCCTGAGCCGGTTAACGGCGCGGTGGAATTGGCCCTGGAAAATGACCTGGGTCCCGGCGGTTTGAATGTATATGTCAGCCACGACTCCAATGTCATCTGCCTGGTACATTTTTTGCTTGGCGAGCCAGTGATGGGTGATGACTGGCCGGCCTTTTTTGAGGGCCTGTTTTTCTGGCGTGAAGGCGACAGCGGCCTGCATATCCTCTGGCGGGAGAAGGTGTATCAGTTTGAATGGGACCAAAGAACATGGGGGATTTCAAAATATCCTGCGGCTGGCATCAATGGTATAATTAATCCATATTTTCAGAAGAGAGAACTCTCCATAACAGACAAATCTCAATAAGGTTTTTTGCGGCTGCAATTTCCTCTTGTATAAAAAGCATATTTGTAGCAAATGCAGACCTTGAGTGAAATTAACCCTACCCCAAAAATGAGGCCAAAAATTATGAAAGATAACGAATTAAACAATTTAGAAGGTATTATTTTTGAGCTAGTAAAGGATTTACTTCAAAAGTTGGATAAGGAAGTACCCAGTTGCCTATCTCTTGATAGCTCACTTTACCGAAGTGGTTTAGGATTAGATTCACTGGATACAGCCACACTTTCTGCTATGTTGGAGAATAAATTTGGGTTAGATCCTTACTCTCAAGGAATATTTCCACATACGGTTCGAGAGATTGTAAATTTTTACAAGGACCGATGATGATATTTCAAAAATTAAGGGAAATTGCTGAGGCACGACCTGACCAATTATTCCTTGTTGATCAGGTTTATTCCTTTTCTTATGAAGATGCAGTAAATCGAGTAATCAAAATCGCTGGACAATTGGAAAATTCAAAAGAAGATTTGGTCTATTTATATTTAAAAGACGGTTGTGATTTAGTTTTACTTTTAATTGCAATTGATTTGCTTGGAAAAAAAGCCTGCATATTGAATCGTCAAATGGCCGAAGTAGATTTTGCAGCAATTTTTCACAAGGTGGGCCCTGGCATTTTGATTTCCGATACAAAGTTCGATGATGCCGTTTCTGGAACTAGAATAATTTCATATTCTGACCCATTATGGCATGAATCCTTCCCAGATTCAAAGAAGGAATATAATTATCCTGTTGATAGAGAAAATGATCTGATCATTTTAACCACTGGTACAACTGGATTGCCCAAGGCTGCTTTGTATAAATGGGAAACGATCATTAAGCAAATTCGCCCCAACAAACGAGATTTACAAGAAGTATGGTTATTGGTGTCACCTTTAAATCATTTTGCGGGCATTCAAGTATTATTACACTCTTTGGTGAATGGTAATGCATTGATTATTCCCCCTTCAAGAAGTTTTGAGGATATTTTAACCTATATCCAGAAATATAATGTTGATTCAATCTCAGCAACGCCGACTTTTTGGAGATTCTTTTCCGGAAAATACACTAAAGATTTGGGACCTTTGAATCTCAAGCAAATTACTCTGGGTGGCGAAGCTTCGACACCTGAATTATTAGAAAAATTGAGAGGTATCTTTCCAAAAGCAGTTATTACCCAGGTTTATGCAACAACCGAGTTGGGTTCCTGTTTTTCTGTCAAAGATGGGTTACCAGGTTTCCCGTTAGAATATTTATCTCGACCAGTTGGAAATGTAAAATTAAAAATTCTGCAAGATGAGCTGTATATCTTATCCACAAAAGCTATGCTGGGATATGCTGGCGGTGATGTACTTCAAAGAGATAATGATGGTTGGATAGCTACTGGTGATATTGTTGAAATTGTTGGCGATCGGGTTCTTTTTAGAGGAAGAAAAAGTGAGATTATCAATGTGGGGGGAGTAAAAGTACACCCTCTAAAAGTGGAAGCAGTTATTCTTGCTATTCCAGGAATAAAGAATGTGCGTGTGTATGGGAAAAAAAATCCAATTACCGGACAAATAGTTGCTATTCAAGTAGAGATTTCGGATGATGTCTCAAGTGAAGCAATTGAAAAGGAAATCAGATTTCGTTGCCAATCATCTTTAGGAAGATATGAACAACCAAGGCTGATTGAATTTGTCTCATCAATTCCAAAACAAAACCAAAAAATAATCAGGAGATAAATTATGGTCTCTATTTTAGTGAGTGGTGGAAGTAGAGGCTTAGGAAAGGATATCATTAAATACTTCCTAAGTTTACCTGAGTATGAGGTTTCTACTTTTAGTAGACATTCATCAGAATTCATCGATACATTGCAGGCGGATTCTGCTATAAGTCGACGGTTTTATTTCAGTCAGAACGATATTTCTGAAACAGAAAAGTTACCCCAGTTTATAAAATCCGTGAAGGAAAAATTTGGTAAAATTGATGTCTTGATAAATAATGCTGGAATTGCAGTGGATGGGGTCTTGGCTAGTCAAAGTGAGGATCAAATTGATAAAATGTTATCGGTTAATCTCAAAGGGACGATTATCCTTACAAAATTATGCGTCAGGGATATGTTAATTAATCGGTCTGGGAGGATTATCAATATAACATCAATAGTTGGTAAAACAGGATATCGTGGATTATCCGTTTATTCTATCACAAAAGCGGGATTGGATGGTTTTACCCGAAGCCTAGCCCGTGAATTAGGGGATCGTGGTATCACTGTTAATTCGATTGCACCAGGTTTTCTGGAAACAGATATGTCTCATGGCTTATCTGAAGAGCAAAAAAAACAAATTACCCGAAGAACACCAGCAGGCAGATTAGGTTGCCCCGCGGATGTAATTCCATTGGTTGAATTTCTTATCTCTCCCAAGGCTAGTTTTATTACAGGTCAAACAATATATGTGGATGGAGGACTTACAGCATGAACATGTCAGGCTTTGAGAGAGGTATGATTAATCCATCAGCAATGATTAGCCCGAATGCAGTAATTGGTCAAAACGTGACCATTGGGGCACATACAATCATTTACGATAATGTCCATATTGGAGATAATTCAATAATTGGACCCCATTGTATTTTGGGTGAGCCGGCAGCGGAATATTATTCACAAATGGACTATCAGAATCCGCCTTTATCCATAAGCGAAAGAGCAATTATTCGATCAGGTTCCATTATTTATTCCGGTTCTGTAATAGGTCCGGATTTTGAAACAGGTCATCGCGTATGCGTTCGGGAAAAGACCAAAATCGGAAAGAATTGTAGGATTGGCACATTATCGGATATCCAAGGGGACTGCATCTTAGGTGATTATGTGAGGATTCATGGTAATGTTCAAGTAGGTCAGAAGAGTAAGATAGGAAATTTTGTTTGGGTATACCCATATACGGTTTTAACCAATGATCCATATCCTCCTTCAAATATTATAATGGGAGTAGAAATTGGCGATTATTCAGTTATTGCCACTAAATCAGTTTTATTGCCTGGAATAAAAATTGGCAAAGATTCATTAGTGGGTGCTATGTCACTTGTGCGTCATGATGTTCCTGATGAAACCGTGGTGATTGGAAACCCGGCCAAGAATTTGGGATCCATTCATCATATCTTCAATACACAACCTGGAATGGAAGGAAATCAAATGTACCCCTGGCGAGAACACTTTGAACGGGGTATGCCTTGGCAAGGTATTGGTTATCAACAGTGGAAATTGATGCTTCAAAAAAAAGATCACAATGTCTAATTGTCCATTAATTCAACTGCCAAAAATTATTGATCCGCGCGGTAATTTAACCTTTATAGAATCTTATAAGCATATTCCATTTGAAATTAAACGTATCTATTATATTTTTGATGTATTTGGGGGAGAATCTATTGATGGTTATGCTTGTTTGAAAAATGAAAGCTTGATTATTGCTTTGTCAGGCAGTTTTGACGTTGTATTAGATGATGGAAATAAAAAATCAAAGTATCATTTAAATCGACCTGATTTTGGACTGTTGATTCCTCCATTGCACTGGTGTGAAGTTGATAATTTTTCGACAAATTCTTTAGCACTTATTGTTTCGTCAATGGAATTTGATGAAAGTGATTATATTCGTCATCACGACAAGTTTGTTGAATGCTTAAGGATGATGAGTTGCTATGAATAGTTCAACTATCCACGATTGCTCGATGCTGGTGCTGGAAAAAATGGGATTCAGCAAGGGAAATATAACTGTCCTTGAAAGTTACAAGGCCGTCCCTTTTGAAATAAAGAGAATTTATTACCTTTATGATGTTCCAGGAGGCGAAACGAGAGGTGGTCATGCACATCGAAATCTGTATCAATTATTAATTGCAGCCAGTGGTAGCTTTGATGTGATTTTGGATGATGGCAGGAATAAAATCACATACAGGCTTAATCGTCCCTATCAAGGATTATTCCTTGTTCCTGGTATTTGGCGAGAATTGAACAACTTTTCTTCAGGTTCAGTATGTCTGGTTTTGGCATCTCTGGTGTATGAAGAATCAGATTATCTTCGAAATTATGATGAATTTCTTAGATTTAAAGGATTTTCGCTCTGAAGCGAATTTATCATGGCTGATAATTGATGGTTAAAAGCCAAATATTGAAAGGACAAACCATGGAGATCCCGTTTTTATCATTGAAAGAGATCACCACATCTTTTGGAAATGAACTCATTGAAAATGTAATTCAAACCGTTAATAGTGGATGGTATATCCATGGAGATCGTTGTAGGCAGTTTGAAGATGCTTATAGCACTTTTACCGGGGCAAAACATTGCATAGGTGTGGGAAATGGTTTGGATGCATTGATTTTGATTTTGCGGGCATATAAAGAGCTTGGGTTAATGAAGGATTACGATGAAGTGATTGTGCCTGCTAACACTTATATTGCCACACTTTTGGCGATAACGGCTAATAATTTGACCCCCGTCTTAGTTGAACCAGATATTACCCATTATTGCATTGATTCGAACAAGATCGAACAAGTAATTACACCAAAAACCAAGGCCATCATGCCCGTTCACCTATATGGCCAACTTTGTGACATGGATCGTATTCTTGAAATTGCAAGAAACTTTGGCCTTAAAGTAATTGAAGATGCGGCACAATCACATGGCGCCATTTACAAAGGAAGACGGTCTGGCAACCTTGGTGACGCCGCAGGTCATAGTTTTTATCCTGGAAAAAATTTGGGCGCATTAGGCGATGCTGGAGCGGTAACCACGTCAGATGATGAATTGGCCTCTATGGTTCGCGCCCTTGCAAACTATGGATCACAAAAGAAATATGTGAACCTGACGAAGGGATTTAATTCGCGGCTTGATGAGATTCAAGCTGGTATACTTACTGTTAAATTAGCCAGGTTAGATGCTGATAATCAGCTTCGCAGAAACGTAGTTGAAGCTTATCAACAAGGCATTAGAAATCACAAAATTGTGTTACCCGTAGTTCTTCATGGTGAAGCGGCACATGTCCATCATGTGTATGTCGTCAGAGTTGAGGATCGGGAGGACTTTCAGCGGTATTTAACGCATAAGGGAATTCAAACGGTGATTCATTACCCTATTCCGCCCCATAAACAGGAAGCGTACAAAGAGCTGGCACATCTTTCTTTGCCTATTACCGAACAAATTCATCGCCAGGTGATCAGTTTACCGCTTAGTCCGTTTCTAACAAAGGAACAGATAGCATATGTTATTGATGTGGTCAATGCCTGGTAAAAAGTAATGGCTGAAGGAAAAACCTACAGGATCGCATTACAAACGACCGCGATTTTTGGCGGTGTGCAGGTATTCCAGATATTGCTCTCTATTCTCCGGGGTAAGCTCGTTGCTGTGCTGTTGGGTAGCGCTGGCGTTGGTATATCTACACAATATATTTCTTCACTGGTTATCATCAGTGCAATAGCTACACTTGGCCTTAATTTAAGCGGTATTCGGAATATTGCTCAAGCCTGTGAGGAAAACGATCGAGAAAAGCTTAGTAGAACATATACTATTTTTGTTTACTCCTCCTATGCCACAGCTGCATTAGGTGTAATACTAACCGTAATATGTGCCCCTCTGTTAAGCATTTCTGCATTTCAGACGCCGGATTATACCCTTTCCTTTATTGCCCTGTCCGTTCATGTCGCCTTTACAATTTTGTGGGGAAACCAGAACACAATTTTACAGGGCACTAAAAGTTATAAAGAGTTAGCAATTTCTAATTTACTTGGCACTCTGCTCAGTCTGCTGCTGATAATCCCACTCTATTATTTCTGGGGGCAAGAAGGTATTGTCCCTGGTTTAGTTGGGAGTTCATTCGTAAATTTTGCTGTCGCTCATTATTGCGTCAGACGTCTTAATATACCCATTGTCCAAACCTCAGTCAGAGAAATAATTGAATCTGGTATGGAAATGGCTAAATTAGGAATTGCCATGATGCTGACATCTTTGATTGGTAATCTGGTCATTTTCTTAATCAATACCTATATCACCATCAATGGCTCTCTTTCAGAACTTGGATTATATCAATCGGGCTCAAATATAACGACGCAATATGTTGGCCTAATTTTTTCAGCCATGGTAGTAGGCTATTTTCCGCAATTGTCAGCAGCCAGTAAAGATAATCTGAATATCAGAAAAATTGCCAATGAACAATCAGAAATTACCCTATTGCTGATCAGCCCAATTCTTAACTTCCTCATCTTATTGGCTCCGGTTGTTATCCAAATTTTATTATCTCCCGAGTTTTTGCCGGTGGTTACTTTTATTAGAATAATGTGTTTAGGTACGATTCTGAAGGCTGCATCTTACCCAATAGGTTATATTTCTTTTGCCAAAGGCGATAAAAAAACTTTCTTTTTACTGGAGGGGATTGGGGGAAATCTTCAGAATCTCATTGCTAGCATTATTGGATATTCCTTGGGCGGGCTCAACGGCATAGCTATTGCATATTTCTGCAATTATTTTGTTTATTTCATCATTCTGTCTATAGTAACCTACAAATTATATGGATATTCAACCAATAAAGCAATCATAAAATTCATAATGATTGCGATGACTTCTGCCATAATACTCATATTCTCTCTGATTTTTTTTGTTCATCCTGTCACCTATTTATTGATGTTTTTGGTATGCGCGGGTTCTTGTATCTACTCATATATTGAATTACAACAACGGGTCCACATTTCTCCTCAAAAAATAATAAAAAGGGCGGTCAAAATATTTAGACCTTGAGACGGCATTGCTGATTGATACAAATTATTCATTATGAGGCTCTTAACCAGTTAATCGCATGAGAATTAAGCGTTTTCGGAAGAAGATAGACAGTTTTATTTGGAGATAATTCAAAATCTGGTTTAAATTGAATGATTTAATCAAAGTAACTAATGAGATCTGTTGCCAGAAATATTGCGCTATTATATATTTTTCATTCAATAAACTATTGATGCATATATGCATCAATAGTTTAGCTCGTTTGTATTCAGGATTGATCACTTTAGCTGAAGACAAAAAATACTGTTGAATGGATATGACAGCTTTATTAAATTGAATATATTTTTCTTCATCCGCACTTCCAGATAGCGAAAGGGGGGACATCCGGTAAACTGCCACTGCCTGAGGTAAAGCAGCAAAATCAGTATGCTGCGAGAACTCGAGCCACATTGGGTAATCTTCCATCAAAAATCCTAGAAAAATCTCTTTGTTAATATATTTGGTATATAATTCTCGGCGATAACACACAGTTAACGTGGGAATAAAGTTACCCTCAAGAAGCGCATCAAAATAACTGGATTTAGGAATGACTGGCGGATTTCTATTTTCAATAAGCATTTTCTTATCTGTGTCATAAATATGACAAACGCCATATAACACACCTACCTTAGGGTTCGTTTCCATGAAATTCATTTGGATTGAAATTTTTCCAGGGAGCCAATAATCATCGCCAGCGCATAACATAATATATTTTCCGGAACAACGATCGAGAATTGAATAATAATTCTTTACAACTCCCAGATTCTTTTCATTTACATAAAGCTTAATGATATTGGGGAATTTTTCCTGGTAGGTTTGAAGTATCTCTATTGTGTGGTCGCTTGAGCCATCATCGCCAATAACGATTTCATAAGGGAAGGTATGATCCTGAGTTAAAATGCTTTCAAGGGTTTGGCGAATCGTTCCCTCTTGATTGTAGGTCAGAACGATCACTGAAATTAGAATATTATCTTGCATTATTGCTCCGAAAGGATATATGGGCATGGTCGAAACATAAATCAGGTATTCCTATTCATTTTCGACTTGGCCGATTTAAAAAAACGGTAAGATAATTCAGCTGATTTTTTTATCCAATGGATGCGCCTGATTTTCTCAAAAAAGATGTCAATAGGCTCAATCAATTTGTGTTGTGCTGTGCCTGCTGTTTGAAGGGAATTCAGATAGGCAGCAGCAAGCCCCTGATTGGCGATCTGGCGTGGAATGGATGCTGGTTTTTTTTCATCAAGCACCCTGATGAAACATGCCTCCAGACGATCAATAAAAGTTTCCCAGGGCCAATCAGCGGCTGTTTGGAGGCCATTCGATATCAATTGCTTCCGCAGCGGCACATCATTGATCAATCGTGAAACCGCGGCTCTGGCAGCAGGAATATCTTGAGGGTCCACCACCAGCGCATTATGCCCATCAACGATATATTCATCATAACCGCTGACTTTTCCCACCACCACGGCGCCCCCGCAGGCCATCATTTCCATGGGGGGACCAAAAAAACCTTCAACGCGGCTTAATTTTAATAGAATATCACAACTGGAATAGATGTGCTTCATTTTACTCATGGGAACATGGTCAAAGAAACGGTCACATCTCCATTCGGGTTTCGGTTTGCCATTTGAACTGACACACCAGATTTCAGCGTCGAGGTCCATGACTGCCTGAAATGCCTCCTCCATGCCTTTATAGGGCAGGGCGATGGAGCCTTCTAACAAGATACGCGGTTTTTCCCCTTTGGGTTCCAAAGGGCTGGCAGGGTGAAAAAGATTTTCATCCAACCCATTGGGCACCAGATCAGCCTGATGGCCGAAATGGGTCAATAACCAATCCTGAATCCAACGGGCTTCGGTCAGGTAATGAAAATCCATCAGGTATGACACGGCTGCCAATTGCTGTTCCAGGCTGCCCGCAGGGAAAAAACGGGTCTCATCGGACTGCACAAAGTAGAATTTCTCTTTTGCCGGCAGGTGAACAATATCGTAGGCTGTTGTCCAGCCTGTTGCAACCAGAATATCCATATCAGAAGGATATTCATCCGCATTGATGATGGGCGCTTTTTGACCGGGGAACCAATCAAGGTAGCCGATTCTTAAAGGAGATACCAGGTAAACCTGATGCCCCCTTTTCATAAGGCGGTTCACATGCTGACAGACAACGGCAATGCCACCTGAAATGCCAGTTGATGGAATAAAATAGGCAATTTTCAAATTCATTTTCTCCCGGCGCCCATATTATACATGGTTTTGCGCAAAATTAGCCTTTGTCAATAAATAAAATCGCGGATGTCGTAGCGGCTGATATGGGGGGTGCTGCCGCCGGTAAAAACCAATCCCTCTTCGATCTGGTGAGCCTGCTCCTGGCAGGCATCCGGTGAGAGCGGGCGCAGTGAAGATTTGAAGGCATTCCGGGCGGTTGGGGGGCCTTCTTCTGTTTCGACCAGCTCTGAGAAATACACGATATCGTCCTGATCGAGGGGCATGGCGTTGAGGGCGGCAATGCTTTCGGCCACATGCCGCCGGGAGTAGGCCTGCCCACCGGCGCCCAGCAGGATGATCACGCCCACTGCCAGGCCGCCTTCTTTCATGCGCCGCACAGCGCGGATGGCTTCTTGGGGCGTACCCGGCTTTTGCAGCAGGTTTATCAGGTCAGGGCTGCCGCTTTCGAGGCCGATGTAGGTGCGCTGAAAACCCGCCTGGACCAGGGCGGCGTAGTCCTGATAGGATTTTTGCTCGCCGCTGAAGCCATCACAGAAGGCATAGAGCCCGCCCAGAGCAGGCACATCCAGGTGCCGGTGAATGACCTCAAGCTGGGCCATGAGCTGCGGCATGGGAATGGAGAGGGCATTGGCATCGCCGAGGAAGAGGGTGCGCCGCAGGCTGAGCCCGCGTCCCAAATAGCTCTTGACGGCGCGGATATGGTCTGCCAGTTCTGGCGGGGTTTTGACATGAAAGGGGCGGCTTTTGTAGAAAGAGCAAAAGGTACATGTGTTAAATGGGCAGCCGCTGGCGGCCTGCAGCACCAGAGCAGTGTAGTGATCGGGGGGGAGGATGCCAATGGGGGAATAGACCTGGCGGAACTGCCCGGCATCAGCAGCGGCCCTTTCAGGGGTGAAGGCGGCAGCGGCTTCCAGAACCTGCCGCAAAAGCGAATCTGAAGAGGGCGGCAGGGCTGCCAGGGCGCTGGCGGCCATCTGGCTGGTTTCAAGCAACAGCTGTTGGGTGTCATCCGGCGGCAGGCTGCGCCTCTGGCGGATTTCGGCAGCCCCCCATTTGGCAATGATTTTACCATCCAGTCCGCGCCGGAAGGCTGCGCCGCCGCTCATGGCTGTCCAAAGGCGGCCTGCCAGGTCAAAACTGGCGACCCGCGTTTCCTGCGGCAGCTCCTGGCTGATGGTGAGACAGGCGCTTTTGAGGTTGAGCAGGAACGGCGGCGCAGAAAGGATCATTTTGCAGTGCTGGCAGGGAAATACTGGCGCAGGTGAGGAATCTGGCGGGCCAGCACAGATTTTTCGTTGCGCCAGGCAAAGGGCTCGCCCACGCCGCCGTATTCAAATGAAACAAAGCCGGGTGCATGCCAGAGGCCGGTTTTCACGTTATCCAGCAGCCATTCCACCAGCGCCCAGTCTTCATCCTGCATGGGCAGGTGATCGGTGAGCACGCCTTCGTGCCAGATGATGCCGGTGAGGTGCAGCTCCTGCATTTTATGCATGGGCAGTCCTTCGATATAGGCGCGCACATTGCGCTGCAGGGTGTGGGCGGTGATGCGGGCATGAGCCAGGTCGAAGAGGAACCCGCAGCCGGTTTCGCGCACCACATGCTGGATGGCATCCGGTTCGAGGACGGGCCTGAGGTAGGGGCGGGTGTGGTTCATTGGGAAATTTTCAATGATGACCTTTTCTTTTCCGAAACGGGCGGCCACCACCTCCACGTCCTTGATCACCTGGGCCACCGCTTTCTCGCAGGCAGCCGGGTCATCCGGGTTCAAATCTTCCGGGCTGACAATGTGCATATTGACATGACGGGTGGCGGTGGTGGAGAGAAAATGTTCCACCCGGTTCCAGTCGGTTTTCCCCACTGAATCATCACCGGCGCAGAGGGGAAAATGCACATAAACCGGCTTCTGGCGCTGTGCCTCAGCCACCATGTCGGGCCAATCGGGGCATTTAAAATAGTCAAAATCCACCTGCCGGTTGGAGAGCAATTCGGCGGTGGGATGAGAGAAATTAATGGCGAGGTCCATCAGGCGTCCTGGTAAGAATCCCCGGGGGTCCAGGCAGGCACACAAACGGCCATAAAGGTCAGCGGGGTATCGCCGGCATTGCACATCTGGTGCACCTGGCCGGGGAGGATGAGGCAGGCATCACCGGGTTGCAGGGGGTGTGAAACGCCGTCAATGATCATATTTGCGCTGCCAGTGAGGATGTAAAAGGTTTCTTCGCCAGTCAGGTGGTGATGACGGATGGAAGCAGCGCCTGCTTCGATGGTGATGTGAGCCAGGCTGTGGCTCTGGCTGTTCTGCCGGGCCGCGCCAACCAGCTCGCGCACGGTTTCACCGTGGTCTGAATGCATGGGGGGAACTTGGGTTGTGCGTTGAATGTTCATGGCTCAATTTTACCTCAATTAAACGGCATGGACTACCTTTAACTTTTTGAAAATGCTAAAATCAAATATCCAACCTGATCAAGCGAGGGCGCATGAAACTGAATATTCTCATCACTGTTCGACCTGGACCCCAGGCAGCCAAACGCCTGAAAGCCACCCTGCAGACTCTGTCAGCTCAGACCCATTTACCGGACATTTTCTTGCTGTGCACCGAAAGCGGCCTGCTGCCGGAAAATGACCTGGCTGGCAGGCTGCAGGTGCGGCAGCTGGATTACATGGAAAAAACCACCGCCGAAGCGCTTAACAGCAGCCTGAAGGTATTGGAAGACGGCCTGGTATGGATTCTGGAAGCAGGCGACGCCCTGGTGCCGCATGCTGCTGCCCTGGTGGAGGATCTCTGGCGCAAACACCCTGAAATGGACCTGCTGGTGATGGGCACGCCGCTGTTCATGGCAGAAGAGGGCAAAATGGCCGGCACGCGCAGCCTGGTGAAGAATGCTTCAGCGCAGTTGATGCGCATGGATGCGCGGCGCTGGGGGCTAAGCATGGCCTCTCAGACGGGCATTGGTCCTGAAGCAGCTGATTCCTTTCCAACAGCCAACTGGCCTTCTGGGCAGGTGAGCCGGCTTGACCTGCTGCGGCGCACAGCGGCTGCTCAAGGAGGAATTTTCCTGCCGCCGGCCATGGAAAACGGCCTGTTGGGGTGTTTTTTCAATACGTCAGAAGCCTGCTATCTGGATTTGCCGCTGGTGGTGCTGGGTGAATGGAGAGATAAACCGGTGATCCGGCGCCAGACACTGACATGGCCCATGGGCGAACCCGTCTGCAGCCCTTTGCGCGGGCATACTCTGGTCAACGGCCTGGCAGAAACGCGGTTGAAGGTGATGCTGGCCAACCGCGTGCTGAGCGGGGTTGAAGGCAGCCTGCGGTTGGGATTTTATCTGCGCCACCTCGAAATGCTGATTGAAACAGAGCAGAACGATTCGGATTTGCAGGAGGGCATGGAAGCTGCGGCAGCGGCGCTGCGCCAGCAGAGCGGCGATAATGAGCAAACCGCGCGGAAACGGATAGAGGAATATGCGGAAGATGTGCGCAAGAAGGGGAGCCAGGGGCAGCCTGGTTTGCACACAGAGGGGACTTTTGGTGGGCTGGCAGATTTTGCCGGTTGGCTGGATGCTTCATTTATCCAGCCCAAACTGGAGAAAATTGATCTGGTGATTCATGCCAGCGTGTTCAAAGCACAGGCTGAGTCTCACCTGAAAGCAGGAAATCAGATTGAAGCGGAAATGGCGCTGCGCGAGGCACTGCTGCGCCTGCCGCAGGACGGCGAAGCCCTGGCGGGCCTGGCGCGCCTGTGCAGGGCAGGCGGCCGGCCGGAAGAAGCGCGGGGCTGCTGGATGAAACTGGCTCGCGCCAACCAGATGCCGCCAGATGGCTGGCTGGAGCTGGCCCGCGCTGCCTGGCAGATGGGGGACCGCGCCACGCTGGGCCTGGCTGTGGAGCAGGGGCGTAAGGCGGCGCCGGGCCTGGCGGATGAGGCGGTGAACCGGCCTTTACCTGCGCCCACGCGGCGGGTGGTGGGGGTGTGGAATGCCTATGAAAATTTGAATCCTAACAACCAGTTGATGGCTTTCGCCAGCCTGGGGTTGGGCGACGATTTGCTGAAGCCCATGAACGTGCTGGCCAAAATGGGACTGGAAAGAGGGCTGGCTTTGCTTTCATTGGATTTGCTGCCGCAGGTTGAGCAGGCCGATGCTTTCATTTTTTTGGACAGGCCGGATGAAAACCACGAATGGGTGAAGCAGGCGCTGGGCAGCGGCAAACCTTGCATTTTGTTCCTGAATGAAACAGAAATGATTCTGCCGGGGAATTGGAAACGCGAGAGCCACACCGCCTACCAGCGTATTTTCACCTGGAATAACGATTGGGCGGATGGACAAAAATACCTTCATTTTTATCAGGCGCAGGATTTGCCACGCGGCTTATCTGTGACCCTGGCGCAGAAAGAAAAACTTTGCACCCTGATTGCCAGCAATAAAATGCTGGACGATCCGTTGGAGCTTTATTCTCACCGCCTGGCAGCCATCCGCTGGTTTGAGGCTCATCACCCGGAGGATTTCGACCTTTACGGCTATAACTGGGATGAGCAGACATTTCCCAGTTACAGTGGAACATTGAAACGAAAGACCGAAACGCTGGCCCGCTACCGCTTTGCCATCTGCTATGAAAACACCTTTGCTTATCCGGGATATATCACCGAAAAACTGTTCGACTGCCTTAAAGCCGGCTGTGTGCCGGTTTATTGGGGCGCGCCCAATGTGACGGATGTGATTCCGGCGGACTGCTTTGTGGATCGGCGTCAATTTGCTTCGCTGGGTGAGCTGTATGCCTTTATGGTGGGGATGAGCGATGCGGATTACAGTGCCTATCTGGAACGTATTTCAGCTTTTCTGGCCGGGCCGGCCTCAGACCGGTTCCGCTGCGAGTATTTTGCCGAGCAGGTGATTGAGGTTTTGCAGACTCTTCTGACGAACACAGCCAGATCTTTATCACCAACGCGCAAGGATCTTCCCTCGGCAGAGGAACGCTTCCAGAGGATTATTGAATCCCCCAATGTATCCGCTACCCTGGTAGTGCATCAGGATTGGCTGGATGATGATTTGATGATGTTTATCAGTGCTCTGGCGGCGTCGGCGCGCAAAGAGAGACGGTATAATTTGGAGAAGAACCTGAACCAGTTGATGGATGCCATCCGGCGGCAAATGCGCGGGCGGCACAAACCAGAAGCTGGTAAAAAACGGAAATAAGAGGAGAAGGCATGAAGCTTAGATACACATTGTTTCTGTGTCTGTTGATTCTGGCGACCCTGGCCGGATGCGTTTTTGGGGGCAGTTCAATAGCAACCCAGCCGGCCCAGCAAACCCCGGCCCCTCAGGCGACCCAGGCCAATCAGGGTGCAGAACCGGCGGCGACAGCTGCGCCAAACGGGGCGCTGGATCCTTCGGATCTGACCATTGACCCGGCCGCCGGTTTGATTCAGGCAGAGCAGGCAGGTTCGGCCGGGCAGAGTGGGCTGACGGAATACCGCATTGACCTGCGTGTTGCGGGTGACCTGAGCAGCTATCAGGGCCGCCAGCTGGTGAAATACACCAACCGTGAGGATAAAGCCCTTGAAAAAATCATCTTCCGCCTGTTCCCCAACACCTCAAAGGCCGGGCTGCAGGTAGACTCAGTGAAGGTGGATGGAAAGGATGTCACAGGCGAAACCACCCATGAGCAGACGGCTTACGAGGTTAATCTGCCCCAGCCGCTGGAACCGGGCAAGAGCGTGGAACTGGATATGATCTTCTCTTCATCTTTGCCGCTGGATATGGGCGGCAATTACGGTTTGTTTGGCTTTTTTGAAGATGTGCTGGTGATGGATCAATTCTACCCGGTTATTCCGGTGTTTGATGATGAAGGCTGGAACGTGGAGAATCCCCCGCCTGTGGGTGACCTGACCTACAACGATATCAGCCGCTACATCGTGCGCCTGCACCTGCCCAGTGGGTATGAAGTGGCCGGCAGCGGCAGTGAACTTTCCCGCAAGGAGAGTGGATCAGAAGTGGAGATTATCTATGCATTGGGCCTGTCGCGCGATTTTTACTTTGCTGCCAGCGCGCAATTCACGGTGATCAGCGAACTGTTTGGCGAGACCAAAGTGACCGCTTATACCCTGAAAAAATATGAAAATAAGGCGAAGGATGCCCTGAAAACCACCATCGACGCGATGCGGATTTACAGCGAGCGTTTCGGCAGTTATCCTTACACTGAACTGGATGTGCTCAGCACCCCGATGCAGGCATTGGGGATGGAATATCCTGGCCTGGTGGATATTGCCCTGATGCTGTACGATCCCAATGAAAAGATTGGCGATAATCCGGCAACATTCTTTACCGAGGCGACGATTGCCCACGAGGTGGCTCACCAGTGGTTTTACAGCATCATCGGCTCTGACCAGGTAGACGAGCCCTGGGTGGATGAGGCCATCACACAGTATGCCACCGGCCTGTATTATCTTGATATGTACGGACCGGGCGGGGCAGAGGCTTACCAGGAAAGCTGGTACCAGCGTTGGGACCGCACAGAACGGGCTGAAATTCCTGTTGGCATGCCCTCGGCGAACTATGAACCGCAGCAGTACAGTCCCATTGTTTACGGCCGCGGGCCTATCTTCTTGAAGGCGCTGGAAGAGAAACTCGGCCAGGAAAAAATGAATGCACTGATGAAAGAATACACCGCCACCTACCGCTGGAAAATTGGCACGGCTGCAGAATTTCGCGCCCTGGCCGATAAGACCTGCGGCTGCGACCTGAGCGAATTGTTCAACGCCTGGGTCGGAGAGTAAATCCGGTTATGATCTAAAAAGAGCCCCTGGAAGGTCATCTCCGGGGGCTCTTTGATTTTCTTATTTCGCAGTTCCCAGCATCATCACCTGCAAAACCTGCAGAGCATTGAGGTTGCGCCAGGGCCAGGCGGCTTTCATCACGTTGGGATCGTCGAAGTAGTTGCGGTCGTGCGTCAGGTGGATTTTATCTTCCTGCAAGCCGTGGTTGGGCAGGGGCTGGACCGTGCTCCAAAAATTCCACAGCGGCATGTCATATTCCAGGGCCAGCTTGGCGATGGTGGCGTTGAGAGAGTAATCGCCTTCCACGTTATCGGCCTTGGTGACCAGAATGGGCACCACACCCTGAGCCATGCTGAATTCAATCACAGCGCGCAGGTTGGCCTCAAAGGACTTTTTGCGTGAAACGTCGTTGGTGCCTATTATAATGAAAGCGAAAGATGCTTTGCTCAAGCGGTATTCGCAGCCCAGGGGAGTTTCGTCATTTTTGCACTTGGAGCGGTCGGTCCAGAAGTTGCTGAGCAGCGAGGCGGCGTTGAATCCCTGTTTGGCGGCCAGGCTGGTGCGGTTGAAGGAACCGGCAAAATAGGTGATCACATCCTGCAGATCAGAATAAGGGCCCAGTTTGTAATCTTTGGAACCGGCTTCAAAATTGGCCAGGAACCAGACCGCGCTGGCTTCGCAATCGCCAACTTTGGAAAACACATGGGGATCGTTGCCTTTGGCCTGCCCGGCTTCGAACACGGCCAGGGCTTTGGCGCTGAGGGTGGGAATGGGCGGCAGGTTTTTCCAGTCATCCGGGCCAAGGGTGGGCAGGGAGGCCGGGGTGGCGGTGGGGGAAGGCTGCGCGGCGGGGCTGGTTTTGGCGGTTTGCGGGGTGGCTTTTGGGGTGCCGGCAGGGGTGGAGATGATTTCAACCGGGGCCAGGGTGAGGGTGGGCGCCGGCAGGCTGGGCGCGGTTGTGCTGATTGGGGTTTCGGCGGGGGTGGACGCCGGCGTGGGGGCAGCCGCGCAGGCGGTGATCATCACTAATAAAACAAGAAGACCCCCTGCCAGGCAGAGGGTGTTTTTAAGGGAAATGTCTGGTCTCATTCAATCATCTATTATTTGGGGTTGGCATCTTGCAGTTCGCGGATGCCGTTGCGGATTTCACCCATCAGGCGTTCAAGCTGCGCCTCCATGGAGGTGAGTTTTTCCAGGGCATATTTATCGGCGCCAACACGGATGGCTTCGGCATCCACATTGGCCTGTTCTATGATGGCGCGGGCGCGGGCATGGGCAGATTGGACCTTTTCATCCTGTTCCACCATTTGTTCTTTTTTCTCGCGGGCCATAGCCAGCAGGCGGTTGGCTTCTTCCTGGGCCTTGGCCATGATGCGGTCTTTGTCAGTCGTGATCTGCTGCGCCTTTTTAATTTCTTCAGGGATGGCCACCCGCATCTGGTCGATCAAATCGAGCATGCGGTCTTCATCCACCATCACCAGGTGCGTGAATGGGAGGGGGCGGCTTTCGTTAAAAAGCTCCTCGAGGCGATCAACAAGATGAAGAATATCCATAATAACATTTCCTCCAGATCTACAATGGTCTCATCCTGAAGTTGCAAGTTCTAAGCCAAAGTTTAGCCTTAAATTTGATTTTCGTCAAATTAAAACGGCTAATCGCGCAAAGAGGTTTGCGGAACCACCGTCTGGGTCTCGCCTAATTCATGAAAGCGGCGGTTGAGGGCTTCGATGACAAAGGGCGGCACCATGCTGGTGAGGTTGCCGCCCAGAGAGGCGATTTCGCGCACCGTGGATGAGGAAAGGAAGGTGTGTTCCTCGCTGGTGATGAGGGCCACCACTTCGATGCCGGGGGCCAGCCGGTTGTTGGCCAGAGCCATGCGGAATTCGTACTCGAAATCTGAGAATACGCGCAGGCCGCGCACAATCACCTGGGCGTCAATTTTTTGACAGAAATCCACCGTCAGGCCGTTGTAGCCGACCACACGGATGCGCTCATCATCGGCAAAGGCGCGCCGCACCAGGGCCAGACGCTCTTCGGGCGAGAAGAGCAGGCTTTTGAGTGGGCGATCATATACGGCCACCACCACTTCTTTAAACAGCTGGGCGGCCCGGCGGGTGATATTGATATGTCCGAAATGGATCGGATCAAATGTACCTGGAAAAACGGCGCGTACCATGGTTAACTGATATCTCCCTGTCCTTCTTGCCAGAAACGCCGCAGCATGAGCTGCATGGGCTGGTTTTCCGGCTGGGTCAAATCCGGGTCATCTTTGAAGATGCGCTGAGCCTGCTGGCGGGCCTTTTCGATGAGATGGATATTGGTGAGACTGACCATCTTCAGTTCGCTGAAACCGGCCTGGCGGGTGCCGACGAAATCGCCGGGACCGCGCTGTTCAAGGTCGCGTTCGGCCAACACAAAACCGTTGCTGGTTTCAGCCATCACGGCCAGGCGTTCATTTTCGGTGCCATCAGGTGAATCGGGAATGAGCAGGCAGTACGATTTTTCGCTGCCGCGGCCCACGCGTCCGCGGAACTGGTGCAGCTGAGCCAGGCCAAAGCGGTTGGCCCCTTCGATGAGCATGACGGTGGCATTGGGTACATCCACGCCCACTTCCACCACCGAGGTGGAGACGAGAATGTGGAAAGCACCGTCACGGAACTGCTTCATCACTTCATCTTTTTCTTCAGGCTTCAGGCGGCCGTGCATGAGGCCCACCTTTAATTGAGGGAAAATCTCATTCTGCAGGCGTTGGCTTTCTTCCACCGCGCCCAGGTCGGGGCTGGTTTCGCTCTGTTCCACCAGGGGGTAAATAATGAAGGCCTGGCGGCCTTTTTCAACCTGCGAGCGGATGAGCGAGTAGGCGCGTTCGCGATCAAGCGGGTTGAGCACATGGGTTTCAATGACCTGGCGGCCGGCAGGCATCTCATCCATCACAGAGAGATCCAGGTCGCCGTAGAGGGTGAGGGCCAGCGAGCGGGGGATGGGGGTGGCGGTCATCACCAGCAGGTGCGGGTTGGTGCCCTTGCTGCGCAACATGGCGCGCTGCGCCACGCCAAAGCGGTGCTGTTCATCCACCACCACCAACTCAAGGTTGTTGAAGGCGATGGGGCTTTCAATCAGGGCATGCGTGCCAATGATGAGCTTGATGCGCCCATCGGCAAGCTGCTGGCGGATGGTTTCCTTATCGGCGGCAGAGGTGTCGCCCAGCAGCAGGCAAATTTCTTCGGGCTGCAGCAGGCCCTGGGGGTTGTCATCGCTGACGGCCAGCAGGCGGCTGAGGTTGCGGTAATGCTGTTCGGCCAGAATGCCGGTGGGCGCCATGAAGGCTGCCTGCCCGCCGAGGCTGGTGATGATGGCGGCAGCCAGACCGGCGACAATGGTCTTGCCGGAGCCAACATCCCCCTGCAGCAGGCGGTTCATGGGGTGGCCGCTTTCAAAATCGGCGCGAATTTCAGCGATGACGCGCTGCTGGGCCTGGGTGAGGGTGTAGGGCAGGCGGCTGGTTTGGTCAGCCAGCCAGTCGTCGCTGACAGAGAAGGTGTTGGCGGCGGCCGACTGCCAGGACTGCTTCTGGCGCAGCACGCCCAGCTGCAGCAGGAAAATTTCGTCGAAAGCCAGACGTTCACGTGCCTGGCGCAATTTCTGTTCTGAAGCCGGAAAATGGCTGTTCTGAATGGCGGTGGATAAATCCACCAATCCGGCTGCGTCGCGCACCGAATAGGGCAGATAATCGTGCAGGCGGGGTGCCCAATACATCACTGTGTCGTAGATCAGGCGGCGCAAGGCGCGCTGGGTGACCTTGGCGGTGAGGGAATAGACCGGCACAATGCGGTTGGTGCTGAGCTGATCCTGGTCGAGGGGCTCGCATTCCGGGTTATTGATCACAGGGCGGCCGAGGTACTGGTCAATTTTGCCAGCCACAGCCACGGCGTCGCCTGGTTTGAGGCGCTTGGCCTGCCAGGGCTGGTTGAACCAGACCAGGCGGATGAAGCCTGTGCCATCGCCCACCACAGCCTCGGTCATTTGCATGGCACCGCCGCGCAGCGGGCGGTTGGCCACGCTTTGAATGCTGGCGATGAGGGTCACCTCTTCGCCGTATTTCAGGCGGTTGATGGGTTTAAGCTGGCTGAAATCATCGTACCGGCGCGGAAAATAATAGAGCAGGTCGCCGAGGGTGTTCAGGCCGAGGCCTGAAAGGGTTTCAGCGTGACGGGGGCCGATGCCCGAAATGACGGTGAGAGGGGCATTGAGGCCTTCCAGATCCTGAGCCGTGAAGCGTTCTTCAGGACGCGAGGGCCGGGGCCGGGGCAGCGGCTGCACGGGCTGGGGCACAGGGGCAGGTTCTTCGCGGAGGGGGGCCTGGGGTGCCGGGGGTGCCGGGGCTGGAACACTTGCCGGGGCAGCTGTTGTTTCGGCCGCGGGTTGGGGTTGGGGTGCAGGCGGTTCAGGTTTAGGCTGAGGAACTGGCTGCGCTGGCCGGACCGGCCTGGCAGCGGGAGCCGGAGCCGCAGGAACGGTTTTTTTGCGCATTGCGATGCTGCTCAGAGGATTTTCGTCGCGGCTGATTTTGAGCGAAATCCAGATTTGCTTTAATATTCCGGCCCGTTCCTCCGGTTCAACCTGAGCGTAGCGGCGCAGGCCTTCAAAGACCAGCTGAACCTGGTCTTCAGGTAAGTTGTCGGCGCGGGCCGCGGCTTCCCAGGTGGCAAGCACCTTATCCAGCCCGCCAACCACAGCGCGGTTATCATAACCGCGCTCAGCTTCAAGTTTAAAAATTTTCTGTAGCTTGTCGAGGGATGGCAAAATCATGCAAACTCTCTTGCGTTGGGGTTTTCAATGGCAACAACGCCCATGGTGCGCGGTCCAAAAAGGGTGGCAATGGGCAGGCTGATGGCATGCTCAGTGAAAGGCGATTTGGAAAAATTGGACATGGCATGTTCGCGCAGGCTGTGATTCTCGTGTGACAAATTGGGGACGCTCTGAATAATGGAAATATGCGCCAGGTCGGTGAACTCATCCAGAAATTCCTGGAAGAAATCCACCACATTGCGGTAAGAACGCATTTTTTCCAGCGGGGTGAGATGGCCGTCTTCCATGGAGAAAATGGGCAACAAGCCCAGCATTTCGCCAACGACCGCCTGCGCATAATCGACCACACCGGCATGGTACAGATAAGAGAGGCCGGGAATGCAAAACGCGGAGTAAATGTGGGGCGTCAGCCCGCGAATTTTGTGTTCAATCTGGCTGGCCGGCGTTCGGCCGGCAGCGGCAGCCTCAGCGGCAATTTGCACCAGGTAACCCATGCCCACCGACAGGCTGAGGGAATCGATCACCTGCACAGGGATCAGGCCGCGCACGCGGTCAGCCGCCTGCAAGGCATTATCGCACAGCGGGCTGAGGCCGGAGGAATGGAAAATGGCGATGACATCCTGATATTGCCCGGCCAGGCCGGCAAAAACCTGGTAGATTTCTTCAGAACTGGGAACAAGCAGCTGGGGTTTGAGGCCGTTGCGGGCGGTGGCGGGCAGCGGCATGCGCGCTTCCTGAGGTGAGCCATTGTCGAGGCGGCATTTCAGGGGAATGGTGACCACATCCCGCTGGCCCTGAAATGCGGCGCGGGTGAACTGGACGGCCTGGTCGGTGACGATGCAAATTTTTCCCATATTTTACTCAATGGCCACAATTAACTGATAGTAGGGCTGGCCGCCTTCATGGACTTCAATTTCATGGGACGGGTATTTTTTGCGGATGAGATCAGCCAGGCGGTTGACTTCTTTGACGCCCAGATCGGCACCGTAGTAGAGGGTGATGCGCTCTTTCTCGTCGGTGCTGGCATTTTCAAGCAGGGTGAAGATGGCTTCTTCCAGGGAGGTGGTGGAGTGAATCAGTTTGCCGTTGAGCAGCGAAATCACCTCGCCTTTGTTGACCTTGACTTCATTAATTTCAACGGAGCGGGTGGCGGTGGTGATTTCGCCAGTTTCAACTTCGCTCAGGGCTTCCTTCATTTCGCTGACCATCTCGTCAAAATCGCCGTCGGGGCTGTAGCGCAGCAGGGCCGAAATGCCCTGGGGCACGGTGCGGGAAGGAATGATGGCAATGTTCTTGGTGGTCAGGCCGACCACATTCTGGGCGGCGAGGATGATATTCTTATTATTGGGCAGGATGATGACATTCTGGGTGGGGAGGTGTTCAAAAGCCTGCATGATTTCTTCGGTGGAGGGGTTCATGGTTTGCCCGCCCTGGATGATGGCAGAGACGCCAAGAGAGGCAAAGATGTTATCGAGGCCTGGCCCAGGCGAGACGACCACCACCGCCACCTGGCCGGGTTCCACCGGAGTTAGCTTGGGGCGGCGGTCGGCTTTTTGCGAAAGATCCTTCATTTGGGCCTGAAGGTTTTCAATCATCACCTTGGTGATGGTGCCGAGCTTCATGGTGTAATCAATGGCTTCGTAACGTTTCTCAGTAGGCACATGGATGTGCATGCGGTACATGCCGTCGCCCTCGCCAATTTGAATGGAGGTGCCAATATCGGAGAGACCCGAGTAGAACTCTTCAAGCTGGAGTTCTTCATCGGGGTAGAAATCAATCACGACTTCATAATCCTGGCCGGGTTCAATGGTTTCCATCGATTCTTCCATTTCCAGAGCCGAAAGCGGTTGGAGGATATCCTGCACGGCCTCGAGGCTCTGCCCTTTGATATAACGCAACATGCCTTCAAAAATGAAGAAAAGGCCTTTGCCGCCGGAATCCACCACGCCTGCCTGCCTCAGAATGGGCAGCAGTTCGGGGGTGCGGCGCACCGAGGCATCGGCGGCCGCCACCAGCTCTTCGAGCAGGGCGCTGAGGCTGGTGCTTTTTTCGAGGGCTTTTTCGCCAGCGATGGCGGTATCTTTGATCACGGTCAGGATGGTGCCTTCCACAGGTTTGACCACACCCTTGTAGGCGGTGGCGCGGCTTTCGGAGAGGGCGTGGACGATCACAGAAGCATCCACAGTATCCAGAGTGTCCATGCCGCGGGCAAAACCGCGCCAGATCTGCGAGAGGATGACGCCTGAATTGCCGCGGGCACCCATCAGCGCGCCCTGGGCAATGGCATGGGCCATTTTTCCGGCATTGCGTTCTTTGGAATTAGCAATTTCATTCCAGGCTGCCTGCATGGTGAGAACCATGTTGGTTCCGGTATCGCCATCGGGCACCGGAAAGACATTTAAGGCGTTGACGGACTGCTGGTTGCTTTTCAGCCAGGTCAGCCCGGCTTCGGTGAGAACCTTCAGCGCCTGACCATCAAGGGGGCCTGCCAGAATCTCCTGGCGGATTTTTTCGTCAGATAAGGTCGAATCGGCAATAACCATAATACTCCTGCAAACGTACAATCATAACACGCTTTGCGCGTTAGCGGAATGTAAAAAATGAAAAAAGATGAAATTAATCGGGATCGCTGACGCGCAGGCCGCGCACATGGACATTCACATCACCGATCGGAATTCCCAGGGCTTTCTCAACATTGAACCGCACAGCGTGGGCGGCAGAATCGGTGACGGTTTTGATGCGCGTGCCATATTCAACAATGACATATAGATCAAGATTGATTTTTTCGTTCTCCCGTTGAATGCGAACGCCCACCGTTGGTTTGCGGGTAATGGCGTAGGAGAGCGCTTCAAAAACGTTTTCAGCTGCCAGACCCACCACACCGTAAGAGGCGAGGGCGGAATAGCTGGCGACAGCAGCAATGGCTTTATAGGATACATAGATGTTTCCGAGTGGATTATTTGCGTCTCTCATTATAAAAACCCTTTTCTGGAATCATTAACAATCGTCCTTGATATTCGTTGCGGTTTGTGGTAAGATTATCAGCCGTTGCTGAAATGTTAATTCTCTGATGCACCCGGCTACAGGTGCAATTATAATGCGAAAGGAACGAAAAAAGATGGCTAAATGTGAAGCTTGTGGCAAGACGACGACGTTTGGACATAATCGCAGTTTCTCGCTGCGTGCCACGAACCGTGTCTTTCGCCCAAACCTGCAGAAAGTTTCTCTGCTGGTGAACGGCAAGAAGGTTCGTAAAGTCCTGTGCGCCAAGTGCATCAAGACGATGGCAAAGAGCGCGTAAGCGGATGCCCGGTTCAGCAAAAATCACGGCGAAGGCCGCGATTTTTGTTTTAACGGCCAGGTTCGGCCTTTCGCAGGGCCTGAATGCCGGCGGCAATGCCAGCCGGGAATTTATACACAGACGAGGCAGCCACAAAAGCGCGGCAGCCAGCTTCGTAAACTTCCGGCAAGTTTTGCGCGGTAATGCCGCCGTCAATTTCAATGACGGCTGGCGAAGCGGCTTCGGCCAGCAGGCTGCGCACCTGGCGAATTTTTGGCACAACAGAGGGGATGAAACGCTGCCCCGAAGCGCCCGGATTGACGCTCATCACCAGCACCAGGTCCAGCACATCCACCACAGCAGAAATGCTGCCAGCCGGGGTGCCGGGGTTGAGGGAGACGCCCGCCTTGCACCCGAGGGCGCGAATGGCCTGCAGGGTGGCGTAGAGGTGGGGGCAGGCTTCCACATGCACGGTCAACCAGTTTGCGCCGGCCTTTGCAAAGGCTTCCAGATGGCGTTCAGGGTGTTCAATCATCAGATGCACATCCAGCGGCAGGCTGGTGCTGCGCCGGACGGTTTCGACAATAAAAGGGCCCATGGTGATATTGGGCACAAAAGCCCCATCCATCACATCGATATGGACCCAATCGGCGCCGGCGGCTTCAGCCTGCTGAAGCTGGTCTCCCAGGCGGGCAAAATCGGCGGAGAGAATGGATGGCGAGATGATGATGGACATGCGGCTTAGCCTCCGGTCAGAGAAAACCAGATAAACATCCAGAATGGAATGAGGCCGCCCACGGCCAGCACAGCCAGCAGGCCAAGGCCAATGGTTCCCCAATCTATATTTAATGAAGGATCGGTCTGAGGTTTGACGGGGGCAGGAACAGGCGGGCGGGTGACTGCGGTGCTGGCGGTGGAAGCTGCGCTGGGTGCGCGGCGGGTGGTTTCGCCAGTGGGCACGGTGGCAATGGGGCCAGTTTCGGCTGGCTGGCCAAAAGACTGCAGCACACGGCCAAGTTGATCGGCCATGCGGTAGCGTGCCGAGGGTTCTTTTGAAAGCACTTTGAGGATGATCTCTTCCAGCGCTTCGGGAATATCGGGGTTGAGTTGGCGGGGCGGGGGCGGCGG
Organism: Chloroflexota bacterium; assembly: GCA_029561345.1. Taxonomy (GTDB): domain Bacteria; phylum Chloroflexota; class Anaerolineae; order Anaerolineales; family Anaerolineaceae; genus JAKQJC01. Next base: position 47,346 of record JAKQJC010000057.1, on the reverse strand, counting down.
GGCTTCGCGGTGCAGGTGGGCCAGTTCCACCGGGTCGGTGGAGGTGAAGGGAAGCTGCCCGGTGAGCAATTCGTAAAGGATGACGCCCAGGGCGTATACATCGGAAGCGGGAGAGGGAGCCAGGCCGGCGGCCTGTTCAGGGGCGAAATATTGCGGCGATCCCCAGACCATTTCGCTTTTTTCTTCCGGATGAATGGTGGAGAGGGCGCGCGAAATGCCAAAATCGGTCACTTTAAGGCGCAGGTCGGGGGTGACGAGCATATTGTGGGGTTTGATATCACAGTGGACCAACCCGGCACGGTGGGCATAGCCTACCCCGGCGCAGGCCTGCACCAGCAGGTTGATGGCTTGCTGGATGGGCAGACGGCCGTGCTGCAGCACATACGATTTGAGGTCCATGCCCGGCACATATTCCATGACGATGAACAGGCGGTCGTGATCAAAGCCAAAATCATGAATGGTGACAATGTTGGGGTGGGTGAGGTTGGCGGCGGCGCGGGCTTCCTGGCGGAACAGGTCGCGAAAGGCCGGGTCGCGGGAAGCTTCTTCGCGCAGAATTTTCACGGCAATGGGGCGTTCCAGCATCAGATCACGGGCGCGGTAAACCACAGCCATGCCGCCCTTGCCAAGCTGGCGCTGCAGAATGTAACGCTGGTTAAGAACTTCTGCCTGCTGAGTCATCTATGGCTGATTATATCACATCCTTATTTTATGGAGCGTTACGATGGGTTGATTTTCGAAAGCCCTGGCGAGGTAACCGGTTCCTTTCAAAGGGAAATCGCACTGCTCAGATGGTTGATAAAATATGCCACATTGACCCTTTCACCGCCAGGACCGCGAAGCACGCAAAGGAGGGTTGTGTCCTTTGCGCCTTGACATTTCAAAACTCTGACTGAGAGGTGACCTTCAGGTTTAGCGGCATGCCAATTCTGGTTTCCAAACCGCACCTGGAATGGGGATAAAAAGATCACTTTGCTTGTGTTCCCATGAAAATTGAGAACTTAATATATAATTAGGTCATACCCTTCTGTTGGAGATGTTTTTTGATGAAATGGCTGGCTCACTTTAAAAGTAAACCCCTGGATGCGTTGTTAATCGGCCTGGTTCTGGCCATTATGGCCAAGCTGTTCGGGTGGGACCCGCTATGGGTATTCATCTTTTCGGCTGCAGGGCTGATTCCCCTGGCAGGATATATTGGCGAAGCCACTGAGTCTCTGGCGGTTTTCACCGGACCGCGCATTGGCGGCCTGCTGAATGCCACCCTGGGCAATGCGGCAGAGCTGATCATCACTCTGGTGGCCATCCGCGCCGGCCTGCTGGACCTGGTGAAGGCTTCCATCACTGGCTCCATCATCGGCAACCTGCTGCTGGTTTTGGGGTTTGCCATTTTGCTGGGCGGCCTGAAAAACGGGATGCAGAAATTTGACCGGCGGCAGGCGGGCAACAATGCCATTATGCTGGTGATGGCGGTGCTGGCTCTGGTGATTCCTTCCATGTTCAGCCATTCCATCGGCGGCGAAACCAGTCCGCAGGTGGAGGCCCTGAGCCTGGGCGTGGCGGGGGTGATGATCGTTCTGTACGCTTTGGGCATCATTTACAGCCTGAAAAATAATGACAGTCCCATCACCTATTCATCTCAGGAAAAAAAACCGCATAAGGCTGGCTGGTCGCTGCGCACCTCGTTTATTGTGCTGGCCGCAGCCACCCTGGGCGTGGTGATTTCCAGTGAAATGCTGGTGGGAGCAGTGGAAGTGGTGGTTGAAAAGGTGGGCCTTTCTGAGTTCTTCCTGGGCATCATCCTCATCCCGGTGATCGGCAACGTGGCCGAACACCTGGTGGCGGTGCAGGTGGCGATGAAAAACCAGATGGATTTGAGCGTAGAGGTGGCGGTTTCATCGAGCCTGCAAATTGCCCTTTTTGTGGCGCCGCTGCTGGTGTTTGTCAGCCTGGCGATGGGCAATCCCCTGACCCTGATTTTTAACACCTTTGAACTGCTGGCCCTGGGCGCGGCGGTGCTGACGGCGGTTCTGGTTTCGCTGGACGGCGAATCGAACTGGCTGGAAGGGGCGGCTCTGCTGGCAGTTTACCTGGTTCTGGGCATTGCCTTCTTCCTGTGCTACCACTGCTAGTATATGAGCACAACGCAGAAAACCCTGATTGTCATTCTGGGAGGCCTGATCATCGCCTTTGTGCTGCTGATGGCGGCTGCCCTGGTGACTCTGGCGTTTAAAAACCCAGCCACGCCGGGACCGGCGGGCGATCCGCTGGTGACGGTGATTCCGGCGCAAAAGGTCACCTCAAAGCCCACCACAGCCACTCCGGCTCCTGGGGTGACGCCGGCAATCATTGCCACGCCGGAACCGCAGACCACACCAACCGCCACCCCGCAGCCGGGCAGCATCGCTGTGGGCGTGTATGTCAAAATTACGGGCACGGAAGGCGGCTTGCGGCTGCGGGCGGAACCGGGGCTGAACGGGGCGGCGCTGTTCCTGGGTTATGATGATGAGGCGTTTAAAGTGGAAGACGGACCGCGTGAAGCGGACGGGTATATCTGGTGGTATTTGCAGGCGCCCTATGATAAAACCCGCCGCGGCTGGGCGGTAGGCAATTACCTGCAGGTGGTGGATACCCTTCCGGCGGTTCAACCGTGATGATGAGAAGCAAAAAAGAGGTGAGTGTGAGCGAACATTTGCCAGAACGCGAAAGCACAGAGCGTGCCCTGTACCGGATTCAGGCCGGGGATGTTCTGACGGCCTGCCTTGAACAAAGCAGCGACCAGCCGATGCGCAAGCTGGTGGAAAGTTTGCTGGCTGCTGGAACCAAAAGCCTGGTGGCAATGCAGGAAACCATGGCCGAAACGCAAAAGCGCCGCCGGCTGGTGGAAGATGATCTGCGCCAAATTCTGACGGCGCTGCGCGCCAACCTGGAGAGCTGCGGTTTGCCCATAGACAACCAGGAAGACCTGGTGGGGTTGCTGCGCTACCGGCGCAGCCGCCTGCAAACTCTGATGGATTTGCACGGCATTGAAGATGATAATGCACGGGAAGAGTGCCGGCGGTTGGTGGCTGATGCGCACGACCTGATGAAGACCCTGCGCGCGCGCCTGACCATTTTGCAAGACATTGAGAAATATCTTAACGACTGGTCATGGGGCATGATGTACCAGTCGGTGCATCAAACGGAACGGCCGGTGAATTGAGTGCGGCGTTTCGAGGCTGCCGGTGAACACGGCAGGTTTCGGACCATAAAAATCCCCCGCGGTAAATGATGCCAGCGGGGGATTTGCTTTGATAGGACAGGGGATTAGAGATCGAAATAGAGCTCGAACTCGTAGGGATGAGGGCGGGTGCGCAGGGCATGCTCTTCGGCAGCCTTGGCCTTAATCCAATCCTGGATGGTTTCTTCGTCAAAGACTTCGCCGGCCAGCAGGAAGTCATGGTCCTTGTTGAGGGCTGCCAGGGCTTCGCTCAGCGAAGTGGGCAGGGCCTTGATGGTGGCGCGGCGTTCAGGCGACCAGGCGAAGATATTTTCATCGATGGGGCCAAAGCCGGCGGCGGTGGGATCAATCTGGTTGCGGATGCCGTCGAGGCCGGCCATCAGCATGGCCGACATGGCCAGGTAGGGGTTGCAGGTGGCATCGGGCGGGCGGAATTCAAAGCGCACTTTTTCGGGCTGGGTGGCGTATTTGGGGATGCGGATGGCCGCAGAGCGGTTGCCTGAGGAGAAGAAGCAGTTGACAGGGGCTTCGTAGCCGGGAACCAGGCGGCAGTAGGAATTGGTGGAGGGGTTGGTGAAAGCCAGCACCGCCGGGGCATGGGTGAGCAGGCCGCCAATGTAGTAGAGGGCGGTTTTGCTCAACAGGTTGGGGCCCTGGGCGTCATAGAAGGCATTGATGCCGTTTTTGAAGAGCTGCTGGTGGAAATGCATGCCGCTGCCGGCTTCGCCAAAGAGGGGCTTGGGCATGAAGGTGGCCACCTGGCCTTCCTGATGGGCGGCCATTTTGACGATGTATTTGATCAGCATGGAGGCATCAGCAGCTTCCATCATGCCGAGGATGGGGGTTTCAATTTCGCACTGGCCGGGGCTGCCGACTTCGTGGTGATGGTATTTGACCGGGATGCCGGCTTCTTCCAGCAGGGTCACCATGCGGGTGCGCAGCTGGAAGGTCTGATCGCGGGGCGGAATGGCGTGGTAGCCGCCGTGCTGGGGAATGACCGGGGCAGCGCTGTTCCAGAAGCCTTCCACGGCATCGATCTGGTAATAGGCAGATTGGGTGTGGTTCTCGTAGTTGACGTTGGAGAACACATAAAATTCAAATTCAGGGCCCCAGCGGCTTTCATCGGCAATGCCGCAGGCGCGCATGAAGGCTTCAGAGCGGCGCAGAATTTCACGCGGATCGCGGTGGAAGAGCTTTTTGGTGTCGGCTTCAACCGTGTTGCAAATGAAGCTGAGGGTGGGCGTATCCCAGAATGGATCAATAATGGCGGTGCTCAGATCGGGGATGAGGGCCATGTCGCCAGATTTGACGCTTTTGAGGCCAACGCTGGAGCCATCAAAACCCACCCCGCCAGTCATCAGGCCGGGTTTAAACTCCTTGGCTGAAAGGGTCACATGGTGCCAGCGGCCGGTCAGGCCGACGAATTTAAGATCCACCATGCGAATCTGGTTTGTTTCGATAAAATCCAGAGCTGATTCAAAATCCTTAAACATGCAGGTCTCCTTATGATAGATTTATTCAGAGAAATCTGAGTGAATGCGCCGGGCCATCTGGCGGGCGCGCAGGGGGGCAATGCCCGTGTGGGTGAAATGGGTGGTCAAATCCTGAATCGTTTCAGGGGAGAGATAGGCAGTGATGCGTGGATCGGCGGCGAGTGAAGCCAGCAGAGGGTTGGGCTGACCATTTTGCACGGCGGCCCAGGCCTGCAGGGCCAGTTCGCGCAGCACTTCGTGCATTTCCTGACGGTCGGCGCCGGCGCGGGCCAGAGCCATCAACACGCTTTCAGTGGCGGCAAAGGGGGCATAGGCAGCCAGGTTGCGCTGAATGGCAGCGTGATTGATTTGCAGGCCGGCAACCAGGCGGCGGCTGACATTGAGCAGTTCCGAGCAGAGCAGGAAGGCTTCGGGCAGCAGGGTGCGGCGGTTGGCGCTGTCATCAAGGGTGCGTTCAAGCAGCGAATTGGCGGCGTTATCCCAGGCGGTGCGGGGGAATTGCGCCAGCAGACGGGCCAGGGAATCGATCTTTTCGGCGTTGATGGGGTTGCGCTTGAAGGGCATGGCGGATGACCCCACCTGTTTGGCGCCAAAGGGTTCGGCAAATTCACCCACCGGCGGGCTTTGCAGAATGCGCAGGTCAAAGGCAAATTTGTGCAGCGAGGCGCCCAGCCCGGCCAGGGCCGCCAGAATAGAATAATCCTGCTTGCGCGGATAGGTTTGCGAAGCGGCGGGATAAAACGGCAGGTCCAGGGCGGCGCTCATCTGGTCTTCGAAGGTTGGGTACGTTTCATCACCCAGCAGATCCATATAAGCGGCAGCGGTGCCCACGGCGCCTTTGAAGCCTTTGCCGCGCACTTTCTGACGTTCGGCGTTCAGGCGCTCCCAATCTTCCAGCAGGTCCTGGGCATAGAGGGTGAGGCGGTAGCCGATGGTGGAGGGCTCGGCCGGCTGCAGATGGGTGAAGGCCATGAGGGGGGTATCCGCGTAGGCGTCCATTTTCTCGGCAAAGGCCAGCAGCAGGCTGCGCAGGTCGGCCAGAACCAGGTCGAGGGCCTCGCGCAAGCGCAGGGCATCGGCGTTGTCTTCAATATCCATGGAAGTGGCGCCGAGGTGCAGGGCGCCGCCACCGAGAGGGCATTGGGCGGCAAAGGTCTTTAATTCGGCCATCAGGTCGTGGCGAATTTCTTCCTCTATTTCGAGGGCGCGCGGGATGTCGATATCGTTGGTGTGGGCGCGGATATCGGCAACCTGGGCAGATGTGACCAGGCCGTGGCGCGATTGGACATCGGCCAGGGTTGTCCAGATATGCCGCCAGAGCTGGCGCTTGTGGTTTTCGCTCCACAATTGCCGCATGGCGGGGGTGGCATAGCGCCAGCTAAAAGGAGATAGGTAGTTGGTGTAGTCTGTCATAACATGAAAGAAGATGCAATGATGGGATTATCGGTATGATAGCTTAATTTCCAGCGGGCTTCCAGTGTAGAATAACACCTTGTACGGCGGGCTGTGTCACAAGCGAACCATGTCTTACGACAACACCGGCATCTCAAATGGACTTGAGGAGTCGGCGGCAGGTGGAAACCTATTTGAGTTCCTGGGCCTGCCTGGCCAGTTCAATATCAGCAGGATCGGTTGGCACGATGGTGATGCCGTGAGGGAATGGCTTATTATCCTGGTCAACATGAATGAAAGTGATGAAGCCGCTGACGGCAACATCATTACGGATTTCCACGCTGACATGAGCCACCAGGCGGGTTTTGCCGGCCAGGACGATTTTGCTCTTAAAACACACCACATCGCCGCGCCGGATGGGGCGGGTGAAGGTCATGCCGTGGATTTTGAGACAGACGATGTTTTCGGGCTCGGTCAGGCTGGCGGCGGCAATAAAGCCCGCCTCAACAAACCATTCGGCTGTGCGGCCGGCGTAAAGTGTGCCGTGATGGTTCAGGTCTTCGCTTTTCACCAAATGGTAATTGGTATAAGTGGGAACGTCCATTTTACTCTCCTTCCAAAAAATGACGCGATTAACTTGATTATACTCACTGGTCATCAAATGATCTTCCTGTTTTGCCCCTTGAATATCACATATCTTCTTGCTCGTCAGCCGCAAAACAAAAAGGCCTTCAAAACAAGAAGGCCTTTTTGTTTTTTTACCTGGTGATTATTCCACGCGAATGCCGCGAATGCCGGGCATGGTGGCCAGTTCGTCCACCAGAGGCGTGAGGTTTTCGGTGCTTTTCAGGCGGATCATAACGGTGATGCGCAGGCGGTTCTGATGCACATTGCGTTCCATGCGGGTGATGGTGTAATTTTTGGTGCGTTCAGCCAGAATGGTGTGCAGACTTTCTTCAATGCCAGGGTGAAACGCATAGGAGAGAGAAAGCTGCCGGACCACATTCACGGTGAGCTTGTTTTTTTCAATTTTGCTCAGCACTGAAAGGGCGGCGAAGAGAAAGGCCGATGTGCCAACAGCCACCCAGATATAACCCGCGCCAACAGCCAGACCCACCACGGCCATGGTCCACAGCGAGGTGGCAGTGGTGAGGCCTTTGATGTTGGGACCGTAGCGCATGATGGCGCCGGCGCCAAGGAAGCCAATGCCTGATAGCACCTGGGCGGCCAGGCGGGAGGGATCGCCATTGGGCGCAATGTGATTGAACTGCATGGACATGTTAATAGACAGGATCATGGCCAGGGCAGCCCCGGTGACCAGGATGATGTGGGTGCGCAGGCCGGCAGGCTGGTTCTGCCTTTCGCGGTCCAGGCCGATGAGTGCGCCTAACAAAGCCGCGACAACCAGGCGGATGGCAATATCTGTTTCTGAAATCATGGTAAAAACCTCTGGTTCCCCGCAGAGTGAGTTTAACGCGGGGATGAATTATACCGCAAAACAGTTGTCTGATAAATGCCTGATTGTGCTAAATCGTGTCATTATTTTGAGGGACGTTCCTCATAGGGCAAGACATAACTGGTGGATGGATCGAAACTGACTGCCACCGGGGTGCCTTCGCTCAGGATATTCTCAAAATGCGGCTGGGTATCAACAGCCATTAACATCGAGCCGCCGTCATCCACCTCATATTCAACGGAAGAGCCAAGGTAAATGGTTGAGCGGATTTGAGCCTTGCTGCCCGTTTGGGGAGTGAGTTTCATCATTTCGGGACGGATCATCAGGTAGGCTTGTTTGCCAGTCTCGATGATAGGGCTGCACGGCACTTTGAAATCAGCGCCAAAGGCTTTGACCACGCAGGAATCACCCTGGCGGCCCAGCACCGTCACTTCGATAAAGTTGGCGCGCCCGATAAAATCGGCCACAAAGAGAGAGGCCGGGCGCAGGAAGATTTCCACCGGTGTGCCCACCTGTTCAATGCGGCCTTTGTTCATCACCACAATGCGATCCGAAAGGCTCATGGCTTCCACCTGGTCGTGGGTGACATAGATGCTGGTGATGCCCAGGCGCTGCTGCAGGCGGCGGATTTCCACGCGCATTTGAATGCGCAGCTTGGCATCAAGGTTGGAGAGCGGTTCGTCAAAGAGCAGCACTTTGGGTTTCATCACCATGGCGCGGGCCAGGGCCACGCGCTGCTGCTGTCCGCCAGAGAGCTGGCTGGGACTGCGCTTGCCCAGGCCGGTCAGGTTCATCATATTGAGCACAATTTCAACGGCTTCGCGGATCTCGTTATCCTTCATCTTTTTCAAATGCAGGCCGTAGGCCACATTTTCAAACACGTTGAGGTGCGGGAAAAGTGCGTAGCTCTGGAATACCATGGCCATGGGGCGCTGGTTGGGCGGCAGGTTGGCAATATCCCGCTTATCCAGCACAAGCTGACCGCTGCTGGGAAGCTCGAAGCCGGCGATCAGACGCAGGGTGGTGGTTTTACCGCAGCCGGAAGGGCCCAGCAGGGTGATAAATTCGCCGCCGTGAATTTCCAGCGAGACGTTATCAACCGCACGCACACGGTTGCTGCCCTGTTCAAACACTTTGCTGATGGAATTCAGTAATAAATGACCCGAAGGTGAAGTCTGGGTGGTCATGAGGTAAGCCTCCTGCTACAGTGAAACACCAAAATCGCGTTCAACACCGGTGGTGGTGCCAACGACAAAATACAATATTCCGATCACAATCAACACCATGATGATCAGAATATCACAATAGGCAAAGGCGTTGCCGAAGCGCCCGGCATCCACCTCGTTCAAAATCTGGGCGGTCATGATTTTGGCATAGGGTGTGGAAAGGAAGATGACGGCCGAAAGCGAGGTCATGGAGCGGGCGAAGCTGTACACCAGGCCGGTGAGGAAGGCCGGGCGGATGAGCGGCAGGGTGACTTTGCGGAAGGTGGTGGCATTATCGGCGCCCAGGCTGATGGAAGCCTCTTCAATGGACGGGTCAATTTGCTGGAGGGAGGCCACCCCGGCGCGCACCCCGGCTGGCACACTGCGCACCACATAAGCCAGAATGAGGGCGATGGTGCCGCCGGCGATGGCGGTGCCGCCGGCCAGCGGGGGCAGCAGGGTGATGGAACCAATATCAGCGGGTTTGTTGAAAGCCAGCAGATAGCCGATGCCGAGCACGGTGCCGGGCAGGGCAATGCCGAGCATGGAGATGAAATCAATGAGGCTGCGGCCGGTGAAGTGCTTGCGCACTACCAGCCAGGCGATGAGCATGCCCAAAACGCCGGCAATGGGGGTGGCAATGAGGGACATTTTGGTGGTGTCCATCATGGCCTGTGAGCCCAGCCCCAGGACGACAAACTCAAAATGGCGCAGGGTGGGGGTGTAGTTGATGCCAAAGAGCTCGGTGAAAGCGCCAACGAACACGGTGCCGTAAATGAGCAGGATGAGCAGGGAAAAGAACATGGTGAGGGCGAACAGACCCCAGCGCACAATGGGGTTGGTGATCATGGTGGGTTTGCCAGCGGGTTTGCCGGTGACGGAGATGACCGATTTACGGCTGACCCAATAACGCTGGACAATGAAGACCGTCAGGGAAGGCACCAGCAAGATCACCGACAGCACGGATCCGGCAAAGATATCATATTCGCCCGAGATGGCGATATAAACCCGCGAGGCGAGCACAGTGAAATCGCCGCCCAACACCAATGGATTGGCCAGATCGGCAATGGCTTCAACAAAAAGGAGCAAGAATGAACTGGCAATGCCAGGGATGAGCATGGGAAGGGTGATGGTGCGGAAGACATGCCATTTGGAGGCGCCCAGGTTGGTGGCGGCTTCGTCGAGAGAAGGGTCGAGGGCGCGCAGCATGCCCTGAAGGTTCATATAGGCCACGGTGAAGAGGGACAGGGTGAGCACAATGGTCAGGCCGGTGAACCCATACAGGTTGTAGCGGATGCCAAAAAGGCGGTAGGTGATGAGCCCGCCGCGCCCGAAAAGGACAATGGCGGCGGTGGCCACCGCAAAGGGCGGGCTGATGATGGGCATGAGGGCCATCAGGTTCATGAATTTCTTGAAGGGTACATCCACACGCACCTGCACATAGGCAAACAGAAAGCCAAGCGCAGTGCCAAACAGGCCCACCACCAGGCCAAGCTGGATGGTGTTCCACATGATGCCCTGATAAACCGGCGAAGAAAAATAGCGGACATAATAAGCAAAAGATTCAGCGGTGAATGAAACGCCCAGCATTTTGGAGAGCGGGTAGATGATGGCGACGCCCAAAAACAGCACCACCACCAGCAGGCCGACCAGGAGGGTCCAATCGGAACCAATGCGGCGAAATTCGCCCAACCTGCGTTTTAGAGAGATCGTTGCCATGTTTGACCATCCTTTCTCTGATAAGAAGGGAGGCTGCCCATCTGGTTGGGGGGCAGCCTCCCCGGGCTGTGTTTATTTGCAGATCAAACAGTTACTCTTTGGGAGCCGGGGCAATTTCGGCGTCAAAGCGTTCGGTGATGCCCTTCTTGGCAGCGGCTGAAGCCACAAAGTCATAGTTGACCAGTTTGAGGGTATCGAGCTTGACAGCTTCGGGCGGAACGGCAGCATCCGGATTGGTGGGAAGCTGGAAGGATTTGACCGTGGCAGCAATTTCCTGCACTTTGGCGGTCAGCACCCAGTCAACCCATTTCTTGGCCGCATCAATGTTCTTGGCGCCTTTGACGATGCCCACACCGCCAACTTCGTAACCGGTGCCTTCAGCGGGGAAGCTGGTCACCAGGGAGGTCATGCCTTCCTTCTGGAATTTTACGCAGTCATGCGAGAAAATGAGGGCGATGGCAATTTCACCGCGGCCAGCCATGGGGCCGGGGGCAGAGCCGGTTTTGGTGTATTGCAGGATGTTGTTGTTTAATTTCTTGAAGTATTCAAAAGCCTTGTCAATATCGCCGCCGTTAAGGGTCACCACGGTCCAGAAGGCGGTGAAGGCGGTGCCAGAGGTGGCGGGGTGAGCCATGGCGATCTGGCCTTTGAGCTTGGGATCGAGCAGATCATCCCATGAATTGGGGACATCGAGACCGAGGGAAGCCAGAACATCCTTGTTGGAGCAGAAGCCGAAGGCGCCCACATAGATGCCGGTCCAATAACCATCTTTATCTTTGATGCTGTCTTTAATCACAGCGGCATTCGGCGAAACATAAGGTTCCACCAGACCTTCGGCCTTGGCCACTTCGTAGCCATCCATGGGGCCGCCAAACCAGACATCAAATTCGGGGTTGTCTTTGCCAGCGCGCAGGCGGGCCACCGCTTCGCCGCTGGAGAGGCGTACATAATTGGTTTCAATGCCTGTTTCGGCCTGGAAGGCTTTGGTGAGGGCCACGCACCAATCTTCCTGAGGGGTGCAGAGCACAGTCAGTTTGCCAGAACCAGCGGCAGGCGCAGCTGTGGGCTGGGCGGCTGCCTGGGTGGGGGCAGTGGTGGGGGGAACAGGGGCGGTGCAGGCCGCCAGGATGGAAAGGATGGTGACGCAGAGAACCAGAACCCAAATCCGACGATACATGTTTTCCTCCATAGACTTTGAAATTTGAACGGATATGTACAGGATAACAAAATCAGCGCGGTTTTAGGTCACGCAAGGGTCACACATGGTAACGGTTTGGTTACAAAGCAGTGTTTTCCTGGCGCGGCATGGTGTAGCCGGCGCCGCGCACGGTGAGAATGCAGGTGGGGTTATCGGGTTCGTCTTCGATTTTCTGGCGCAGGCGGTAGATGGCGGTTTTGACCATTTCCTTGCCGCCATCCCAGACTTCGATGCCCCAGGCGGTTTTGAGCAGAGCCTGCCATGAAAGCACGCGCCCGGTGTGCCGCACCAGGCAGGAAAGCAGGGCAAATTCATTGGGGGTCAGGTGCAGCACCTGGCCGTCGAGGGTGGCCTGGTGGGTGTTGAAATCCACCTTGAGGCGCCCATTGGAGGCGGTGGAGCGCATTTCTCCCCAGCCGCTGCGGCGCAGCAGCGCCTGGGCGCGCAGGGCCAGCTCGCGCGGATTGAAAGGTTTGGTCATGTAATCATCGGCGCCCAGCTCCAGGCCGTGAATGATATCATCGTCTTCGCGGCGGGCGGTGAGCAGGATGACGGGGATGGTGGTGTTCTGGCGCACCATGCGGCAGACTTCGAAACCGTCCACGCGCGGTAGCATCACATCCAGCAGCACCAGGTCGAGGGGCTCGCTGTTGATTTTTTGCAGGGCTTGCTCGCCGTCATAAGCGGTCAGCACCTCAAAGCCCTGGGTTTCGAGCGCATAACCCACAATGCCGACCATTTGCGGTTCATCATCCACCACCAATACCCGCGGTTTGTTCATTGTTCGTCCTCCAACGTGGCAAAGTAAACAAAACAGTTGTACCGCGGCCCAGAGAGGTATCCACCATGATCTGGCCGCCGTGCAGTTCGATGATCTGCTTGGTGATCACCAGCCCCAACCCGGTGCCATCGCCGAGTGGGTGGCCGCTGCTGAAACGCTTGAACAATTTTTGCCGCTCTTCCGGCGACATGCCAGCGCCGTCATCCATGATGGAAATGACCAGGCCGTCGTCATTTTCCGTCAGAGAGATATAAATGTGGCCAAAGTGGGAGGTGTGGCGGCTGGCGTTCATCAGCAGGTTATTCAGAGCCTGCATGATCAGATTGCCATCGGCATAGGTGCGTTCAATCACCTGGGGGTAATCAATCACATAGTGCTGGTGCCGCTCTTCGGTCAGAAAGCGGGCCTGATCCACTGCTTTACGCACGATGGCCTTTAAATCCACCAGTTCAAGGTGCAATTTGAAAAGGCCGGCCTGAATACGCGCCTGCACCAGCAGGTCTTCAGCCAGCGAAATCATGTGCTCGCCGTTCTGGCTGATGGTCTTAACAAAAATGAGCTGCTGCGGGGTGAGCGGCCCCGGATTGCCCTCCAGCAGCAGGTCGGAAGCGCCCTTGATCATGGCGAGGGGGGTGCGAATTTCATGGCTGAGGGCGGCCACCTGGTCGGAGCGCACCTCGGTGAGGTTTTTGAGGCGCTGGATTTCGGCCTGGTTGGTGCGCGACACCTTGATCTGGCGGGCCAGCAGAATCACGGCCAGGATGAAGGCCAAACCCAGGGCCGCGCTGACCAGGCCGTGCCAGGCGGTGTAACTGAGGACCCAGCCGGCCAACCAAAGAACAGACAGGGTGAAGAAAACAGCAAAAATTTGCCGCTCACGGTAGCCGCGGCGGAAAAGCCAGGCGATCATGCCCAGGGGAAGCAGGGTTCCGGCGATAAAGATAAACCACCAGAGATAGGAGGCCCACACGTTAAAATTTTACCATAGTTGCAGGATGGCTCAGATGGTGGGCATCACATTGCCGCCGGAGACGGAGATATACTGACCAGAAATAAAATCGGCCAGGTCGGAGGCCAGGAAAGCCACCAGATTGGCCACATCCTGGTCATCGCCGCGACGGCGCAGGGGTACGGATTCGCGGTAGCGGCGCTGGCCGGCGCTATTGCCGTCAAACACATTTTCACTGACCATCCAGCCGGGCGCCACCTGGTTGACGGTGATCTGATGCGGGCCGACCTCACGGGCCAGCACACGCAAAACGCCATCCATGCCGCGCTTGCCCGCCACATAGGCCGATTGGGTGGGGAAGTTTTGCATGGCGCATTCGGTGTTGATGGCGATGACGCGGCCAAATTTTCTTTTGATCATGGCCGGGACAAAAGCCTGGATCATCATGACATTGTGCATCACGCAGGAACGGAACTGGCTTTCATAATCGGCCAGGCTTTGTTCCAGCACGGGCACCCATTTATATTGGATGACGGCATTGTTGACAATGATGCCGGGCTGTCCCAGTTCTTTTTCAATGCGCTTTTGCATGTCTTTAATGGAAGTTTCATCGGTGATATCCGCCTGAAACGGCCTGGCGCGGCGGCCGGTGGCTTCAATTTCGGCGCAGATTTTTTCAGCGCTGGCCTGGTTTTGATGATAATGCACGGCCACATCCGCGCCGCATTCCGCCAGGGTGCGGCAAATGGTGCGGCCGAGCTGGCCTGAACCGCCTGTGACAACGGCAAGCCGCCCCTTCAAGTCAATTTGCATGGCTTCTCCTTCCTGGAAGGTGGAAAAAAAGCAAGAGGCTCCAAGATCACTTCATTTTCTTGAGGCCTCTTATCGGTACAATGAGGGCAGGGTTGCCAATGACTTGTCAGTCCTTTTTGTCTTTTTTCTTCTTTTTCTTTTCTTTATCTTTGTCTTTACCCTTATCCTTGTCTTTACCCATGGATCAAGCCTCCTTTCAATGTGGTTAATTGAGAATAGCATCTTTCATGAGATTAAGCAAGTCGCAGGTGTGATAAAATGGAGCCGTTACCATCCAATGGGAATCAATTATGAAAAATAAATCCTTCAATCTCTTGCCTTTTTCACGCTGGCTGCTGGTTTTAGAGCTGGCGCTGATCATCGTCACAGCCAGCATCACCTACTTACCCAACCTGAGCCAGGCGACCATTTACCGCGACGATTGGTATTACACGCTGGACCGTTCGATTGGCGGCCCAGGCACCTTCGAGGCCATGTTCAGCATTGACCGGCCGGCGCGCGGCCCCTTTTTTGAGGCCTATTACCAGCTTTTTGGCACCGAACCCCGGCCTTACCACCTGACCAGCTTTGCCTGGCGGCTGCTGGCCGGGTTTGCCGCCCTGTGGCTGTTTCGCCAGCTCTGGCCGCGGCAGCGCGCCGCCACGTTTTTGATGACGGTGCTCTTCACCCTTTATCCGGGATATTTCAAGTGGATGGAGGGGTTTGAAAACCAGCCCCAAATTGCCAGTCTGTGTTTGCAGGTGCTTTCGACGGCGCTGACGGTGAAAGCCGTGAAGACGGCCTCACTATGGCAGAAGGCACTGTGGTGGGCCGGGGCGGTGATCAGCGGGTGGGCCTACCTGGCGCTGGTGGATTTTGCCATTGGCATGGAGGCTTTCCGGCTGCTGTGCGTGGGGCTGGCGGTCTGGCAGCCCGGAACAGAAAAGAAATGGATCGGGCAGGCGGGCAGGGTGCTGAGGGCCTGGGCGCCGGCGCTGCTGATTGCCGGCGGATACCTGTTCTGGCGGCAGGTTTTATTCACCAACACCCGCGCCGATACGGATGTGGCCCTGCAGGTGGGTTTGTTGGCACAGGCACCCCTCAGCCGCGGTTTTGCGTGGATATCCGCTTTTTTGTTGAGCGTGTTCAATGCGGCGGTGGAGGTGTGGGGCGGGCCCTATTTTCGTGAGTTTTTTGGCCTCCCGCCGCGCCAACTGGCCGCCGCCCTGGTGGGCGTGGGCGCCGCGGCGGCCCTGGTTGCCGCCGGCTTGTGGATTTTTGAACGAAGAAAAGAAAGTGGTCCTCAACCTGAATCAGCCGGTGCAGACTGGCAGGGTTGGGCTGTGCTGGCGGGCGGCCTGGGGGTGACCGCCGGCGTGATTCCCGTGGTGATGGCAAACCGGAAGGTGGCTTTTGAGGCTTTCTCGCATTATGCCCTGCCGTCATCACTGGCGGCGGTCGTATTCATCACAGCCCTGATTTTCAGCCTGAAGGGCAAATGGCTGCGTATAGGCGTAAGCGCTTTGCTGGTTTTTCTGGCCGGCATCACCCAGGCGGGTTATTCCAGCCAGGTGATCCATGAGGAAAAAACCATCGCCGCCTTCTGGCAGCAAATGGCCTGGCGGGCGCCGGATATCCAGCCTGAAACCACCCTGCTGGTCAGCTATCCGGAGATTAATTACGGTGAAGATGGCGATGCCGTGGCGGGCCCGGCCAATTTTATCTATTTTCCGGAGACGACCCTGGAAATTCCGGTCCGCCACCCGCTTTTCTCATTGGTGCAAATGCCCTGGACGGGAAATGATGTTTTGCTGGGCGGGCGAGAAGAGCGCGGTTACCGGACGCATAATGGCATTGTGGATTATAGCCAGATGCTGGTGATCAGCCAGCGGGGTGAAAACTCCTGCGTGCATGTGCTGGATTCCCGGTGGCCGTGGACGGCTTACGGAGAACGCGATGCGATCATTCTCAGCGGAGTCTATTCACACCCGGAACGGATACGAGCGGACGCTCCGTCGCACCCTGTTCCAGCGGTTTTAGGCCCGGAACCGGAGCATGGCTGGTGTTATTATTTTGAAAAGGCAGAACTGGCCGTGCAAACCGGTGACTGGCTGACGGCGATGCAGCTGGAGCAGGAAGTGGAACAGCTGGAGCTGCGGCCAGTGGATGAAGTGGAATGGATGCCGTTTTTGCAGGCAGCCGCGTCAGCCGGAGAGGTGGATCGTTTCCAGCAGATTGCCACACGCCTGGCTTCTTCACAGCACAACCGCAGCCAGGGCTGCCGGGTGATGCGCGCCATGCAAGAGGAAGGTCAGGCTTTCAGCGCAGAAATTGCCGGAAAGCTGGACGAGATTCTGTGCACAGGATTGAACCGCTAAATGGACCGTTTGACCGGCTTGAAGGGCCATGAGTGGAAATGAACCGGCTGATTCTGATGGATTTCAAATGGATCTGCAATACCATAAAAATATGATAGTTTATTTTTATGGAGGCAGTGATGAGCGGATTGCAGGCATTTGAAAAGCAAAGTTACCTTAATCTGGAGACCTTTCGCAAAACTGGCGAAGGGCTGCGCACCCCCGTGTGGTTTGTCGAGGACGGCGGAACATTATATGTGCGCACCGTGGCCAATTCAGGCAAGGTGAAGCGGGTGCGCCGCACCAGCCGGGTCAATGTGGCGCCGTGCAAAGTGGATGGCAAGCTGTTGGGAGACTGGCAGCCCGGCGAAGCGCGCGAACAGCTGGACGCAGAAACCGACCGAAGGGTGAATGCCCTGTTGAACAAGAAATACGGCCTGATGAAGTTTCTGTTTGAAATCATGTCAAAGCTGCAGCGGCAAAAATATACCCTTCTTGAGATTAAATTGACCCGGAATTGAAACAGGAGCGCTGAAAAGCGCTCTTTTTCATATTCAGAAAGGCCACGGTTAATTGCAAAACCGCCGGGGAAATAATTTATCAGTCTTCTGCGTGGGCTCAGAGGCCTGAAAAGTTCATGCTATAATTCATGATATGGCTGAAAAACCTTCCCTCAGGACCGGAATTAACCTGGAACCGCCAGCGCCTGCACCGGCTGAACTGCTGCTGGATCATGAAAAGGTGCTGCATAACCTGCCGGCGCCGATCACCCGGTTTGTGGGGCGGCGGGAGGAGCTGGGCAACCTGCAAAACCTGCTCCATCAGGAGAGGTTGGTCACGGTGGTGGGGCCGGGTGGATCGGGAAAAACCCGCCTGGCGGTGCAGGCGGGCTGGCAGGCGATGCCAGGTTATGCCGATGGGGTGTGGCTGGTGCCGTTGATGGGGGTGACTTCGCCCGATTTGTTCCTGTACGCCGTCAGCGAGGCCCTGCAGTTGCCTTCCAGCAACATGGAACCGCAAAAACTGCTGGCCAATGCGCTGCGCAGCAAGCAGCTGCTTCTGATTCTGGATAATTTTGAGCAGCTGGCGCCCGTGGCGGGACTGTTGACCGGCCTGCTGCAGGCCGCCCCGCAGGTGACCGCACTGATCACCTCACGCCAGCGGCTGAACCTTTACGGTGAATGTGTGTTCAGCCTGACGGGGCTGGACCTGCCGGCGCAGGCGGACCCTGAAAGCATCGCCGCATCTGGCGCAGGGCAGCTTTTCATCCAGAATGCGCGCCGTGCCCGGCCCGATTTTACCCTGACCCTTGAAAACAGCCCGGCTGTGCAGCGCATTTGCCAGCTCGTGGAAGGCATGCCGCTGGCGCTGGAACTGGCCGGCACCTGGGCGCGCGGCATGGACTGCGGGCAGATCGCTGCGCAAATTGAACACGATCTGGATTTTCTGGCCGCCGGCTGGCAGGATCAGCCCCGGCACCGCCGTTCGATGCGCGCCCTGCTGGAACATTCCTGGGGCATGCTGCTGCCCGGAGAACAGCGAACCCTGCGCCGGCTTTCGGTATTTGCCGGCCGCTTTGATGTGGCCGCCGCCCGCGAGGTGGCAGAGGTGAGCCAGACTGAGCTGGTGGCCTTGGTGGATAAATCGCTGCTGGCCTGGGATGGCGAAAGCGCTCATTATGAGAGTCACCCGCTGCTGCGGCGTTTTGCCAACGAACGCCTGGAGGAGAATCCAAAAGAAGGATTTGAAACCCGCCAGCGCCACAGCCGTCATTTTCTGGAGATGGTGGAAAAACACCGGGCAGCGCTGCGCGGCCCGAAAATGAAACCTGCCCTGCATGAATTGAGCGAGGCTTTTAATGATATCCGCCAGGCCTGGGATTGGGCGCTGGAAAATGGCGAGACCCCCCAGCTGGATGGCGCTCTGGAAGGATTATTCCTCTTTTACCACTGCCGCAGCCGTTTTCAGGAGGGGGGAGAGCTGTTTACCCGTTCAGCCGGCGAGCTGACGCAGCTTTCCACCGCAGCAGCCGGCCGGCTGGCGGCCCGGCTGCTGAACCGCGCCGCTGTATTTCTCAATGGGCAGGGGCGTTACCCTGAGTCAAAGGTTTTGCTGGAGGAACACCGCACCGCGATTCTGAATCTGGCCGAACCGGCTGAGACGGTGCTTTACTGGCACACCCTGGGGGTGGTGATGACGCGCAGCGGCAAACTGGATGAGGGTTTACAAATGATGGAAGATGCTCTGTCCCTGGCCCGGTCGGCCAATCTGCCAGGCCTTGAAATGGATGTGCTGACTTCGCTGGGCTACCATCACTGGCTGCAAAGCGCGTTTTCAAAGGCTGAGGACATTCATGAGAACGCGCTGGCCATCAGCCGCCGGTTGCAGGACGTGCGCGCCGAGGGATATATCCTCTTTCTGCTGGGTGTCATTAAAGAAAACCGCGGCATGCTGGCTGAAGCCATGACCGCCAATGAATTCTCGTTAAAAATTGCCCGTGAGCTGGGCGATATCCAGAGGGAAAACCAGGCTCTCAACCAGCAGGCGGCCTTGTGCGACCGTCAGGGCCTGATTGAAGAAGCCCTGGAACACTTCACAGGTGTCCTTAAAAATGCCCGTCTTTTGGGCAACCTGCGCCTTGAAGCCATGTCGCTGAATAACCGCGGCACGGTACTGCAGCGCCTGGGTGATTACGCTGCCGCGCGCAAAGATTACGACCAGGCTCTGCAGCTTTTCACCGAGATCAACTTCCGGCGCGGGGTGAGCATGGCTTTGTGCAACTTAAGCGACTTCAATAATACCATTGGCGACCTGGCCGCGGCGCAGACCTATGGCGAACGCCTGCTGCATTTGGTGGAGCAGGACCAGGACCGGCTGGGTGGGATGTATGCCCATATGAAGCTGGGCATGACCTTTCTGCTGCAGGGGCAGCCTGATCGGTCAAAGGAACATTACCAGCAGGGATTGGACCTGGCCATGACCCTCGAACAGCCAGACATGGCTCTGGAAGGCTATATTGGCCTGGCAGCGGCGCGGCTGGCCGCAGGCGACCCGGCGCGGGCAGCGGCCGGGCTTGAACCCGTCTTCAAACCGCCGGTGGAACGGACTCTGGACAAGGTGCGCGATTTGACATTGCTGCTGAAAATGGCGCAGGTTTTGCTGGCTGGAAAGGATGCGCGCGCAGGCGTAATTCTGGAGAAAGCCCGTTCTCAGCTGCTGGCTTCGGCGGCGCATATTCAGGATGAACGCCTGCACCGCCTGTACCTGGAAAATGTGACTGCTCACCGCGAAATTTTGGCTTTGAGCGCAGAACTGGCCAAAACTTCTGCTCCGGCCAAAGCGCCGGCTGCCCTGGCTGATCCGTTGACGCGCCAGGAGGTGGAAATTCTGCGCCTGCTGGCTGCCGGCCTGACCAACCAGCAAATCGCGGAAAAACTGGTCATCAGCGTGGGGACAGTCAAGTTCCATGTGCACAATCTTTACGGCAAACTCAACGCACAGAGCCGCACCCAGGCAGTGGCCTGCGGGCGGGAATTGGGGCTGATTCAGGATTGACCGCGGATGAGACGGCCGGGGGATAGGGAAAAACAAACGCAAAACCTATCTTAAGATAGAGGACAAATAATCTCGCTGCGGGTATGATGGGGGAAATCTGAAAGTGAGAGGTTTTTATGTCCAAATCCATCGATCGTATTTTTTGCCTGGTGATGATTTTTGCCCTGCTGTTGGGCATCCCGCAGCATGCCGCGCAGGCAGCCTCATTCCAGCCCGCAGCCAGCGGGCGTAATGCCGTTGGCAACCTGCCGGGCACGGCCGGCTGGACCACGCAGAGCAATGCGCCGGAGGCCAATTTTGGCGCGGCGGTGGCGCCGGCGGGGGATGTGAACAACGACGGCTATGCCGATTTTCTGGTGGGGGCGCCGGGGTATGACGGCGCGGCCACAGACACCGGGCGGGCGTATCTGTATTATGGGTCGGCCAGCGGGCCGCGCCTGGGCTGGTTTGTGGATACCAGCGCTGCCACCAGCAAGCTGGGCACCAACCTGGCGGGGATCGGGGATGTGAACGGCGACGGCTACGATGATATTGCCATTTCAGCGCCGTTTTATGAATACGGCGGCGAGACGGATGAGGGGACGGTGTATGTGTGGCATGGGGGAGCCGATATGGACTGCGGCTATGCCACCTGCTCGGTGAGCACCACAGTGAGCACAGCCGACTGGCACCTGGATGGACAGCAGAGCTACGCTTATCTGAGCCATATTGCCGGCGGTGATGTGAACAATGATGGATACAGTGACCTGGTGGTGGGCATTCCTTACATCGATAATTACGGTGTGGTGGATGTGGGCGGGGTGTTTGTGTGGTATGGCTCAAGCAGCGGGCTTAACTACGGTTATATCCCCTCGGAGCCCCGGTCAGCGCAATGGAAGGCCTACGGCACAAATACCAATGACCGCATCGGCTACCATGTGGCGGTGCTGGATGTGAAAAGCGGCGGGGGAGCGGATGTGTTCGCCTCGGCGCCATACTACTCCAACGGGCAAGCGGAAGAGGGGGCGGTGTTTGGCTGGTATTCGCCGTTGAGCGGCGACGGCACGGTAGATAATGCCAACTGGAAAGTGGAAAGCAACGAAGCTGCAGCGCACCTGGGCTGGCGGCTGAACCCGGCCGGCGATGTGGACGGCAACGGCTGGGGCGATTTGATCACTTCAGCCCCGGTCTATGGCGCCAGTGATGCAGGCAAAGTGTACGTGTTTACCGGCGCCGCAAATGGCAGCGGGTTTACAGGCTCGGGCGCACCGGGAGCCTGGACAGACGCCAACACAGCCGCCTCCTGGACGGCGGTGGGCGATGAAGCCAATGCTCAACTGGGCTATTCGGTGAGCAGCGCCGGGGATATCAACCAGGACGGCCGGGATGATGTCCTGATCGGCTCACATCTCTATGGGAGCTCTGACACGGGCAAGGTTTTTGTCTTCCTCACCGACAGCACCTCCCTTTCGTGCCACGGAACCTGCCCTGTTTCCACCAGCAATGCAGATTGGTCGGCTGTGGGAACAGAGGCTTCGGATGACTTTGGCAAGGCCTCGGTGGGAGTGGGCGATGCGAACGGCAACGGCGCGGCGGATATCCTGGTGGGCGCGCCGCGCATGGATACCGCTGGTGAGGATGGCGGTAAGATCTTCCTCTACTACAATATCAACCAAAACCCGTTGGCGGTGGCTGATACGCCAGCCGCCGGGCGGGAAGACCAGGTGATGACGGTGGCGGCGCCGGGCGTGCTGGCCAATGATGTTAACGAAAGCGGCGTGGGCACGCTGACGGCTTCGCTGGTGAGCGCGCCAGCCACTGGCAGCGTGGTGCTGAACAGCAACGGCTCGTTTACCTACACCCCTGCCAGCAATTACTTTGGCGCGGTGACCTTCACCTACCGGGCTTACAACGGCAGCTTCTATTCGGACCCGGCAACGGTTTATCTCAGCCTGTCAGCCGTCAATGATGCGCCTTCGTTCACCAAGGGCGCAGATGTGACCATCGACCGCACCAGCACCACCACGGTGACCATCCCCGGCTGGGCCACCCATATCTCCTCTGGTCCAGCCAATGAGTCAGGGCAGACATTGCAGTTCCTTTACAGTTATATTACAAATGTAAATTACTGCCTAAATGTCAGCATTGATCCTGTCAGCGGCAACCTGACCTTCACGCCCGGCGGTGAGCAGAATGGCACCTGCACCGTTCACACCTATTTGAAGGATAACGGCGGCACAGCCAACGGCGGGTCTGATGTCAGCTCTGAGCAGGCCTTTTCCATCACGGTGCTGCATAACAATGCGCCGGATGTGGTGGATGACACGGCAGGCACCCAGCAGAATGTGGCGATTTCCATTCCGGTGCTGGCCAACGACTCGGATGCGGACGGCGACACTTTGACGATTACATCCGTAGGTGAAGCCAAATTCGGCACAGCGGTCATTTCAGGCACCCAGATTCTTTACACGCCTGCCGCCGATTATATTGGAACTGACCGTATTACCTATGCTGTTTCAGATGGCACCGGACATACAGGATCAGCCAAGGTGGATGTCACCATTCGCAACGCCAACACGCCTCCTGTAGCGGTGGATGATGAGGCCACTTTGGGCGGCGAACCTCCCAAACCGGATACAAATAAGGTTGGAGGAGATACGGGTACCGTTTACACATTCATTGATGTTCTGGCCAACGACACCGACGCCGACGGCGACCCCCTGTCCATTACTGCACTGACCCAGCCAGTCCACGGGACGGCGACGATAGCCGCCGGGCCAGCGGATGCCCATGTCCCCACGGCTTTGAGCCAGATGTATATCAATTACACCGTCAACAGCACGTTTTTTGGCACCGACACTTTCACTTACACCATCAGCGATGGATTTGCCACCGATACAGCCCAGGTGACCGTGCTGGTCATGCCGCTCGCGGGTTACATCATTTTCCTGCCAGCGGTCATCCATCCGTAGGCAGCCCCGATAGACCCTGCCCCGCTGCATGGATGCATTTGCGGCGGGGCTTTTTTTCTGGGTCATTTCTGATCGGTTTGGATTGAATCCAATTCGTTGAATATGCTACAATAATTTCATAATTGGACCCATCCATCCTATAAGATGCCTGTCTCGATTATTTGGTCATTTACAGGAGGAACCATGTCTGCACACCGGCACGCCATTTTTTCGCTGATGGGGGGCAGCCTGGGGCTGCTTGTTCTGGCGGCTTTAATCATCACCTGGCTGGGCAGTCCAGGGGGCGTTCAGGCAGCTGAGCTGGCAACCATCCGTTATGTCACTACGGACGGGCATGATTTGTCCAATACCTGCGTGAATGCCGTCCTGCCGTGCGCCAGCGTGCAGCACGCGGTGGATGTGGCGGGGGAAGGCGACGTGATCAAAGTGGCTGCGGGAACCTATGCTGGCGTTTTTACCCAGGCTGCACCGTCCGGCTACATGGGGGGAACCAGCATCACCCAGACCGTGCTGATCAGCGGTAAAAATAATCTGACCATTCGCGGCGGCTATACCCCTTCCGATTGGGATACTTTCAACCCCGATGCCAACCGGACCATTTTGGACGCCAACAGCGACGGCCGGGTGCTGGTGATTTTTAATGCTTCCACCATCACGGTGGAAGGCTTTATCATGACCCAGGGATATTCCAACGGCCAGGGCGGCAGCAGCCCGTCCATGGAGCCAGGCGGGGCGGTTTATCAATACAATGCCACTGCCACCCTGCAATACAATGTGATCCAAAACAGCAGCGCCCGCGGCGGCGGCGGGGTTTATATGAAAAACAGTCCCGGCACGCTGGCGCGCAACCTGATCCAGGACAATTTCTCGGTTTCAAGCGTGTCTGGCGGGCACGGTGGGGGCATTTATCTGGACAACTCCAATGCGCATGTGGATGAGAACACCATTATTCGCAATTCGGCTGACTTATATGGCGGCGGCATCTACACCAATGATAACTCGAGCTATTACCGCAACAAGCTGGCCAATAATTCCGCTAAAATCGGCGGCGGCTTTTACGGCGAAGCCAACAGTTTTCTGTTCAAAAACGGCACCGTCATCTCCAACACAGCCAGCGAAAGCGGAGGCGGTTTTTACCTCATCGGTGCTGCTGCCAGCATCTATTATTCCACCATTGAAGATAACCAGGCAGCCGTCAATGGCGGCGGCGTCTATGCTGAATTGAGCAGTCCCTACATCAACAACAGCAAACTGCTCTCAAACCGGGCAGTTTCAGGCTCAGGAGGAGGTTTTTATTTTTCCAACAACACGCCCAGCGTGAGCCAGGTGGAAATCCGCTTCAATACTGCCGGAGGAAGCGGCGGCGGCGGGTATTCCACCAATACCAATAATTTCTCACTGGAACGGAATTTCATTTCGCAGAACCAGGCGGATACGGGCGGCGGCCTGGCCTGGGAAGGCGCCACGGCAAGCCAGATGAATAACTCAATAATCGTCCATAATCAGGCTGGCAATGCAGGCAGCGGCCTGTTTATCAATGGCAGCGACGTGACCGCTTATTACAACACCCTTGTCAACAACACCGGCGGGGGCGGGCAGGGCGTTTATATCAGAACGGAAACGGATGGCCCTACCAGCACGGTGGAATTAAGAAGCAACCTGTTTGCCTCACAGACCATTGGTGTGGAGGTGCTCACCGATAGTTACGCCTATGTCAACCATTCCTTCTGGGGAACGGGCGCCTGGGGCGGCAGTTACACGGTGACCGGCACAGGTTTATATTCCGTGACTGATTCCTACGCCGGCGTGCCGGAATTCATGGATCCAACGCGCCTGAATTACCGCATTCGCTGGAACAGTCCGGCGATTCAAAAGGGTATCGTCATCGGCGTATCGCAGGATTTTGACGGCGAACCGCGCGATGCGGTTTTTCCTGACATCGGCGCGGATGAGTTCCATGCGGCGGCGGCCTGGAGTTCGCCGGCGCGGCACGATGCTGCGGTGCCCAATACGGCCGCCCTCAAATACCAGTTCACGGGACCGGTTTACCAGCCTTCACTGGCCACAGACACTTTTCTGGTGTATGGTTCTTACCATGGATTGATGCCGGTGACAATGACGGTGGACGCCACGCTCTCTTCCATGATGTATGTGGATCCCACGCCGGCTTTCCTGCCAGGTGAAACGGTTCAGGTGCTGCTGGCGGGCAACCTTCAGGTGGGCGACGGCTCCACGACGTATACCACGACCATCATGAAGTATATGAGCTGGAATTTCACGGCAGCAGCTGCTGGCGGCAGCGGCACCTTCAGCCGGCATGTTTCCACCAACACGGCAGGAAGCTATGAAGCGGCCCTGGGGGATATTGACGGTGACGGCGACCTGGACGCCGTGATTGCCAATTACGGTACCGACAGCGTGGTGTTGATGAACGATGGTCTGGGCAATTTCACCGATTTGAAAGCGGCCACCACCACCATTGCTGGCGCAGCCACCTGCACAGCCGTGGCCCTGGGGGATCTGGACCGCGATGGCGACCTGGATGCCTTCTTCGGCAGCAACGGGGCGTATGACAAGGTTTGGCTGTATGACAAGGCCACCGGCTGGACGGCCAAACCTCAAATTGGCATGGACGGCTGGATGAATTATGACGTGGTGCTGGCAGATATGTCCAATGAGGGCCGGCTGGATGCGCTGGTGGCCACGGATAACGGCGTGAGGGTGTATAACAATCAAACCGGACTGGGCGGGTTTAATCCCTATGCCGACCTGATGAGCGGCATGGTGGTGAGAGGGGTTGGCGCAGGCGATATTGATAACGACGGCGACCTGGATGTGGTGGCTGGCATTTACAATAACCTGAACCAGATTATGCTCAACGACGGCTCAATGCTTTTTGTCACTTCGGCCGCTTACCTGGGCCAGGGAAAGACCACCGATTTGAAGCTGGGCGACCTTAACGGCGACGGCTGGCTGGATATATACATCACCTATGAAGACAAGCCCGATGAAATCTGGTTGAATGATCATTGGGGCGGATTCTACCCGGGGCCGAAAATCAGCACAGGCGCAGCCGATAAAAAGATTGCCCTGGGCGATCTGGACGGCGACGGCGACCTGGATGTGATGACAGTTGCTCCTGGCCCCGGCATGGAAACCTGGATCAACAACGGGAATATGAAGTTTTCGGCCAGAGACCTCACCGGGGCGCTGGCGGTGAACGGCCTGGCGCTGGGCGACCTGGACGGTGACGGCGACCTGGATGCTTACACCACCCTCAACGGCATTGACCATCAGGTGATGATTAACGCCAATTCAACGGACCTGGCGGTTTCGATGGAAGCCCGTCCAGACCCGGTGGTGGCAGGAGAAACCCTGACCTATACACTCAAGGTGAACAACCGCGGCGGCATAGAGGCCACGGATGTGGCGCTGGTGGATAACCTGCCGGCAGCCGTGTCGTTTTTGGATGTGACGCCGCC
The DNA here is from genome assembly GCA_029561345.1 of Chloroflexota bacterium. GTDB lineage: Bacteria > Chloroflexota > Anaerolineae > Anaerolineales > Anaerolineaceae > JAKQJC01. Next base: position 20,799 of record JAKQJC010000057.1, on the reverse strand, counting down.
CGGCCCCATTTGCACGGAATCGTTGAAAAAAGTGACCTGCAACCTGGGCGGCATCCCGGCAGGGGGCGCAGCCACGGTCAACATTCGGGTGACGCCGTTGCTTCAGGGCACGTACACCAATGAGGCCACCGTCACCTCCAGCCTTGAAGACACCAACCCGGCCAATAACCGCGCCGCCTATGAGGTGCGGGTGATGCCGGCCGCCACCCCGCGTGATCCGATGCTGGAGAGCGTCGCGCCGGATCAGGTTTATAACACCGGAACGGTGCTGGTGACCATTACAGGCCAGTATTTTCAGGCAACTCCGCAAATTTCCATTTCAGGGCCAGCAACTCTGACCTTTACCCCAACGACGTATTCCTCCACCACGCTGGTGTTCAGCCTGACAGCTGGACTGCCGGCCGGGGTCTATGACGTGAAAGTGACCAACCCGAATGGAAAATCGGGCGCGCTCGTGGCGGGGTTGAACATCATGGAACCCCTGCCGCCCACGCTGGTCAGTGTTATCCCGGCTGAAGGGCCCAACAGCCGTCCGATGACCGTGCGCCTGAAGGGCAGCAATTTTGCTCGCAGTGCCACCGCGACCCTGCGCCAGGGAACAGAAGAGGTGCTGGTGAACCGGATGGCTTTTATCGATAATGAAACGTTGACCGGGGTTATCCCTGCCGGCATTGCCGCGGGAACGTATGATGTGACAGTTTATAACAACCCGGGCGACGGTGACAGCCTGAATGCCGCATACACAGCCTTGAATCCGAATCAATGCCAGGAATTCACCGCTCTGAACGAGGATTTGTGGCTGGATCCGGTGTTTATTCGCCAGGGGCAGCCGGCCACGGCCACCCTGCGGGTGCGCCGTCTGTGCGGCGGAGATGTCATTCCGGTCAGCGTGGCGTTCTATATGGATGGCGTCAGTCCTGCAAATCAGCTGGGCACAGGCACCATTGCCGCATTTCCTGGTGCGATCAGCGTGGCTACCGCCACCACAGGATTTGTCCCGACGAAGGCCGGACGGCAATATCTTTATGCGGTGATCCATTCAGGCGTGGCCGAGTTCAACCCGGATAACAATGTGGTCAGCCGCAGCGTGGTGGTGCTGCCCGACCTGCCTGATCAGCAGCCGCCAGTGGTGGTGAGCCTGCTGGTGAACAGCGGCGACCAGAACACCCGCCGCCGCCAGGTGACTTTGGATACGGTGGCGACCGATAATGTGGCGGTGACCCGCCTGCTGTATGTGGAATATATCTATGATCCGACAGTGCGCAACTGGCAGGCGGTGAAGTTCTCGCCCTGGCTGCCTTACGAGACGAGCAGCAGCGCTTATCCCTGGCAGCTTACTCCTTATGTGGGCGTACATTACCTGCAGGTCTGGGCGGCTGACCGTTCAGGCAATATATCCCCGCATTCGATGACCCGGATGATCAACCTGCTGACGCCGCTCAGCTTCAGCACAGAAATTCTGGCGGGCAGCGTGGATTTTTACCGCCTGGCGCTGCCGCCTGGCGTACAGATTCTGGCCCGTCTGACCTCGGTAAAAGGCGATGCGGACCTGTATGTGTTCGATCCCGCTGATATCCGGGTGGGATTCAGCGAAAACACCGACATGGTGGAGAATGTGCTTTTCACAACCATCACTGGAGGTGTTTATCAGGTGGAAGTGGAAGGTGCCGCCGATGCCTCTTACCGCCTGGAGTTTTTCCTGACCTCAGGCTTCACCGATGCCCCCGAAATGGATGTTAATGAAATATTGAAAGGCCGCAATGAACCTTTTGCGCCTGTTCCGAATGACCCGGATACGGATTTTGGCTGTCCAAGTGCCATGTATGAGGTGATCTGGCTGCTGCTGCCGTTGATTTTCCATCCGTAGTCTGAAAGGAAGTGTCATGTCTGCATCAATCTGGACCTCTTTTATACCGCACATCCTGTTGGATGACCTGGTCAGCCACCCAGGACAAACCCCGGTTGGGCGCGAGCAGCGCTTTCAGGCGGTGACTCTGTTTGTGGATATCACCGGTTTCACCAGCATGAGCGAGGCGCTGGCAGCCACTGAAAAAGCCGGAGCCGAGGAACTGACCGCCATTTTGAACAGCTACTTTGAGCCGATGATCACGCTCATCCAATCCTACGGCGGCGTCATCGGTAAATTTGGCGGCGATGCCATGCTGGTGCTGTTCCCGGCGCATGGACGCCCGCAGCAGGCCATGCGCCAGGCGCTGCAATGTGCCCTGGAAATGCAGTCGCGCATGGGCCGCTATGCTGCGCTGAACACCAGCGCCGGGTTGTTTGGGCTTTCCATGCGGGCCGGGCTGGCTTACGGCCGGGTGCTGAGCACCACGGTGGGCGACCTGATGGAACGGTTGGAATATATCCTGGCTGGCGGCGCGCTGGATGATTGCGCGGCGGCGGAGCATCATGCCCGGCCGGGGCAGGTGGTGGCGCATGAGAGTGTGGTCCGGCAACTGCCCAACCTCATTGCCGAAAAATCAGCTGAAGGTTTCTGGCTGGTGAAAGGACTGAAACGGCGGGTCAAACCGGCCGGCCTGGCTCCGCTGCCCGAACTTTCCTTACAGGTCACAGAAACCATCGCGGCTTTCATTCATCCCAGCATTGCCGCCCGCCTGCGCCAGGATCTGGCCAATTTTATTAATGAACATCGCAAAGTGACCACCCTGTTTATGCAGTTCAGCGGGTTTGATTATGATGGCGATCCGAAAGTGGGGACGAAACTGCAGGATTACCTGAGCCAGGTTCTTTATACCATTCAACATTATGACGGCTACCTGAACAAGGTGGAAATGGGCGACAAGGGCAGCAAATGTCTGGTGGTGTTTGGCGCTCCCATTGCCCACGAAGATGATGTGGAAAGGGCATTGAACTGCGCCCTTGAGTTAAGCCAGATGATGCGGATTCCGGTGCGCATTGGCATCAGCACCGGTTTTGTCTATTGCGGGCAGGTGGGGTCGGCGGCGCGGCAAGAATACACGGTGATGGGAGATCACGTGAACCTGGCAGCGCGCCTGATGCAGGCGGCCCGCGAGGGGCAGATTCTGGTGGATGGGGACACTTACGCCTTGGCGCCGCAATTGTTCACCTGGCAAAGCGGCCAGGAGCTGACGGTGAAGGGCAAGCAGGAACCGGTGCAGGTGCATACGCTGCTGGGCTTGAAAAAACAGGCCAGCATGCATTTGCAGGAACCGCAATATGCCCTGCCCATGGTGGGACGCACAGCCGAGATTTCCCGCGTGCGCACCCTGCTGGACCTGGTGAAGGGCGGGCAGGGGCAAATTTTGGGCATCACTGCAGAAGCGGGTATGGGAAAATCGCGCCTGACGGCAGAGGTGATCAGGCTGGCATGGGAAGCCGGGCTGAGCGGCCTGGGCGGAGAGTGCGTGTCGCACGGCACCACCACCAGTTACCTGGTGTGGCGGAATGTGTTGGGTGGGCTGTTTGGCCTGGAGCCTTCAGAAACCCCTGAACAGCAGGTGCGCTGCGTGCGCGAATGGCTGGAACACATGGCGCCCGAGGTGCTGCCGCGCCTGCCCCTGCTGGGCCAGGCTCTGAACCTGCCGGTGGCAGACAACGAGTGGACGGCAGGGATGGATGCCCGCCTGCGCAAGGCTTCGCTGGAGGCTCTGGTGGTGGATGTGGTGCGCGCCCATGCACTCAAAAAGCCCACGCTGCTGGTGTTTGAAGACTGCCATTGGATAGACCCGGTTTCCAATGAACTGCTGGAGGCCGTGGGCCGCAGCATCATGGACCTGCCGGTGCTGATGGTGGTGGTGTACCGCCCGCCGGAACGTGAACATATCCACCCGCGGGTCACGCGTTTTGCCCATTTCCATGAAATGCGCCTGACGGATTTCACCCCGCCGGAAATGCAGATTTTGATCCAACTTAAATTGCAGTTTTTGTATGGAAACGCGGTGCAGATCTCTGAAAAATGGTTTGAGCGGCTGGTTCAGCGTTCCCAGGGAAATCCATTTTATATTGAAGAAATGATTAACCTGATTCGCGACCGGGGGATTGACCCGGCCGACGCCGAGGCGTTGGAGAATTTTGAACTGCCCGACAGCTTGAACAGTCTGATCATCAGCCGCATTGACCGGCTGGAAGAAAACGCCAAAATCACCCTGAAAGTGGCCAGTGTGATCGGCCGGGTGTTCAGGGCAAGCTGGTTGTGGGGCATTTACCCGCAGTTTAAGGCGCCAGAGCGGGTGCGCGAACAGCTGGATCAGCTTTGCGGGCTCGATTTCACCCCGCTGGACAAACCTGCGCCGGAACTCGAATACCTTTTCAAGCATATTGTGACGCGCGAGGTGGCCTATGAAAGCCTGGCGCTTTCCACCCGCCGCCAGCTGCACGAACAGGCCGGGCGGTACATCGAACAGACTTATGCTGACCAGATAGACCGTTATCTGGATTTGCTGGCTTACCATTTTGGTCTGAGCGAGAACAAGGCCAAGCAGCGCGAATATTTTTACCGGGCCGGAGTGGCAGCCCAGGCTGTGTTTGCCAATGCAGCAGCCATAGAGTATTACCGCCATGCGGCGCCATTGATGGAAGCGCATGAAAAACCAGAACTGCTGCTGCGGTTGGGCGGGGTGCTTGAATTGACCGGCAGTTGGAAGGACGCCGAGGCAACTTACCTGGAGGCGGAACAAACCGCGGAGGCAGCCGGCCGGCAGGCTGATCAGGCGCGCAGCTGGCTGGCGCGCGCCACTCTGGAACGGCGCAAGGGCAATTTTGAACCAGCGCTGGCTTTGCTTGAAAAAGCGCGGGCTCAATTTGACGCTCTGGGTGATTGGGAAGGGGTGAATGATGTGCTGCGCGACAGGGGGGTGGTGTATTGGAGTCAGGGCGCTTACCCGCGCGCGCTGGCCTGCTTCGAGGAATGCCGCAACCGGGCCATTTCCACCGGCGACCGCCGGCGGCTGTTCCGGGCGCTGGGCAACATCGGCCTGATTCATGATGCCCAGAATGACCCCAAAGAGGCGCTGCAAAGCTATGAAGATGCGCGCAGGATTGCCCTGGAAATTGACGACAAGCTGGGGGCGAACACGGCAGTGGGCAATATGGGCAACGCGCACCTGACCCTGGGCCATTACCCGCAGGCACTGGCCTGTTACATGGAAAAACTCTCTTCAGCAGTAGAACTGGGATACCAGCTGGGCGTGGGCATTGCTGTAGGCAACATGGGGCTGATCTACTTTGAGCGCGGCGATGATTACAGCGCTCTGCAATGTTATGTGCTCTCGTTGAAGGTGGGGCTGCTGTTAGGCGACCGGCTGGGCGTGGCGATTGCGCTCTGGAATGTGGCGCGGGTGCAAATGGCCGAACAGCAGTATATGGAGGCTGAGGCCAATCTCCAGCGGGCGGTTGATATTGGCCGCGCCATTGATACGCCCTACGAATTGTGCGAATTTCTGTACACCCTGGCTGAACTGCACCTGCTCCGCGGCCATTTGCTGCCAGCGCGCGGAATAAACGGGCAGGCACTGGATATGTCGGCGGAGGTGGAGCGCGATTATGTGCGCATTCGCGCGCTGCTGCTGGAACGTGAAATTTGCCTGGCGATGGGAGAAATTTCGCGCAGCGAAGCTCTGGCTTCCCTGGAAGCGCTTTTGCCTGATTGGCCGGGCGATGAAGACCAGGCGGCCATTCATTTCAACTGCTGGCGGGCCGAACCAGGGCAGGAGACTCACCGGCAGGCCGCGGCAGGTCTCTATGCGCGGCTGTTTGAAGCAACCCCCAATATTGAATATGCCCATCGCTATCGTGAACTGACCGGACAGGGACTGCCCGATGCGCCGCTGCTGGATCCGCTGCCGGAAGTGGTGACGCGCGCCATCCTGAGTTTGGATACTCTGGTGCTGCAGGTGGATGCGATGATGAAGCAGTTGGATTGAAAAAAAGGACAGCTGCATTTTTGGCAAGATACAAAAACCTCCGCAAATTTTGCGGAGGTTTTTGTAAGACTCAAACAGCGGGCGGCTCGGCGGGGGCTGCTGGCGGGGCTTCGGGTTCATCAAAGGTGATTTTTTCTTCCATGCGAATTTGACCGCGCAGAAAGGCGCCTTCTTCCGTGGCAAAAGCGCCCACCACCACATCTCCCCAAACCCGGCCGGTGCTGCGAATTTCCAGTTTTTCAGCCAGAATGTTGCCGCGCACAGCCCCGGCCACAATCACCGTGTTGGCCTGCAGGTTCTGACAGGTGATGCGGCCGGTTTCACCGATGACGACCATGCCGCGCAGGTTGATTTCTCCTTCAAAGGCGCCTTCAATGCGCAGGCCGCCGCTGCCGCGCAGGTCGCCGGTCCAGCTGATGCCGGAACCCAGAACAGAAGTGATGCGTTCCACCGGGGCAACCGGGGCGCTTTGAGCTTTGGGTGGTTTACGAAACATGGGAACTTGCACTCCTCTCATCAGCCGGGCGCTCCGGCCAGATTCCGCCAGCGCGCACCAGGCCGCCATCAGGAACATCTGATTTGATGGTGGCTCCGTTGCCAATGCGCACATCGGCGCCCAGACGCACATTCAGGTTGATGGTGACGCCCATACCCACCAGGGTGCGTGGGCCCACCTGCACCATGCCGGCCAGCAGGGCTCCGGGGGATATATTCACATAATCACCCAAAACCACATCGTGGGAGGCCACAGCGCCGGTATTGATAATGACCCCATAGGCCACACGGGCATCGCTGCCCACATAGGCCTGGGCGAAAATTTGACCGCCCTCGCCCACATGGGCGCTGGCTTCCACCCAGGCAGTGGGGTGAACAACGGTGGGGCAGGTGAAACCGGCAGCAGCCAGTTTTTCATAGACTTTCAGGCGCGAGGTGATGCTGCCGATGCCGCCAACGGCATTGACGGCCAGGCGCAAACCCTGGCGGTAGAGGGATGGCAGCATGCCGCCGCCGCCCAGCACCGGCACACCCAGAACCGTATCGCCGGGAGCCATCTGATCATCCAGCACGCCGGCAAGGCGGTATTTTCCCTGCGCCCTGATCAGGTCAATCAGGGCTTTGGCATGGCCGCCGCCGCCGTAGAGGATGACGGAATGGAGATCTGGTTGGGCTGCGCGGCTTTGCAAGTTTTCAAGCAAAGAAGCCACCTGTCTTTCTGTTACCAGTGGACCCTGCGGCAGCAATGACAGATCCAGGCCCTGGCTTTGGGCCAGCGCCAGGGCAGGCTTACTGATGCGCAGGCCGGGGGGAAGGATGGGGGAGGTATTGGCAGACGCAGCTGGCGATGCTGAAACCGGCAGGGCATCGCCGGCCGACTCAGCCAGGTAACCCAGCAGGTCACCGGTGTGCACGGTCTGTCCGGTCTGCAGGCGCAGGCCGATGATAAAACCGCTGCGCTCAGCCAGCAGATCGCTGGAGGTTTTGGTGCTTTCAAGGCTGGCGAGGATTTGCCCGGCCTGCACCGCCTGGCCTTCTTTGATATAGAGAGCAGCCAGCAGGCATTCCGATTCGTTGGCATTCAACAGGGGAATGAGGATGGGCAAAGGTGAAACGCTCAATGTAATTCTCCTGTGTTCACCAGGCGGCGGGCCGCCTGGCAGATATCTTCCAGCCCGGGCAGGTGCGCGGCTTCGAGAGCTGGCGAAGCTGGAACGGCTGAATCGCGGGCCGCCACCCTGGCAGCAGCCAGAGGACGCCCACCCAGGCCTTCCACAGCGCGGCTGATCATTTCGGCGCCCCAGCCCAGAGTATGGCTGCCTTCCTCAATGGTCAGCAGGCGGCCGGTCTGGGCTGCGGATTCGAGCAGGAAAGCCGGTTCGACCGGAGAAAGGCGGGTGTAGATCAGCAATTCAGCAAAAATTTCCTCTTCATAAGCCAGTTTCAGCAGCGCCTGCCGGGCCAGTTCGGCCATGTACCCATAGGCCGCCAGGGTCAGGGTGGGGGACGGCGCGCCGCGCACGCTGAGACGCATGCAGGGGGCAGACTCTGGAGATGAAATCAGTTCGAAATCGGCCAGGGCCGCTTCATCAGGAATTTTCAACAGATATTGAAGCTTGTTTTCGATGAAGAGAACCGGATTTTCGGCCGTCAGAATGGCGTGTTCCAGCAAGGGGGGGCCGCCCGGACCGGGAAGACAGGCCGGAGCCAGCACTTCCAGCCCGGCCACGCCGATGAAATGCTTTTCAAGGGTCTGGCTGTGGGTGGGACCGTATCCGCGCCTGCCGCCCATGGGCGTGCGCACCACCATGGGAACCTGCACCTGGCCGTGATACATCTGACGGAAGCGGGCAGCATGGTTGACCAGCTGATCGGCGGTGAGGGTCAGGAAATCGCCGAACATGATTTCGACCACGGGCCGCAGGCCGCGCAGTGCCATGCCCGCGGCCACACCCACCAGCCCGCCTTCTGCGATGGGGCTGGCGAGCACGCGGGTGGGAAAAGCGCTGGAGAGGCCGCGGGTGACCTTGAAGGCGCCGCCATAGGGATCGAGAATATCTTCCCCCATCAGCACCACGCGCTCATCGGTTTGCATGGCATGGTGCAGGGCCTGGTTGAGGCCATCGAGCATGCTGATCATGGTTTCACCTCGCTGATCAGATGCCAGTGGAGTTGGGGGATATCCTGGTTGGGGCCGCCGTTGGTGATGAGGCGGTATCCGCGCGTTTCAAGGTTGAAACGCGCCACCAGCTGCTGCACCACGTCCACCATTTCGCCGAGCAGGGGCGCATCTTCAGGGCGCAGGTCTTTCAGACTGGCAACGGCGCGTTTGGGCACCAGCAGGATGTGCAAGGGATAAGATGGACGCGGATGGAAAAACGCCAGCCAATGCGGCGTTTCAACCAGCCGTTCCACCGGCAGGGCAAATGGAATCATGGCAAACACAAACCCAACCAGCGGGCGCAGCAGCGGGCTGCGCGCCAGGCTGAACAAAACAGATTTATAGGAAAACGATCTTTCCGTCATCCATCGAGGCAATGCTGACCAGGGAGACCACCGGAACGCCTAATTTTTCCAGTATTTTGCGACCGCCTTCGAAATCTTTCTCAACCAGAGCGCCAATGCCCACCACTTCCGCGCCAGCCACCTGAGCCAGGCGCACCAGGGCGGCGATGGTTTCGCCAGAGGCGAGGAAGTCGTCAATGATGAGAACCTTTTCACCGGCAGCCAGGTATTCGGGAGAAACGATCAATTCAACCATGCGGCCCTTGGTATGAGAGGGCGCCACGGTGAGAAAAACCTGACCGGGCATGGTGATGGGTTTGTGCTTGCGGGCATAGACAACAGGGAGTTGGAGATGCAGACCAGCCATCAGGGCTGGGGCAATGCCCGAGATTTCAGCTGTGAGGATTTTGGTCGCGCCAATGCCTTTGAATTGGCTGGCAAAGGCCCGCCCGCAGGCATCCATCAGCATGGGGTCCACCTGGTGATTGATAAACCCGTCCACTTTCAAAATGCCGTTGCCGAGGTTTTTACCTTCTTCTTGAATACGCTTTTTGAGCAGATCCATAATAACACCATCCCAGTAGAGTAAGATTGAACCTCTAAATTATAACACGGACAGGGTTCCAGGTTTGTCTGAGTGAAGAGAAAATCTTAATGGGTAACTGCTCAGGCATGGCTCATAAGGCCAACTATAACGGCCGTTCCGTGAATGTTTTTCTGGGTTAACGCGTATTTTGCAACGAAGCGTTTAACCGTAAGTGCTGTTTCCGGCTCGCTTTGCGAGCCGGAAACAGCACTCAATTATCTTTAGCCCCCGCCGGCGGGCGGGGGTTGGGGGTGAGGAAGCCTCAGCAGACGTATTATGTGATCCTTCTGAGTAGTTCCTTTAATGGTAATAAAACACAGGGCTGGAAACCTATGTTCACATCGCGGCTTATCCAGCCGGTTCAGCCGTTGGTTTTGAGGCGAACTGGGTGGCCAGCCGGGCATAATAGTTGAAGCTGGCAAGCAGCAGGGCGCCGCCAATGGCCAGGTATACCACCGCCAGGTATGGTTTGGGAATGAGAGAATTGCGCAGCCACATGCCGCCGGTCATCATGACGGCGATGATGGCGTATCCTTTCCAGGCCTGAAAGGCAAACAGGCAGGCTTTGGAAGGGTAGGCCAGGATGCGGTTGATGTTCTTGCGGGCCAGGCTGGAAAATTGAAACCGGTTCGCGGCCAGCGCCATAACCATGCCCAGACCGGCCAGAATGATGGCGCCATCAGGCACAGGCTGGGTGAGCCAGGTGAAAGCCATGCTGCCAAGCAGCAGTCCCACTGTCGACCACATCAGACCGGCGAGGGCTAGCAAAAGGTATTTGGACACGGATGGATTAAATTTTTGCAACCATTGGTTCTGTATCATGGCGTGATTCTCCTTTCTTTAGCGGGCCATGGCGATAAACATGCCGGAGATGAACGGCACCAGCCAGATCAACCAGACGGCGGTGCTGAATTTATGGAAGTTCTGGATCGCCTTCTGATCTTTTTTGATCAGCACCCAGGTGGCCCACAGAGCATGACCCAGCATCAGAATAATGGCCAGAGCGCCGGTGATGCCGTGCAGGTCAAAATCGAATTTTCCGGCGATGTCGCTCATCAGGGTGGTGCCAGTGGTGTCAAAGACCAGGCCAATCCAGAAAAGGATCAGGAAGGCCAGTTTCAGTTTTCCAGACAGTCGCTCGCTCCACACGCCGATGGTGTAGAAAACCAGGGCAGAGACAATGGCAATAATGGCAAAAATCAGTTGAGTGGACATTTTATTGCTCCTTGAATTTGGTTTTGTATACTAACCAGTATAGTTATACTAGTTAGTATACAAAATGTCAAGGGGAGAATTTGGCATTTGCCGCATTTTAACTGGATATTGTAAGGTGCCTGCAAGGTTAAGGGGTGAAATCGGGTGATTCTTAGAAAAAATGTCCGGTTTACCACTTGACACAGAACGAATGTTCGTGTATTATAAGGCTAGCACAAATGAGCGATTTACCAACCCATTGTACCTGCTGGTTGCCCCCTTCCCCAACCAGGGGTTCAAGAAAGCGAGAATAAACATGGGACGCAAAAAAGAAGGTCTTGGTGAGCGGCATAAAAGGATCCTGAGTTACCTGGAATCCTATCAAAAAGAATTCGGCTATCCGCCATCCATCCGCGAAATCTGCGACAGCACGAATATCTCTTCCACTTCGGTAGTGAATTATTACCTGGAGCAGCTGGAGGAAATGGGCTATATTGTGCGCGAAAACCACATTTCACGCGGAATCCGGGTGATTAAATCTCTGGAGAACAAGCTGAAGGAAAGCGCGCAGGCTGTGGTGGATGCAGCTGAAAACCTGATCCGCTTGCCCCATCTGGGGAATATCGTGGCTGGTCAGCCCATCAATGTGCCCTCCATTCCACTTCAGGAAGTGGATATGGAAACCAACGGCATTGATATTGCCCGCAGCATGCTGCCGTCCTATGAAAAACCTGAAAACCTGTACGCGTTGAGCGTCAAAGGCGATTCCATGATTGACGCCATGATCAATGATGGCGATATTGTCATCATGCGTACCACGCGCGAAGCGCATAACGGTGAAATGGTGGCGGTATGGCTGACCGATCGCGAGGAAACCACGCTGAAGTACTACTTCCATGAACCCTGCCAGCATGCCCAAAAGCACAAAGCCGGGCATGTGCGTTTGCAGCCGGCCAACAGCACCATGGATCCCATCATCATTGACGATCCCTCCACGGTGGAAATTCATGGCAAGGTGGTCATGGTCATTCGCCGCCCGCAAACCCTGCACTAAGACTTGCCTGCCTGCAAAAAGACATCCCCACCTGGGCCCAGGTGGGGATGTCTTTTTGCGGTTTGGAGAAGTGGGGGATTAGGGAGCAAATTCCACATAAACCGGCTGCCAGTTGATGGAGGTGACAGCACTGGCAGGCAGAGCCTGGCCCCAGGTGTCGTAAACTGCAGCCGGCGCCGTTCCCCAGGCCACATCCTGCGGCCCGCTGACAGACCACAGCACCCAGAACTGCCTGCCATCCTGTGTAAAACCATAACCTTTCAATCCGGGGCGGCCGGTCATCTCGGTGGCATATTTTGCATTGCCGAGCATGTGTGCAGCAAACGTGTATGCCGCATAGGAGGGGCGGGCGCTGCTATCGGGGTTGAGCAAGCCTGAACCGCGCCAGCCCACAGCGCTGTACCAGATGTTGGCGCGCAGGCCCAGGGCGGTGGCCAGGGCATAAGATTGCACCAGGTAAGCGCTTTTGGTGTTTTCGTACTCTGCACCCTGGCACTCAAGCTCGGTTCCATCTTTGGGGCAGATCAGGGCGTTTTCAGTACTCATCAGGTATTTACCGGACAACTGGTACTGCGTCAGCAGATCTTTCAAATACTGCGCTTTGACGCCGAAAGCCGGACCGGTGATATCCCACTGGGCATTCCAGTTGGAATTGCCGTAGACGCCCGCCTGGTAACCATAATAGTCGTATCCATGGAACGAAACGCCGTCAAAAGCGCTGCCGGCGCCGGCTTCGAGCACGCCTTTGAAAAAGAGGGCTGCCCGCTGGCTCTCTTCACTGAGCCCGGTTTTGGCCGGGTCAGCGTTCAACAGCAGCCCGCCTACCAGCACTTGGGCGGTGGGATCAGCCGCTTTGATCATGGGGGTGATCTGCTTGAGCATTTCACCATACGCTTTTCCGCCGTAATATGGGTCATTGGGTTCCCCCCAATCGCCCAGCACCTGGGCGGCATCTGGTTCGTTCCAGAGTTCCCAATATTTGACATTGTAAGGCGGCATGCTGTAACGGCGCACCAGGTCGGTCATAAACTGGCCGAAGGCAGCCATTTGTTCAGGGGCAACCGCCCCGGCTGTATGACCCGGTTTGAGCGCCCAGGCGGGTGTTTTACCGACCACCAGGATCACCTGGCTGCCCTGGCCGGAGCTTTCAAGAATCCATTTTTCCAGGTCGGCCACAGCCGCCCAATTCCGCTCGCCGGGCTGGGGTTCAATGCTTTCCCAGAGCGGATATTGCTCATGGCTGCGCGCCCAACCGGCCACGCTGCCGGGGAAGAGCCCAGTCAGATTAAAGGTGCCGGAGATGCCGAACAGGCTGCCAGGGGCAGGCAGAGAGGCAGACTTTGAAGCGGGCGTTTTGGGCGTCTGGCAGGCGGTGAGCGCGCTGGCGAGAAGGGTCAGGCAGAGAAGAAAATGGATCCAATTTATGCGTTTTTTCATGGCCGGTTTCCTTTCAGGGTGCGGTTTGGCAATGATAGATTTCCATGTTGATTTTCTTTTCAGACGGGTCTTCGATCAGATGAATGGGCTGACAATGAAGATTGACATAAGCTTCGCGAAATTGCGGCAGGGTGCCGGCAGCCAGGGCCAGATATTCCGGCTGATATGCTTCAACAGCCCACAGGGCGGCATCGTCATAGGAGGTTTCGCGTTTAAGCTGCCGGGCCACGGCAGGCTGAATCAGGCCGGCAAAATCCACCAGAGATTGCGGGGCGTAATAGCCGATGATGCCCACTTCCAGCAGGCCAACCCTGGCTTCAGCGGGGATATTTTGCGCCAGCCAGAGGCCAGTCTGGGTGTAGCGGGGGAGGCGGGTATCGCGGACCTGGCTCAGGTGCAGGGCATCCTGAGCCTGCATGGCGGCGGCGGTGAGCGTGAGCAGAACGGCAACGCCAGCCCAGCCGCGCCACTGGCTGCGGCCGGCCCACAGCGCCTCCACCCCCAGGCTCACCAGCAGAACAAACCCGGGCACCAGGGGGGCATAATACCAGAAGTACTGGCTGACGCCCAGCAGGGAATAACCGGCAAAATAGACCGCCACCCAGGCCAGAAGAAGCCAGGCCGGACTGCGCCGGCGCACGCACCAGAAGGCGCCCAGGGCTGCCAGCCCCAATTCAAGCCAGTAAGGCCAGGTGTTGTACCAGCCGGCGACCTTGAAAAAACCGGCAAAGAACTGCTGGCTGATGGCCATGCTGCCCTGCTGCTGCTTGGCAGCCAGGGTGACCGGCAGGGGATAGCCAAAATAGAACCAGGCGAAACCATACCAGGCCAGATTGATGGCCAGGTAAATGGCCAGGGCGGCCCAGGGGATGGCGCGCGCGCGGCGCCATTCGAAAACCAGGTAATGCAGCCCCAGCACCCCGGCCACCAGCACGCCATCGGGGCGGGCCAGACCAGTGAGGGCCGCCAGCACGGCTGTGGTTTTATAGCGCCTGGCCTGATAGGCAGCCAGGGCGGCCAGGCCCAGGGTGATGTAGAGGGGCGTTTCAGAGCCGGTGGTTTGCAGCAGCAGGCTGAAGGTGGGATAGAGCGCCAGGGCAGCCCAGCTGGCGGCGTTAAGTTTCCACTGGCGGGCCAATTGCCAGAGCAGCAGGCCCCCGGCTGCGATGCTGACGGCGCTGATGAGATTGGCGGTTTGGGGAAGGTTTTCAACGAACAGACCGAGCGCGGCCAGCAGCATGGCAAAGAGGGGCGTGGTGGTGCTCAGCACCTGTTCGCCGGGGTTAAAAACAAAGCCTAACCCGTGGCGGAGATTATTCGCATAGCGATAGGTGATGTAAGGGTCATCGTAGCCGTAAGCGGCGAAAAAAAAGTAAAGAACAGCGGCAACCCCGATCAGATAAGCTGCCGCCAGCCAGAAAGACCGGCGCTTGAAAAGAGAGAAAGACATGCTCACCTCATTGCTGACAGAAGGGTTGCAGGGTCACTGTGGCCGTGCCCGCGCCGTACGAAAGATGCAGGCCGTCGGCCTGCAGCGACACGCCGGGCAGCAGGGGCTGATTGTTTTGCCAGGCGGCAGCCCCGTTAAGGGTGACGGTGGTGCTGGCAGTGTAAAGGGGAACAATCACTTCGCCGCTGGAGCCAGCCGGAGCGTTAATAGTCAGATCGGCCTGAGTGCAGCCCTGGCGCGTCCAGCTGGCCGCAAGGGCATCGCCAGACAGCGGCAGGCTGCCGGATACGGCGTCCAGGCCGTCAAAAGCGGGCTTAAAAAGCCAGGTATGGGGGCCGGTCTGGCGTAATCCCAAAACATAGGTACTCATGAACCAGGTTGGGCTGGCGCCCCAGGCATGAGAGTAGCTGTTGTAGTAGTAATAATTGGCGTAGAAATTTTCCCACCAGGTGGTGGCGCCGAGGTCGAGCATGCGGCCGTAGTAGCTGCGGATGATGGCAAGGGCAGGGCTGATCTGGCCATTCTGGCCGAGCGCTTCGAGCAGCCAGTACATGCCGTAAGTTTGCACGCTGGCATTCAGCGGATCGGTGGAGAGCATGCTCACCAGGGATGCGGTGACGGCAGAGCGCTCGCTTTCGGCGGGCACACTGTAGGCCAGCGCCCAGGCCTGGGCATGTACGCTGGGGGCGGCTTTTTCTCCGTTGCGAATGGAGGCGTTGTAACGGTGCTGTTCAGCATCATAAAGCCGGGCGTTGATTTGACCGCGCAGGGCATCTGCCTGGGCGCCCCAGGCGGCGGCGCGGGCGGGGTCATTGACCGCGCTGGCCAAGGCGGCTGCCTGGCGCAGGGTGCCGTAGTACATGGCGTTGACCGCGGTGGAGAAGCCGTGCCGGTCGGCATCCAGCCCCACATCCACATAGGCGGACATGGCCCAGGCGCCTTCAGGCACATTCAGCAGCCCTGATTCAGCATCGCAAAAGATTTGCAGGTAGGCCATGTAGCGGGTGAGGGGAATGTATAATTTTTCGAGCAGGGCTTTGTCGCCTGTGCGCAGCCAGGCATCGTGGATGGACTGCACCCACAGCATGCCGTAATCAAGCATATAAACGCCCTGCCCGTTAGGGGCCATGGCTTTGGCGCGTCCATTATCCTCAAGAGCATTGGCCATGAAGATAAGGCCGCGTTTGAGCAGCAGGGAATCGCCAAAGGTGACGCTGTTCACCCGGTCGGTGACAAAGGCATCGCCCCACCATTGGCCGCGTTCGCGCCAGGGATCGGCATAGGCGTCGTTCATGTTGGGGATGAGGGTGGTGGCGCCGGTTTGCCAGATCTGGTTAAGGCGCGAATCGCTGCTGGTGAAATTTCCCGTTTGTGCGGCCGGGTAGTTTTCTTCGATAAATTGCAGCTGCGACAGGGTGACCGGGCCATTCCCCCAGACGGCGATCAAAATATAGCGGCCGGAGCGGGCATCGAGGGTGGTCAGGTCGCGGGAGGCGCCGTCCAGAATCCAGGTATCGGCTTCGTTCCATTCCGGGTGCATATGCCCCGGATAGGGCAGGGGGCGCAGCCCATTATAGAGGCGTTCATCCCAGCCAATATCCACAAAGCTGCCGGCCGGGCCGGTGATCTGTCCGGTGAGGCGGCCCAGGCGGGTGCGCCCCAGGTCCAGCACCAGATAGGAGGGCGTGGCGTTGAACACGGCGGTGAGGGCGGCTGCCGAGCTGGCAACGGAAACGGCGCCGTTCCGAGGAGAGAGATCGGCCAGCAGCAGGCGGCTGCCGGTGTGCGCGCCAGTTTCCAGCGGGCGCAGAGGCCATCCGGCGGGAGGTGAATAGACTGCAAAATGCAGGCCGGCAGCCGAAAGGTGATTTTCGCCGGCAGGCAGGTTCACCGCGGCCGTGAAAACATCCGGGCGGGAATCGCCGGCGGGCTGCCAGTTGAGCATCTGGCCCGAAAGATCGGGCGTGTTGGCGGCAGGCAGGCCGGTGGGTGAGAGCATTTCAAGGGCGATGGCGGCAGGGGAGGCAAGGGTGAAAGTCAGGCTGGCTGGGGCTGTGAAATACTGCACGGCGCGGTCAGGTGAGATCAACCCGCTTTCCACAACCGTGGGAAGGATGGCAGTTTCGTTCAGCAGGGGCAGGTTGCGCGGCTGGAAGATGGGGGCGGGGACGGAGTCGGGCCAGGTCAGGTCGGGCAGCACTTCGGGCCGGGCATAGCCAAAATCCATATGAGCAACCAGCAGATGGTTTGGGGCCGCCACCTGCAGCGGATTGACGAAAACAGCTGCGTTCCAGGCCTGGTCATCGAAACCGGGGTTCTGCCAGCCAGCCGGCAGCTGGCGCAAATCCAGCAGTTCGGTGGCCCCAATCAGGTTCCAGGCATGCACCGGGGCGGCATCGGCGCGCCAGGCAGGAGAAAGAAGGGCTTTCCAGGCCAGCCCGGTCTGGATCAGGCGCTGGCCTCCGGCGGTGATGCGCGCCCGCAGGTGGGGGCGGGTGGATTCGGAACGGCGCTGGTTGGGTGACCATTGAACCAGAACGGCCACCGTGTGGGTGCCGGGCTGAAGTTCGGGGGAATTCAGGCTGTCATATTCATGAAGGGTCCATGAAAAGCGGGCCGGGCCGCGGCCGATGGAAACGCCGTCAATCCAGACCTGATAGCGGGTATCCGCGAAAATATCCAGGGTGACGCTGCGGGTCGATTCGAGGGAAAAAGCGGCGCGAAAGAGGGCCACCTCGTGGGCGGCCGGCGGATCATTGACAGGCCAGATGGGCGGCACCTGGCTGAAAGATTCACTTTCGACCGCCAGGGGCAAAAAAAGGGTGTTCGCCGCCTGGCTCTGCCCGGCTGCCCCGGCGAGGGGCAGTAAAATCAGGCCGAATAATAGCAAAAAGCGCAGGCAGCGAACCCTTGTCATCTTACTGGTGCCATTCGATATAAATGGGGCTCACTGAAACAGGCACTTCATAATAAGCGCCAACTGTGGCCGGGGTGATCACGTTACCGTTGCGGTCATAAGCCGTGATCCATTGAGATTGGGGAATCTGGATTTTTTTGGGTTCATTGACATTTGCCCAGACCACATCAACCAGGTAGCCATCTTTTTTGAAGGTATAGGCTTCGATATCCTGGCCGTAATTGTGGGCCGCCTGGAATTCACCGTCGCGCAGGCGGTCCAGGTATTCAACATAGGCTGCATAAGCCGGGGTGACCAGATTGGTGCTGCTTTCCACAAGGCCGGTGTAGCGCCAGGCAGGTCCATTGAGCGTGTACCAACTCACATTCATGATATCCACAGACCAGGCGCGGGTGAACACTTTGACAAGAAAATCGGCCTGCACTTCAAAGAACTGGCTATTGGGCGGGGTGCAGTAGCTGACGGGTTGCCCGCCGACCACTTCAGCGCACATGAGGGCAATTTCGTTCAACGCCAGGGGTTTATTAACGCCGTATTTAGCCATGACATTGCGCAGGAACTGGGCTTTTCCGCGCACCCCACCGCCCAGGTTGTGCCAGGGATAGAGGACATCATAATCACGCACTTCGTTGAGATAAGGCGGGTAATAATGATAGGCCACAATGTCAATATAAGGCGCGGCGCCGGTGCTCAATACGCCGTCAAAAAAGCATTCCGGGCAGCCTTTGGTACCCTGGGTGTCGCTGGCGCTGGTGTCTGGCGAAGCCAGCAGCAGCCCGCTCATCCAGATGACGGCGCTGGGATCGGCCTGCCGGATGGCCGGGCCGACCACTTTCAACATTTCGCCATACTGGCTGCCGCCGTAATCGGCCTTAGAAATATCACCCCAACAGCCGTATACACTGTCTGTTTCCAGACCCAGGTCTGAATCCACATCCACTTCATTGCCAAGTTCCCAATCATGGACGTTAAATTCGGGAGCTGAATAACGCTGGATCAACTGGGTGATGAAGGCCGCGTAGGCATTAAATCGGTCCGTGCGAATGGCAGCGCAGGAGGTGGGTTTGACGGTGGCCCAGCGGGGTGAATCGTTCAGAACAATAATCGGCCTGATATTCAACTGCGATAAGGCCCGCAGTTCTTTTTCAAAATCAGCCAGTTTGTTCCAATCAATCGGATCATCGGGACCATTGGGCTGAAGAAGACGCCAGGAAACCCGGCTGTTGAGGCGCACCTTTTGCGCACTGATCTCTCCCATACGATTAAACAGCACCTGCCCCACGGCAAAATGTTCGTTGGATTCAACCGAAAAAATGACCGGCGGCCCGGCTTTGAGCAGGGTGGGTATAAATATCTTTTGTTCGGCTGTGGCAGCCGTGACGGTGGGCGGAGAGGTGAGCGTGTTAATGGGGGCCGGGGTCATGCTGGCGGCCGGCTTTTTTTCGATGGCTGCCTGGCTGGGGGTGATTTTCCAAATGGTCGCAGCCTGGGTTGGTTGGGACCTGAGGCAGCCAACAGCCAGAAGGATGCATGTTGCTAATAACAGGAAGAAACGGACTGATTTCTGTTTCATACAAGATCCTTGTCAAGTTGTGGTGTATTTAAGCAGATTATAACATACTCATTTGGCCTGTCTTCAACCAGATGTTGACACACCCCTTTGGCAGGGCTAAAATATAGGCATGCATGAAGATCCCTCCACACATTCGACCTCGCCTCTATGGGGACCGACCACCAAACTGGTGGTGGCCCTGACCATTGTTGCCATTATCGCCTTCCTTTTTGCCACCCTGCGAGATGTAGTTGGCCCGGTGCTGGTTTCATTTATTATCGCTTATTTGATGTACCCCATTGCAGCCGGAATGCGCAAATATTTGCATCTGCACTGGCGGGTTTGTGTGGCAATTCTGTATCTTTTCCTGGTGATCCTTTTGCTCAGCTCCCTCACCATCAGCGGGCTGGCCCTGTTTGAGCAGCTGCAAAGCCTGGTGGGCTTTTTACAGAAAGCCGTGGTGAATGTGCCGGCTTTCCTGGAGGATCTCTCCAAGCGGGTGATCATCATCGGCCCCTTCACCATTGACTTTGTGCATATGGATTTCAATGCCGTCAGTAAACAGGTGCTGGACGCGGTGCAGCCTTTGCTGGGTCAAATTGGCACGGTGCTGGGGCGCGGGGCGGCCAGCGCCGCCACCCTGGTGAGCTGGGGCGTTTTCTCGCTGCTCATTTCTTATTTTATCCTGGCTGAGACCAACGGCGAAGGCGGAAAACTGCTGGATATTCAACTGCCGGGCTACGGCGATGATTTCAGACGGCTGGGCGTTGAACTGGGGCATATCTGGAATGCCTTTTTGCGCGGCCAGCTCTTTGTCATTTCAGTGACCATCCTGCTTTACACCGCCTATTTGAGCGGCATGGGGGTGAATTACGCCTTTGGCCTGGCCTGCGTGGCCGGGCTGGCCCGGTTCATTCCCTATATTGGCCCGGCCATCGCCTGGACGGCTTATGCGACGGTGTGTATTTTCCAGGGATATACGCCATTTGGCCTGACGCCCGTCACGCATGCCGCGGTGGTGGTGGTTTTTGCCCTGCTGCTGGACTACCTGATCGACAGCTTCATCGCCACGGCCATCATGTCGGGCACGCTCAAAATTCACCCGGCGGCCATGCTGATTGCCGCGCTGGCGGGGGCTGCCATTCTGGGCATGGTAGGGGTTTTGCTGGCCACGCCAGTGCTGGCCACCATCAAGCTCATTTTTGAATACATCCTCAACAAACTTCTGGACCGCGATCCGTGGGAACACATGGCGCTGGCTCCCAGGCCTGAGCCCACGGCGCTGCAGCGCTGGCTGGTTGAACGCTGGGGGCGCTTCAGGAGCTGGCTTAAGAACCGCAGCGCCAAAAAGACCGCCGGCAGAGACGGCTGAAACCGCCAGCTGTATGAAATTTTTCCTTTCCGGAACAATACAACCCTGATCTCTGATAATCGCAACCGGCTTTTGCGCTTCGTTTTGGCGCCCCCGCCGCCCGTCTGAAGGAGCCGGGCATTTTCCCCGTTAAAAAAACCTGGAGCGGAGCCCTTTCTGATTGGAACCCGCTCCAGGCTGGTTGATTGAATTTATGGCTGGGGATAAGCTGGCGGCGTTGAGGTGGCCTCAGGGAGCTGCATCTTCTGCGGCGCGGGGTAGGGTTCGGTGGGTGAAGGCACGGGCGTTGCGGAAGGCCAGATGACTTTGGGCGCTGGCGTGTCCACGACAA
>JAKQJC010000050.1 GCA_029561345.1 Chloroflexota bacterium | reverse complement strand
TGGCGACCGCCTTCCGCAATGAAAATAGCAGCTTGTTAATGTTCTATGCGATCATCCGCAGTATCAAACTGCGCAATATCACCGTACCTGCTGAGGTTGCCGGTACCCCTGACAATTTACACAACTCTTGACAAACTACCGTTTAAGGACAACGAAATGTTTCAAAAATAGACAGTGTTATAAGATTGTCATTTATTGCAGAGGGGCTCTATAATAGACTCATGGTGCTGCATAACAGCGCATCAGTCTTTCTTCATACTTTTTCCCCCAAGAAAAAAGGTTCCAGACAATTTATTCAGGAGGTTTGTGATGGTTACGTTTTTCAAAAACGGGCTCAGAGCAAAGCAAATCACCAATGCCTTCCTCGCAGTTGTGCTGATGTTCACCACGGTTTTCACGGCGGTGCCCACCCAGGTGGCCAGTGCATCGGCTGAAACCTGCACTTCAATACGAAGTGGTAATTGGACGGAAACCGACATGTGAGATTGCGGTGTGGTCCCGGATGCGGAAGATACGGTCACAATTGCCGATGGCCACGATGTATATATAAATCTGGCGTCAGCAGCTGCGAATGTGATCCATGTTCAAGGGATTTTGCATATTGACAATAATTTCAGCCTCGTGGTCGGGCAAAGCATGGATGTCTGGGGAGGAGTTTTCACAACTCCTGGAAGCGGCGTGACCCTGGATAAGGCCCTGGGCACCGTCAGCCTCATTACAGAATCTGGATCCAACTTAACGGTCAATTCACTGACAGTGGCTGAAAATACCACTGCTTCGCTGACTCTGGGCAATCCAATTAACATTGATACATCGCTCGTCATCAATGCGAATGCAACTTTGAATACCACACCTGCTTCCATAATATATTTTACAGCCGGTTTGAGCCAGACGATCACGGCACCGCCGGGTTCCACACATTACATTGGTACAATTTATAAAACCGCTTCGGGGTCTGGGGAGGTTCTGACTTTCCCGGCCGGCGCGACCATTCAAACTGGAACAGCATGGTTAGGAGGCGCCAGCTCCAGCAAACGCCTGCAGCTGCGCAGCAGCACCCCGGGTACGCAGTGGAATCTGCAGGCAGAATCCAGAATCCTCTATTACCTGGATGTGCAGGATGGGTATTGTATCAAAAACGCAAGTGATGAGAAATGCCGGGTCACTAAACTGACCGATTCGGGCAACAATACCAATTGGGAACCGGTGCCGGTGGATACAACCACCACCCTTTATCCATCTGGTGCGGCTACAGATTATGGAAACGCCGCCACCTTCACGGCTGTGGTGACCGCCACGGATGATACACCCACCGGCGGGGTGGTGAGCCTGTGGGAAGGGTTGTTTGAGATTGCCGAGGCAACCCTGGTGAACGGGGTGGCAGATTTCTCGGTAGAAAATTTGCCGGCGCTGACGCACCCCAATTTGACAGCCAGGTTTGAAGGCTCCACGGGGTTTAATCCCAGCATAACGGCCACCCCGGTGACCCACACGGTGGTGCCCAGGCCGGATACCGCTGTGGTGACGCTGGATGTGGGGGGCAGCGCGGCGCCTTTTGGACAGCCGCTGCTGCTGGCGGCCACGGTGAGCGGCCTGAACCGTCCGGGAGGCACGGTGACCTTTTATGATGCCACCAGCACACTGGGCACGGCTGAGGTGCTGCCGACCGGAACAGCACGTTTGCTTGTGGATAACCTGGCGCAAGGCGCGCACATTTTCCGGGCAAGCTATTCCGGCGATGTGAACAACCAGGGCTCATTTGTTTCGGGCGATGTCGCGTTGACTGTGACCCCTCCGGCCGGAAACATCTATGTGGTGGACCGGAACGATGACGTCTACGATACGGTCAGCCACACCTGTTCCGCTGCCGCCAACGACTGTTCGCTGCGCGAGGCGGTATATTGGGCCAATTTGAACCCGGGGTCGGTGATTCTGTTGGGCCCCACCGGCAGAATTGACGTGGCGAGCTTCGGCCCGGATGATGACCTGAATGCCGTGGGCGACCTGGACATCACCGCCAGCATGACGATCAAGGGAAATGGCTGGCAGCCTGCCGATATGACTGGAACCGGATCGAACTGGGTGAACTGCAACAGCTATTCACGCTGTTTTGATATTCACAGCGGAGCGAATGTGGTCATGACCGGTTTTGTGATTGTCAATGGAAAGGCAGAGATGGGGTTTGATGATGCGACAGATCCGACCAATGGGGAATCGGGCGGTGCCATTCGTCACCGGGGGGCAAACCTGATGCTCAGCAATATGGGCTTTAAATTCAATTCAGCCGGACGCGGCGGAAACAGCCTGTCAGCTACCGTGAAGACGCCAGCCAATGGCGGGCACGGCGGCGCTGTGTATGCCGAAGCGCCGCTGCAGGTTTATGCTTCGCGTTTTGAGAGCAATTTCGCAGGCGGTGGCGGCGGCGGTTTCTCGGATAACGGCAGCGGCCCGGGCGGCGACGCTGGCAATGGCGGGCAGGGAGGCGGAATCTACTGTTCTGGTTTTTCAGGCTGCGCCTCGCTGCTGGTTCTGGATTCAACTTTTTCATCGAATCAGTCGGGCAGCGGCGGACAGGGCGGAAACAGCCTCAGTGATGTGGGCGGGGATGGCGGCATGGGCGGCCACGGCGCGGCGTTGGCCGGAGATGGTGTTTTTCAGATCGAAGCTTCATCATTTGAATATAACCAGGCGGGCAGCGGCGGTGTTTTTGGCACGCCCGTGAACAGCGGCGGATTCTATGCGGATGGCGGCAGCGGCGGCGGTATTTATTTTGCCGGCGGGGTGCTGCAAATTGAAGACAGCCTGTTCAAGACTCAGTATGCCGGCGATGGATCGAGTAATGGCCACGGTAACGGCGGCAACGGCGGCGCCATTTATGCGGATGGCGGCAACTGGATCAACCTGAATATTTACCGCACCACTTTCAAAACAAATACCTCCGGCAACGGCAATCCATCTGGTCTGGGTGGGTCCAGCGGTCACGGCGGCGCTCTGTATCTTTATGGAGATGTGGAGCTGGATTTGGCCAATTGCTCCTTCTATTCAAATAATGCAGGATACCCGCAAGACAGTGTCTGGGGCGGCAATGGCGGGGCCATTTATTTTGATCAACTGACAGCAGAAGGTCACATTGGTTACTCCACTTTTGCCAACAACGCTGCCGGCCTCAATTGGTCTGATGAGAGCTACCACGGCACGGGCGGACATTTCTATTTCAACGATATGGATCCTGGGGCCACTCAGACGATCAGAGCTTCAATCCTCACGGATGGCCGCGCCAGCTCAACGATCGGTTTCAGCGGCAGCCAGTGTGCTGGCACCGCTTACGGCTTTGTTTCAGGCGGTTACAACCTCCTTGGAGACCTCACCGGATGCAATCTGACGCCCCTGGCCAGCGATCATGTGCTGACGGGGTTTGAGGGTTCAGGCGTGGCAGGCGTGGAGGATATGGGCGGCCCGGTGCCAGTGGCCTATCTTTACTATGAAAGCCCGGCGATGAACCTGGTGCCCTACGGCATGGCGGATTGCGGCACCAATATGATCACAGATGCCCGCGGCATGAGCCGGCAGCAAGGTTCGGCCTGCGAGGCGGGCGCTTACGAACAGGGTATGCCGGTTGGTTTCACCATTCTCAGCGGTAACAACCAGCGCAAGACAACCGGTACCGATTTTGATGCCCTGGCATCGAGGCTGCTGGATGAAATTGGCGGCCCCCTGCATAGCATTCCCGTGACCGCCACCTGCCCGGCTGAGGGCGCTTCCTGCTATTTCAACAGCAACCCCTCATCACTCATACAGACCTACAATTCCTATAACAGTTCAACCATGATGGGGCATACCTACTTCAGCCCCAAAGCCAACCCCACCAGTGGATCCTACACGGTGCTCATCACAGCCTACCCGGCCACCACCACCTTTAACCTGACCAACACCCTCGGCACCACCCTGGCGCTGACGCTTGACCCCAACCCTTCCAACTATGGACAATCGGTGGCGATGATTGCCACCATCACCCCCTCAGCCGCAACGGGAACTGTTTACTTTTACGAAAGCGCCGCCCTTCTGGGGTCGGCAGATCTTTCAGGTGGAACGGCCACATTCAATACTTCCACATTGACAGTGGGCACCCATGTGGTGACGGCCACTTACTACGGCGGAGGCATCTACAACGGTTCCACATCCAGTTCGCGCAGCCAGGAGGTGGTGAATCAGGTAACTTCAACACTGACACTGGCCAGCGGATTGAACCCCTCCACCTACGGGCAGGCGGTGACCCTGACCGCCACCATCTCTCCCGTGGAGGCGACCGGAGCGATCTCCTTCTTTGACGGCGCTGCGTCACTGGGCTCGGCGGTGCTTTCGGGTGGGACGGCTGTGCTGACCATTTCAACCCTGACGGTTGGCACGCATGTCGTGACCAGCACCTATGCGGGCGGCGGGGTATACCTGCCCTCGACAGCGGATGCTGTTTTACAGACGGTGAACAAGGGCGTGGTGATGGTGACCCTGACCGGACCTGCCAGCAGCACCGTCTTTGGCCAGGCAGCCGCTTTCCATGTGACGGTGAGCGCTGCCCTGGGCACGCCGACCGGCACGGTTGAACTGTACGAAGGGGGTACTCTGCTGGGGTCGAGCGCGCTCGCAGACGGCACAGCTACCATCCAGGTTTCAAGCCTGAATGCCGGTTTGCACAGCCTGAGCGCCAGTTACACCGGCTCGGCAACCTATGCCACTGCCACCTCAGGCCTGGCCACGCACACGGTGGGCAAGGCAGATACCCTGACCAGCCTTGAGAACGTGCCCGCGGAAGCCAGGGTGGGTGAAGCGGTGACGATCGAAGTGACGGTGACCGCCGTGGCCCCGGGCGCGGGCAGCCCAGACGGCACGGTGACGGTGAGCGCAGACGACGGTGCGAGCTGTGTCACCACGGTGGCGGCAGGCGCCTGCCAGTTGACCTTTGCCAGCGCGGGTTCAAAAACCATCACAGCCACCTACCATGCCACAGCCAATTTCAAGGGCAGCATATCGCTGACCGAGATGATTGCCGTGGCGCTGCGGGTGAAGATCTATATGCCGTTGATTATCCTCCCGTAAAAGCAGTCACAAGAAAACCAGAAACGGGACCTGGCAGCAGGTCCCGTTTTTGATGAGGGTGAGGCTGGTTATACGGCTGGTTTGCCGTTTTTCAGCCAGCCCGCCACGTTGACCACGCGGCGAGCAGAATAGCGGGCGGCCTCAAGCACTGCCGGGTCAACCGGCGCGCCGGTGGCGGTGGCTGAAATGCCGTAGGGGTTGCCGCCTGCCGCAAAGAGCAGGGGATCGGTGTAGCCGGGAGGGACAATGACAGCGCCCCAGTGGTAGAAGGTGTTGTAGAGCGCCAGCAGGGTGGTTTCCTGGCCGCCGTGCGCATTGCCGGCGCTGGTGAACCCAGACACGACTTTGTTGGACAGCTTGCCGTGGTACCAGAGGCTGCCGGTGGTATCCAAAAATTGTTTCATCTGGGCGGCCACATTGCCGAAGCGGGTGGGGGTGCCAAACAGATAGGCGTCAGCCCATTCCAGGTCTTCGAGGCTGACCGTGGGCACATCTGCTGTGGCTTCCAGGTGGGCCTTCCAGGCTGGGTTGGCGGCAATGGCGGCTTCTGGGGCCAGCTCGGTCACCTTGCGCAGGCGCACCTCGGCGCCCGCCTGCAGAGCGGCTTCTTCCATGGCTTTGGCCAGGGTGTAGATGGTTCCGGTGGAACTGTAATAGATGATGGATAGTTTTACGTTGGACATGATGTTTTTTCCTATATATTTTTGATGTAACGATAAAGCAAACAGGCAATATCAAAGACAACCCGGCTAAAAAAGAGATTCCGGGCTGATGTTTTACCGGTAAGCGGTCCGGTTTTAACCGGTCTGGTAAAACTTATCTGGGATTTTGCAGACCCAGCTTGCGGCAGAGGGTGCCGAGGGTGGCCTGCTCCTCAGGGGTAAGCGCTGAAAGCGCCTGCACAATGGCCTGAACTTGAACAGGCATGCGCTCCATGATCAATTCGCGCCCGGCCGGGGTGAGATCGATGATCAATTTGCGGCGGTCGGTGGAAGGGCGGGTACGCGTGACCAGGCCGCGTTCTTCAAGGTTGTCAAGCACCTGGGTCAGGTTGGCTGAACTTTTCAGCAGACGCTTGCTGATTTCTCCCTGGGCGAGGGGACCGATATGCAGCAGCACTTCAAGCACACCGAACTGCGAGCCGGAAAGGTTGCCCTGTTTCATGACCGCTTCAAGGTTATGGTTCAGGGATTCCGCGCAGCGGTTGAGGCGGATGAAAGTGTTAAGGGCGAGGGTTTCTTCTGCTGTTCCAGTATAATGAGTGGGCATACGCACATCCTTTATGGTTGAATTGTTCAATGCATTAATAATAACAAATTAGATAATAATTGTCAAGTAAAATCTGATTCAATTTTCACTTTGCGTTTCGGGCTGTTTATCATAAAATAGAGAGTGGAGAGGTATTGATGTATCAACGCGAACAATCCTGGGAAGATTATCTAAAACGATACGGTTTCAACGAGCATATCGGCGTGGGGCTTGAACGCCGCGCTGCGCCTCCTTATCACCTGGCGCCCTTTGCGGCCATGGTGGCTGCGCCGGAAGAGATGGACGCCATTTTTCAGCGCAGCCTGGCAGCCGTGCTGTATGAATGCGATGTGCGCTCGGTGACCTATGATTCGCTGCGCGCCTCATTCGACTGGGCGATGGGCAGCCTGTTGTGGCGGCTCGATTTGCGCCGCTCTGATTTGCAGGAACTGATTTCGGATGGGCGCATTCAATTGAACCAGCTGTCCTTTGAAACGCGCGGGCGGGCTGACCAGGCCTATCAGGACGGCCGCTTTGACGATGCGCTGCCCTATATGCAGACCTGCGAAACGCTCGACCCGGGTGATTTTTCACTGCAATTTAACCTGGGTTTTCTTTACCTGTACCACCAGAGTCCGGCCCGGCTGCCCGAGGCGCGCAAGGCGTATCTGACGGCGGCCCGGCTTGCCGGACAGAACCCGGCTGCCCAGGCTTACGCCGGGCAGGCGCTGCTGTGGGCGGCATTCACCGCCTATATCCAGCAGGATGATGCAGGCGCTTTTGACCTGGCGCAAAAAGCCGTGGCGTTGATTCCCCATGCGGCTGAAGCGCGCTATTTTCTGGCGCGCCTGGCTGCTCTCAATGGAGATATTGACCTGGCGCTCTCATCGCTGGAGGCGGCGGTGCGCGCCGACCGCAACTATGCGCTGCGGGCTGTGGCGGATGCCAGTTTTAACGCCATGGACCAGGAATTGAAGGGCTGGCTGGACCGCCAGCGGGCGGCAGCCCGCCAGCAGGCAGAAAACCAGGGGCGAACCATGAAGGCTCAGTTGGGCCGCAGCCCGGTGCCGCAGCAGGAACAGGCCTATGCCCAGCGCCTGCAGGAAGAAATTGCCGAACGCTGGCAGCAAAACAGCCTGTTTGGTTTCATGGATGTGACCTCCAAAATGGTCCGTTTCAAGATCTATATGGACGGCCTGCATCTGGAGGATCGCGACGAAGCCTCCATGGCAGCCGTGGAGGCCATGCAGGCTTTGCGGGCAAAACTGACCACCGGCCGCCTGCCGGGAAAGCTGATTGAAACCCTCGATGGGCTGCTCAGACAGGCTGAACGCATTCTCAACGATGCGCCTTCGCTGGCTCAGGCGCAGGCGGCTCAAACTTATATTGACCATGCGGCGAAACTCTGGCAGATTGCTTCGAGCCAGGCGGTGCTGGCAGGACACAAAGCCGAGGTGAATGCGCTGGCGTTCAGCCCGGTAGGGCAGTGGCTGGCGTCAGCCGGATCCAGCGATCAGAGCATTCGCATCTGGAACACCATGACTGGAGAGTGCCAGCATCACCTGATGGGCCATTTTGACGCGGTGAACAGTCTGGCGTTCAGCCCGGATGGCGGGCTGCTGGCTTCAGGCGGGGGCATTTACAAAGGAATGGATTTCACCATTCGCCTGTGGAGCGTCCAGGATGGACGCTCAAAAACCATCATTGACCGGCACATCAACATGGTCACAAAGGTGCTGTTCAACCCGGCGGGAACGCTGGTGGCTTCAGCGTCAGCCGACGGCAGCGTGCGCCTGTGGCGGCCAACCGGGGAGCCCTGGGCCTGGTTTGACGGCCAGGTGGGCAGCATCACCTGCATGGCGTTTTCGCCGGATGGGGAACTGCTGGCGACCGGAGGCGAAGATCAAACCATCCGCCTCTGGGAGGTGAAAACTTCCTCGCTGCTGGGGGCGCTGCTGGGCCACAGCGGGACCATCCAGTCATTATGGTTTACGCCGGATGGCAAGACGTTGATTTCAAGCGCCATGGATCATTCGATCCGCTTCTGGAATATTCCGGAGTGCCAGTTAAAGGCCTCGGCCGACCCTGGCGGGCGGCTGACGGCGCTGGCGCTCAGCCCGGATGGGCAGAACCTGGCTTACGGCCTGGGGGATGACGGCCTGGTGCGTCTGTGGCCTTATGAAGCTTTGAAACCGGTGACCCTGCTGATTGGACATTCGGGCGGTCTGACCGCCCTGGCTTTCAGCCCCGACAGCACCACCCTGGCTTCGGGCGATGCGCAGGGGCTGGTGCGCCTGTGGGATGTGGCCGGGCAGCGCGGGCGGGCGGTGCGCCGCGGGCATCAGGGTCCGGTGACGGCCCTGACCTTCAACAGCGACAGCAGCCTGCTGGCCTCGGGCGGGAGAGACGCCTCGGTGCGTTTGTGGGGCCTGATGTTGAACGAAGCGGATGCCCGCGAAATTGATGACGAGGAAAAGGAACGGGCGCGGCGCGAGGAACAGGAACGCCAGGAGCAGGCCGCCGAGGCAGAGCGCCAGCGCCAGGCCTGGCTGGCCGACGGATGCTGCGAGGTGTGCGGCACCCGCCTGAGCGTGGTGGAACGGATTTCACGTCAGGTGCGCTGCAGGCAGCACCGGTAGGTGCCGCAGGCAGCACCTTGCCAGGCGCCGCGGGCAACACCTTGCGAGGCGTCGCGGGCAGTCTGCCGCAAAAAAAAATAAAAACAGCCCCCGGAAAGGTTTCTTCTCCGGGGGCTGCGATTTGTTTATTGAGGATCAATCCTGATCGTCATCCTCTTCATCTTCTTCATCATCGGCGCTGTCCAGTTCAAACAGCTCGCCGGTGGCGATGAAGATGGTGCGTTCGCAAATATTGGTGACGCGGTCGGCAAAGCGTTCCAGGTTGTGGGCAATCCACATCAGCAGGTTGGCGTGGTCAATTTTGCTGGGCGCGGCGATCATGGCGTGGACAATTTCATGATAAACGCGGTTGTAAATCTCATCCACCAGGTTGTCTTCGGCAGGGATGGAGCGGGCCGCCTGTTCATCTTCGGCGATGAAGGCGCTCAGGGCGCGGTGGAGCATGCCCACGCCCAGGTCGGCCATTTGCGAAAATTCACGGCCGGGAATATCGATGCTTTCATCATCAGCCAGGCGCAGGGCCACCTTGGCGTTGCCCTTGGCGTAATCGCCCATGCGTTCCAGTTCCGTAATGACTTCCAGCACGGCCGCCAGGCGGCGCAGGTCGTGGGCCATGGGCTGCTGGGTGGCCATCAGAATCAGCACAGCGTTCTCAATGGCGAAACGTTTTTCATTAATAATGTGATCGCTTTTGGATACCCGGCGGGCCAGCTCTTTATCGCGGGTGCGCAGGGCGGTGGCGGCATCGAGCGTGGCCTGTTCGACCAGGCTGCCGAGCAGCAGGACTTCATCCTGAATATGGTGAAAAGCGCGGTCTAGACTTTCGCGTGCCATGGGTGGCTCCTCTCTCTCCTAACCAAACCGTCCGGTGATGTAATCTTCGGTGCGCTTATCTTTGGGGGTGATAAAAATCTGGTTGGTAGGGCCATATTCTACCATAAGACCGGCGCGGTCGGTATCCATTGTAAAGAAGGCGGTGAAATCAGAGGCGCGGGCGGCCTGCTGCATGTTGTGGGTGACGATGATGATGGTATATTGGCTTGAAAGCTCGTGCATCAGTTCTTCAATTTTGAGGGTGGCGATGGGATCCAGCGCCGAGCAGGGTTCGTCCATGAGGATGATTTCAGGGGTGACGGCCAGGGCGCGGGCAATGCACAGGCGCTGCTGCTGCCCGCCCGAAAGCGACAGGCCGGATTTTTTCAGCGAATCTTTCACCTCATCCCACAGGGCTGCCTGCTGCAGGCAGGACTCGACCAGATCGTCCATATTGCCTTTATAACCGTTGATGCGCGCGCCCCAGGCTACATTTTCATAGATGCTTTTGGGGAAGGGATTGGGTTTCTGGAAAACCATGCCAATTTTCTGGCGCACCTGCACGGGGTCCACGGTGGGGGCATAGATATTGGCGCCGTGGAAGAGGATTTCGCCTTCGAAGTGGAAGGATGGGATGAAGTCATTCATGCGGTTGAAACTGCGCAGCACGGTGCTTTTTCCGCAGCCCGAAGGCCCGATGATGGCGGTGATTTTGCGCGGCTCAATGGCCAGATTGACATCTTTTACCGCGCGAAAGGCGCCGTAGAAAATGCTCATATCGTGGGTTTCAATCGCAGGAGCGTGCGGTGTGGTTGAAGAGTGATCGGTCATCGTTTACTGAACCTGTTGCGTAACAAAATTGCCGAAGCATTGAGCGAAAGAAGGGTCATCATCAGGACCAGGATGGCGGCAGCGGCGATATTGTGAAATTCGCCCTGCGGTCTTGTTGTCCAATTATATATCTGAATGGGTAATACGGTGAAGGTTGAGAACAAACTGGATGGGTCTTTATCCATAAAAGTGGAGGCGCCGACGATGATGAGGGGGGCGGTTTCGCCGATGGCGCGGGAAACCGAGAGGATGGCGCCCGTGAGAATGCCTGGCAGGGCGGCTGGCAGCACATGCGACCAGATGGTTTGCCAGCGGGTGGCGCCGAGGCCGTAGCTGGCCTGGCGCAGCGATTGGGGAACGGCGCGGATGGCCTCCTGGGCATTGATGATGAGGATGGGCAGCACCAGCAGGGCCATGGTGAGGCCGGCAGAAAGGATGGTGCGCCCGTTGACCGCTGCACTGCCAAAAACGGCCCCAGAGGTGAGCGGGCTGAAGGCGCGCACAAAAATGGCCAGGCCCAGCAAACCGTAGACAATGGACGGCACCCCGGCCAGGTTGTTGATGTTGGTCTGGATCAGGCGGTTGAGGCGGTTTGGCGCGGCATATTCTTCAAGGTAGATGGCGGCGCCCACGCCGATGGGAAAAGCCACGCCCACCGTCACCAGAATGACCCACAGCGAACCCAACAGGGCGGTGCGCACGCCGGCTTTTTCAGGGGTGGCGCTGGCAGTGTCGCTCAAAAATTCAGGGCTGATCCAGGCACGCCATTCGAGATGCGCCTGAGGATAACTGGCCAGGGCTTCCTGTTCGATGAGAGCGCGGTTAAAGAGAGAGTCGAACAGCAGGTAGCTATCCATCACCTGGGGCTGAACGAGCTGTTCCATCACCAGGCGGTAAAGTTCAGCCTGGCTGCGTTCCAGCATGGGGCGCTGCTCTTCCAGGGTGCGGTAGCGAGTGGGTTTCATTTTTGTTTTGAGTAGTTCGGCCAGCTGGACCGGTGAAAGATCCTGCAGCGGGCGCTCTGAAAGAGCGGCCGGTTCCACTTTGTTTTGCACAGCCACCAGGCCAAACGCCTGGTTGATGATGGTGGCCATCAGCAGGGTGAGGGCCAGAATGCCGGTGAAGGTGCAGGCAAAGAAGAAGGCCTGCCAGATTTTTCCCTGGCTATGGCGCGACTGGAGGTTGGCGGAGGATGAAGGGAGGTTCATTCGTACACCTCGCGGAAGCGGCTGACCAGCCAGCGGCTGAGAATGTTGAGTGAAAGGGTGATGATGAAGAGCAGCAGGCCGATGGCAAACAGGCTGTTATAGTCGGCGGTGTCGTAGGCCACATCGCCGCCGCTGATGCGGGCGATGTAACCGGTCATGGTTTCGGCAGCAGCAAAGGGATTGAAGGTGAAATTGGGCCCCGAACCAGCAGCCAGAGCCACAATCATGGTTTCGCCGATGGCGCGCGAGATGCCGATGATGAAGGCGGCGATGATGCCCGAAAGGGCTGCCGGCAGCACCACCTGGACGGCGGTTTCGAGGCGGGTGGCGCCCAGACCGTAGGCAGCCTCGCGCAGCGAGCGGGGAACAGAACTGAGGGCATCTTCGCTCATCGAGCAGATCAGCGGCAGGATCATGATGCCCATCACCAGGCCGGCTGAAAGGGTGTTATAGATCTGCACATTGGCTTCACCGAAAATGCTGCGCAGCAGGGGGGTCATGAAGGTGAGGGCAAAATAACCATAGACCACGGTGGGGATGCCGGCCAGAATTTCAAGGATGGGTTTGAGCAGGCCGCGCACTTTGGCCGGGGCATATTCGCTGAGATAGACGGCTGCACCCAGGCCGAGGGGCAGGGCCACCAGCATGGCAAAGAAAGTGGTCATCAGGGTGGCATTGATGAGGGGCAGCACACCGAATTTGCCGATGGCGGGCTGCCAGGTGGTGGTGGTGAAGAAATCGCCCAGCGAGACCCCCGGCATGTTGAAAAAGAGCAGCGACTCTTTGCCAAGTTCAAAGATGATGCCCAGGGTGGTGAAGATGGACACAGCGCCGCAGAAGAAGAGAAAGCCCTGAATGAGACTTTCGCCCCAGCGCGTGCGGCGGGTGAGTTCGGGTGGCACGGGCAGGGGAGATGGGCTGGCAAGCTGATCTGAAGTGAAGGAGAGAGGCGGTGTTTCGATCATGGTGTTTTGCATTTCATGACCCTTTGCAGAGGGAGAGAGAGTCCTGGGGCCGGTCTCAAAACCGGCCCCAGGCAGGGAGAAAGAAGTGTTACTTCAGGGCAGCTTCGAGGGCCTTGACCGATTCATCAAGGGCGGCCTGGCTGGCAGGGAAGTAGCCCACCTCGGTGATGACATCGTTGACGTTGGCCAGGAAGTAGGCGATGAAGCCGGCCACCTGGGGTTTGTTTTTGAGGGTATCCACATCAGAGTAGAGGTAGAGCGGGCGTGAGAGCTTGTATTCACCGGATTCAGCGGTTTCAAAGGAAGGGGTCACACCGTTGATGGAGACGGCGGTCAGGTTGCCCTGGGCTTCCTGGAAGTAGGCGAAGCCGAAGTAGCCGATGGCGTAGGGGCTGCCTTCAACGCCCTGGACGAGGACGTTATCGTCTTCAGAGGCCTGCTGGTTTTTGGCTTCGAGGGCCAGTTTCTTGGCGTCATCAAGCTTTTCGATTTTCTGAGGCTTCTGGATGACGGTTTCGACAAAGAAATCGAAGGTGCCAGAGTCGGTGCCGGGGACGAAGCGCTGGATGGGCTCAGCCGGCCAGGAGGGATCCACATCGGACCACTTTTCGGCGCTGGTGAAGATCAGGGCGAGCTTTTCGAGGGTCAGATCCTTGAGGAAAGTGTTCTGCTTGCTGACCACAATGGCGATGGCATCGGTGCCGACGCGGAACTGCAGCACGGTGCGGTTGATCTTGGTGCAGTTTTCTTTTTCAGAGTCTTTGATGGCGCGGCTGGCATTGGCAATATCGCTTTCGCCGGTTTTGCAGAAGCGTTCAAAACCGCCGCCGGTGCCGACGGAATCGATCTTGATTTCGCCTTTGAAGCCCTCGGCGCGGAAGTCTTCAGCAATGCGTTCGATGAGGGGATAGACGGTGGAACTGCCGGCGGCGTAGATGCTGCCGGAGAGGCCAGCGGGATCCACTTTGCTGGATGATGCCGGTGCCTGGGTGGGCGCAGCCGTGGGAGCCTGGGTGGGCGCAGCCGTGGGAGCCTGGGTCGGTTCAACCGCGGCGGCTTTGGTGGGTTCTGCGGCTTTGGTCGGGGCAGCCGTGGGGGCGGCGCAGGCGCTGAGGATAAAGGAAAGCGCCAGCAGAATCATCAGGGACGTTTTTGTTATTTTCGACATGTTTTTTCTCCTAATTTCAAATTGATTTTTATTTATAAGCTTCCTGATGATAGCATGTGAAGATTAACCCCCAGCCAAGAACAGGTTAAGGAATGGTCAAGCCGGGTTAAGATTGGATTAACAAGGAGAGATAAAAGCGGCCTGTGGGGTGGATTGCTGTGAGGCGCTGGGGTGAGACTTTTTTCACCGCGAAGGGCGCAAAGGAAAACTGGATAGGCCCCCACACAGCAAAAAACGGCGCAGATTTCTGCGCCGTTGAAAGGGATGGGTGAGGTGATTGCGGAATTTTAAATGGCCGCCTGCACTGCCAGGTCGTCGAGTGGAGCGGGGTCCATTTCAGCCATCATGGCCAGGTAATAGGCGGCGTAATCGCCCATCAGCAGCAGGGACCACATGTGAGCCAGAGAGCCTTCGCCGCGCGCATCCACGGTGTCGGTGTTCAGCCCTTCGGTCATATAAACCCGGCGCAGGAAATCAGAGCGCTGGCGGTTGCGCGGATCATCCGAAGGGGCGCGCAGGAACAGGGAGATGAAATGGGGCAGGGCGCCGGGCGGATTGAGCAGGCCGGAAATGGAATTGTGACCGGCGCCAGGCAGGGCATCGGCCTGAGCCCATGTTTTGCTGAGCAGGTTGAACTGGTTTTTCCAGCGCTGCGCCACCGGCACCAGCTGCCCGGCCGCCACCACATTCACGGCACGGCCAAAAAGCTGGCCCGCGAGGCGTTTGGCCGGGTTGCGCTCCACAGGCGCTTCGCGGTTCCAGAAGGCCTGCGCGGCGCGCAGGGTGGTCACCGCCTCGCCCAGGGCGGCAGCGGCATCGGGGATGACCTGCAAATGGGCCAGGGCGGCCAGCCCCAGAGTAAAGAACACGCAGAGATCCAGCGCAGCGCAGGGGCCGGCGGAAAATGACCAGATGGGTGTTCCGGCTGCCGCGGCGCGGCGGGTCAGCTCGCCGCCTCCGGCCACCACCCAGATGGAACAGCCGCGGGCGGCGGCGGCATCAAAGAGAGCCAGGGTTTCTTCCATTTCACCGGAATGACAGAACAGCATCACCAGGGAGTGCGGTCCGGCGGCAAATGCGGGCAGGGAGGAATCATGGATGGCCAGCACAGGAAGCGGCGATGCCGGGGCAGCCGCGGCGGCCAGCAGGCTGGCTGCTTCGCCGGCGGCGCCCACCCCTGCCAGCAAAATGTGGGCGGGCCGGGGCAGATGGGGCATGGGCAGGGCCTGGGCCAGGTCCCAGGCGGCTTCAAGACGGGCCGGGGTGCTTTCGAGCAGGGCATAGAGACCGGAGCTGTCGAGGGCGGCAAACGCGGAAATTTGGTCGAGGTCGGGCATGGCAAAACTCCAAAAGCAGCAGAATGGATCTGCGGCAGGTCAGGCGATTTCCTGCCGCAGGGTTTCGTAAAAGGTGTCTCTGGCCTGGCGTTCCAGCCAGGGGGTGTGGCCGCAGTTTTTGAGCAGGATGAAGCGGAAATTTTTCAGCAGGCGCGCCAGCGGCTGCTGCACCCCGGCGGCGGGATGGGGGTCAAAATCGCCGTGAATGGCGGTCACCGGGCAGGCGAGCTGCTGAACAAGGGCCAGCAGCCGGCCATCGGCGCGCCAGGCGGCAGCGGCATCCCATACGCCCTGGAAGATGTTCCCCTGCAAAAGGCGGTCTCTGCTTTCGGATGGCAGAGGGTCATACGAATCGGCCAGGGCTGCCAGCTCACCCAGGCGGGCCAGCCAGTGGTCCGCCTGGGTGAGCTGCGGACCTGAAAGGGATTGGACGGCGGTTTGCCATTCATCTTCAAGCCCAAGCGCCCTGAGGCGCGCCAGGCGGGTTGCATTCATTTGCGCGGTATAGCGGGCCTCAAAGGGGCCGCTGGATATCAGGATCAACTTGTGCACCAGGTGGGGGTGGCGGGCGGCGACGAATGTGCTCAGCCAGGCGCCCCAGGAATAGCCGGCAAGGATGACCGGACCGGCGGCATGGGTTTCGAGGGTCAGGCGCAGCTCTTCAATTTGCCCTTCGAGGGTGGCCGCGGTTTGCAGGGGCTCCAGAACGCCGCATAGGGGGGCCAGGGTGCGCGCCAGCTCGCCAGAGATGCGCTTAAGCCAGGATGGCTAGAGAAAGAAAGTCCAGTCGTGAATGGCGCGGTAGAGCGCCACGGACAGAACATCGCCGCCGTTCTTCTGCACCATCCAGCCGGCCAGCAGGCTTTTGACCAGTTCGAGTGCCAGGTCGCCCAGAATGAGCGGCCAGGCTGCCTGGGCCACCATGATGCGGAAAGGCAGCACGGTGAGGGCCGCAAGGCCGGAGGCGGCCAGCCAGCCCCAACGCTCGCCGAGGCGGGCGGCCAGGCGCGGCTGAACAAAGCCGCGGAAGGCAAATTCCCAGCCCAGGGCGAAGATGAGCAGGGCGGGCAGCAGGGCGGGGCTTCCGGCGGGCAGGCCGTAGAGGATGACCTCCACTTTGCCGCGCAGAAACAAGGTAATCAGACCCAGGCCCACGCCCATCAGCAGGGCGGGGGTGAGGGTTTGAGGGTTCAGGCCGGCGCTGCGCAGGGGCTGGCGGCGCACCGCCAGGGCGGCGGCAAAAGGCGCCGCGGCCAGCACGGCGGTGAGGATCCACAGGTTCGGGTCGGCGCTGCCCGTTTCGGCGGTCAGGCGGCTGAAAATGAGCCACATCACCACCCATACCAGACCCCACAGGCTGAGCGACACATAAAGCTCGCGGCGCGGGTATTTGAAGGTGACCGGCTGGCGCTTGAAGCGCGGGCTGGCGGTGAAGATGATGGCGACCGCGATCACGCCCATCCATTCCACCGCCAGCTGCAGTAAGAGTTGTGCGTTAAAAGTTTCAGGCATCAGGATGTTGGAGCCGGAAAGACCAGGACAATCAGCAAAATCAGGGTGGAAATGAGGCCAAAGATACTGAATCCCAGGCCCCATTTGGCGGCACCGCTGTATTCATAGGATCTCAAGCCGATCAGCCCCAAAATGATGCCGATCAGGCTGACTGGAAAACAGTAAGCCATTCCCGACAGCGCAAGGCTGGCCAGGCCGAAGGCAACCGAAGCAAAGGCTGCCAGGTCGCGCAGATCAGCCTTGCGCAGATGTTCAAGCAATTCAGACATTTTTTGCGCTGTTTACTGGTTAAACAGGTTCTGCAGGAAATCGGGGTTGCTGCTGCCAATCACCGCGCCAGCAATGCCGTTGATGAGGCACAGCACAAGGGCGATGCCGCAGAGCACCAGGCCGACGATGGCCAGGGTTTTCTTGTCTGATTTCAGGCCCAGCACACCCAGCACCACGCCGATGATGGCCAGCGGGCAGCCGCAGATGGGCAGCAGCCAGGCGCAGAGGCTGAGGACGCCGATGACCAGCGAAACGATGGCCATGATGCCCTTGCTGTCTGAGCCTGAGGCGGCAACAACATTGGTTGTGGCCGGCGGAACGTAGAAGGGGGTTGGGGCAGGGGCCGGCGGCGGAGGCGGCGGGAAGCTTTCGGGTTCGGTGGCTTCCTTGAAGGGTTCATTGCGGCCTTTGTTGGGGCTGATGGGATCTGCTGAGGCGGTGGCTGCGGTGGGTGTGCCATACATGGGCGAGGGCGGGGGGATGGCGGGGCCAACCGGTGCGCCGCACTGGCCGCAGAAGCCAGAGCCGGCCACCAGGGCTGCGCCGCAGCTTGCACATTTGATGGTTTCGTCAGACATGGGGAGTTCCTCCTGTAACCAAACACTGAAAATCAAAGATATCTAATTGTATCATTTTTTCTGATTTGCAAGTCAGCCAGGGGCGAATTGGGCTATTCTTTTGGGGCTCCAATTTTTTTTGCTTCACAAGGAAAATCGCCATGTTCTCATTTCCATTCTGGCATAAGTTGCTGCTGGGCCTCAGCGGTCTGATCATCCTCTTTGGCGTGGTGATGGCGCTCACCAACGGCACGTCCCTGTTCAATCTATTTCACAACCAGGTGGCCCCGGTTTTCTGGGGGGCGGCCGCGCCCGACGCCGCCCTGCGCCGCTTCCAGCAGTGAGTGGGTTTATGGGGTGTTGGGGGCCACCATGTTGGGCTGGGGGATGTTTCTGGCGTTTATGGTGTTTTATGCGTTTAAGAAGCGCGAGCCGTGGTCGTGGGTGTGCATCAGCCTGGGATTGGGGTTGTGGTTTATGCTGGATACGGCGGTCTCCGCCTGGTGCAGGGTGGCGTTGAATGTGCTGTTCAATGCGGTGCTGCTGCTGGCCGTGCGCCGGGCGTTTTTCAAGGCCTGAGCGGCTTGAAAGAAGGGGTAAAAAAAGAAGTGGATGAAAATCCACTTCTTTTTTGGTGTTCTTTTACTTCAGCGAGAGCCGCAGGCCTTCGATCAGCTTCACCCGGTCTGCGGTTGAGAGCGGGTGAATGAGGGTGTATTGGAAGGGGGGCATTTTTTCGCGCTGCACTTCGCCGATGATCTCTTCGGCAAACTGCGCGCCTTCACCCGGGGCCAGGGGCCAATCTGAAAAATTCAGGTTGCTGCGGCCTTCTTCCACATCGTTCATCACCAACCAGGAGACCGGGGCGATGTTGGAATACCACGGCCAGACGGTTTCATTGGAATGGCAGTCGAAG
Organism: Chloroflexota bacterium; assembly: GCA_029561345.1. Taxonomy (GTDB): domain Bacteria; phylum Chloroflexota; class Anaerolineae; order Anaerolineales; family Anaerolineaceae; genus JAKQJC01. The sequence goes on along the minus strand of JAKQJC010000050.1, from coordinate 96,008 downwards.
CAGGCGGCCTGAGCCAGGGCGCGAGTCTGGGTGCTGTCCCAGGCGGGTTCCTGCACCACCGGCGGGTTGGTGTGATTGTGCCCGTAAGGGATGAGCTGGATGAGCAGGAAAACGCCCATGCCCACCGCCGCCAGGATGCCCAGCAGCTTGACGTACTTTTTCATGTCTTTGTTATTTATCCTGCAGGGCAGCCACGCCGGGCAGCACCAGGCCTTCGAGCATTTCGAGGGAAGCGCCGCCGCCGGTGGATATGTGGGTGATCTTGCTGGCCTGGCCGGACTGCTGCACGGCTGCCACGGATTCACCGCCGCCAATGACGCTGATGGCGCTGCTTTCGGCCACGGCTTTGGCCACGCCGTAGGTGCCCTCAGCGAAGCGCGGGAATTCAAACACGCCCATCGGGCCGTTCCAGACCACGGTGCCGGCCTTGCTGATCACATCGGCGTAGGCAGCCACGGTCTTGGGGCCAATATCCAGAATGCGCCAGCCGGCGGGCACATTGCCCAGGTCGGCGGTTTGCAGGGCGGCTTCGGCATCAAATTTATCGCCGAGGACCATATCCACTGGCAGGTGCAGCTTGCCGCCGCTCATGGCCAGCAGTTCTTTGGCGGTTTCGACCGCAGTGTCTTCCACCAGCGAATCGGCCATTTCGAGGCCCTGGGCCTTGAAGAAGGTGTTGGCCATGCCGCCGCCGATAAGGATGTGGTCAGCCTTGGCCAGCAGGTTGCGGATGACGCCGATTTTGTCGGAGATTTTGGCGCCGCCGAGGATGGCGACAAAGGGGCGCTTGGGTTCGGCCACAGCCTGGCCCAGGTAGCGGATTTCTTTTTCGAGCAGGAAGCCCGCCACGCCCGGCAGGTAATGGGTGACGCCTTCAGTGGAGGCGTGGGCGCGGTGAGCGGTGCCAAAGGCATCGTTGACGAAGATTTCGGCCAGCGAGGCGAGCTGGCGGGCCATGTTTTCGTCGTTCTTTTCCTCTTCCGGATGGAAGCGGGTGTTTTCGAGCAGCAGAACCTGGCCCGATTTGAGGCTCTTGGCGGCGGCTTCGGCGTTGGGGCCAATGCAGTCATCGGCAAAGAGCACGGGGGCATTCAACAGGCCTGAAAGGTGCTGGGCCACGGGCTGCATGGTGTATTTGGGATCGGGTCCGCCTTTGGGACGGCCGAGGTGCGAGCAGAGGATGACTGCGGCGCCGTGTTCGAGCAGGTATTGAATGGTGGGCAGGGCGGCGCGGATGCGGGTATCGTCGCCAACTTTGCCTTCTTTGGTGGGGACGTTGAAATCAACGCGCACGAGAACTTTCTTACCCTTGACGTCAATATCTACAATGGTTTTTTTGTTGAACATGCTGTGCCTCCAGAAAAGATATGGCCTGACCCCCGTTTTCCACCTGACAAACCTGAGGAAAACAGGGATGAAGGCTGGATTTGATATTGTTTGCCGGGATAAACCGGCGGAATGATTTCAAAAAAAGAGCTGCCCGAAGGGCGGTCTTATGGAACGGACCCATTTGGAAAGGGTTGGAACAAGAAGGGGCACGGACTGGCCGTGCCCCTGAACAAGCAAAGGATTTAGAGGCTCTTGGCCATCAGGGCCGCCAGGTCGGCGGTGCGGCAGGAGTAGCCCCATTCATTGTCGTACCAGGTGACTACCTTGACGAGGTTGCCGCCCAGGACGTTGTTGTAGGCCAGGTCCACGATGGACGAGCGGGCATCGCCGCGGAAGTCGGTGGAGACCAGGGGATCGCCATATTCGCCGGTGGTGACGCCGAGGATGCCAGCGAGCGGGCCGTTGGCGGCTTCGATGAAGGCGGCGTTCAGTTCTTCCTTGGTGGTGGCTTTTTCAACGGTGGCGGTGAAATCAACCACAGAGACGGTGGGTGAGGGCACGCGCAGTGAATAACCATCGAATTTGCCCTTCAGCTCGGGGATAACGAGGGCAACAGCTTTGGCAGCGCCGGTGGTGGTGGGGATGATGTTGAGGCTGGCGGCGCGGGAGCGGCGCATTTCCTTCTTGTGGCCCTGATCCAGAATGACCTGGTCGTTGGTGAAGGAGTGGATGGTGGTCATCATGGCTGACTGGATGCCGAATTTGGTGTGGACGATTTTGGCGGCGGGGGCCAGGCAGTTAGTGGTGCAGGAGGCATTCGACACAACGTGGTGTTTGGCCGGATCGTATTTGTCTTCGTTGACGCCGAGCACGATGGTGATATCTTCGTTCTTGGCAGGGGCCGAGATGATGACTTTCTTGGCGCCGCCTTTGTTGATGTGGACATTGGCGCCGGCTTTGCCCTTGGCAGGATCGCCGACAGCGTCGGTGAAGATACCGGTCGATTCAATCACGATCTGCACGCCGAGGTCGGCCCAGGGCAGCGCGCCGGGGTCTTTTTCAGCGAAGACGCGCACGGTCTTGCCGTCAATCACCAGGTTGTTGTCAACCACGGCGACAGAGCCGGGGAAGATGCCGTACGTTGAATCGTACTTGAAGAGGTGGGCATTGGACTTGCTGTCGAAGAGATCGTTGATGGCGACCACTTCCAGGGCTTCACCCTGACGTTGCATAATCGCTTTGAGAACCTGACGGCCGATGCGGCCGAAACCATTGATACCAACACGGATAGTCATTGTATACCTCCAGAGGGTGATTTTAAACACCATGATTATATCACAAATGACTATGATTGATGACGCGTCAAGCTCAATAAAAGAAAAATATGACAGAATCACCTGGCAGGGCACGGCGTTTTTGCCCTGCGCGCGCAGGCCGGCTGCGCCACGGCATCGGCCGGAATGGTTTTGCCGGAAGTATCCACGTCGTCAAAGGCTGCCAGAAGCGGGCCAGCTTTTTTGCGCTCGAGGATCCATTGGACAATCAGTTCAGTAAGGCGCATATCCATTTCCTGGATGAAAAGATGCATCCAAATAGATGGATTGACGTATACAAACAATAGATGCAGGAAGAGAGTATAATCAGTTTACGGCCTCATTTCAACCCCTTCATGTCATCCGGCCGTGAAAGGAATATATCCCCATGAAAAAGATCGTTTTTAATTTATTAGCGGTTTTCATCTTGCTGGCGGGCATCATAGCGGCCGGCGCTGATTTTGATCCTGAAGACCTGGGCGCCGCGCCGGCCAAAGCATGGGTCACGCCGCTGGTGATCGCCCCTTAGGATGAATCGCTGGCCTGTGAAACCTTGTTTTTTCAGGACCATGATACAATAAAATCACGGTACTTTAGTTCAGGAGAGATAATCTTATGGGAAAAATTCTTGCATATGTGGGCGCTGCCATCATGGTTGTGGTGGCAGGTATTTTGATTCTCTTCAGCCTGCTGTTTATTCTGGGGTCGGGGAGCGCGCAGGGGCAAAGCTCGTGGTTCGGCACCGGTCTGGTGCTGGCCTTTTTTGGCCTGGCGCTGCTGGCCGGCGGCATTGTGGTCTTTTTCCTGGGGCGCAAGGCTGCTGCAGCCGAAAAGGGCACCCAGGTGACCTACCAGATTGACCTGCCCTCCAATGTGAAGATGGACACCCTGAAATGCCAATCCTGCGGCGGCGTGCTGGCCCCCAAGGATGTGCAGATGGTGGCGGGAGCGCCGATGGTATCCTGCCCTTACTGCCACACCACCTATCAGCTTAAAGAAGACCCCAAATGGTGACGCCATGAAACGACATGTGCTGCTGAACGCCTTATTATGCTTTTCGCTGATTCTGGCGCTGACGGCTGGCCTGACCGGTTCGGCCTCTGCCCAGAGTTATTATTTCAAGGTCGATTCGCTCAAGGTGGATGTCATCATCCAGCAAAACGGCACCATGAGCATTGATTACACCTATGTGTTCACCAATACAGCTAACGGCGCCCCAATTGAATTTGTGGATATTGGCACGCCTACCACGCAGTATACTCTGAGCAAGATCACGGCTGACATCAATGGTAAAGCTATTTCACATATCAAGAAATCCAGCGAGATCAGCGTGGGCATTGAGGTTGGCCTGGGCAGCAACGCCATTCAGCCCGGTAAAAAAGGGATTGTCCATGTCAATATCGGCGAGGTGAAGAGCGTATTGTTTAAATACACCGGCACCGACCGGACGGATTACGTCAGCTTCAACTTTATGCCGAACTACTTCGGTTCGCAATATGTCACCGGCAGCACCGATATGACCCTCACCATCCGCTACCCTAAGGGCATTCAGGAAAGCGAACCGGTCTTTTATGCCCCGCAGGGCTGGCCGAGCGGCGATGTGAGCCCTGAAGTGGGCGTGGATGAGAACGACCGCGTTTATTACACCTGGCACAGCGCCAGTGCTTCGCCTGCGGGACAATACACCTTTGGCGGCGCCTTCCCGGCCAAGTATGTGCCGGCAGATGCGGTGCTGGAGAAGCCCAGTTCTTCGCTGTTCACCAGCAGCGACAACTCGTCGTTTTCTTTTGACTTTGAAACCCTGTTTGGCATGGGCTGCTGTGCCCTTATGCCCCTGTTCATGATCTGGTCGGTGTATGAAAGCGTGGTGGGTTCGCGCAAACGCCGCATGCAATACCTGCCGCCCAAAATTTCTGTCGAAGGCCACGGCATCAAGCGCGGCCTGACGGCGGTGCAGGCGGCGGTGATCATGGAACAGCCGGTGGAGAAGATCTTTACCATGATTTTGTTCGGCGTGATCAAGAAAAATGCGGTCACGGTCACCAACCGCGACCCGCTAACCATTGAACCTGCTGTGCCCATGCCAGCCGGCCTGTATCCTTACGAAACAGAATTTATTCAGGCCATGATGACCCTGGACCCGAAGGAACGCAAAACGGCCCTGCAGAAAGTGTTTGTGGGGCTGATCCGCACCACCACCGAGCAGATGAAGGGCTTTAGCCTTAAGGAGACAGTGGCCTATTACAAGGATATTATGGAACGCGCCTGGGCACAGGTCGAGTCGGCTGGCACCCCTGAGGTGAAGAGCCAGAAATTCGATGAAACCCTTGAATGGACCATGCTGGATAAGAACTTTGACGATCACACCCGCACCGTGTTCACTGGCGGGCCGGTGTTTGTGCCCACCTGGTGGGGACGCTACGATCCGGTTTATCGCCACAGCCATTCCTCGCCCATCATGAACTACGGACCGGGCGCATCCTCGTCCTCTTCCAGCAGTTCATCCGGCGGCAGCTTCTCCATGCCCAACCTGCCCGGCTCCGATTTTGCTGCCGGCGTGGTCAACGGCATTACCGGATTTTCTGCCGGCGTGCTGGGCGGCGATCCGGGCGCCTTTACCTCGGCCATCACCAACGTCACCAACCCCATCCCTGTCACCCGCTCCAGCGGGCACAGCGGCGGGGGCGGTGGGCGTTCCTGCGCCTGCGCCTGTGCCTGCGCGGGCTGCGCCTGCGCCTGTGCGGGCGGCGGCCGCTGACCTGGCAGCATGAGCGATTGGATTAAACGTTTCCTCGCGCCGTTCAGGCCGGATGAGGGGCGCAAACGCCCTGAACCCGGCCTGTATGCCTACCGGCGCGAACGGGAAGGCGAAAAAGCCCGCCTGCATTTGCGCATTGACCCGGATGGGCAGGGCTTGCTGATGGTGAACGCCAACCGGGTGTTTCATTTGAACCCCACGGCGGCGCACCTGGCTTATCTTTACCTGGAAGGGGTGAGCACGGCGGAGGCCGAGGCGGCCCTGGTGCGGCAGTATGAGGTTTCGTTGCAGCAGGCGCGGGCCGACGTGGCCCAGCTCAACGCCCAGATGGGTGAGCTGACCCGCCCGGATGGGGCCTGTCCGGTGTGTGAGCTGGAACTGGAAACCACCCTGCCTTTTGCGGCTCGGCCGAGCGCGCCGTACCGCATGGACCTGGCCCTGACCTACCGCTGCCAGAACGACTGCGCGCACTGCTACAATGCCCGTGAGCGTTCCTACCCTGAGCTGGCAGCAGCGGGTTGGAAACAAATTCTGGATAAGCTCTGGCAGCAGGGCATTCCCCATGTGGTGTTCACCGGCGGCGAGCCCACCCTGCGGCCTGACCTGGCGGAACTGGTGGCGCACGCCGAAGGACTGGGCATGATCACCGGACTGAACACCAACGGCCGGCGCCTGGCGGATGCGGATTATTTGCAGAGCCTGGTGGCTGCCGGGTTGGACCATGTGCAGATTACCCTGGAATCGCACAACCCGGCCGTGCATGACGGTATGGTGTGCGCGCGGGGTGCATGGGAGCAAACCGTGAGTGGGGTAAAGCAGGCTCTGGCCAGCCCGCTCTATGTGATGACCAACACCACCCTGCTGCAACCCAACGGCAGCCGTCTGGCCGAAACGCTGGATTTTCTGGCCGAACTGGGTGTGCCGACGGTTGGGTTGAATGCCCTGATTTACTCGGGCCGAGGATTGAACATTCACAACGCCATTTCAGAGCGCGATCTGCCGCCCCTGCTGGAGACGGCGCGCGAAAAAACCGCCGCCCGCGGGCAGCGCCTGATCTGGTACACGCCAACGCGCTACTGCCATTTTGATCCCGAGCAGATGGAGCTGGGCGTGAAGGGCTGCACGGCTGCCCTGTATAACATGTGTATCGAACCGGATGGCGCGGTGATCCCGTGCCAATCGTATTACCAGCCGCTTGGCAAAATGCTGAGCGATCCATGGCAGGCCATCTGGAACCATCCCCTGGCAGTGCGTTTGCGCGAACGCAGCGACCTGCCAGCAGAATGCCTGACCTGCGCATTCGTCTCAGAATGCGGCGGCGGCTGCCCTCTGGCGCGCCAGGCGCTCCAGGTAGATCCATTGAACGAGGTGACCCGATGAACATTTTCAGCCGATTCTACCAGCGGATTTTCCCCAACAAACACCCTTTGCCGGCGGGTTTTTACCCTTACCAATCGCCGCCTGGTGCGGCCAGGCCGGTGCGCCTGCACCTGCGCCTGGAAGCAGATGGACACGGCCTGCTGGTGCTGAATGCCAGCACGGTGATGCATCTCAATCAGACGGCAGCCGAGATGATCTATCATTTCATCAAGGGCACGCCTGAAAACCTGGCGGTGGCTGAAATGACCACCCGTTACCGGGTGGACGGCAAACAGTTGGAACAGGATTACAAAACCCTGCTGGAAAAACTGCAAACGCTGATGGACACCCCTGACCTGGAACCGGTCACCTACCTCGATTTCGACCGCCAGACGCCCTATGAGGCAGATATTTCAGCACCGTACCGGCTGGACTGCGCGCTGACCTACCGCACGGAGGATGAGGGTTTGGGCATTGCGCCGCAGGAGCGGGTGAAGCGAGAACTGACCACCGAAGAATGGCAGATAATGTTGGATAAGGCCTTCAAGGCGGGCATTCCGCAGGTGATTTTCACCGGCGGCGAACCCACCCTGCGCCCCGACCTGATCACCTTGCTGGCTTACGGCGAAAAACTGGGCCTGGTGACGGGCCTGCTGACCGGCGGCGCGCGCCTTTCGGACCCGAAATATCTGCACAGCCTGCTGCAAAATGGCCTCGATCACATTTTGTTGGTGCTCGAGCCGGATCACGAAGAGGCCTGGGAAGCGCTGAAGGATATTCTGGCGGAAGATATTTTTGTTGCCGTCCATCTGACGGTGCGCGAAGGCAACGCAGCCCAGATTATGGAAATGCTGGAAAAACTGGCCAAAATGGGCGTGAAAGCCGTGTCATTGTCAGCGGCAGCGCCTGAACTGGCGGAAGATTTGGAAAATGCCCGCCGCGCGGCTTCAGGCCTGGAAATGAGCCTGGTGTGGGATTTGCCGGTGCCTTATTCGGTGCACAACCCGGTTGCGCTGGAGATGCAGGCCATGGCAGGTGAAGACGAACGTCTGACGGACGGCGCCGGAAAGGCATGGCTCTATGTGGAGCCGGACGGCGACGTGCTGCCGGCCCAGGGCCGGGCTGACCAGGTGATGGGCAGCCTGCTGATGGATGAATGGCCGGCCATCTGGGCCCGGCGTCCACAGAAATGAGCCTGACGCCTGCCGGTTGGCATGCCCGCTTTCAGGAGCAGGCGCGCTGGACGGCTGAGCTGCGCCGCTACCTTTATGCCCGCTGCCCCATGGCGCGGGCAAAATGGATTTTGGAGGTGGGCTGCGGCACGGGCGCGCTGCTGGGAGAACTTTCGGCGGCAGCCCCGCAGGCCAGAGTGTGCGGGGTGGATTTGTTGACAGATCGCCTGAAGCTGGTGCGCGGCGCCGCTCCCTGCGCGGGCAGCGCCCTGCGCCTGCCTTTTCCCTCTGCCAGCATGGATATCACCCTGTGCCATTTTTTGCTGCTCTGGCTGGATGATCCGGCAGCAGCGTTGAAAGAAATGGGCCGGGTGACCCGGCCGGGCGGGGTGGTGATGGCGCTGGCCGAACCGGATTACGGTGGGCGGATCGATTACCCTGAATCTCTGGTAAAATTAGGCCGTTTGCAAGCCGACAGCCTGCGCGCTCAGGGCGCCAACCCCTTGATGGGACGGATGCTGGCGGCCAGTTTTGCCCGCGCGGGTTTCCAAAAGGTGGAAACCGGGTTGCTGGGAGGGCAGTGGAGCGGACCGCCTTCCGTGGAAAGCTGGCAATCAGAATGGACGGTGCTGGCGGAAGACCTGGGCGGACAGGTGCCGGCGGCCGAGCTGGATGAACTGTGCGCGATGGACCGGGCAGCCTGGCAGCACGGCGAACGAATTTTGTTTATTCCCACTTTTTATGCTTTTGCAGTTGTGGATGATGATCATAATGGAGGAATGTTATGAAAGGATTATTGGGCGGCATTGAAGCTGGCGGCACCAAGTTTGTGTGCGCGGTGGGGCGGGGCCCGGATGATTACCGGGCGGAGGTGCGCTTCCCGACCACCACGCCTGACGAGACCATTGCCCGCGCGGTGGCTTTCTTTAAGGAGCAGGCAGAAATTGAACCTATCGATGCTATTGGCATCGCTTCGTTTGGCCCGGTGGATTTGAACCCCCATTCCCTGACCTACGGGTATATCACCACCACGCCCAAAGCAGGCTGGCAGGAAATTGACCTGTTGGGGCGTGTCAAGGCGGCTTTGGGGCTGCCCGCGGCATTCGATACCGACGTCAACGCGGCCGCCCTGGCAGAATACCGCTGGAGTGGGGCGGCACTGCGGGATGTGGATCCGCTGGTGTATATGACCATCGGCACGGGCATTGGCATCGGCGTGATTGCCAACGGTCAGCCGGTTCACGGCCTGGTGCATCCTGAGGGCGGGCATATGCTGCTGCGGCACGACCGCACCCGCGACCCGTTTGACGGCTGCTGCCCGTATCACGGCGACTGTTTTGAGGGCCTGGCAAGCGGTCCGGCGATGCACAAGCGCTGGGGCGAGGCGGCTGAAAGCCTGCCCATTCACCACCCGGCCTGGGACCTGGAAGCACAGTACATTGCTGAAGGCTTGATGAATATCATTTATGTTCTTTCGCCGCGGCGTATTGTGCTGGGCGGCGGCGTGATGCAGCAGCAGCACCTGTTCCCGGTCATTCGCGAAAAAGTGCTGGCCATGCTGAACAAATACGTGGACAGCGACCTGCTGTTGGAAACCCCCGAGCATTATATTGTGCCGGCTTCGATGGGCAACCGGGTGGGCACGGTGGGCGCCTTTGCCCTGGCTGAAAAAGCCCTGAAAGCCTGAGCCGATGCTGAAACGGCTGCTCTGGCTGGCGCTGGGGCTGCTGCTGAGCGCCTGCACGGCGGCAACCCCAACCCCTCTGCAGGAAACGCCGGCCGCCGCAGCATCGCCGACCCCGGGCCCTGAGATCACCGCTTTTGACCAGGCCAGGCGTCTGGGGCGAGGCGTGAATTTGGGCAATGCGCTCGAGGCGCCTAATGAGGGCGACTGGGGTGTGCTGCTGAACGAGGATGATTTCAAGCTGATCGCTGAGGCTGGTTTTGATTCGGTGCGCCTGCCGGTGCGCTTTTCAGCACATGCCCTGCGTGAGGCGCCCTACACCATTGACCCGGCTTTCTTTGAGCGGGTGGATTGGGCGGTGGACCAGGCTTTGAAGCACCACCTGGCGGTGATCATTGATTTGCATCACTATGAAGAAATGTATGTGGCCCCCGAAGGGGAGCGGCAGCGCTTTACTGCGCTGTGGGAGCAGATCGCCGCACGCTACCAGGCTTATCCGGATACGGTCTATTTTGAACTGATGAATGAGCCAGGAGATGCGCTTTCATTCAGCCTGTGGAACAGCCTGCTGAAAGATGCGCTGGCAGCCGCGCGCCAGACCAACCCGGAGCGGGCGGTGATCATTGGCCCGGTGGCCTGGTACAACGTGAATTTCCTGCCTGGCCTGGTTCTGCCGCCGGATGACCGGCATTTGATCGGCAGTTTTCACTACTATATCCCCTTTGAATTCACTCACCAGGGGGCAGATTGGATGGAAGGCAGCAGCGCCTGGCTGGGAACAACCTGGCAGGGAACGGAAGCTGAACTCAGAATAATGCGCGTAGATTTCGATAAGGCGGCTGCCTGGAGCAAGGCCGAAGACCGGCCGGTGTACCTGGGCGAATTTGGGGCATTCAGCACGGCAGATATGGCGTCGCGGGTGCGCTGGACGGCAGCCGTGGCGCGTTTGGCCGAAAGCCTGAACATGCCTTGGGCTTACTGGGAATTCAGAGCCGGTTTTGGGGTTTATGATGGAGAGGTGGGAAAATGGAATCAGAGTCTGCTGGATGCGCTGATGGACCGGTAAAAATCAGGCATTGGAGCCGTCGTAGCGGCCCTGGCTGTAATGCAAATCATTGGCAGTGACCACACGTTTATCCTGGGGGAGGGTGATGGTGACCGTGGTGCCTTTTTGCGGGGTTGATTGCACATCAATCTGACCGCCGTGCGCCTGGATAATGCCTTTGACAATGGGCAGACCGAGACCAGTGCCTTTGCCGGGCGGCTTTGTGGTGAAGAAAGGATCAAAGATGCGGTCAATGACTTCGGGGGGAATACCTTCACCTTCATCGATAACTTGAATGGTGAAGCAATGGTTTTGCGCATCAAAACGCGACCTCAAGATGATTTCGCCGCCAAGGGACATGGAATCGCGGGCATTGGTGATCAGGTTGATGATTACCTGGATGATTTTATTGCGATCGCACGTATAAAAGGGCATGTTTTCCTGAAGATCGGTTTCAATCAGGATATTGGTCCAACGGCTGAACTGGTGTTCCAGCAGCAAAAGTGCGTCATAAATGATGCTGTTCAGGTTTTCCTCATCCAAAAACTCATTCGAGGCGCGGGAATACAGGCTGAGCGCCTTGATGATGTCGCACATACGCCAGGCGCTGCGGTTGATCAGGTTCAGGCTTTTCTTTAACCGCTCTGGTTCAATGGTCTTGTGTTCATCAATGGACATCAGGTTTGACTCGCACAGCCCGGTGATGACCTGAAGCGGAGAATTGAGTTCGTGGGCCACCCCAGCAGCCAGAGTTCCCAGGTCAGCCAATTTTTGAGTGGCCATCATCGAATCCTGCATGCGCTCACGCTCGGCCAGGTCTGACTGCAAACTTTGATAAAGCCGGGCATTTTCAATGGCTGTGGCGGCCTGGTGGGCAAAAAAAGCCAGCGTCTCTTTGTGTTCGTTGGTATAAAAATAGGGAATGGCGCTGTCGAGGTTGATAAAACCGGCCAGTTCACCCTTGATGAAGAGGGGAGCGCCGAGATAGGAATGGACCCAGGCGGAGATGGGCGAAGGAACCCATTCAGGATCCTCTTCCACACAGGGAATGAGGCCGACAATATTTTTCTCGGCCATTTCCTTGAATAAATGGTAGGCATTCAGGGGAATGCGGATCTGCCCCAGCTCGGTTTCACTCAGACCAAATTTTTCATATCCCGTGTAGCGCACCAGCATCACCGTTTTTTGATCTTTTTGATCATCCAACAGGCAGATATTGGCCGCATCGAAAGGAACCACGCGGTGCAGGTTATCGAGAATGCGTCCCAGCAGCTCATCGAAATCAAGCGTGCTGTTGAGGGCGGCGGCGGTATCACGCAGGGCTTCGGCCACCAGGCGTGAACGGAGGCTGTTTTCTTCAGAGGCTTTGCGTTCGCGAATATCACGGGAAATGGCAATCACCGCGTTCTGCCCGTTGAAAGTGGTGGCTTTAATGTGCGCTTCGACGGGAATGTGTTCGCCAGTGGAGCTGATGTGGGTGCTGTCGAAGATCATATGCTCAACCCGGCTCAGTTGAGCAGTCCGGCGCATGAAGAGGCTGCCGATTTCTGCCGGGATCAGCTGCTGGAGGTTCATCTGCAGCAGTTCCTCGCGAGCGTAGCCAAAATGCTTGCAGGCAGCCGCGTTGGCTTCCATCAATTTTCCGGACAGGTCATGGATAATGATGGGGTCAGAAAGGTCGTCAAAGAGAATTTTGAAGCGCTCGCTGGCCTGGTGGGCTTCCAGCTCAGTTTGTTCACGCTGCAGGTGTTCTTCGGCCAGTTTCTGGCTTTTGATTTGCTGTTCGAGCGTTTTTTGAATAAATGGCGGCAGCAGCTTGAGAAATTGTTGCTGGGGATCCATATAAAAGGCTGCCTCAGCGCCAGATTCAAAGGCGGCCGCGGCCAGGTCGGCGCTGGCAGAGAGGATGATACAGGGCGGACGGTTTGGAATGGCCAGAATATGCGCGGTGCTGCCGTCAGGTAAAGCAGGCACAGATATCAACAAATCTATGGGCTGCTTGACCAGGCAGATTTGAGCTTCGGCGAGACTGATGGCCGGGGTGATGTTGAAGGCGGGGCTGGCTGCTTCGAGGGCGCGTTGAATGAGATTGCGTTCAGCCTGATTTGGATTGACCAGTAAAATGTAAATTGGTTTGGCCATACCCACATCCTCATCGCCAAGGGGAAAAATGCCGATTAACCAACACCCGTTGATAGGGTTTATTATAGCGCGATTAATGAAAGTGTGGGAATGATTGGATCATCCCCAAAAATTTCAGATTGATGTAAAATAATTGAAACCCTGTGCACATGCCGCAGGTTTGAACCCCATTAAGGAGAGAAACATGCCACAAAACTATGATGTCGTCATCATCGGCGGGGGCGTGGTGGGCTGCATGACGGCCCGCTTTTTATCGCGCACCTCGTTAAGTATCCTCCTGATTGAAAAGGATGCGGATATTGGCATGGGCGCCAGCTCGGCCAATTCAGCCATTGTTCATGCCGGGTATGATCCGGTGCCAGGCTCATTAAAGGCAAAAACCAATGTGGCGGCCAATGCCATCTGGGACACGGTGGCCGGCGAGCTTTCCATCCCCTTTGACCGCCGCGGGGATTATGTGGTGGCGGTGGGCAGCGAAGAACTGCCCGGGCTCGAAAAATTGCTGGAACAGGGCCGGCAGAACGGCGTGCCAGGGATGCACATCATCTCCGCCGAAGAGATGCGCCACCGCGAGCCGAACATCAATCCGGCAGTCAGCGGGGCGCTTTGGGCGCCGACAGGCGGCATTTGCGACCCTTTCATGGCAACGGTGGCAGCGGCTGAAAACGCGGTGCAAAATGGGGTGACCCTGCTGCTGGAAACAGCTTTCGAGGGCTTTATCCTGGATGGGCGCAAGGTGGCAGGCGTGCACACCAGCCGCGGCGATTTTGGCTGCCGCTGGGTGATCAATGCCGCGGGCATGTATGCCGACGCGGTGATGCACAAAGCCGGAACGCATCCCGAATTTAAAATCACGCCGCGCCGCGGTGAATACATGATCCTCGACAAGGCGGAAATCACCATCAACAATGTGCTCTTCCCGGTGCCGAGCGAAAAGGGCAAGGGCATTCTGGTGACGGCCTCGCTGCACGGCAACACCCTGGTGGGGCCGAATGCGCAGGTTCTGGATGACCCTGAGGATACAGCGGTGACGCGCGAAGGCCTGGATGACACCTGGAGCGGCGCGCGCAAGCTCATTCCCGGGCTTTCACCGCGCGGGGTGATCGCCGTGTTTGCCGGGCTGCGGGCCATGGGCAACGCCCCCTGCAAAACCCCCGGCGTGGATTACCATCACGACTTTTTGATCGAATGCGACGCCGAGGTGCAGGGACTGATCAACCTGGGCGGCATTGAGTCGCCAGGTCTGACGGCTGCGCCGGCCATCGCCCTGATGGTGATGGATTTGATGAAAGAAGCTGGCGAGAAACTCGAATATAAACGCAGTTGGAACCCCATCCGGCCGCCGCGCCCACGTTTCCATGAGCTGAACCGCGAGGCGCAGGACGCCCTGATCCGCCAGGACCCGCGCTATGGGCGCATGATCTGCCGCTGCGAGGAGATCACCGAGGGCGAAATTGTGGCCGAGATTCATGCACCCATCCCGGCGCGCACCTATGACGCCATCAAGCGGCGCACCTGGCTGGGCACCGGCCGCTGCCTGGGGTCGTTTGACATGCCGCGGGTGGTCGAAATTCTCAGCCGCGAACTGGGCGTTTCGCCCTTTGAAATTACCAAAAAAGGTCACAATTCGGCCTTCTTGCAGCGCGAGACCAAGAACCTGGAGGCATGATGAAGACAATCCAATCCAAATATGATGTGGTGGTGATTGGCAGCGGTCCGGCGGGGCTGGCGGCGGCGATTGCCGCCAAAAAAGAAGGCGCCGAGGATGTGCTGGTGATTGACCGCGACCTGGAACCGGGCGGCATTTTGCTGCAGTGCATCCACAACGGTTTTGGCCTAGAAACCTTCCAGCAGGATTTGCCAGGCCCCAGCTATGCCCAGCGCTTCATTGATGAAGCCGTTGGCCTGGGCGTGGAACTGCTGCTGGATACAATGGTGCTGGATATCACCTCGCAGCGCAAGGTGACGGTGTCCAACCGCTTTATGGGCATCGCCGATATTGACGCGCGTTCCATTGTGCTGGCCATGGGCTGCCGCGAACGCACGCGCGCGCAAATCCGCCTGCCGGGCTTCCGGCCGGCGGGGGTGTTCACCGCTGGCACGGCGCAGCGCTGGGTGAACGTGGAAGGCTATATGCCGGGCAGCCGCTTCGTGATTCTGGGCTCCGGCGATATTGGCATGATCATGGCGCGCCGCCTGTCACTGGAAGGCGCCAAAGTGGAACGCGTGCTGGAGATCATGCCGTTTTTGACCGGCCTGACGCGCAATTACGTGCAGTGCCTGAACGACTATGATATTCCCCTGCAGCTCAGCCACACGGTCAACCGCATCATCGGCAAGAACCGCGTGGAGGCAATTGAATCGGTGCAGGTGGATGAGCGCTGGAACCCCATTCCAGGCACTTCAGAGATCATCCCCTGCGATACCCTGCTGCTTTCAGTGGGATTGATCCCTGAAAATGAATTATCCAAGAAGGCCGGTGTGCGCATTGACCCGATCACGGGTGGGCCTTATGTGGATGATACCTTCCAGACCAATGTACCGGGCATTTTTGCCGCTGGCAATGTGGTGCATGTGTATGACCTGGTGGACTGGGTGACCGAGGCTGGCCTGGCTTCGGGGCGCAGCGCGGCGCGTTTTGCCACCACGGTGCGCAACAGCGAAATCAGGCATATCCCGCTGGTGGCGGGTGAAAATGTGCGCTATGTGGTGCCGCACGAACTGGACAAGGATAACCTGGCCAACGGAGAAATTCGCCTGCAGCTGCGTGTGAAGACCCCGATTGAGGCTCCCACGCGCATTGAGGTGAGCGACGGCGAAAACCTGGTGACGCGCAAGGTGGAACCTTATGCCCGCCCCGGTGAAATCATCACCCTGACGATTTCACCACGCGCCTATGACGATGTTCAGCGGGCTGGCCGGCTGGTGGTGAGCGCGGTGAAGCGCTAGAAAGGTTTAATGGTTATGGAAACTGAAGTACAACGCATGATCTGCATCACCTGTCCCAAGGGCTGCACCCTTGAGATTTTACGCGACGGCGATGTGATTGTGGATGTGAAGGCGGGCTGCAAGCGCGGCAAGGATTATGCCCATGCCGAATTGACCGATCCGCGGCGCATGATCGCCTCATCGGTGGTGATTGAGGGCGCCCTGCATCCGCTGCTGCCGGTATATACCTCGGCACCTTTTCCCAAGCCGCGCATTCACGAATTGATGCAAACCCTGCGCGCGGCAAAAGTGCAGGCTCCGGTGAAAATGGGTGATGTGGTGCTGGAAGATGTGCTCGGCACCGGCATCAATATCATTGCCAGCCGCGACATGACGCGGATTTGAAGCTGAACGGCATGCCTGAACCCACCCCTGCGCTGCGGGTGCACCAGCGGCTGCTGGCGCATTATGGGCCGGCGCTGTGGCGCACCCCGCTGCCGCCGGTGGATGAACTGGTGTCGACCATCCTGTCGCAGAACACCAATGATGTGAACCGTGACCGGGCTTTCAACCGTTTGAAGGTGGCGTTTGCCTCATGGGAAGCGGTGCGCGACGGCGACCCGGCGGCGGTGGTGGAAGCCATCCGCCCGGCCGGGCTGGCCAACCAGAAAGGTCCGCGCATTCAGACCGTGCTGCAGCAGATCACGGCAGAACGCGGCCGGCTGGAGCTGGATTTTCTGAAAGATTTGCCCCGCGAAGAAGCCCTGGCCTGGCTGCAGCATTTTAACGGAGTGGGACCGAAGACAGCCGCCATTGTGATGCAGTTTTCGCTGGGCGTGCCGGCGCTGCCCGTGGATACCCACATCTACCGGGTCAGCGGGCGGCTGGGACTGCGCCCGCCGGAAATGAATGTGGAAGCGGCGCATAAATACCTTGAAGCGCAGCTGCCGCCTGAAACCTACTATGACGCGCATCTGAACCTGATCCGCCTGGGACGCGAGGTGTGCCATGCGCGCAAGCCGGAATGCCCGGTCTGCCCGCTGCGCGAGATTTGTCCGGGCCGCGCGGCCTGAAGCCGCTGACAGCAAGATTAAACCCCTCCCCGGTGACGCCAGGGAGGGGCAGGTGACGGTCACCACCGGATGGTTCTCTTTATCCACTGGAAAGCCGTTGGCAGGTCCGGCGTGATGGGTTTCGCTGACAAACAGGCGGTAACTGGCGTTGGTTACCGGATATTTTCCCATCCAATAGCCGGGCAGGGTCATCTGGTGGCGCGGACGGGCGTGGAGATCGTCATCGTCGCCCATCCAGAAATCACCGGGCGGGATCCAGGCAAAATCCAGCCAGGCTCGTTTACCCATTTGCAGGATGGCGGCGCTTCCGGGGGTAATTTTTGCGGACAGAGTGGAATGATTCATGCCTTCATTTTACAATAACCTGTCTTTTCAGGCCACCCGCAGCCAGCGCGGCACGCGAGCGCAGTAATCCAGATAGGGTTGGCCGAGCGCCGCGCGCAGGTGGGCTTCTTCGAGGCGCACCTGAAGCTCCAGCGAGGCCCAGCACAGGCCGAAGGCCAGCAGGGAAATGGCGCTGGGGATGGCCAGAAACAGGCCGGCGGTGATAGCGATCATGCCGAGGAAGACCGGATTGCGCGAGCGGCTGAAAATGCCGGTTTGCACCTGTTCAAGTCAGGCGGCAGTTTTGCAGGGAAAAGAAAAGACTGGCTGAACACAGCCAGTCTTTGGAGATCAGCGGAGGGAAATTAGAATCGGCTGCTATACCAGGCCAGGCCGCCGATATAGGCAAGCATGGGCACCACCACCATTGCCACCTGATAGGGCCAGAGCAAATCTGCGTTCAGGGCGGTTGAAGCGGGGTTCAGCAGGTTATTGAAGACGGTCAACAGCAGGGCTGCCACCGCCGCCACCACCGTCACGCGGAAGGCCAGGCTGGCCGCATGCAGGCGAATGGTCTGGGCGCGTTCGTCCTGCTCTTCGATGACGATCTGGCGGGTATCTTTTGGGTATTTCTTGATGATCATATATTTCGCCAGCTGGCCGATTCCAACACCAAACAGGATGATGCCCGCGGCGGCAATCAGACGGGGATCCAGAGCCAGGCCGGGCATCCACAGGCGCAGCAGAGAGCCCGCCGCGAGCAGGAGCAGACCGCCGGCCAGAGCCAGCCAGCCGAGGGTGATTTGGGTTTTGAGTTCTGATGCTTTCATTTTATTCTTCCTCTTCATAAATAAAAATGTCTTCGATTTTGACGTTGAACAGGCGCGCCAGCTTGAAGGCCAGCTGAATGGAGGGATTATAGCGGCCGCCTTCCAGAGAGATGATGGTCTGACGGGAGACGGCCACGCGGTCAGCCAGTTCCTGCTGGGTCCAGCCTTTTTGCGCGCGCATGGTTTCAAGATGGTTTTTCATGGGCCTCCAAATGTAAAATAAACTTTACATATTGTAATCCGGCCTGGTGCAAATGTCAAGGCGGCTTTACAATCCTCTTTTCGAATACGGAGAATATTCTTAACCTTGACAGAACTCTTCTTAGATGAATAAAACTACGGTAAAATAATTATTTAGTGAACGTAAATGCTCAGCCGATCAAGTATACACCGCTGGCTGAGCTTTTGCCTGCCCTCCCTAGAAGGTCGAAGCCAGCGTGAAAGCCCTTCGGATGGTGATCGCTCCCTCGCCCCCTCTCCGCGGGGCAGGTAAGGTCGGGGAGCGGTCTAGCTGGCCTTTTTAAGCCTTGCCTGAACAGTTACAAGTGAACGATATGGAATAAATACTTTAAGTGCTCAGATAAATGGGTAGTTGAGCAATATAAAGGAAAGATAAATGGATGCAGTTGCATTAATTATTATTTACAATCACCAATACAATAAAAACATCGAAATATTGGAGCAGATCTATAAAGATAGATTTAGTCATATTTACCATTTAGTTCCCTTTTATCAGGGTGAGAAAAATAATGTTATCCCGGTTTACGAAAATTCACTTTATTTTCAGGGTTATGTTGCCCAGGGTCTTAAAAGCTTCTTTAAACAAGAATTTTGCCACTATATTTTTATCGCTGATGACTTAATCCTGAATCCTGCACTAAACGAAAGCAACTACCAGGAGATTTTGCACTTGAAAGAACACACATGTTTTTTGCCTGGTTTCATATCTTTGCATGAGTGTAGAGAAGATCAGTGGTGGCAAAGAGTTAGTGAGGCTTTCCATTATAGGGTTAATGTATTTGGAATTGAGGCAAACAATCAAATTCCCAGCTATGATGAAGCGTTAAAAAAATTCGAGAATAACCATTTAGAGATTAAACCGCTCAGTTTTTACCAAATTTGGAAAAGACCAGTTTCATTTGTTCATGATATTAAAAGAATGCTGCGCGATAAACAATATCTGATTGCTAAACTAAAATATTTAACTGGTGTCAGGGACTATCATCTTTCGTATCCTGTTGTCGGCAGTTATTCTGATATTTTTGTTGTCAGTTCAGATGCGATAAAACCATTTTGTCATTTTTGCGGCGTATTTGCTGCCACAAGATTACATGTGGAGGTTGGACTGCCTACAGCATTGGTCCTATCAGCACAAGAGATTGTAACTGAGGAAGATTTGAAACTGAAAGGGAAAGCGCTTTGGGATAGAAGTGAATATAAAATTTTGGATAGATATGAATATAAATTAAGCGCACTCTTAGCCGGTTTTCCTGAAAATCTTCTTTATTTACATCCAATTAAACTTTCAAAATGGAACATAGATTATGAATAAGTTCATCGTAATAACTTCTATTTTCAATCCGACACAGGCAGTACTTGAATTTTCAAGAAAACCAGGTTACCACCTTATTGTTGTCGGTGACAAGAAAACCCCAGTAAGTTGGCAATGCGATAATGTGGATTATGTTTCTGTGCTTCAGCAAGAAAAATCAGATTTTAATCTGGCACGTATACTCCCATACCAGCATTATTGCAGAAAAATGTTAGGGTATTTAAAAGCGATTCAAAGCGGCGCAGATTATATCGTGGATACAGATGATGATAATATTCCTAAAGATAATTGGGAATTTCCAGAATTTCAAGGCACTTTTGATTGCATTGCTGACGATCTGGGCTTTGTCAATATTTACCAACTTTATACAGACCAAGGGATTTGGGCGCGTGGTTTACCCTTAAAGCTCATAACCACGCAATTTAAGCTTGAAAAACAAATATCAGAAAAGGTATGCAATGTTGGGGTTTGGCAGGGATTAGCTGATGAAGATCCAGATGTAGATGCAATATATCGGTTAACAAAGGACACACCGTGCTATTTTGATGAACGTGCACCTGTTGTGTTAGGCACAGGAACAATCAGTCCGTTTAATTCTCAAAATACCATATTTAGAAAAGAACTGTTTGCATTAATGTATTTACCTGCCTATGTCACATTCAGGTTCACCGATATCTTGCGTGGATTGGTAGCTCAGCCAATCATGTGGCTTTTTGATTATCAATTAGGTTTTTGCAATGCGACTGTCACACAAAAAAGAAACCCTCATGATTATATGAAGGACTTTATATCAGAAATTCCTATGTATACATATAGTCAAGAAGTCATTGAATTGGTCTCGAATTCTATTTCAAAATCTGAGAGTATAGAATCCAATCTTTATAATGCATACAATTCATTATTCAAAGAAAATATTGTGTGTGATAAAGAAATGGAAACGCTGGATATTTGGCTGAAAGATATTGATAAATTAAGCCGGTTAAGCCGGTGCTGATTAAAGATTTTTCTGTTTATCTGGATTTTTCTTGAAACTTTTTGGTACGACACAATCTAACTTCGAATATTTTGGCGAATTCTTCTTCAAAAAATCATTTTGGTAGGTCTGATTTCTCCTTGTTGTGAGATAACCTCAAAAATAACCAGACTCACCATTTTTTGCGTCTTATTTTTAACCAGGGTTGCCGTTTTATCCGGCGGGCTTTATAATTCAATCACAGATCATCATGGCTCAACCTGGAAATCAGGCATAACGATTGAAGAGCTGCGGAAAACCAGCGCATGAAAGGCAATTTGCCAGTCTGTTTTATTTCCACAGGAGCCATTAACCAAACTTTTCTGACAGGATAATCAAAATGAATCGACAAACTTGGACGGTGGTGATTTGCCTGGCGGTGCTGCTGACGCTGGCGGCCTGCGGCACGCAAAAAAGCGGCGCGGTGCAGGCGGTGGAAAACTATTTACAGGCCGTGGTCAGCCAGAAAGGCGACCAGGCCGTGGGGTTCTCGTGCGCGGCCTGGGAAGAAGACGCCCGCATGGAAGCCGATTCCTTTGCAGCGGTGACCGCACGCATTGAAAACCTGGCCTGCTCGGAAGCTGGCGCGGACGGCGACGGCACCCTGGTGACCTGCAAGGGCAAAATTGTGGCGACCTATAACAACGAAGACCAGGACTTTCCCCTGGAGGGGATCATTTACCGCACGGTGAAAGAAAGCAACACCTGGCTGATGTGCGGTTACAAGCAATGAAATTTATCCGCCGCCTTTTCACCCGCGAAAATGGGTGGGCGCTGCTGCTGTGCCTGATTGTTTTGCTGGTGATCATCTTCACCGCCGCGCAGTCGCCGCAGTGGATTTACCAGGGATTCTAGGCCCATGACCCTGACCACCCTTGCTCTCTTCACGGCCGCAGCGCTGCTGGCGGGCCTGTGGCCGGCGGCGCGCGGACGGCGCTGGTTTATCCTGGCGGTCAGCGTGCTGGCGGTCTATGCCCTGCAGCCGGCTTCGGCGGTGCGCGAGTTGGATTACTGGCTGCCCACGGCCTCACTGGCCCTGTGCGCGCTGGGCTGGGCGGTCACGCGGCCGGCCAGCGCGGCGCTGACCCGCGAAGATGGCCTGGCCGGCCTGCTGGCAGGCGGTCTGGCGCTGGGCGTTTCAGCCCTGCGCTATGTGGGTCCCTCTTTTTACCTGACCCCCACCCAGCCGCCGGCGTTGGAACTGGCGGCTGTGGCTGTGCTGGCCGCAGCGGCTTTGGGCTTTGGCCTGACCCGTGCTGCCGGGATCAACAAGGCAATGCTGTGGGGGCTGCTGGTGCTGATTCTGGGCCTGTTCATTGTGCTTAAAACGGACATTTTGACCCAGGGGGTGGCGGCACTGCTGCGCAGCCTGACCGGTCAGGCGCCCAACCTGGCGCGGGCCGCGGATTTGCGCTGGCTGGGTTTTTCCTATATGGCCTTCCGCATCCTTGCCACCATCCGCGAGCGCCAGAACGGACGGCTGCCGGCGTTTTCGCTGGGGGAATATTTCACCTATGTGCTGTTTTTCCCGGCCTTTCTATCGGGTCCCATTGACCGCCCGGAGCGCTTCTTGAAGGATGCCCATGCGGCGCCGGCGCCTTTTGCAGATTCCCTGATGGAGGGCGGACGGCGCCTGGCCCTGGGCCTGTTCAAAAAGTTCGTGCTGGCCGACACCCTGGCGCTGGCTGCCCTGAACGAAACCAATGCCCTGCAGGTGAACGGCGCGGGCTGGATGTGGCTGATTCTCTATCTCTACGCTTTCCGCATTTACTTCGATTTTTCCGGCTACACCGACCTGGCCATTGGCCTGGGCCGCCTGATGGGTTTCAAGCTGCCGGAAAACTTCAACAACCCTTACCTGAAACCCAGCCTGACCCTGTTCTGGAACAGCTGGCATATCACCCTGGCTCAATGGATCCGCTCGTATGTGTTCAACCCGTTCTCGCGGGCCATGCGCTCGCGGGAGAAGCCCATGGCGGCCTGGCTGGTGATTCTGCTGGGGCAGATCATGGTGATGGGGCTGATTGGCCTGTGGCACGGTATCACCTGGAACTTCCTGATCTGGGGGCTGTGGCACGCGCTGGGTTTGTTCATCAACAGCCGCTGGACGGAGTTCTGGCGCGAGCGCTGGGATGAAAGCAGCCAGCCGGCCTGGCTGCAGAAGGGCCTGACCGCGCTGAGCACTTTTGCGACCTTCAACTACGTGGCGCTGGGCTGGGTGTGGTTTGCCCTGCCCGAACCGGGCCAATCGCTGCGCGTGCTGGCCTGCCTGTTTGGGGTGAACGTATGAACAACCCGTCGCTTTCTTTTCTTTTACGTGTGGTGGTGAAGGCGGCCCTGCTGTTTGCCGCTTTGAACCTGATTTTTGCCGTTTTGCAGCCGATGCCTGCCCTGGGCAGCCTTTCGGCCTATAATGCCCTGTTTCCGGGGCGCGAGCGCCTGCCTTTTGGCGAGCGACCGGATAAGGCCTATAACTTCAGTCTCTATTCGCTGGAAGCCATGTTTGCCTCGCACCGGGCTGCCGCCGTCCCCGCCGGAGATGAATTCCGCGTGATGGTGGTGGGGGATTCTTCGGTGTGGGGCACCCTGCTGACCCCTGAACAGACCCTTTCAGGGCAGCTGAATGCCCTGGGCCTGAAAACTTCCAGCGGCCAGACGGTGCGTTTCTATAACTTCGGTTACCCGACCATTTCCATCACCAAAGATTTGCTGGTGCTCGATTGGATCAGGCGTTATGATCCGGATATGGTCATCTGGATGACCACCCTGGAAGGGATGCCGCGCAGCAAGCAGCTCACTTCGCCGATTCTGCAGAATAACGCCGCCGCGGTACGCCGCCTCATCGACGCCTACCAGATTGACCTGGATAAAAATGACCCGGCCTTTGCCACCCCCGGCTTTTGGGATCAGACCATTGTGGGGCAGCGCCGCGCCCTGGCGGATCTGTTCCGCCTGCAGGTGTATGGGGTGCTGTGGGCGGCCACCGGCGTGGACCAGTATTATCCGGAAAAATATGAAGCCTATGCCGTGGACCTGGAAGCGGATCCGCTGTTCCAGAAGCTGAGCGGGCCGCACCTGAAGCGGGAAGATCTTTCGCTGGATGTGCTGCGAGCGGGCATGGCCAGCCAGGGGGGGATTCCGGTGCTGCTGGTGAACGAGCCGATGGCGCTCAGCACAGGCAAAAACAGCGATATCCGGTATAATTTCTTTTATCCGCGCTGGGCTTATGACGATTACCGCGTCATCATGCAGGAAGAAGCCAGCCTGAACCAGTGGCATTACCTGGATTTGTGGGACGCGATTGATGCAAAGGAATTCACCAACAGCGCCATTCATCTCACCCCGGCGGGATCAGCCGAGCTGGCGCGCCTGATGGCGCCAGCCGTGCAGCAGAGGCTGCCTTAGAGAAACGAGTGCGTTTGACGGCCCTGGCCGTTCACCAGGGCTGGATGGGAGAACAATGAAACCACGCCATGCATGGATGATTTTGGCCCTGGGGCTGGTTTTACTGGCGGGATGCACGGCTCAACAGGGAGGCATTTTTAAGACCGCGGTCCCACCCACAGCCACCCCGGAGGGCGTGCCTTTTGCCACGCCGCAAAAAGGGGCGCAGCCCCCCGTTTTGCCGGTGATGCCCACGCCGGTGCGCATTGGGGAAGCCACCGCGGCCCTGCCGCGGCCCACGCTCGAAGCGGGCGCGGCCAGCATCCTGCTTTATTTGCCGGTCGTGATGCAGCCGGGCAGTGCCACCGTGGCAATGGATTGGACGCAGCTGCCGGTGCTGCCGGTGGTGAGCCAGCATGCCCGCGATATTTACCAGCGCGGCCTGACCCTGGGCACCGATCCGCGTCATTTTTCAAAAGTAGGCGACTGCCAGAACATTCCGCAGTATTTTTTGGGCATTTTTGATGACCCCAACACGCCGCTGTACCAATATGAGGAAGAACTGCGCTCCACGGTCAACAACTTTGAGGGCGGCTGGAAGCGCAAAAGCAAGGCGGTGAAAACCGGCTTCAACATTGCCTCGGTGCTCAGCCCGCTTTACGCAGACCCAGAGGAATGCACCCGCGGTGAGACTCCGCTGGACTGCGAGCTGCGCCTGTACCGGCCGTCCATCGTGCTGATCAGCATGGAAACCTGGCCGGGCGACCGCCCGATTGAATACTATGAGCTTTACCTGCGCCAGATTCTCAACCAGGTGATCGCGTTCGGCGCGGTGCCGATTGTGGCCACCAAAGCCGACAACCTGGAAGGCGACCATGCCATCAACCAGATGGTGGCGCGGGTGGCGGCGGAATACGATATTCCGCTGTGGAATTTCTGGGCGGCGGTGCAGCCGCTGCCTGACCACGGCCTGCTGCAAGATGCCTTCCACCTGACCAATGGTCCCAACTTTTTTAACGATGCCGAGGCCATGAAAATGGCCTGGCCTGTGCGCAACCTGACCGGCCTGCAGACGATTGCCACCGTCTGGAAGGCGGTCTCATCTCCTGAACCATAGAGGTAAAACATCATGTCTGACGATACCATCCAAATTCTAGCCAAGCATATCAGCGAAAAGATCCTCAAGAAGCCCAACCGGGTGATTGCCCCCGATGCGGCGATTATTTCCAGCGGCCTGATTGATTCTTTCCACCTGGTGGACCTGGCCGTGTTCATTGAGGAAAAATTCAACGTGCGCATTGACGATTCAGAACTGACCGCCGACACCTTTGACACCCTGACTCAGCTCGCCGAGCTGATCAAGGAGCGCAGCCATTAACCACCCAACCCTGGTTCACCTGTTGATGACGCACGTGACGGAGACGCCCGAAAGGACGGCCCTGACCATGCTTTTCCCGCGCGTGGAAGATGATCCGGTTTCGTACCGGCGGCTGGCGCTGGGGGCGATGGGCTATGCGCGCGCCTATGAACGCAGCGGCATCCAGCCGGGCGAGGTGGTGGTGCTGGTGCTGCAGCATAGCCTGGACCTGGTTTACGGCTTTTATGGGGCCATTCTTTACGGCGCCATTCCCTCGATCATGCCTTTTTTGACCGAGAAACTGCTTCCGGAACGCTACCAGGAAGAAATGCGCTCGCTGATTGCCATCACCGGGCCGGCAGCGATGGTGACTTCGCCGGAGTTTGAAGGGCTGGTGCGCGGGGCGGTCAGCGCCGGCGATTCGGTGCGCGCGGTGATCCTTTCAAACGAGGCCGCGCCTGAAATGGAACTGGTTCCGGCCCTGCTGGGCGGATTGAAACGCAGCCCGGCGGATATCGTGCTGCTGCAGCATTCATCGGGCACCACCGGCCTGCAGAAGGGCGTGGCGCTTTCCCACCAGGCGGTGCTGAACCAGCTTGAGAGCTACAAGCGCGCCATTCACCTGACCGAAGACGATGTGCTGGTGAGCTGGCTGCCCCTGTATCACGATATGGGGCTGATTGCCGGGTTCATCATGCCCATTCTCAACCGTGTGCCGCTGGTGATCATGTCGCCGTTTGATTGGGTGCGCGCGCCTTACCGCCTGATGCAGGCGGTGACGAAATATCGCGGCACGCTGACCTGGCTGCCCAATTTTGCCTACAATTTCTGCGCCACCAAGATCCGCGAGCGCGACCTGGAAGGGGTGGATCTTTCTTCATGGCGCGCAGTGATCAACTGCTCGGAGCCGATGCGCTGGGAAAGCCACCAGCTTTTTGCTGAAAAATTTTCCCGCTACGGCCTCCGGCCGGAAGCCCTGGCCACCTGTTATGCGATGGCCGAGAATGTTTTCGCGGTCACCCAGGGCGGCATTGACGGCCCGGTGACGGTGGATGAGATTGACCAGAAAGCCTTCATCACCCGGCGCGAGGCCATTCCAGCGGCTGCCCCCGTTGAGACGATCAAAATGCTTTCAGCCGGCCGGCCGGTGGCACAAACGAAGGTGCAGATTGTGGACGAGAAAACCCGCCACCCCCTGCCTGAGCGCCAGATTGGCGAAATTGCCCTGTTGAGCGACTGCATGCTGACCGGCTATTACCGGCGCGACGACCTGACGCAGAAGGCCTTTCACAAGGGCTGGTATCTTACCGGCGACCTGGGTTACATGGTCAACGGCGAGGTGTATGTGGCCGGGCGCAAGAAGGATTTGATCATTGTCGGCGGCAAAAATATCTACCCGCAGGATCTGGAGATGCTGGCCAACCAGGTGAGCGGGGTGCACCCGGGGCGGGCCGTGGCCTTTGGCGTGTTCAACGCGGATATGGGCACGGAAGATGTGGTGATTGTGGCCGAGGCCGACAGCGAAGACCCCGAAGAGCGGCAGAAGATTGCCGACGCCATCCGGCTGCATGTCAACCGCGGCTCGGATGTGGTGCTGCGCGATGTGCAGGTGGTGGGGCCCAAATGGCTGATCAAGACCAGCAGTGGAAAAATTGCCCGCGGCGCCAACCGCGACCGTTATTTGAAAGAATTTGCCGATGCCTGAGATGGATATTGTTGAGAATTACTACAACGATGACCCTGAATCAGAGTGGAACCGCCTGGCGCGCCACCGCACCGAGATGGACATCACCTTGCGCGCGCTGGCTGAATTTTTACCGCCGGCACCGGCCCGCCTGATCGATATTGGCGGAGGACCGGGGCGCTACGCCATTCGATTGAGCCAGATGGGGTACAGTGTGACCCTGCTGGACCTGGCCGAGGGCAACCTGAAGGTAGCCCGCGCCCAGGCTGAGGCAGCGGGGGTGCAGCTGGAGGAAGTGGCACAGGCGAACGCGCTTGATCTGAGCGCCTATGCGGATGACAGCTTCGACGCCGCCCTGCTGATGGGTCCGCTGTATCATCTGCTGGAGGCTGAGGAACGCCTGAATGCGGTGCGTGAGGCGGTGCGAGTGGTGAAGCCGGGCGGGCGCGTGTTTGCCAGCTTCATCAACCGGCACGGCGTGTTCCGCGATGCCACGGTGAACGGCATGGCGTGGGTGGTCAGCGACCTGGCCTATGCCTGGCGGATGATGGAAACCGGCCGGCATGATAACGGCGATGGTTTCACCCGCGCCTATTTTGCCCATCCGGCGGAGATTGCCCCGCTGATGCTGGCGGGCGGCCTGCAAATGGTGATGATGCTGGCCTGCGAAGGCGTGGTGGTGGACGGCATGGAGGAAAAGGTCAACCAGCTTGGGGAGGCTGATTGGAAGGCCTGGCAGGATTTGAACTATGCCATGGCCAAAGACCCCACCGCCCTTGGCGCGGCCTGCCATATTTTGCATATCGGGCAGAAACGCTAGCTTTTATTTCATTTACTAACCGCGAAGGACGCGAAGAACGCAAAGGAAATCCGGAAGAAGATAGGGAGGAAATCTGACCTCTGCCGTATCGAGGGCAAGCGGCCAAAAAGGATATAAAACTTTGATCATCTTCGCGCCCTTTGCGCTCTTTGTGGTGAGATGAATCCGGCCCAACAAATCAAATCGACAACCTGAGTGGTTACGTTTTTTTCAAGGAGGAAGCATGAACCAGCGCATGTTTCACGGCACCTTATCTTCGGCGGCCCTGGCAGACCAGCTTGCGGCGCGTTTTAATGACCGGCAGCGCCGGGTGCAGGTGCAGACGGGAGCCGGCACCTCCCTGGTGCAGATTGGTTCCAAACACGGCACGCCGGTGACGGTGCACATTGCCGACACGGAAGGCGGGGTGCTGATTACCATGAGCCGCGACCGCGACTGGCTGGACCGCGTGGCCGACGCGGGCGATATGATCGAGCGGGCGGCCGCGGGCAATCCACTTTCAATGCTGGCGATGATCCCGGATATCATCGGCGAAATGGGGCAGGAGAATATGGTTCCTAAAATTTGGGATGCGATCACCGACCTGTGCGGGCTGAGCAATGCCCTGGCCGGGGAGAAAAATGCCCCGAAGAACCCCAAAGTGTGCCTGTACTGCGCGACCTCCAACCCGCCGGAACTGGACCAGTGCCAGGCCTGCGGCGCGCCGCTGCCGGTGATACTGCCGCGGCTGTGCCCGAAATGCGGCAAGGCCTATACCGAAACGGCGCTGTTCTGCCAGGTGTGCGGAACGCGGCTGGTTGAGGGCTGAAATCATCATCAAGACAGAAAAAAGAGCGAACCCCCTGGTTCGCTCTTTGATGATCGTGACTCTGGTGACAGCTCAGGGATAGAGCACGGGGCCGTACATCGAATTACAGGTATCCAGAACATACCAGGCGCCGCCGGAGATGGAGTTGGCCAGGCTGATCTGCTGGACGCGCTGCGAGGGGTAGCAGAGCGGGTGGTTGATGGTGAAGGTGTAATCGCCCACGGGCAGGCTGCGCCAGAAGCCGAAGGTGCGCGAGTCCCAGACGGTGGAGGTGTTGATGCCGTTGCCGGAGACCTGCACTTCCATGTTGAAGGCGTAGGATTCGTTGTTCAGGCGCAGGTAGGCGAAGCTGCCCACGGTGGTGCTCTGAACGTTGCTCCAGGGACCGGGGACATAGGATTCCGCCGCATCATCCCAGGCGTAGGCACGCACGCGCCAGTAGTGCACGCCCGGCCAGGTGTAAATGCCCATCTGATATTTGGAAGGATAGTCCACCGTGGCGGTCTGACCGTTGGCAAAGGTCGGGTCGTTGAAGGAGAATTCGGTCTCGTAACGGCTGACGAGGACGGAATCGGGGAATTCCCAGTAGATGCTGTAATCGCCGTCTCCATCCGCGTTATCGATGGGTTTTAGAGTGGGGATGATGGGGTAGCTGCTGCTGACCATGGGCATAAAAACATGGTAAGTGGGAGCAGCGGGGGCAGCCTGCGCAGGAAGAGCCAGGGCGCCAGCGGCAAGGATGATCAAAATGACGAGAACAACAATGCTGCTTTTATGAAACATTTTCATTTTTACTCCTGAATCAATCTTGTTTCTATTCTGACATCCACCGCAGTGGATGTGATCACGTTAGAAACATGATACTGGCGTGGGGGGGTCAGGAGTGCAGAAAATGTGCAAAAATGATGCGCGTTTATTTCCCCCGGCGCAATGGGCAACCAACTCAGCCAGGAAGAAGGCCCTGCAGCAGCATTTTTGAGAGCAGCTGGAACTGGATGAAGGGTTTGAGCGCCAGGCTGGCGTCAAAGGCATGGTTGAGGATGGCCTGGCCGCCGCCGGCCAGGTAGGCGGCCAGGGTCACTGGCTGGCCGCAGAGACGGTGAATTTCACCGACGGTGGGCAGCAGCAGGCCTTTCACCTCACCGGCGGGCTGCGGTTGGCCGGCGGTGCTGGCGAGATACATCAGCGACAGCACCGGCTCATCCTTCTGCCGGCCGGGGATCACCAGCAGGGGAACGGCGCCGGTTTGCGGGTCGGGGGGCCAGACCATTTCCTCCAGTTCCCCAGCACGGTGAAGCCAGGTGAGGGGCGGGGGCAGGGGAGCCACCTGCAGGGTGGTTTCTTCGGCTGCCTCGCGGGCGGCGCACTGCCAGCCGGTTTCGGCGCCTTCGCGGTGGCCGCCAATGCGCACGATGGGGGTGCAGCCCTGGTGGGGGTTGGGGCCCAGGGTGAACAGGAAGCGGCCGTCCAGGCGGAGGAAGACGCCGGCGGTGTGGATGCGAATGGTGTGATAATCCATGGTCACTTTCCTGAGGGTCAGAGATAAAAAAAAGCGGGCTAAAAAGCCCGCTTTGCACTTCAGAGGCGTCGACGGGATTTGAACCCGTGATGAGGGTTTTGCAGACCCTTGCCTTGCCACTTGGCCACGACGCCAATTTCTTCTATTTCTTCCATTTCTGACAAAAAACTGATAGCTTTCGGCGGGAGCCTCTGGACTATCAGCCTGTTCTGAGCGGGCAACGAGACTCGAACTCGTGACCTTCTCCTTGGCAAGGAGGTGTTCTACCAACTGAACTATGCCCGCGTTTCTCAACTTCAGACAGGCATTATTATAATAACACTTTTCGCTCTCGTCAACCCTTTTAAGAAAAAAAGTTGGCACGAATTTTGGAAAAAGCTGTCTAAAGAGGGCTGTTCGCGGTGATGAGAAGAGATGGAAAGGTGGTCAGAAAAGTTTCGCCAGCTGTGATTTGGCTTCAGGACGCCGCCATGATACAATATGATCAGAGGCCAAAAATGAAGAAGCAAATGCTGGTTTCGCTTTTGAGTGAAAAACCGGCCGTGCCCGCGGGCCGCCTGCAGCGCAATGTGCCCGCCGTCGATTGGCAGCCGGAAACGGAATTGAACCCCGGGCAGCCGCCGGCTTCCGCCTGGTACAGCAAGGGGCAAATTCAGGCGCGCACCGCCCGGTTTCTGCATGCCCAGGGTTTTCGCATCTTGCAACTGACCAATCCGGCTGTGACCCAGGATGCCGCGGATATCCTGGCGCAGGATCCGCAGGGGCGGCTGTGGATGGTGACGGTGAAGGGTTATCCCCAGGGCGGCACGCCTCAGCAGGCCTCGGCCTGGTTCACCGCGGGGGTGCTTGACCTGCTGGCCTTCCATGAGCAGCAGCCCGACGCGGCTTTGGGGATGGCGCTGCCTGAAGCATTCCAGGTATATCAGCAGCTGGCGCAGAAGGTGGGCTGGTTGAAGCAAAAGCTGTCTTTTGTGTTCTTTTGGGCAGATGCAGAGGGCAAAATTCGCAGGGGTTAATTTTTTGCAGGGCTCTTGAATCTTTAGAATTAATGTTCTATAATGGGGTGGAGTGATCTTAGAACGAGGTGATGAGAAATGAGAGCACAATTCTTTATTTTTCCTGGTGTGGTGCTGGGCAGCATGGTGGTGGCCTGGCTGGGCATGGCTCTGCCCATATTTGTCCCGGCGGTGAACACAGCAGCTTTGAACCTGACCGCCAACCTGTCTGCTCAGGTGCAGCCGGCTGGCGAAGGCAAGGCGGTTGAAGAGGCATCTGCGCAGCAGGCGGATCAGCTGCCGGCCTGCACGCTTTCAGAGCGCTACCCTGAGACCATTCTCCAGTGGTGCGGTTGGATTGAGAAATATGCGGCTGAAGCCGGCGTGCCGGCGGCCCTGGTGGCATCGGTGATGCTGCAGGAAAGCGGGGGTGATGCCAGTGCCTATTCGCACAGCGGAGCGGTGGGGCTGATGCAGGTGATGCCGCGCGACGGCCTGGCGGCGGATTTTCAATGTGCCAATGGGCCCTGTTTTGCCAGCCGTCCCACCATCGAAGAGCTGATGAACCCGGAGTATAACATTGCCTACGGCACGCGCATGCTGGCCAGCCTGATCAACAAGACGGGCAATGTGCGCGAGGCGCTTTTCCGCTACGGACCGATTGACATGGGTTACAGCTACGCCGACCGGGTACTGGCGATCTGGGAGAATTACGGCGATTAGGTGGCAAATATCAAAGAACGCAAGATACGCCTTTGACAAAATGTCAATTTGTTTTTTCCACCTCCCGACCCCCGCCCAGGCGGGACAAAAACACCTCGTGTGGTTAGTTTATGATCAAAAGCAGAGAAAACGCAGGAAAAAGCTGTGTGACATTATCAAAGTAATAACGAACTTAGAACAGCAGGTGCAGGCCTGCTGTTATTGGTTGTGCCGATGGAGAGATGATCTGGCACAGATATTGCTGCTTCAGGCTTGCGAACATCCTGAAATTCGAGTAAGATTGAACCTATGAAGAATCCATTTGCCAACCTGAAATTCGACAACCGCCGTATTTTGATCGTCATTGCCGTGATCCTGCTGATTTTGTTGATGATGAACTTCAATGACAAGATGTCGGAAATGCTGCGCCTGACGGGGCAGTATGAACGGCAGTCGCAGCGGGTGACGCAGATGGTGCGCAGCCAGGAAGCGGTTGAAACCAAAATTGCTTATGCCACATCTGAAGACGCGGTGCGGCGCTGGGCGCGCGAGGAAGGCGGAATGATTCAGAAGGGCGATATTCCGATTGTGCCGGTGGCGCTGACGCCCCAGCCCACCCCGGAACCGGCCGTGTATTCCAACATCGCCCCAGCGCCGAAGAACTGGGAGATCTGGTACGCGCTGTTTTTTGGCGAATAAGTCTGGAAAAAAAGTTCTTTAAAACTCTGGACACAATGACCAGTGCGTGATAAAATCTTTCTCGCCTGTTGGGGGTTCGTCTAACGGCAGGACAGCAGACTCTGGATTTGCTTATGGAGGTTCGAATCCTTCACCCTCAGCCTGGTCCCCGAGTGAATAACTCGGGGACGAATTTTTTAATTCCTGGGCGCCTCTCCCCCCTCACTGAAGGCTGCCACGCGGTTGCGGCCGGAATGTTTGGCGGCATAGAGGGCCAGGTCGGCCTGCTGGGAGAGGTTTTCGAGGGAAGGACGCTGGCCCGCCGGCGCGGTGGCCAGGCCGATGCTGGTGGTGATGGGGATGTTGAGTTGACCGCAGGGGCAGGGGGTGGTTTCAACTGCATGGCGAATGCGTTCAGCGGTAGCGCAGGCTTCCTGAGGGCCGGTTTCGGGCAGCAGAACAATAAATTCTTCTCCACCAAAACGCGCAGTGATATCGGTGCCGCGCGTCATGGTCTGCAAAATGCCGGCGAAATGCGCCAGCACCTGGTCGCCGGTGCTGTGCCCGTGGGTGTCGTTGACCCGTTTGAAGTGATCCAGATCGAGCATTAACAGCGAAAGGGGATGACGCAGACGCGCTGAGCGTTCCAACTCTTCCTGGGCGCGCTGGCTGAAATAGCGCCGGTTGTAAAGACCGGTGAGCGGATCGGTGATGGCAAGCTGTTCCACCACTGCCATCAAGCGCTTGCGTTCGGTGTAATCGTGCAGGGCCAGCAAGCGGCCAAGGGCGGTTTTGCGGCTGCGGGCAATCTCAATCACGCGCACTTCGTAGGAGAAAATTTCACCCTCCTGCTTCAGATCAAGGGTGCTCTGCCACAATGGTGTGTTTTGGGGAACATTCAATTCATTCCAGAAGGGCAGGGCTTCGGCGGCAGGTCTGCCAACCAGGTCAGCGATGGTTTGGCTGGTGATGGCCAGAAAAGCCGGATTAGCGTCAATGACGCGTTCCTGATGGTCGAGCACGCAGAGGCCATCTTGAATGTAGTCCATCACCAGCGAGCGGGCAATGGGCGCCAGGGAGATCAGCTGGTAGCGGAAAATGCCGATGGTCAGGGCCAGGCCAGTGAAGGCAAAACCGATGGGAGAGTAATCTTTTTGCCAGGCCGGAAAAAGCCGGTAAACATAAACGGCATGGGCAGCCAGGGGAATGACCATGCCGATGAGCACCCAGATGGACTGGCTGCGGTAACTTTTGAAATACAGGATATATTCCCTGACCACCAGGAAGGTGCCCAGAAGCAGCAGCGCATAGCTGTAAATGGTGTTGACCCAGAACCAGGGGCCGTAGCTGACGGAAAGGTAGAGGAAACCGCTGCGCGGGATGAAGCGCGTGCTGGTCCAGATGAGATGGTGCCATTCATTGGTCAGGACCAGTGAAAGGGTCAGGGTGGGAACGATAAACAGCATCCACAAACGGCGGGGCGCCAGCCAGGCCTGGCGGCCGGTGTAATCGAGAGCGAAGGCCAGCCACAGCACCGCCAGCGAAGGTGCAAAAAGATAACCGGCCTTGCCCCAGAAGAGCGTGCCGCTTTCGGTGGGGTCCACCAGCTCCAGGGTGTTGGTAATCAGATATCCACAGACGGGAATCATCATCAGGGCCAGGGAACGTCCCAGCGGTTTATGGCGGAAGCGCCAGGCATAGAGACCGGTGCCGATGGAAACCAGCAGGGAAATGGGCGCCAGAATGACAAAAATTTGATATTGATCCATGCGAAGAGCCTGAAAAAGGATTTTGGGGAAAGATATCCTTATTATTTTACCTGATGTCAGGATAACCCGCATGTATTTTCCTTATCCGTTGTGATCGATTATAATGGGCGTTATGAATAAACAGGCTTTGGGTGGACCGCAGCTGCTTCAAAAACTGGTGGATGAACAGCATCCATTGCGCCTGGCCAATACCTACAAAGGGATATCCGTCTCTTTTGAAGCAAAAATTCTCAGCTTCGATGGCAGTCTGGCGGTGCTTTCGGTGGCCCTGCCGCAGGCGGTGTGCCTGGTGGTGGAAAAGATGACCAACCTGATCAGCGATGCACTGCCGTGCGCACTGCGCGCCACGGTGGTGGATGTCAATCTGAAGCTTGGGCAGGCGGCGCTGGTGGGGTTCATGCCGGTTTCAAACACGGTCGGTCTGCGCCAGGAAACGCGGGTGGCGCCGGCTGATGTGGTGCCTTTGATTCTATCCAGCGAGCATATTATGGCGAAGGCCAAGCTGCTGGATATCTCCACTGGTGGGGTGGGCTTGCAGTTGAAGGATAACCTTTACCGGGCCGAGGTGATGTCTGTGGGCATGGGGGTGCGTCTTTTACAGATTGATTTGCCCGTAACGCGCACTTTGGGGTGGTGCGAAATCGCTTCTTTGGGTACAATAAGAAATATACAATATTGGCCCACCCTGCACAGTTACCGACTGGGCGTGCAGATTAAGCCCAACCCGCAGGTGAGGGCCCTGATTGAAGCCTATATTGCCAGGCGGCAAAAGGAAATTTTGACCGAAATAACCACCCTCGGACAGCTGTTGAAAAAGACTTCAGACACAAAGGAGGCTGAGTGATGCGCATCTTGATTGTGGATGATGAACCAGATGTGGTTGAATATCTTTCTGCGCGCCTGAGCTCAAAAGGGTTTCAGACCGGTGGAGCGGCTGATGGCGTGGAAGCCGTCATCCAGGTTTTGCGGGAGAGCTGGGATGTGGTTTTAATGGACATTCGCATGCCCAATCTCGATGGCATCAATGCGCTGCGGATTATCCGCGCCGCCCGGCCCAATTTGCCTGTGGTGACCTTCACCGGCCAGGCCGGCCAGGGTGATATGGCGGAATCGGTGCGCCTGGGCGCCTACACCTGCCTGCTCAAACCCGTCAGTATGGATAAATTATTGGACACCATTAAACAGGCAACATCAGCAACACCCTGAGATATACCCCCTAAAAAAGAGAGGTGCCTATGGACACGGTGAATTTATTGGTCATTGAAGATGATGAGATTGTGGCCCGTACCATTGAGCGCAGCCTGAGAGGCCACGAATTCCATGTGACGATTGCCAACAGCGGGGTGGAAGGATTGAAAGTGGCCCGCCGCCAGCCGACCGACCTGGTGCTGCTGGATGTGATTATGCCAGGGATGGATGGTTACACGGTGTGCCGTGAGATGCGCGCGGATCCCCTGCTGGCCGAAGTGCCGATTCTTTTCTTGACTGCCAAAGCCAAAGATGAAGACAAGATCAGCGGGTTTTTAGCCGGCGCTGATGATTATCTGTGCAAGCCCTTTAATGTGGATGAATTAATCTTGCGCATACGCGCTATCATCCGGCGCACGCGCAACCGCAGCGCGCTGGTGACCGGAGAAAGCGAAGCGCCTTCGGCAGCTGTCAAACCGGCGCCGGCCCAAAGCACCATCTCGGCTGTGGCGCGCAAGGAAGCTGCGCCGCGCCAGCAATCCATCTCCATTGGCGATTTCACCCTCAATGTGCGGTCCTATGAATTGACCACCAAAACGCGGGGCAAGGTGCGCCTGACGCCGGTGCAGTTTGACCTGTTGTATCACCTGATGAGCCATCCGGGGGAGATTTTCTCGCCGGGGCGGCTGCTGGATGAGGTGTGGGATTACCCTTCGGACGCGGGCAGTCCTGACCTGGTGCGAGTGCATATCAAAAACCTGAGGGAACGGATAGAGGAAGACCCCCGTTCGCCGCAGTTTATCCAGACGGTGGCCGGGTACGGCTATACCATCCGCCCTGAAGAAACCGAAGACGGAGAATCCTGACAGGGCAGATAAAATGTCTGAGACATGCCGTGTGCTGCTGGTTGAAGACAGCCCTGATCAGGCGGATTTGGTGAGGGATGTGCTGGCCCTGGGCGGCGGTTATGCTGTGACCTGGGTGGAT
Source organism: Chloroflexota bacterium (assembly GCA_029561345.1). Classification (GTDB taxonomy): domain Bacteria; phylum Chloroflexota; class Anaerolineae; order Anaerolineales; family Anaerolineaceae; genus JAKQJC01. The sequence goes on along the minus strand of JAKQJC010000050.1, from coordinate 59,596 downwards.
GATTTGCAGGGATTGTGGGAAACCCTTCCCGGCCAGACTTTTGATGTGATTTTGCTGGACTACCGCCTGCCCGACGGCAATGGGCTGGATGCCCTGACCCGCATCCGCTGCGAGGGCAGGAATCCGCCGGTGATCATGGTCACCGGGCAGGATGATATGCGGGTGGCGGTGCAGACCATTCAGCAGGGGGCGGCTGACTACATTATTAAGACCGACGATTATTTCTTAAGCCTGCCCGCCGTCATTCAAAGAGTGGTAAAGGCGCATGCCCTCCAACTGGAACTTGACCGTTCGCTGGAACAGATTCGTTACCAGGCGCTGCTGCTGGACCTGATTTCTGACGCGGTGGTGGCATGGGATAAAACCGGCTGCATCCGCTTCTGGAATCCGGCTGCGGAGGCCTTGCTGGGGATGAAGGCGGCTGACTGCCTGGGACAGGATGTGCGCGAAGTGTATTTTTCGCGTTTCAACCCGGCGGTGACCTGGCCTGAAAACGGCATTTTCAGCAACCGCGAGGAAGAGCGGCGGCTGCACCTGGCCAAAAAGCACGTCATCTGGGTCAGCTCGCGCATTTCGCCGTTGAAACTGGGCAGCCGGGAAGAACTGGGTTATCTGGATGTGGTGCGGGATATCAGCGAGCGCAAGCGCATGGAAGCCCACCTGCAGCGAGCCTCGCAGCGCCTGATTGAAGCGGCGCGCCTGGCTGCGGTGGGCGAACTGGCTTCAGGTGTGGCGCACCGCATCTACAACCCGTTGACGGGTATTATGGCCAATGCCCAGCTGGTGGAAGCCGCTCTGCCCCCGGAATCGACGGAACGCGAGGCCGCGGGCGATATCATTTCTGCCGGGCGCAAGGCGCAGGAAGTGGTACAACAATTGCTCCGATTCTCCCGTCCGGCCAGCACTTCACCTGAGGCGATGGATATCAACCAGACCCTGCAGAATGCCCTGCTGCTGATTGGCGCCGACCTGGTTTCGGCGGGCATTCAGGTGGAACTGGCCCTGGGAAAGGATCTGCCGCCGGTGATGGGCCACGAGCGCCAGATTGAAGATTTGTGGATCAATTTGCTGCTGCTGTCGCGCGACGGCAGCCCCAAGAAGATCCGCATCAACAGCGGAAAAGTGCCCGGCAAGCGCGCCTGGGTTGAAATTGTGGACGATGGGCGGCCCATTCCGGCAGAACAACTGGAAAGCCTGTTTGAGCCCGATTTTATTGGTCAGAAAGCACCCCGCGGCAGCGGCCTTGAACCGGGGATCTGCCGGGATATTGTCCGCTGGCACGGCGGCAAGATCAGCGTGGTCAGCGACGCGCAGCGCACCGCTTTCCGGATTGTGCTGCCAGTAGCCTGACAAAGGATGATGACGGGATAATGTTAATGGTAGAGCAATCATCTGAACGGGTTGAAAGCCCGACTTCCACCCTGGCTGAGATCCTGGTTTCGCATGAGGATTTGCAAATTGCGTTAAAGCAGTGCATGTCCTATTTGCAGCAAAAATTAAACGGCCAGGGCTGGTTCCTGATTGTTCAGGAGCCAATGGAAGTGGCACAGCTGGTGGAAATGCATGAAGGGCTGTGCGAAGACTGGCTGGCACAGGTGAATTACCCGTTCAGCCTGCTGCGCAACCTGGTGCGGATTAACATTGACCCGCGCGGCCTGGCGGTGAATGAAACCTCGCTTTCACCGGCATATGTTATGCCGATGGTTAACGAGGACAAGCAGCAGGGCCTGCTGATGATTTGCGGAATCAGCCCGGCCGGCGAAGATCTGAAACTGCTGGCGGAGGCGGCGCGCATCATCGGGCGCATGACGCCGCGTATTCGCAATTATTTCGAATTGATCGAGTTCAACCGCATACTCGACACCATCGGGCAGATCATCGCCGGCTTTACACCCGGCATGACGATGGATGAGGTGATCACCCGGTTGGTGACGGGTATTTGCAACGGCCTGAACTGTGAGGCTGGCACCATTGCCCTGCGTGACGAGGGCCACGAAGATATGGTGGTGCGCAAGACCCTGGTCATTGGCTCTGACTGGATTTACCAGGTGAGCCTGAGTTCGGGGGAAGGCGTTTTGGGCCAGTGTCTTGAGAGCGGCGCTCCGCTGCTTTTGAACGAACCCGAGCAGGACCCGCGCTTTAGCAGCAAGGTGGACGGCATTCAGGGGCTGCAAATTTACGGTTTTTTGGGCGTACCGCTGCGCATTGACAATCAGACGGCGGGGGTGCTGGCGCTGCATAACAAGCTGACCGGGGCCTTCTCGCCCAGCGATTTGCATCTGCTGACCCTGGTGGCCAACCTGGTATCCAATGCCATACAAAACCTGAAGATTATCCACAAGCTGCGGGTTTTGAATGCCAACCTGGAAGCCAGCCGTTGGGAGTTGATGCGTTCGCGCAACACCCTGCGCAGCCTGTTTGATAACATCCCGGAATCCATTTATATTATTGACCAAAATTACCGCCTGGCAGCGGTCAACCTGACGCGCGCCACGCGGGCCAAAGGCGATCCACGTGAGATGGTGGGGCAGCTGTGTTTTGAGGTGCTGGCCGGCAGCAGCGAACCCTGCCCGGGCTGCCTGGTGGGCGAGACATTCTACCAAAAAAAGGTGTCTCACCGCACACACCGCGAATGGCTGGATGAGGACAAGGAGCCGGTGGAATGGGATATCAGCACCTATCCCATTCTGGATGAAACTGAAGACGTGATTCAGGCCATCCTGTTTGAGCGTGATGTCACCGAAAAACACCGCCTGGAAGCCTTCCTGGCTCAATCAGAGAAAATGGCTGCACTGGGGCAGCTGGCCGCCGGCATTGCGCATGAAATCAACAACCCGTTGACGGTGATCATTGCCAACGCGCAAATTTTGGCGCGCGACCTGCAGTCGGACCCTGATTCGCTGGAATCGGTGGATTTGATCCAGCGGGCGGGCGAACGCGCCCTTTACGTGGTGCGCAACCTGCTGAATTTTGCCCGCAAGGAGCAGTACGACTTTGTACCCACGGATATTAACAGCACCATCCGGCGTTCGCTGGAAATGGTGGCGCATGAAGCCATGGGGCGGAGCATTGAAATTGTTTTTGAACCGGGCGAGGGTTTGCCGGCGGTGATGGCCAGCGCGGATCACCTGCAGGGGGTGTGGCTGAATATCATTATTAATGGCATGGATTCACTTGAAGGGAACCCCGGCCGGGTGCGCATCGTCACATATACACAGGGCAATGAAGTTCGCGTGGCCATTACCGATAATGGTAAAGGGATTTCACCCGAAAAAATCAAACGGATCTTCGAGCCTTTCTTCACCACCAAAGAGCCAGGCAAGGGCACCGGTCTGGGGCTTTCAGTCTGCCACCAGATCATCAAGCAGCACGGCGGGCAGATTCTGGTGGACAGCGCGCCCAAGAAAGGCACCACCTTCACGGTGGTTTTTCCGACATACTAATCTTTAGCCCCTCTTTACAGCGTCTTCACAGGCTATTTACTTTTTACAAAGGTTCAGCATGATAAATTTGGATCATAGGTGCAGCAGTGATTCTTGTAACCCGATTTAATGGCACGAAGTTCTATATCAACGCTGAAATGGTGATGACCGTTGAAGCGACGCCAGACACTGTTATCACGCTGAACAATAACACGAAAGTCGTTGTCAGGGAAAAGGCGGAAGATGTGGTAAAGATGATTATTGAATATATACACAAAACCCACCAGCCCGACCTTGAAAACGGCAAAGGAGTTTAGGATATGGATCTGGCAACCATTGTTGGTCTTATCGCTTCAGTTGTGATTGTTGTTCTGGTGTTGATTATGGACGGAGGCAGCCCGGCGGAATTGTTTACTGCACCCGCCGCTATTCTGCTGACCCTTGGCGGCTCGGCCACTGCCACCATCATGTCATCAAACATGGAAACGGTGACTCAGCTACCCAAGTATTTCCAGGCAGCCTTTTTCAAGAAGGAATTTAAATTTCATGAAGCGATTGAAACGATAGTCAAAATGTCAGATAAGGCCCGCCGTGAGGGCCTGCTGGCGCTGGAAGAGGAAGCCAAGAAACTGGAAGATCCCTTCCTGCGCAAAGGCATTCAACTGGTGGTGGACGGCACGGATCCGGCCATGGTGCGCGCCATTCTTGAGACGGATGTGCACCACATGGAAGAACGCCATCATGAGGGCATCGCCTTCTTTGCTGGAGCAGGCGGTTTTGCCCCCACCTTTGGCATTATCGGCACCGTGATGGGGCTGATCAGCGTGTTGAAGGAACTGAGCAACCCGGATAAACTGGCTAAATCCATTGCCAGCGCCTTCCTGGCCACACTGTGGGGTCTGCTTTCGGCCAACCTGATCTGGATGCCCATTTCTGCCAAGCTGACAGCCAACAACAATGCTGAAGTAGCTTACCGCAGGATGCTGGTGGAGGGTGTGGTGGCACTGCAGGCCGGTGAGAACCCGCGATTGGTGAAAGAAAAATTGAATTCATTCCTGCCGCCCAAGCACCGGATGACGGAAGAGGAAGAAAAGGGCGCGGCGGGCAAGAAAGGAACGGCCAAAGAATGAGTCACGGCGGCGGCGGCGATCGCTGGTTGGTGAGTTATGCTGACTTCATCACACTGCTGATGGTGCTGTTTGTGGTGCTCTATTCGATGGGTCAGACCGATATTAAAAAACTGAAAGCGCTGGCGCAGAGCTTTCAGGTGGCTTTTGGCGGCGGCGCCACCCGGGTGGTGGATCCGCAAATTGACACCGGCAGCAGCACCAGTGAAGATGCCAAGCCGGCGCCGATTGTCATTGAAGGCCTGCCGATGCAGTCGGCAGCCAGCGTGGATGTGGCCACCCAGTTGACCGATTTGCTGAGGGCTTCGGGCCTGAACAGTGAGGTCAGCGTGCAAAACAACGTGGAAGGCGTGCTCATATCCTTGAGTCAGCAGCTTATTTATGAGCCTGGAACCGCCGATTTGCAGCCTGAGGCATACCCGGTGCTGGATCAGGTGATTGAAATGATCAAAACGACGGATAATGATGTCCGTGTGGTCGGACATACGGATAATACACCGCCCACGGATCCGCGGTACAAGGATAATTGGGAGTTATCCATGGCGCGGGCGCTGACGGTGGTGGCTTACTTTCAATCTAAAGGGATTGCCCCTGAACGGTTGGTGGCTTCCGGAAAAGGCGAATTCCAGCCGATTTTTCCCAACGACAGCCCTGAAAACCGCGCTTTGAACAGCCGGGCCGAAATTATTTTGATTTATAAGATGCGGATGGATGTCATCCAGCTTGATATGAGCACAGGAGTTCCATAGGGAGAGAACCGCCATGACCACCCCAACCCCAGAAAAACCACCTCGAAAGATCAACATTGCTGCCATCTTAACCACCGTGGTTAAAGTGATGGTGGCGCTGGTTTTATTCGCCACGGCTGTTTCAAACATGCTGATGGTTTATATTGTGTTTGGCCCGGACGACTGGCCCAAACCCTTTTACCTGATGTACCTGTACCCATCGGGCCTGGGCGGCGTGCAGATCAACATTCCCGCCAGCTCGGTGACCACCAGCGGGGAGGGAACTTCACAAAGTGGGCACACCAGCGAATCTGAAAGCAAAAGCAAACCAGGCGAAGGCATCACCATTGACACAGGCACCAAAATTATCAACCTGGCAGATCCGGGCGGCCGGAAGTTTATCCGGTTGAATGTGGTGCTGGAATTTGAATCAACCAATCCCACATGGAAGACCCTGGGAGAAGAACCTAAAGCGGAATTTTTGGCGGAGTTTAACGCTGAAGTGGACGCCATTCTGCCGGCGGTGAACGACACCATCATCACCCTGGTTTCGACCAAAGATTTTGCTTCCATCTACACCTCGGAAGGCAAAGAAGCGCTGCGGGCAGAACTGCTGGCGGAATTGAACAAGAAGATATCTGAACCCAAAGTGCTGGCGGTTTATTTCACCGAATTTGTGGTTCAATAGGGCCGGGTTCTATTCCAAAGAGAAGGTGAACCATGTTATCACAGGCTGAAATTGATGCTCTTCTGGCAGGCGCCATTGAGGTTGAACAGACTGACAAACAGGACAGTGTCAATCTGGCTGACCTGATGGGTAAAGAAGGCCAGGCCGCGGGAGCAGAGGGGCCGGCTCATGAGGCATCCATTGATCAACGTGAGATTCGCCCTTACAATTTCTGGTCGCCTGACCGTTTTTCAAAAGAGCAGATGCGCGCCATTGAACTGGTGCATGAGGAATTGGGCGAACGCCTGACCATTTCGATGCCGTCTTTTCTGCGCACCAATCTGCGTCCTCGCGTGGTGCACACCGAGCAGGGCCGTTTTCATGATTTCATCAACGGTCTGCAGCCTAACAGCATGTTTCACCTGATTGCCCTGGCGCCCCTGCCTGGGCAGATTGTGTTGACGATTTCTCCGGAGATCAGCTTTGTCATCCTTGAGCAGCGCCTGGGCGGCAAGACAGATAACAGTCGGCGCAACCATACCCTGACCGATATTGACCAATCGCTGCTGCAAGACCTGGTGGAAAATATGCTCAACGACGTCAAGGCATCTTGGAGCAAGGTGGTGCCCATCGAACCGAAGCTGGTGGACAGCACGGTCAACATGCACTGGGTGCAGATGATGGTTGGCAATGAGCGCGTGATGACCATTGTCTATGAATTGATGATTCGCGATGTGACCGGCACGATGACATTCTATGTGCCGTATTCAATGCTGAAGCCGGTGTTAAGCGAACTGAACCCCCACACCATCATCACCGGTCGCAAAGAGCAGCAGCTTGACATCATCGCGCGGCAGACAAACATGGAAAACCTGTCGCGGGTGAAGCTGACGCTCAATGTGATTCTGGGAAAGACCACCATCACCATGGCTGAAGTGGTGAATATGGCCCCGGGTGATATTCTGGTACTGGATACGGGCGTGAACGATCCTCTTCCAGTGAAAATTTCGAACAGAGTCCGTTTTAGAGGAAAAATTGGCCGCTCGGGAAAAAAGCTGGCGCTGCAATTGGTTGAATTTGCCACTCAGGACGACGCGGACGAAAGAGGAGCCAAGATATGAACGATGAAATGATGTCGCAAATGGGTGAAGGGCAGAAACCAGGCATGCCGTTTGATCCGGCCAACAGCCTGGGCATTTTGATGGGCGTGAGCCTGCAGGTGACGGTGGAACTGGGCCGCACCCATCTGACCGTGCGCCAGGTGCTGGACCTGCAAAAAGGATCCGTGATTGAGCTGGAACGCATCGCTGGTGAGCCGGTGGATGTTTATGTCAACGACCGGTTGATTGCCCGCGGCGATGTGGTGGTGGTGGATGACCGCTTCGGTATTCGCATCACGGAATTGATTTCTCAGACCCGCGAAAAATAAGATGCCTGATTTTTTTCAGAAGATTTACGCCCGCATGCGCACCGACCGCTGGTTTGCGGCGATGATCTGGCTGATTGCGGCCATGGTGCTGCTGGGGGTGGTGATTTTGCTCAGCGAGTTCAGCAGCCCCTGGGTGGTGCCGGGCGATGAGACCACGGCCCGCCCGAGCATGTTCGAATCGTTTGGCGGCGCGGTCAGCACCCTGTTCAGGGTGCTGCTGGTTTTCGGCCTGCTTTTTTTGACCATGATTTTGCTGCAGCGCTGGAAAGGCGGCGGGGGCGCCCCGGCTGAGCGGCGGATGAAATTGATGGAAACCCTGCATCTTTCACCGCGCCAGAGCATTTACCTGGTGCGCGTGGGAGAAAAAGAATTCATGGTGGGGGGCACAGACAGCGGCATGCACCTGCTGGCTGAACTAGACCCGAAGGTTGAGAAACCGGGCGAAAAGTTTGCCCCTTTGCTGGAACGGACCATGACAGAGGATGGCGAAAGGCGGTTGGAAGGGTGATGAAACGCAAAGCGTTTTTACTGGTTGGCCTCATGCTGCTCATCCTGCTGACGATGACGGCCTGCACCGGCACAGACCAGCTGGCCGCGCCGGGGGTGACCCTGAGCGTGGATCCGGCTGGAAAGCCGGCGGAGGTGAGCACCGGTGTTCAGCTGCTGGTACTGCTGACGGTGCTTTCGCTGGCGCCGTCCATCCTGATCATGGCAACCTCCTTCACGCGCATTATCATGGTTCTTTCACTGCTGCGCAACGCTCTGGGCACGCCTTCAGCGCCGCCCACGCAGGTGCTTTTGGGCCTGGCTTTGCTGCTGACCTTCTTTTCGATGACGCCGGTGATCAGCCAGGTGAACGACCAGGCGCTGCAGCCCTATTTAAAAGGTGAAATTAACCAGACCCAGGCCTTTGATACGGCGGTCAAACCCTTCCGTGAATTTATGTTCCGCCAGACGCGCGAAAAAGATCTGGAACTGTTCCTCTCGATGGGTGGAGAAAAACAGCCGGAAACCCTGGATGATATTCCCACGCTTACATTGATGTCGGCATTTGTGATCAGTGAACTGAAGACCGCCTTTATTATGGGATTTGTTATTTACGTTCCGTTTCTGATCATTGACATGATTATTTCCAGCATTCTGCTCTCAATGGGCATGATGATGCTGCCGCCGTCGGTGATTTCACTGCCGTTCAAAATCTTATTGTTTGTGATGGTGGACGGCTGGTATTTGATCGCCCGTTCGCTTTTGTTGAGCTTTCAATGAAGCCGGGGTATAATGGAGGTGTCGGATGGATGAAGCCTTTTTAATCACCTTTGCCGAGAACGCATTGATGATCACCGTGATTCTGATTACCCCGTTCTTGCTGGTCAGCCTGGTGGTCGGGAGCGTCATCAGCCTGCTGCAGGCAGCCACCCAGGTGAATGAAGTGACATTGACTTTTGTGCCGAAAGTGATTGGCATGATTTTGGTGGTGGTGCTGCTCGGGTCGTGGCTGGGAGAAAGGCTTCTGGCATATACAGCGAACGTGTTTTCCTCGCTGCCTAACCTGGTCAGGTGAATTTATCGAAACCATGTCACCAGAAAAGATGCGTGAATGACGGTTCAGCCAGCATCTCCGGCTGTGGCCCGGCGGCTACAGCTCATTTTGCAATCCATTGACCGGATCCGCCCGCTTTCGACCAGCGTGACGCGGGTTTTAAACGCGCTCTCATCGGATACAGCCGGGGCGGGGATGATTGCAGAACTGCTGGGGCTGGACCCTGCTCTGGCGGCCAATGTGCTGCAGGCGGCCAACTCAGCTTACCTGGGATACGGCCCCACCTGTACCAATTTGCAGGAAGCGGTGATGCGCCTGGGTTTTGCGCGCATTCGTACCATCACCATGGGGGTGGCAGCTTCAGGTTCCCTGAATCACAGTTTGCCCGGATACCGGCTGGCCACCGGCGATTTATGGAATCATTCGGTTTCGGTGGCCATGGCGGCACAGTGGTTTGCCCGCTCGCTGGGTTTCAACAACCCGGAAGATGCCTATGTGGCCGGGCTGCTGCACGATATTGGCAAGGTGGTGCTGGATCAATTTGTGATGATGGATTACAACCGTCTATATGAATATGCCTTTAACAACCGGGTTTCGTTCAGCAAGGCCGAAACCATGGTGTTCAGCATAGATCACGGCAAAGTGGGGGGATTGATGGCCAAGAAATGGAATTTTCCCATGGCGCTGATTGAAGCCATCGGCGGGCACCATCAGCCCTGGATGGTGGAATCGCAGCCCCGGCTGGCCGCCGTCATTCACATTGCCAATGCCCTGGCGCCGATGGACCCGGCGATGATGAACCGCCTGGGGCCGCGCGAACTGCTGCCTGAAGCACTGGAGATTCTCAATTTGCCGGCTGAAAAATTGGAGCGGCTGCGGGTTTCCATGGTCAACTTCCTCACCGGGGGCGGATAAACATGCCTGCCCGGGTGATGCTGATTGAAGGCGACCGCCCAACCGCCGACCTGATCAAACTTGGCCTGAGCCGCCTGAATCTGGATATTGATCATCATCTGGATGGGGCAGACGTGCTGGCGCGCCTGGTGCAGCGGCGGCCGGCGCTGCTGCTGGTGGATATGCTGGTGCCCGGCCTGAACACGCTGGAACTGATTGGTGAGATGCGGCGGCGCGGCTGGCTGCGCCAGACCCAGGTGGTGGTGATTTCAGCCCTGGGGTTCAAGGAAGTAGTTCAGCAGGCCATTCAAATGGGGGCGGTAGATTTTTTAGTCAAACCATTGTCGGTGGATGCACTGGTAGAGAAAACCAGCCGCTGGCTGGGGCTTCAGGTTGAATAAAGCCTGCACCCCGATCAGGCAAGGGGCTTGTTTCTCTTGTTGTAATGTCATAGTCAACCTTTACCTAAACCGCAAAAGTCGCCGTGGATGCCAGGGAACAGCCAAGTATACTGGTTTTTTTGCCTGTGGAAGACCGGTCCACTCAGGGATCCAGATTCTTTTACGCCTTCTTTAGCCCTGCTTCATTTTCCCTTTACTGAATCTACCCGCCGATGGGAGTATGCTATGGCATAAGGAAAGATCGAGGCGTAAAAGGCCACTTATCACGGTTAACGGTTGAGCGGAGCAAAACTTCATGCTGGTTTCCATCGCCCAGTTTCAACTCTTTTTTCTGGTTTTCACCCGGGTCATCGCCATTCTGGTGCAAATTCCAGTTTTTGGCGCTTCGGCGGTACCGAACCAGATAAAGATTGGCCTGGCCTTTGTGCTTTCCATGGTGGTGATGCCCTGGCAGCCTTTACCGGCAGAAGCGGAGGCCATGCCCTGGGTTTTGTTTGCCGTGGGCATTGGGCGCGAACTGCTGGTGGGCATTCTGGCCGGATTTTCGGCCAGCCTGGTGTTTGGCGCCTTTCAGATTGCCGGCTCTCTGATGGATTTGAGCACCGGTTTTTCGGCCGGGCAGATGTTCAACCCTGCGCTGGGCGAAGTGGGTTCTTCGATGAGCCAGTTCTTTTCCATCATGGCCATTCTCTATTTTCTCATCATCAACGGTCACCACAGTTTTCTGATGGGCCTGCAAATGACCTTCACCCTGCTGCCGGTCAACCAGGCGCTGCCCGAATTGACCTATGAGCGGCTGCTGATCATGACCAACGGGATGATCCTTACTGGCATCCAGATTGCCATGCCGGTTTTGGGCGCCCTGCTGCTGACGGACCTGACCCTGGGCCTGCTTTCGCGGGTGGCACCGCAGATTCAGGTCTTCTTTTTGGGCATGCCGGTTAAGATCTGGGTTGGTTTGATCGGCCTGGCACTGGCCTTTGGTTACCTGCTTCCAGTGATCCGCGACCTTTTGCAGAACATGGGCCCGCGCATGCTGGAAATTCTGGGAGGATGAGGTATGGCCGAAAAAACTGAGGCCCCAACCGCTCGAAGATTGGAACAGGCGCGACAGCGCGGCCAGGTGGTGCGCAGCATAGAACTGAGCAGTGCCATCGGCATGCTGGTGGCCGTATGGCTGCTGCAGGGTCCTGGCCGCGACCTGGCTAACGGCATGGGGGTCATGATGAAAAAGGCCATCACCAGCCCGATGGTGGATGATGCCAGCCTGACCTTCAACTGGCTTTTAAACATGGTAACAGAATACGCCCTGGGCCTGGCGCTGCCCTTCGCAGAGATAGTTTTAGGGCTTGGCGCCCTGGGGATGGGCCTGACTCTGATTCAGACCAATTTTAACTGGGCTTCGGAGCGCCCTTTTTTTGATTTTGGCCGGGTGGACCCCATTTCAGGCATCAAACGCCTGTTTTCGTTGAGCGGGGTGGTGGACCTGATAAAGGCGCTTTTGAAACTGGTGATCATTGGCTGGGCCGCTTACAGCTATCTGCAGGGAAATGTCACCCATTTTGGCGAACTGGGGCAGCAGCCGCTCAGCTCGGCCATTTCGCAGTGGGTGGACCTGGCTTACGGCCTGATGATCCAGATTGCGGCCATTTACCTGGTGATTGGCGCTGTGGATTATTTTTACCAGCGCTGGCAGCATTTCCGCTCGCTGCGCATGAGCAAGCAGGAAGTGATTGAAGATTTCAAGCAAAGTGAAGGCGATCCGCTGCTGCGCAGCCGCATCCGCCAGCAGCAGCGCCGCATGGCCCGCGAACGGATGATGGCGGCGGTGCCCAAAGCCGATGTCATCATCACCAACCCGACCCACCTTGCCATTGCCGTCAATTACGATGCTGCGGCAATGGAAGCCCCCAGGGTGCTGGCCAAGGGCTCGCATCTGATGGCTGAACGGATTGTGGCGGTGGCCAAGGAAAATGATATTCCGGTCATCCAGAACATCCCTCTGGCGCAATCCATTTACAAAGTGGTTGATATTGACCAGGAAATTCCGCAGGATTTCTACATGGCGATGGCGGAAGTGCTGGCTTATGTCTACAAGGTGCAGGGCCGAAAATTGCAACCGGCACACTCATAAGGATCAGATATTATGGCGATTAGAGCTTCCTCTCCTACATTTGACTGGCGCGCGCTGCTGCGTTCTAACGACGCGCTGACAGCCATCGGGCTGATGGTGGTGGTGGCGCTGATGCTCATCCAGCTCCCTCCGGGAGTGGTGGATGTGCTGATTGTCGTCAATCTGGCCTTTTCGCTGGGGCTGATGTTGCTCAGCATGTCGGTTTCAAAGCCGCTGGATATTTCAGTCTTCCCCTCACTGCTGCTGGTTATCACCCTGTTCCGCCTGGGCCTGAATGTGGCGGTCAGCCGCCTGATCCTGATCAGCGGCGAGGCGGGAACGGTGGTTTCCACCTTTGGCAGCCTGGTGGTGGGGGGCAATTATGTGGTGGGCGTGGTGGTGTTCGTCATGCTGATGGTGATCCAGTTCGCGGTCATCACCAGCGGCGCGGGGCGCGTGGCTGAAGTGGCGGCGCGCTTCACCCTGGATGCCATGCCTGGTAAGCAGCTGGCCATTGATGCCGACCTGAACGCCGGCATGATCACTGAGGCAGATGCTCGGGCGCGGCGGCGGGCGGTGCAGGTGGAAGCAGATTTCTACGGCGCCATGGACGGCTCGAGCAAATTTGTGCGCGGCGATGCGATTGCCGCCGTCATTGTGATTGTGGTCAACATTGTGGGCGGTTTTGTGGTGGGGGTTTTGCAGCTGGGCATGGCCCTGGACCAGGCTCTTTCCACCTATGTGCTCCTGACGGTGGGCGCGGGCCTGGCCATTCAGGTTCCGGCGCTGCTGGTTTCCTCGGCAGCCGGCCTCATTGTCACCCGCTCCACCTCAGAAGCATCTCTGGGTTCGGACCTGATCAAACAATTATCCAATTTCAACACCCTGGTGATCGCCACAGTGATCATGGCAGGGTTGGTGCTGGTGCCAGGGCTGCCCAAGCTGCCGTTTATTCTGGTGGCTGGCGGACTGGGCGTGATGACCTTTGGGGTGTGGCGCTCGCAGCACAAGCCGCCGCCCCCGCCGGAAGAAGTGGCGGTGGTGGCGCCGAAGATGGAAACACCGGAAGACCTGATGGCCATGGTGGTGGTGGAACCCATTGAGCTGGAAGTGGGTTACGGCCTGATTCCGCTGGTGGATGAGGAACGCGAAGATAACCTGCTGCGTCAGATCACCAACATCCGCCGCCAGGTTTTGACCGAAATGGGATTTGTGCTGCCGGTGGTGCGTATCAGGGATAATTTGCGCCTGCAGCCGCAAACTTACCGGGTCAAAATTCGCGGAGAAGAAGTGGCGCGCGGCGAGTTGATGGTGGACCGTTACCTGGCAATTGCCAGCGGTGAGGTGGAAGAGAGCATTGCGGGCATTTCAACCGTTGAGCCAGCCTTTGGCCTGCCGGCCATCTGGATCAGCGAGATTGACCGCGGCCGGGCTGAACTGCTGGGGTATACGGTGGTGGCGCCAATGGCTGTGCTGAGCACACACCTGACCGAGATCATCCGCACGCATTCGGCGGACCTGTTAAGCCGACAGATGGTGATGGAAATGTTGGACCAGCTCAAGCAGCGCACCCCGGCAGCCGTGGACGGGCTGATTCCCGATTTGCTGAATCTGGGTGAGCTGCAGGATGTGCTGCGCAGCCTGCTGCGCGAGCGGGTGCCGATTCGCGACCTGGCCGGGGTGCTGGAGGTGCTGGCCAAGCATGCTCCGGTGACCCGCGATCCCAATATTCTGGCCGAGGCAGTGCGCCAGACCATGGCCCGCACCCTGTCCAATATGTACCAGGAAGAAGACGGCTACCTGTATGTGTTCACATTCTCACCCCAGCTTGAAATGATGCTGAAAGAGTCGCTCAGTTCGGCGGGTGGTTCGCTGACCTTCAATATTGATCCAAGCATTGCACAGATGATTTTGACAGCCACGGGTGAAAAGATGGAAGATGTGGCTCAGCAGGGCCACCCGCCCATTTTGCTGTGCCCGCGAGAGCTGCGGCTGGCCTTCCGCCGGCTTTCTGAGCAGAGTTTTCCGGCGCTGGTGGTGCTGGCTTTTTCTGAAATCAGCCCGGGAACGCGGGTGAAGGCGCTGGGCATGGTCAATTTGAACCTGCCGCAAATGCAGTAGAGAGGCTGAAACATGATCACGCGAAAAGTGGTGGCTGAATCGATGGTGGAAGCCCTGCAAGCGGTGATGCAGGAACTGGGCCCTGATGCGTTGATTGTGTCAGTGCGCCAGATTCCGCCGCCGGCCTGGCAGATCTGGCGCAAGGCGACGGTGGAGGTGGTGGCGGTACGCATGGAGGAAGGCGAAAAGAAACCGGCTGCTGCGCAGCCTCTGCCGCCTTCTGCAAAAGAGGCTGAAGAAGCACCGGCTGCCGCCGCGCAGCCGCCCCGGCGGCGCATGTTGACCGCCCGGCAGCGGAAAAATGCCTATCAGCCAGGTGGAATGCCTGATGAGACCCCGGCCGTCCCTGAAAAAGACCCGGCTGCGGCTCAGCCGGCTGCTGCCGCTGAAGCGCCCGAGGCGGCACCTGAGACGCCGCTGACCGTTAAAAAAATCACCTCGCCGCGTTTCCCGATGGTGGATGCCAGCCGGGTGAACCGGGTGAACCCGCCAGCCGAAAAAGCCGAAGCGCCGGCAAAACGGAGTGAAGCGAATGCGGCCCGAGGAGAGGATGGGCTGCCGTTACTGCATATGGGCATGCTGACGGGAAATCCATATATGGATGTATCGCCGGCGTTAGGGCGGGTGTTTCAGCAACTGCGCCGCCAGGGGGTGGATGAGGACCTGCTGACCCGCATGATGACGGTGAGCATGGAAACCCTGGGCTCGCGCGGGGTGATGGATGAAAGCCGGGTGCGCCAATCGCTGCAAAAGCAGATGGAAGCCTGCCTGAGGGTTCAAAAAGAGCCCTTTGGCGCCAATGCGCAGGTCATCTGCCTGGTGGGCACCAGCGGCGCGGGCAAAACCAGCCTGTGCGCCAAGCTGGCCGTGTTGAACCAGAAAACCCTGGGGCGCAAGGTGCACTGGGTGTGCGCCGACACGGTGCGCACGGGAGCCATTTCTGAGGCGCGCGCTTACGCGGAAGCCATGGGCGCGGTCTTTTCGCTGGTATACACGCCAGAGGACCTGGGCCGGGTGATGTCGGAGCAGGCTGATACAGACCTGATGCTGGTGGATACCACGCCGGTTAATCCGCTGAACGAGGCCAGTGTGGTGGCCATTGGCGCCCTGCTGACCGCCCTGGCCGGGCGCAGCACCTGGGTGGTGCTGCCAGCCACCGGCAAGGAGACGGATTTGCAAAATGCCATGTCTGCTTTCAGCCCCTTCAGACCGCGCGGATTGGCGATCACCAAACTGGACGAGACCAGCACCTTTGGCAGTGTGTTCAACCTGGCCTGGCGTTCCAGGCTGCCGCTGGTGTTTTTCTCCAAGGGCACGCAGGTTTTGCAGGATCTGGAATCAGCCAGGGCTGAGAACCTGGTGACAGCCCTGTTTGAAGGCAGGTGGCAGTCATGACCGGGCAGCCTGCCCAGCCCTCCCCTGAATCAGCCAGGGGGAAAAAACGGGCCGAAAAGGTTGCGCGCCTGCCCAAAGAGATGGAAATTGCTTTTTTGTTAAGTCAATTGTTCATTATTTTGGTAGGTTTTACAGCGGCTTTATTGGCAATTTTCGCAAAAGTTGATATATTTAACGTGGTGATGCGCACTGCGGTAGCTTTACTGAGCGCAGGAGCGATTGCCTGGGTGATCAACTGGCTTTTGGGTCAGTTTATCCTTGAAAAGATTCTGGCAGAAGAAAAAGAGAAACTTGAAAAAGCAGCTGAAGCCAGACGTAAGGAAAAGGAAGAAGCGCTCAGACGGGCTGAAGAGATTAAAGCCGCGGTGGAAGGTTTGAACAGCTCCGAATTGAGCGATCTCGAAGCCCTGCTGGATAGGGAAGACATGATGAAAGAAGGCCGCATGGATAATACGGTCTGAGGTAGTGGATGACAACACAGAGAGCGGAGGCAGAACTCATTGATCAATACCTTGCCACACGCGATCCCGCGCTGCGTGAGGAGATTATTCTGCGAAGTATTCCGCTGGTGCACTTTGTTTTGGGCCGCTTGGGCGTCAATTCATCCCGCGGGAGCGACTACGACGACCTGGTGAGCCAGGGGCTGTTGGGTCTGATTGAGGCGGTGAACCTTTACAATCCGGCATATGGCACCCGCCTCAGCACATATGCAACACTGAAGATCCGGAGCAAAGTGCTTGATTACCTGCGCAGCATTGATTGGATGCCGCGCACGGCGCGCCAGCGCGTGCGCAGCGTGCAGAACGCCATGGTCAAAATGCAGGAACAGCTCCAGCGCCTGCCCACCGAAGATGAGCTGGCAGAACACCTTGAAATGGACATTGATATTGTGCAGCAGGCCTTTCAGGACTCAAGCCGGGTGGTGGTTTCACTGGATGAAACCATGGATACCGGCGAGGATCAGGCGACCTCGCTTTATGAAAGAACCACGGACGAAAATCAGCCTGATCCTTCAGAGACCTTTGAATCGGCGGATACAAACCGGAAGCTCGTGGAAGCCATTCAGGCCCTGCCTGAGAAGGAACGCCTGGTGCTTTCACTTTATTATTATGAAGAATTAACATACAAAGAAATTGGTGAAATTCTATCGGTCACCGAATCGCGTGTGTGCCAGATTCACGGCAAGGCTGTGATGTCACTCAAGGCGATTATGGGAGAGACAGAACGGAAACCGGCGCCGGAAGCGGGAACCCCACCCGCTGCGCCGCCGAAAGAACGCCGGCGCGGTCCCCGTCTCCCAGCGAACAGTTACCGGTGAGAAGGAGGTAGAGAATGGACAAAATCAGCTCCACCCTGCTCAGTGACACCCTGAACCTGGTTCAGCTGGCGCGTGAAACTGCGCGCCTGCGCGGCAGCCAGAAACAGGTGGAACGCATGAGCCCTGTGGTGGATCAATTGCGCACCCTGGTGACGCGCGAGCAGGAGACTCGGCCCCCGGCTGCTCCGGGCATTTTAGGCCAATCTGACTTTCAGACCCTGCTGGCGGCTTCGCAAACCCGCTCGACGGGTTCCGTCACGGCCTCCTCTCCCACAGACCGCACCCAGGTGGTGACGGCCATGTCGGCTGGCGGCATGAACGAACTGGATATCGCCCGCCAGATGGGCATGCCGCGCGATGAGGTGCAGATGATTTTGAACCTGGGCAACAGCAGCGCCACAGGAGCCAAACGATGATCAAGGGATTGTATGCTTCAGCATCAGGGATGCTGGCGGGAATGAACCGTCAGGTGGCGCTTTCCCACAATGTGTCGAACGCCGACACGCCCGGGTTCAAGCAGCTGCTGGTGACGATGAACGACTATATGCAGACCGCCGCCTATCCTCAGCTGGTGCAGAGCAGCCCCCTGATTCCAGTGTACACCGGCAACCTGCCGCCTGTTTTACCTGATTATCTGGAAAGGCTGGGCCTGAACCGGCTGCGCAAGCAGGGCGATTTAGGCCTGGGCGTGGAAACCTCCAGCCCGATTGTTGATTTTTCACAGGGGGCGCTGCAAACCACCAATATAATGACGGATGTGGCCCTGGATGGAGAAGGTTTTTTCCATGTCAGAACCCCGGACGGCGATTACTACACCCGCGATGGGCGCTTTGGCCGCGATGCCACCGGCCAGCTGGTGACCTCGCAAGGCTACCTGGTGTTGGATGTCAATAACCAGCCGATTACCGTCCCTGAAGGGGAAATGGTAATTGGCACGGACGGCACCATTACCGTCAACGGTGCCAATGTTGCCCAAATTGGCGTGGTGGCTTTTGCTGACCCGCGCACAGATTTGCTGCGCGAAAACAACGGCCTTTATTCGGCCATCAACGCGCCTGACGCCACCATTCCCGTGGGGCAGGTGCACCAGGGCTTCCTGGAAATGAGCAATGTCAACGCCGCCCAGGTGATGACACAGTTGATCTCTGTCACCCGCTCTTATGAAGCCAACCAGCAATTGGTGCGTGTGCAGGATGACCTGCTGGGGCGGGCCATTGGCTCGCTGGGCAAAGGATAAGCGGAAAGGATAGGGTATTATGGGCTCATACTTCGTTCAGATGATTGAGATTTCTCGCAGCGGCCTGATCTCCCATATGGAAGATCTGGATAATGTGAGCCATAATCTTTCGAATATTAACACCAACGGCTTCAAGCAAATTCGCACTAATTTTCAGGAGATGCTTGACCGCCAGCTGATGAACGGCGTCTATCCGACTTCTTCGCAGCGCTGGAATCAGCAGGGTGTGTTTGAAACGACCACCAGCCCACTGGACCTGGCGGTTTCAGGCGAAGGTTATTTTGGCATCCGGCTGCCAGATGGCCGCACCGCCTATACCCGCGATGGTCATTTCAGCCTGGATGCAAACAACCGGATCGTGGCAGCCAATGGTTATCCCCTGGTATGGACTGGCGGACAGATCCCTGCGGAGGCAGAGGAAATCGCCGTGAGCCAGGATGGGGTGGTGCGTTACCGGGTGGGGCAAACCTGGACTCAGGCAGGCACCATTTCGCTGTACCGCACGCCGAATCTGTCGGGCATGATCAGCTATGGCCAGAATTTGTGGCTTGAATCGGAAGCTTCGGGCGCAGTGCAAACCGGCACGCCTGGAACCAACAATTTTGGCCAGATCATCAATGGAACGCTGGAGAAATCGAATGTGGATGTGGCCGCGGAAACCACGCACATGGTGGTGCTGCAGCGGGCATTTGATATGTCGATGCGCATGCTGAAACAAACAGATAACATGATTGGCGAAGCAATTCAAATGCGCCAGTAAAGTTTTTTAGCCCGCAGCCGATAACATAAGCAGCAACCCTCGTAGCCATTGATGGAGGCCATTATGAAAGTTGATAAGAATGCCATAAACCAGGTTAATGCCAATCAGGCCGATATGCTGACCCAGGTGGACAGCAGCAAAGCGGCCCGCACCCAGGCTCAGCAGGCTGAGAACCTGGGCAGCAAAGACCGCACCACGCTTTCACGCGAAGCCCAACTGCTTTCGCGGGCCATGGCTGCTTTTGAGGGCGCGCCTGAGGTTCGGTCTGAAAAAGTTGAAGCGCTGCGTGCGCAGATCCTTTCGGGTGAATATAAGATTCCTTATGACGAGCTGGCCCGCCGCTTATCCCTCAAATTGGGCCTCTAAGCCGCTTCGTCCAGCCTTCATCAACTGACATCTGAAAAATTGAGCCGGGCAATTGATCTTGTCAGGCTCATTTTGTTAACAGAACAGGACACCTATGACCGTCAATCCTCAACTTGAAGAAGCTCTGCACCAAATCGAAGCCGACATGGTCAACCAGTTCAGGGTGGTGCAGGCTCTGCGCGCCCTGGTTCAGGAAGAACGCGAAGACCTGGTGCAGCGCAATGCCGCCCGGCTGACGGATTCTGTCGAAAAAAAGGAAAGCCTGCTGGATGAATTAGGCCGGCTTGAAGAGCGCCGCCGGCAGCATACCATCAAGGCAGCTGAACTTTGCGGTTTGAAAGACGAAGATGGCAGCCTGAACAATTTGCTGGCTGTTTTGAAGGATCCTATGGTGGAGCGCATCAATCACCTGCGGGAAGGGTTTATGACCATTCAGGCAGAGCTGCGCGAAATCAACCAGGGCAATTATGCCCTGGCTATGCTCAACCTGGAGCGCCTTGAAGCGCTGCAGGGATTTTTGGTGGACCTGATTGCGCCGAAGACCCATTACCAGCCCAACGGCAGCAGCAGCACCAATGAACCGCCCGTGAGTTACGGCCTGGATCACCAGGCCTGAGGAGGCGCATATGCCTGGAGCATTTTCTGGAATCAACATGATTATGCAGGCCCTGATGGCCCAACAAGAGGCCATGCAGGTGGTGGGGCATAATGTGGCCAATGCCAACACGCCCGGTTACCGCCGTCAGGAAGCCATTCTGACCGCCAGCCACCCCAGGGCCAATTTCACATTTATGGGCTCCATCCTGCCCGGCCAGTTTGGCACGGGGGTTCTGGTGGACCGCATCAAGCGCTATGACACAGAGTTTATAGATCAACGTTACTGCTTTGAGCTGGGCGAAAACAAGCGCTGGGCTACCGAAGCGGACTTCCTTAACCAGGTGGAAATGGCTCTGGCGGATACCGGATCGGAAAGCCTGGCCAAGCGCCTGAACGATTTCTGGGGCGGGTGGCAATCATTGAGCACCAGCCCGGATGACCTGACCATCCGGCAAGACACCCTGGAACGTTCTAAAGCAGTGGCCGATTCCTTCAACCGGCGGGCCTCGGCATTGAATAAACTGCGCGGTGAACAGGATCTGACCATTCGCGAACGGGTGGATGAAATTAACGAACTGGCCACACAGCTGGCGCGCCTGAATGTGGAAATCACGCATGTGGAAAGCACCAACCACCAGCCCAATGATTTGCTGGATGAACGGGATAAGATTCTAAATCGTTTGAGCGAAATTTCAGGTGCCAAGGCCGCTTTCCAGCAGTTTGGCCAGGTGGTGGTTTCCATCGGCGGACACACACTGGTGATTGGCAGCCGGGCCTTTGAAGTGACGGCCACGCCCGACCCGGCCAATGGCAACCTGGTGGGGGTGGGCTGGCAGGACGGCGAGCCTTTCTCGCCGGTGGCAGGCGAATTGAAGGGTTTGATGGAGTCCAGGGATGGCGTGGTGGTAGATCAACTCAACCGCCTGAACACCATGGCCATTTCGTTTATGGACCGCATCAATGCCATTCACATCACTGGTTATGACCTGAATAATGTGCCGGGGCAGGCCCTTTACACGGGCACAGACGCGCTTTCCATGCGCATCAACACCACGCTGACCGCTGAGAACCTGGCGGCTGCCTCGGTGACCAATGCGCCGGGCGACGGCACGATTGCCAAGCTGATCAACGATGTGCAGCGCGAAACGCTGGTGGGCCTGAACAACATGACCCTGGGCGATTATAACAACCTGCGGATTGGCGATTTGGGTCTGACGGTGAAACGCTCGACCAGCCAGGCGGCGGATCACAAGACGGTGATGGATGCGCTCGATCAGCAGCGGGATTCGGTCAGCGGCGTGAACCTGGATGAGGAAGCCACCAAAATGCTGGCCTATCAGAAATCGTACCAGGCAGCCACGCGCATGATGACCGCCCTGGATGAGATGCTCGATCGGGTGATCAATAATATGGGCGTCGTGGGGCGCTAGGTAAGGCAGGTGTGATATGAGAGTAACCCAACAGATGCTGACCCAGGGGTCGCTGACCCATATGAATGAAAGCCTGGAGCGGCTCTATGCATTGGAGCGGCAGGTGGCCAGCGGCAAGCGCTTTGAATATCCTTCAGACGCCCCGGCCATTGCCGCGCAAAGCCTGACCATCAAGGCCAGCATGAGCGCCATGGAAGCCTATATTGAGACGGGACATACCAGCCAGGCATGGATGGAATCGACCGAATTTGCCTCACAGCACCTGGCTGACGCTGCCCTGAAGGCCAAAAACGCCCTTCTGCAGGGGCGCAACGATACGATGGGGGCTGAGGAACGCGCGGTGCTGGCGCAGGAAATGGACGGCATTCTGAAAAGCGCCATGGATCTGGTCAACACCCAGCACCTGAACCGCTATATTTTTGCCGGTTATGCCACGCGTACCAAGCCATTTGAGATTATCCCGGCGGGCAGCGGCGTGCCGCCGACCACCGCCGACACCATCCAATACAACGGCGACCATAATATCATGATGCGCAACATCTCACCGGATGAGACCATTGCGATGAATGTGGATGGCGATGCTGCTTTCAGACCGCTGCTGGAAGCACTGATTTTGGCCCGTGATGCCCTGAACAGCAATGATACCACTGCCATGGACACGGCCCTGGCCGACATGGACACAGCCGAAGAGGCTTTGACCGATGCCATGACCAAGAACGGCGCGCGGGTGCGCACCCTTTCTGACGCAATGTCGCGCATGGATATGGGCTTGCTGGAATTGAAGGCGCTGCTATCCAAAAAAGAAGATATTGATATGGCAGAGGCAGTTTCCAATTTGAAAATGCAGGAAAATGCTTATCAAATTGTCTTGCAGGTGAGCGGCCGGATGAGTTCGATGATGAATTTGTTTGACAAAATCTGATCAGGGCTTTTTTCGCTTGCCTCGCAAGCACAATGTGGTACAATCAATTAACCTTTATTTTTGAGCGCAAAGAAGAGGTCGCCTTGCTGGTACTGAGCAGAAAACTCGACGAAAGCTTAGTGATTGGTGATGATATTGTCATCACGGTCCTATCCATCGATAGGGATAAAATCAAGCTGGGCATCAAGGCGCCCCGCGAAATTCCCGTCATGCGCCAGGAAATTTACCAGGCCATTCAGGAACAGAAAGTGATCGCGGCCCGCCTGGCGCAGCGCCCGGCCGCTGCTGCCCAGCCCGCCCAGGCTGTGCCCGTGTCGGCCGAAGCTGCGGTGGATCCTTTCGAAAGCCTGCGCGCTTTCCTGGCAGAACAGGCGCCCCTGGAAGAAAAAAAGCCCTGACGGCTGCCTTTACGCAAAATTTACGGACCTCTCCCTGCAAAGGGAGAGGTTTTGATGTCTTTACGGCCCTTTACGCACAATTCATATTGCCTTTATTGTGCGCGAATCACAGAATTGATAAAGTATAAAAGACCTACACACAACACGCCTTCTTGATTGTCATCTGGAGACCTATGCTTGCCACCATGAACCCGCTGGAAACCAAAGAACTGGAACGCCTGAAACTGCAGGGCCAGGCCTACCTGAAAAGCAATCAGGTAGATAAAGCTTTGATTATTTACGCGGGCATTTTGCAGGAGCATCCGGATGATGTGGTGTCGCTGCTGATTTTGGGGGATTCTTACCTGGTGGCAGGGGACCGCAAGGCGGCTCTTTCCCTTTACCGCGAGGCCAGCCGCTGGGCGCCGCAGCGCAAAGACATTGAGCGGCGCATTGAACTGATTCAGCGCAACTGCGCCCCCAGCCTGTTTGACGCCTCTCCCAAATATCAACCCACCCAGCCGCAGGCGGTTTTTGGCCTGCTGCAGAACCTGACCGGCAAACCGGTGATCTCTGAAGAAGAGGTGCAGCGTGCTCAGGAACTGCTGGACGCGGTGCTGCGGGCCGATTCGCCGGCCCAGGCGGTGGCCGAACATTTGGACGAGATTGATACCCTGCTGCCGGCGCTGATTGAATTGAATATTCGGCAGGCGCGTGCCGAAGGGCGCATGGAACTGGTGGAAGATTTGCAGAACCTGCTGGCGGATGTTTATCTGCAGATTGACCTGAACGCCCTGGCCGGAAAACCGGCGGTCAGCGGGGCTGTTCAGGCGCAGCGGGTGCTGGTGGTGGGCATCGATTCGCATGAATCGCCCTTCAGGCGCACCCTGCTGGCGCAGGCTCTGGCAGATATGGGCTATGAGGTCTCGCAGGATGCCGCCTCAGATTGGAACAGCTATGACCTGATTGTGGCGCATAACGCGCACGGCCGGCCAGACCTGATGAAGAAAATTGCGGTGCGGGTGGCGGCAGGGCTGCCGGTGGTGCTGGATCTGGACCTCGATTTTGCCGTTCTGACGGAAGAGCATCCAGATTACGAAACCCTGGGACCCGGCGACCCGGCAGTGGCACGCGCCTACACGGCGGCGCTGCAAATTTGTGACCGCATCACGGTGGCCAGCAGCGGCGCTGCTGAAAAGCTGCGCAAAGAGGGTTACCCGGTTTTGATGGTGCCGGACGGCTGGAATCAGCGCAACCCGCTGTGGCAAAAACCGGTCTCAGGACGCACCTCATTGAATATTGGTATCATGACCATTCCCGGCCAGATGGAAGATGTGCTGCCCATCCGGAGGGCGGTGGTGCGCATTTTACGGGAATTCCCGCAAACCCGCCTGGTGATCAGCGGTGATCCGCAGCTTTATCAGTTATTTGATAACGTCCCTGAAGTGCGGCGGCTTTTCCTGCCGGCAGTGGAACCGGACGATTATCCTTACCTGCTTTCGCAGGTGGATATTTTGCTGGTGCCGCTGCGCGACAGCCCGCTGAACCAGCAGCGTTCAGACCGGCGCCTGATGGAAGCCGGGGTGAGGCGGATTCCATGGATTGCTTCACCCACCCAGGCGCACGAGGATTGGCAGGCGGGCGGCATTGTGGCGCACAGTTATGATGAATGGTACAGCCATTTGCGCGGACTGGTGACCGAGCGGGAAAAGGCGCGCAGCCTGGGCGCCGCCGGCCACGAACAGGCTTTGCAGCGTGAAATGCATTTTGTGGGGCGCGCCTGGGCCAACCTGATTCAGGAACTTGCGCCCGTTAAAGACCTGGCCTGAGCGACAGCCGAGCCCGTTTGCAGTTGTTATGGACCGCTGACCAGGTTAGGGTATAATATTTTCAATCTTTTACGTTACAGCCTTGGTGATGTCATTCTTTTGAGGGGAGTCTTCCGTCCGCGGCGCGGTTATTCTGAAGGCAGGGCGAAAAGATGGCAGGATCAGGGCTGTGGCCACTTTTTGCTGTATAGAGAATGACTCACCGGTGCCAACGTGAAGATCACCTACATTTACCCTGAAGAAGCAGCTCTATGGAAGAACATTGAATGGCGGTGTTACACGCCGGCACGGGCCATTAATCACACCGGCCGGCATAAAGCCTATTTAATTGGCGCCCGCGACTTTGGAAAGAACACGCCCCAGGCCAGGGTGGCTTGCGAACGCAGTGATGTGCTGGTCATTTACCGCAATTTATGGGGGAATACCCTTTCGGGCATACAACATTGGCGCGCTCGTGATAAAATAGTAATAGCCGATTTCGATGAAGCCTACCAGCTTTTGGGTGAACACGATCCGGCCTACCCTTTCTGGTTTGAAGGCAAGGCTGCTTCACCCAATCCGGCAGGGAACATCACCCCGCCGCCGGTGGTGCAGTTCAAATGGGGACTGCAGTTGGCCAACGGAGCCACCGTACCTTCCAAACGGCTTGCAGACGACTGGCGTGCCTTTACCCGCCTGGAATGGCTGCCGGGGTACATTGATCTGCAAAAATATATGGATATTCACCCGCAGGCCCATGATGAAGTGATTCTGGGCTGGAGCGGCCCGGCAACCCGGCTGCGTTCTTTTGAGGCCAGCGGATTGCTGGCTGCCCTGCAGGAATTGCTGCCGCAGCGCCCGGATGTGCGCCTGCTGCTGTGCTGCGACCAGCAGGTGGATGCCGAAAGCCTGGGATTGCCGCCGCAGCAGGTGCTGGAAATGCCCGTGCGTAGCGAGGCCGACTGGCCGCAGCCGCTGGCCTACATGGACATTGGCCTGCACCCTCTGGAAGGCGCCTTTGACCAGCGCAGCGGATGGCCGGCGCTTCTGGAATGGATGGCGCTCAAAATTCCCTGGGCGGCCAGCCGTGGCCCGGCCTGCCTTGAACTCAACCATTACGGCTGGCTGGTAGAAAACACGGCTGGCGCATGGCTGCGGATTTTGCAGGATATGGTGGACCACCTGGCGGATTACCGGGCTGAAGCGGCCCGCGCGGCTTACATGTTCGGCATATCGCAGGGCATTGAAGAAAATGTGAGCCAGGTTCTGGAAACATATGCCCGCCTGGCCGGTCCGCTGGCTGCTGTAGAGAGCCAGTCAAGACCGATTATTCCGACCTCAACGCTATAGCATGACCGGAGGAATCATTTATGGTTTACAATCCCAAAGCGAATATTCCTGATGATGATTTCGATGATGAAGATCTGGAGGAAGTTGGTCCTACCATTCCAGAACCCAGGATGATTCGCATTCCTGCCGGCAGGTTTTACATGGGCACCAGCGACAAGCAGGTGATGAAGCTTTACAACGAGCAGGATTGGGTGCGCGATTGGCGGGAAGACGGCCTTTTCAGGGTGGAGCAGCCCTATCACCGGATTACGCTGGATGAGTTTGAAATTGGCCTGGCGCCAGTGACCAACGAGGAATATTTCCGCTTTGTCTGGGAAACCAGCTACCGCCTGCCCAAGGGGTGGATCGGTTTCCGTTTTGTGGAAGGCACCGCCAAACATCCGGTGGTGAATGTGAACCGGGCGGATGCCCTGGCGTATTGCAAATGGCTGGGCGAAACCTACCGCACCACTTACCGCCTGCCCACAGAGGCAGAATGGGAAAGGGCCGCCCGCGGCGTGGACGGCCGGATTTACCCCTGGGGCGATTCTTTTGACCCCTGGCGCTGCAACACCCTGGAAAGCGCCAAGGGCGGCACCACACCGGTGGGCTCTTATTCGCCGGCAGGGGACAGCCCCGAAGGGGCAGTGGATATGATCGGCAATGTGTGGGAGTGGACGAACAGCCTTATGGCGCCCTATCCTTACAACCCGAACCCGGAACTGCCGCCCAACCAGCGCCCGCTGTACGTGGTGCGCGGAGGTGCCTGGTATTACAGCAAGAAGCTGGCGCGCTGCGCCTCGCGCGAGGGTGTGATGCCCGATTACACCTCCAATTCGCTCGGCTTCCGCCTGGCGCGCTCGGTGGTCAAACCACCGCGGGAAGAATAATTTACCCCTTGGAAAAAAAAAGAAACCGGCTGATAAATCTCAGCCGGTTTTTTGTGTAAAAAGGTATCTGGGGTATCAGGCGCGGCGGACGCGGATGCGGTGGGTGGGGCGCTCGGAGGTGTGCTGGTAGGTGAGCAGCTGGGTTTCGGGGTCATAGCTGGCGCTGCCGTCGGAGATTTCAACTTTGACGCCGCGCGGGTACTGCAGTTTGGGCAGGAAGAGCTCGGTGGGGGCGCTGATAGCCGGATCGTGACGGAATTCAAATTCAAACAGGCCGCTGGCCATATAAAAGGCCATGCGCAGCGGTTCGCCGGCGGTAGCCCGGGGATAGGGGCGCACGGCAGCAGCCAGGGCGCGCCCGCCCGAGTTGATATCGGCGGGGTTTTTCTGCTGGTCGCGGCTGAACAGGGAGAGATCCTCATCGTTCCACTTATCTCCGCGCTCGTTGGTGTTATCGGCGGTGTAATTCCAGAGGGTGCCGCTGAGCAGGTTGGCTTCGAGGGCGCGGTAGGTGGTATCGAGGGCATGTTCCTGCTGCGAGAAGTTGCCGGTCCGGTAGGCGCGCTTGTGTTCCAGGTCGAAGGGGATGCCAAATTCACCGATGAGGGTGGGAATGTTGCCCATTTTTTCGATGCCGGTCTGTTTGATGGCGCGCAGGCGGGCGGCAAAATTGCGGTGCACGGCAGCCGGCCCGAGCAGGATTTTTCCGGTGCTGGTATCGGCATTGATAAATGAAGAAAACGACTTCATCACCAGGGTCATATCGTCGTACCAGTGATGGGCATTGACACAGGCCGGCAGTTCCTGGGGATCCACAGCGGGGGGCTCGGTGTTGGGCACGGTTTCGAGGAAGAGGATGGCTTTGGGGTCCACTTCGCGGATGCTGGCGGCAAAGCGTTTGAAGAAGGGGACGAGAAAATCGGGGACAAACGAAACGGGTTTGCCATCCACTTTCCAGAAGTAATCGGGTTTGAGCAGCTCCGGCTGGCCGTAAGAATCGATATCCCAGACGCCGTGCTCGCGCCAGATGCAGTCTTTGCCGGGCAGCCAGGCGCTGGTTTTGCTGAGGTTGACCCAGCGGGCGCCGACCGGGTTGTTGCCTGAGAGGGAGATATCCCACTGGGTGAGCAGTTGGGGAATGCCGATGCCCAGGGCCATGGCCTGCAGGGGTGAAGGAGCGTCGCCCATTTTCAGTTCGCCAGCGGGATAGGTGAGGTTTTTGACGCCGATCCAGCCAGAGGAGGGCTCGTTGAGGGTGTCGTAGCCGATGACATGGGGAAAATCTTTCAGGCGCAGGGCAATTTGCCGGATGGCGTTGATGTAGTGATCCTGCAAATAGTCCTGAATGGGCACCCCATCCACTTTGAGCCTGGGGGCAAAGGTGCTGCCGGCAAAGAAGAGGGTGAACAGGGTGGCGCAGGCCAGCTTGCCAAAATTGGTCGGCCAGACCATGCGCGGGAAGGGATCTCCGGTGGTGGCGTGGACGATGGCGGCGCCGGTTTCATGGAAATGGGTCATATCCATGCCGGCGGCTTCGAGAGTCCAGCCGGGGGCGCCGTCGCCGCCTGAGAAGCGGCTCCAGACATCCTGGTGGGGGTCAATGAAGAGGGTCAGGCCGTGTTCGCCGGCTTTTTTGACCACGGCAGTGAGGTAATCGAGGTAGGCTTCGTCATAAATGCCGGGGCCGGCGTGTTCGATGGCTTCCCAGGTGACCAGGAAGCGCAGGAAGGTGTAACCCCAGGCCTTCAGGCGGCGGAAATGTTCATCGGCTTCTTCGAGCGGGAAGGGCCGGCCCACAAAAGAGACCTCGCGGTGATTGAAGAAACCTTCGCGCCGCCAGGTGGCGCCATCGGGGGTGAAGGGTACCTTGGTGCTGCCGCCCAGGTTGATGCCGCGCAGAACCAGGGTGCGGCCGGATTCATCTTTAAACCACGGGCCATCAATTTTCATGGGAATATTCCTTTCCGGGGGAAGTGAAAATGCTATTTGAGTGGGGTTTTGGTGGGCACGCCCACGCGGCGCGGGTACTGCGGCGGGGTGGCGGCGATTTTATCGATGATCACCAGGAAGCGTTCATCCACCACGCCGGGCAGGGTGATGGGAATGAGTTGTTTGAGGCGGCCGCCGAGCAAGTGAATGGGATGATCGGAGACATGCGCTTCGGCGGGGGCGCTTTCGCCTTTTTGCGCCAGCACATGGCCGCCCAGCTTCACCAGGGGCAGCAGGTATTCGGCCAGCACGTTCAGCGGGGCCACGGCGCGAGCCACGGCCCAATCGTACTGCTGGCGGTGGGCGCTTTTTTGTCCCATCTCTTCGGCGCGGGCAGTGACAATTTCAACCCCATTGAGCCCCAGGGTTTGCACAATGTGCTGGCAGAAGCCGGTTTTTTTGCCGACAGAATCGACCAGGGTGAGGCGCATGTTGGGGAAGATGATTTTGAGGGGAATGCCGGGAAAGCCCGCGCCGGTGCCAACATCGATCAGGCGTTGGGGCGGGGTGTCGCGCATGGCCAGCAGGCAGGTGAGGGAATCGAGAAAGTGCTTGGTGCGGATCGCTTCCACCTCGCGGATGGCCGTGAGGTTCATGCGGCTGTTCCAATCGAGCAGTTCCTGCTCATAACGAATAAAAGCTGCCACCTGTTTGTCTGTCAGGCGCAGGCCGAGCATATTTTGAGCTTCCTGTTTGAGTTTTTCCATACTGATAAAATTATAACCTGAGTCGGGCAAAGCGTGGGATGAGATTGGCAGGGTAGTTTGATAATCTTATTTGAATGCTTCTCTCCAAATTCCCATTTATTGGAGTGTTTCCCATCCCAGGCGGGGATAAAAGTTGATTGAGCGGTTAATTTACGGGTCGAAGATAAGAGGCGCCACAAAAATGGCGGAAATGTAACACAGTCAAAGGTGAGGGTGTTTTTTGCGCCGATAGGTATGAAGAAACAATCCCGTGCCGTTTATTTTCTGAGCAAAATGCATCCTTACCCTACTGTGGGAGGGGTGATTCGCGGGTTGTCATGGTCAGGGTGGTTACGAAAATTTGAAAACCCCCTGATAGGATTATGGTAAAATGAAACAATTGCATTTCCTGATCTAAAAGAGGCTGCATGAAAATTTCCCCTGTTGCGCAAAAAATTCGTGAGAATATTCAAAAAGTGATTGTCGGCAAGGATGAGGTGATCAACCTGGTGCTGACGGCGGTGCTGTGCGAGGGCCATGTGTTGATGGACGATGTGCCGGGCATGGGCAAAACCACCCTGGCGCGGGCGCTGGCGGCCTCGATGGGCCTGAGCTTCCGCCGCATCCAGTTCACCCCTGACCTGCTGCCTTCGGATGTGACCGGCCTGAGCTGGTTCAATCAGAAAACCCAGGAATTTGAATTTCGTTCCGGCCCGGTGATGAGCCAGGTGGTGCTGGCAGACGAAATCAACCGCGCCACCCCGCGCACCCAGTCGGCCATGCTGGAGGCGATGCAGGAACGCCAGGTGACGGCCGACGGCGTCACGCGCCTGCTGCCGCGGCCTTTTCTGGTGGTGGCCACGCAGAACCCGGTGGAACTGGAAGGCACCTTCCCGCTGCCCGAAGCGCAGCTCGACCGCTTTTTGCTGCGGGTGGCCATTGGCTATCCCAGCCAGGCGGAAGAAAACGCCATTCTGGAACGGTTCAGGGCTTCAGACCCGCTGCCCGATTTGAGAACCGTGGTGAGCGTGGATGAATTAATAGAGATGCAGACCGAACGCCGCCAGGTGCGGGTTGAGGAATCGGTGCGCGATTACATGGTGCGCATTGCCCGCGCCACCCGCGAGAACGGCGAAATTGAACTGGGCGCCAGCCCGCGCGCCACCATGGCCCTTTACCAGACTTCGCAGGCCTGGGCAGCCATTCAGGACCGCGAATATGTGCTGCCGGACGATGTGAAGACGATGGCGCCGCACGTGCTTTCGCACCGCCTGATCATTGCGCCGCAGGCGCAGCTGCGCGGCCGGCGCTCGGAAGAGCTGATTTCAGATATCGTCTCTTCGGTTCCGGTTCCTGTGGAGAACTGAGTGCGAACGAAAGCCTGGATCCCGGTTCTGCTGCTGATCATGGTGCTGGGCGCCGTGATGAATTCAGCACTGTGGATCACCATTTCAGCCATGCTGCTGACCATCATGGGGGTCACTTCGTGGTGGCGCGACCATGCGCTGGATGGCATTGTCTACAACCGGCGATGGCATTACCGGCGCTCATTCCCCGGCGAAACTTCGCCTGTGCGCATTGAAATTGAAAACAACAAACTGCTGCCGGTTTCATGGCTGCGGGTGATTGACCCCTGGCCGCTGGCGGTGGCCCCGGATGATTCTTCGGCGCTGGCGCCCTCGCACATCCGCGACATGTCTTACCTGACGCACCTTTTCAGCCTGCGCTGGTATGAAAAGACGCGCCGCGATTACATCCTGCTGTTTCAGAAGCGCGGGGTGTACCAGGTGGGGCCGGCGCACCTCTCATCGGGCGACCTGTTCGGCATGTACGACACCTCCACCGATCTCGAAAAAGTGGAATATCTGACGGTGTTCCCGGAGATGCTGCCGCTGCACGAGATCAAGCTGGAAGCGCAAAACCCCTTTGGCGACCGGGCCTCGCGCCGGCGCATTTTTGACGATCCCAACCGGCCGGTGGGCGTGCGCGAATATCATCCGGAAGACGGCTTCAGAAAGGTGCACTGGCCGGCCACTGCGCGCACCGGAACCCTGCAGGTGAAGGTTTACCAGCCGGTTTCATCGCAGGTGATGATGGTGTGCCTCAATTCGGCCACCATGACGCGCTATTGGGAAGGGGTGATCCCCGACATGCTGGAGCAGCTGGTGAAGGTGGCTACCACCATTGTCTATCAGGGCATGCAGGCAGGTTATTCGGTGGGGTTGATTTCCAACAGCTGCCTGGCCCATTCCGACCAGCCTTTCAACGTGGCGCCGGGGCGCTCGCCGCGCCAGCTGGCCCACCTGCTGGAAACCCTGGCCGGGGTGACGGCGTTCACATCTGCCCCGTTTGAATCATTTCTGCTCAAGGCCATGCCCAGGGTGCCTTACGGCTCGACCCTGGTGCTGGTGACGGCGCTGTGCGGCCCTGAACTGCAGGAAACCCTGGTGCGGCTGCGGCGCTACCGCCTGCACACCACGCTGATCAGCCTGGCGGAGGAAACCCCGCCGGATATTCCCGGTGTGCGGGCGGTGCATTTGCCCTACCGCTGGAACCAGCCGGAAGATGAGCGGGAGGGGCGCAGTCGATGACGGCAGCCGGTTCACATACCCAGGACCTGCGCAGCGCCCTGTGGGGCTGGCGGGGTGTTTCGGTTTTGATCCTGTTTGTGCTGGAAGCCCTGTGGGCGGGACTGATGGGCAGTTCTCTGCTGGCGCGGCCGGATTCTTTTGTTCCGCTGCTGCTTTTGGTGGGGGGGATTTTAGGGTTGGGTTATTTTCTCAACAGCCTGGCGATGATCTGGCAGGTGAAAACTGCGGTCAACTGGACGGTGCTGGCGGTTCTGGGCTTTTTTAGCCTGTGGCTGGCGCTGGAACTAATCCTGTATTGGCCGCGCCTGGCCCTGCCCTGGGATATGCTGGCAGCAATGAACAATGAAATGATGGTTTCGCAGCAGCTGCCGGCCGAAGTGCTGGTGGTGCTGGTGGTGCTGCTGGCCTGGCTGCGGGGTTTGACCCTGGCACGGGCGGGCATTTACACGGAAACCCTGCTGACCACGTTCTGGACGGGCACCCTTTCACTGGTGGTGTTCCATTTTCAGAGCCCGGAACGCCAGCCCATGACTTTTGCCATTCTGTTTGTTTTTGTGTTTCTGGGCCTGGTGGGCATGAGCACGGCCCGCCTGGGCGAGGTGGCCGAACTGCGCGGCGGGCGCGCGGCGCGCTTCAACCTGCGCTGGCTGGGCAACCTGGCCGGCGGCGCGCTGCTGGTGGTGCTGGCAGCCGGACTGGCGGCGCTGCTGGCGCTGAGCCCGGTCGGGCAGCTGGTGGGTCTGGGCATCCTCATTGCGCTGAGTTTTGTGACCGGACTGCTGATGCAGTTGATGGCACCCCTGCTCGATTGGCTGGTGAATTACCTGGCGCAGTTTGTTGAAAGGAACGGCGCCATCAACCCGAACAGCTCAATTGCCCAGCAAATTGCCGACCAGCTTGAACAGATGAATCAGCAGCAGGAAGCGGTTGAACCGTTGATGAGCCAGGTGCTGCCGATATTGATCTGGAGCGTGGTGATTGGCCTGCTGGTGTTGATGGCGGTCGCGCTGATCCGGCGCAAATGGCATGAGCGCCGGGCGCGGCTGGAAGGCATTGAAGAGGATGCCAGTCTGGCAGCCATGCTGCGCGACCTGGGACAGGCGGTGAAGGACCGCGCCCAGCAAACGGCGGACGACCTGGCCAGGCTGCTGCATTTGCGCAATGCCAACCGCATGATCCAGGCGGCGCGCATCCGCTGGGTTTACAGTCAGTTGATGGCCCTGTGTGTGGATCTGGGCTGCCCGCGCCTTACGGCGCAAACGCCGCTGGAATTTTTGCCGCTGGCGGCGCAGAAATTGCCCGAGGCAAAGGATGAAATGAACCTGATGACCGGAGCGTATCTCAAGGTGCGCTACGGCGAACTGCCGGAATCGGATGGGGAAGTGAATGATGTGATGGAAGCCTGGAAACGGGTGCAGATGGCGGCCAGACAGAAAAAATAACAGCAATGAGAAATTAAGTCAATAACTGAGCTGCCCCGTTAAGTAAGGGCAGCTCAGTTTTCAATATTGGTTCTTTTTCGCTGGCGGCGATTTACGCGCCAAAGGCCTTGAGGATGTGGGCGATGTGCCGGGCGCCCAGCAGGTACAGATCGAGGCGCATGTTTTCGTTGGGGGCATGAGCCAGGGAATTGGGGTCGCCCACGCCGGAGGTGGCGATGGGCACATTCAGGTATTTGTTGAACATGAAGTTGGGGCCCGAGCCGCCGCTCATGGGGATGATGTGCATGGGCCGGCCGTATACCTCAGCCGCAGTTGAGGTGACGATTTTGATAAAGGGGTCATCGGGATCGGTGACGCAAGCCGGGTTGCCGCCCAAATCGGTGATCATCACATCGCTGAAGCCCTGGGCATCGAGGTGGGCGCGCAGCAGGGCGCGAATTTCAGCCGGGTCCTGGTGGGGGACGAGGCGGAAATCCACCTTGGCGCTGGCGCGGGCCGGCAGCACGGTTTTGGAGCCGGCGCCCTGATAGCCGCTGGTGAGGCCGCAGATGGTGCAGGTGGGCACATGGGCGCTTTCAATTTGCAGGTCAACCCCACCGGTGAGGCCTTTGAGGAAATGATCGAGGCCGTAGGTCTGGCGGTACACCTCCGCCACTTCGGGCAGGGCGGCCACCAGCTCGCGGGTGCGCGGGGTGATGGGGGCCACTTTGTCGTAAAAACCGGGGATGCGGATGGTCTCATCGGGGCCTTTGAGGCTGTTCAAAGCCCAAACCAGGCGCCAGGCGGCATTGGGGAAGATGGAGCCGCCCAGGCCGGAATGAACATCCTGGTTGGCGGTTTCCACGCTCAATTCCACATAGCAGATGCCGCGCAGGCCCAGGTATTCCACCGGGTCATCGTTGTGGTCCACGCCGCCGAACTCCCAGATGCAGGCGTCGCCGGCCAGCAGGGCGGCATGATCGCGCACAAAGG
This sequence comes from Chloroflexota bacterium, assembly GCA_029561345.1. Taxonomy (GTDB): domain Bacteria; phylum Chloroflexota; class Anaerolineae; order Anaerolineales; family Anaerolineaceae; genus JAKQJC01. Next base: position 25,045 of record JAKQJC010000050.1, on the reverse strand, counting down.
CTTCGAGGTTTTTGCTGCTGGTTTCTTCTTCGCCTTCAATGACGAATTTCACCGTGCAGGGCAGCTCGCCTTCGGTGGCCAGCAGGGCGTCGATGGCGAAGAGGCGGCTGAGCAGGTGGCCCTTGTCGTCTGAAACGCCGCGGGCAAACAGCTTGCCGTCACGCAGGGTGGGTTCAAAGGGCGGGGTTTCCCACAGCTCCAGGGGTTCCGGGGGCTGCACATCGTAGTGATTATAGAAGATGAGGGTTTTGTCGCTGCGGCCCTTGCGCTCGCCAAAAACCACCGGCGCGCCCTGGGTGGCAAAGATGGCAGTGGTGAAGCCGCGCTGGTCGAGCATGGCGCGCACCATTTCAGCGCATTCCAGCAGGCCTTCGTTGCGGGCGCTGATGCTGGGCTGGGCGCAGAGTTCAGAAAGCTCGGCAATGCTCTCATCGAGATGCTCTTCAAGGTATGAGTCGATGGATGCGATGGTCATATGGTCCTTTCCTGATTCAGTATGGGGATTGGCTGGCAGGGCGGGCGGCCGGTGCAGGCGCCCGCCCGGAAGATGGCGCAATTACTTGATATAGGTGGCGAGGCCTGATCCGGCCAGGGCAAAAATCAGGTATTTGATGATTTCGCCGGCGGCGCAGAACAGCAAAAAGCGCGGGATGGGCATCTTCATCACCCCGGCCACCATGCCGACAATGTCGAAAGCCGGGTTGGGAATGACCGCCAGCACCAGAATGGTGATGCTGCCGTATTTTTCCATCCATTTGAGCACGCGGTCGTAAAATTTGGAACGCTCAACCACGCCCTGGCCGCTGAAGCCGACCATGTAGCCGGTCATTTCACCGAGGGCGGCCCCGGCCCCGGCGCAAACGGCCAGCAGCAGGGGGTTGAAACCGGCCATGCCCAGCATGGAGGTGAGCAGAACGCCGGGCAGCGGCACAATCACCGTGGAGGTGGCCAGCATGGAGACCAGAAAAATGCCGGGGTAGCCGTAACCTTCTAGCTGCTTGATCTGATCGCGGATGCTGATGAGAAAAATGGTCAGGGCAACAACGCCAATAATAATGAAGATGCGCAGGAGCGTGAGGCGGGTTTTAGGGCTCATCAGGTCTGTTTACGAGCAGCAGTTCTTCAACGCGGGCGGTGACCATATCCAGGGCGACGGTGTTGAGTCCGCCTTCAGGGATGATGACATCGGCGTTGCGTTTGGAGGGCTCGACAAATTCGAGGTGCATGGGGCGCACGGTTTCGAGGTACTGCTTGATCACCGATTCGGTGGAGCGGCCGCGTTCGGTGATATCGCGCTGCAGGCGGCGGATAAAGCGCAGGTCGGAATCGGTATCCACGAAAATTTTCACATCGAAGAGCTTGATCAGCTCGGGCTCGGCAAAAATGAGGATGCCTTCCACCAGCACCACCTTTTGCGGTTCGACATGGATGGTTTCCTTTTTACGGCTGTGCACGGTGAAGTCATAGACCGGCACCTCCACCGGCTCCCAGCGCTTGAGGGCCTGAATATGCTGGACCATCAATTCGGTTTCAAGGGAGTTGGGGTGATCGTAATTGACCTTGATGCGCTCTTCGTAGGGCAGGTGCGATTGTTCGCGGTAATAAGCGTCGTGAGGCAGATAGGCGATCCGGTCTTTGCCGACCCGGCGTAAAACCACATTGGCGACGGTGGTTTTGCCCGAGCCGGAGCCGCCGGCGATTCCAATGACGAGGGGGGAATTAGATGAATCCATAGAGATAATTATAATCCAAATTGAGAGCGGATTGCCCCGCAATGGGACTGCCTGGCTGGATGAAAAAAAAGGATTGACAGGGTGAAAAGGGCATGATAAAATTGAAACATACCGACTGGTCGGTTTTTTACTGGAGATGAAAATGCAGCTTAGAAGTGAGAAAACCCGTGCAGCCATCATGGATACAGCCGAAAAGCTGTTCGCCAGCCAGGGCTACGACGCCACCAGCGTGGCGGAAATTTGCGCGGGCGCTGAAATCAGCAAAGGCGCCTTTTTTCACCATTTTCCCACCAAGCATGACCTGTTTATGGAACTGATGGAACGCTGGCTGGCCAGCCTGGACGCGGGCATGAGCCTGATTCTGGATCAATCCACCAATGTGCCGCAGGGTCTGCTGGATGTGGCCGCGATGAGCGGGATGATTTTCCGGAAAAGCGAGTCGAGCTTTCCGATGTTCCTGGAATTCTGGTCGCAGTCCATTCATAATCCCCTGGTCTGGCAGGCAGCGGTTTCGCCTTACCGCCGTTACCAGGAAAAATTTGAAGGCATCATCCGCCGGGGCATTGCCGAAGGATCGCTGGACCCGGGCCTGGACCCGGATGCGGCGGCGCGCGAACTGGTGGCCCTGGCGGTGGGCCTGTTTTTCCAGGCGTTCTTTGATCCTGAAGGCGCCGTTTGGGATGACGTGCTGAAAGAAAGCGTCCAATTATTGTTAAATGGCTGGAGAAGGAGGCCGGAATGATTGTGGTGACTGGCGCGACGGGACATTTGGGAAACGTGCTGGTGCGCACCCTGGTGAGCCGCGGGGCGGCTGTGAAGGCCATGGTGCTGCCGGGAGAAGACTGCAAGGCCCTGCAGGGGGTGCATGTGGAAACGGTGACAGGCAACGTGCTGGATCCGGATTCCCTGGATAAAGCCTTCAAAGGCGCAGAAAAGGTCTTCCACATGGCCGGCCTGGTGAATATCGCTCCGGGAAAAGAGGCGGTGATGCACCAGGTGAATGTGGAAGGCACCAAAAATGTGCTGAAGGCGGCCCAAAAGGCCGGGGTGAAAAGGCTTGTCTACACCAGCTCCATCCACGCGCTGGGGCGTCCGCCAAAAGGGGTGGTGGTGGATGAACGCATTCCGTTTGACACCCACAACACCGCCGGTACCTATGATGTGACCAAGGCCCTGGCTTCGGAGGCCGTGAAGAAAGCGGCCGAGGCAGGGCAGGATGCGGTGATCGTTTGCCCGACCGGGGTGATTGGACCTTTCGATTTCCGGCGCTCAGAGATGGGGGAGTTGGTGTTGAGCTGGATGACCCGCCAGTTGAGCTGGCTGGTGCGGGGAAAATATGACTTTGTGGATGTGCGGGATGTGGCAGAGGGGCATATCCTGGCGGCCGAGAAGGGCGGCAAGGGGGAAGTGTACATCCTTTCGGGCACGCAAATTGAAATTTCGCATTTTCGCGACAAGGTGCAGGAATTTGCCGGCCTGCATTCTCCCAAAATTATTCTGCCGCTGGGACTGGTGATGATGGTGACGCCGCTGACCGCTCTGTATTACCGCATGGCGCGCACACGCCCGCTTTTCACCCGCTATTCAATGGAAACTCTGCAAAGCAATTCCAACATCAGCAGCCAGAAAGCCGAAAGAGAGCTGGGGTACCGGCGGCGGCCCATTTATGATACATTGAAAGACACCGTGGCCTGGTGGCTGGAACACCGCCATTCCATCAAATCCACCCTAAGAGGAGCTTGAATTTTATGCCAAAAAATATTGCCATCATCACCGACAGCACCTGCGACCTGCCGGAGGCCTACCGCCAGCGTTATCATATTTACCTGGTGCCGCTGTTCATCAACTGGGGAACCGAGCAGTTTCTGGATGGGGTCGATCTAAAAGCCGAGGCATTTTATGAGCGTCTGGAGAAAGACCGGACCTATCCGACCACCTCGCAGCCTTCCCCGCAGGATTTTCTGAAGGTTTATCAGCAGGCCAAGGCGGATGGCGCGGATGAACTGCTGGTGGTGACCATCAGCAGCGCCATGAGCGGCACCATTCAGTCGGCGCGCCAGGCAGCCAACCTGATTGACATTCCGGTGGAGGTGGTGGATTCGCTGTCCAATTCCATGAGCCTGGGGTGGCAGGTGCTGGCGGCGGCGCGGGCAGGAACCGAGGCCGGGCTGGCAGGCATGGCAGCGGCGGCCAACGAGGTGCGCAAAAAACTGGTATATGTCATTTCCCTCAACACCATCGATTATCTTTTCAAGGGCGGACGCATTGGCGGAGCCACGCGCTTCATCGGCTCGCTGCTGAACCTCAAGCCGCAGATCATGGTCAACCATGAAACCGGCAAGGTGGTGCCGGGCATGCCGGCGCGCTCGCGCGAAAAAGCCATTGAAGGGGTGATCAACACCTTTTTCAAGAAGGTGGATATCACGCACCCCATGCGCATTGCCGTGCTGCACAATGCCGCCTATGAAGAGGCAGATGCGCTGGCCAGACTGGTGGAGGAAAAATACCATCCGGTGGAATTGATTGAAAGCATCGTCTCGCCGGTGCTGGGCGTGCATACGGGGCCGAAGGCCATTGCCCTGTGCGGTTACAGCGAATAGCGCTGATTTTGACAGGCATTAAATAAAGTGCGAGTGACCGGATGAGGGGGGCATCCGGCCGCTCGCAAATTCATTATACGTCAATCCATACAAAATACAAGCGATTTAGAATTGAAATTTCAAATTAATCATGGTCTTCTTTTTCGTCCGGCAGGGGATGGCGGATGATCCAGACCACGCCGGCGATGACCAGGCCGAGGACATAGAGGGAGAGCAGCCCGCAGCTCAGGTAGTTGCCCGCTTGATCCCAAAGGAGATTGGGGTTGGCCTCGCAGCCGGTTTGCGGTTCGCCAATTTGAATGCCGGAGATCATATAGAGCGGCACGCCGGTCTGCGCATCCACATACATGGTCACCCCATTCATCAGCGGGGTGGAGATGGCGGCGTCGCTGATGCCGGTGTAGACCCAGACCAGGGTTGAAGCGCCGTTGCTTTTGATGCGGGCCTGGAAAGGCGCGCTTTCGTGGGTGATGGCGGTGATGCCGAGGTAGCGCATCATCACATTGCGGGCGGTGGTGCGTGCCTGGCTGGCAGAAACGGCGGCGGGTTCTTCAATGCTCAGGGCCGCGCCTTCAAATTTATCCAGCAGGGCGGCTTCGCGGCAGGAGGTATACACCTCGCCGCCCGCCACAAAAGCCCCGCGCGGTCCGGGCGCCATCCAGATGGGCGCCTGAATGACCACATACCAGGCAGACAGGATGATGATGGGCAGGGAGAGGATGAGCAGCTTGCGCAGGCGCATGGCTCATCTCCTTTCGTTGTAGAAACGCTGGCGCTCGCGAGCAATAATGCGCCGGGCAATGGCCAGGGTGGTGGCATAGGTTGAATCCATGCCAAAATAGGAAAGGGTGGCGGCGCCCAGGTTTTTGCCTTTGCTGAGCGGGGTATCTGAAACATAGTGCAGTACGCCCAGGTCCAGGTTGGCGCCGTAGAGGTTGATGATCTCGTTGGTGGGGTAGCGCACCGGGCGCACCATTTCATAGACCGCGGAGAGATAGGGGCCGGCCTCCATTTCAATATCGGTGTAGCCTTCGCGGTAAACCACATCCATGATGCGCGCGTTTTGCAGGAAGGTGCCCAGCACGGTGACCGACTTCTGGTTATCCAGCACGGTGCCGTAGACCAGGTAAGGGCTGACATCAGTGGCTGAGAAGGCGTTCTGGAAGAGATAGGTGTTGTGCGAGTGTTCGTCGTGGACCACATTCGGTACCAGCACATCACCGCGCACGCCGTTGAGGGAGGCTGCCTTGCCCATAATGTACAGCCCGAGGATGGAACCGTTGTGCTCGGCGATCTCCGAAAGGATGTTGTAGGCTGCCAGGCCGAGGGGATAATCGATATTGAGAATGAGGGCATTGCTGTGGGGCAAAAAATCCATTTTGCCGTTGCAAAGCCGCGGATCCAGAGGATGGGGGTTCAGACGCGCCAGGTCAATTACCTGGGCGTCGATATCAAAGGAATGCTCGCTGGGGATGCGCTGAATGCCGAGGGCAATTTCGTCCTGCTTCTGCTCTTCCACCAGGTGCGCGCCTTCGGGCGACTGCTGGTATTTTTTGAGCAGGTAGTAGAGGAAGTTTTCCTGGCTGGAAGGCACCTGGCGCGAGATGATGTCGTTCCATTCGGCCAGCAGGGCGGTGTTCTGCTGCTTGTGCAGGAAGGTGATCATTTCGTCCTGGTGGCGCAGGGCAAAACCAGTCAGCAGGTTGACCAGGCTGTGGGTGTTGGAAGAAACGATGTAGAGGGGACGCTGGGTGATCTGCGGGCAGCGCTTTTGAATGTTATCCCACCAGAGCGAGGTGGCGCGGCGATATTCGCTGTGCGAGCTGCTGAGGTTGCGCACGCGCAGAGCGCACTGCTGGTGCTGGATGGTGATGAGGTTGCTGGTGAACTGCTTGCCCCAGATGGTGCGCAGGCGGTCGAGGTCTTCAGCGGAAATTTCAAGGGTTTCGAGCACAGCCTGGCGGGTTTCGGGATCGCTGTCGATATTGCTGACATGGACGCCTTCGGGCAGGCGTTTGAGCAGGTGATGGAGCTTGTTCCATTCGATCTGCAGGGCGGTGAGGGTGGGCATCACATCGTCAATATCCGAGCGGCTGGCAATGAAGCAGGCCAGAATGCCGTCGCTGCTTAAAAAACAACGGCGGCGGCGCGCGCGCGCCACCACCGGCTGCCAGCTTTCCACATCGTAACCATGCTGGGCAAACACCGTGGAGCTTTGCCCCAGAATGACGGTGCGCACGTCAAAAATGCATTCGGGCAGACGCAGCAGGCTGTAAATGAGGGCCGAGGTGTCGATGACGGTTTTGCGGGCTTCCGGGTGCAGCGAGGAATTCATGCTGGCATGCACCTCCTCGAGGGAGCGGATTTGCACTTCGCTGGTGGCGCGCAGCAGGGAATAAACCGTGCGCACATAGAGTTCGATTTCTTCGGAGGCGGTGGAGGGAACGGTTCTTTCCATGTTTTATGACCTGTATAAGCCTGCGTTTTTGAAAGGGATGAGCGCCATGATGACGGCCTGGCGGTAAAATTCAGCGCGGTCAATGACATCGCCGGTGAGGATGCCGATGGCGCCGTTTTGCTGTTTGGAATTGCTGCGGCCAAAGACGATATCATCGGCCTCGCCAAGCTCCTTGCCTTCTTCGACCAGGCGGGCCACCGGCGGCGGCAGGAAAAAGGTGCCGGTGCGGGCTTTGCCCTGCAGCGCATCGGCCATCACCACCACCCAGGCAAAGGCAGCCATGCCTTCGGGGGTGTCTTCAATGCCGCCTTCAATGCCGATCCAAAAATCGGCGGCCGGAATGGCCTGAAGGGCATTGGCAGCGCGGTTAACCGCTCCCTGGAGGGTTTCGCCGCTGGAAGAGGGCTGATCGCTGACGCCGGAAGGGACATTGGCATGCAAAATTTCCAGTTCATCATCCGGGTACATGGCCTGAAAGCCCAGCAAGGCGGCCTGTTTTTTGACGGGATTATTGGAAGCAAGGACGATGGTTTTCATAGCTTTATTTTAATGCAGGATGTTCTTTTTGACGATATTGGCAGGAAGAATGACTTAACGAGTTCGGATATAATCAGAATGGAAGAGTTGCAGCTATTCCGGCCGGCGGTTCAGCAGCCGGCCAACCATCCAGGAAAGGAATCAACGATGACCCTGAAAATCGGTTATATTGGCCTGGGGCTGATGGGCAAATCCATCGCCCGCAATATCATGAAAGCCGGCTTCCCGTTGGTGGTGCACAACCGCAGTCGGGCAGCCGTGGATGAACTGGCAGCGGAAGGCGCTGCGGCAGCCTGGTCGCCGGCCGAGGTGGCTGCCCAGGTGGATGTGGTGTTCACCAACCTGCCCGATTCACCGGACGTGGAAAAAGTGGCGCTGGGTGAAAAGGGCATCATTGAAGGCGCCCATCCCGGCCTGATTTTTGTGGATAATTCCACCATCAAACCGGCCACGGCGCGCAGTATTGCTGCGCGGCTGGCCGAAGCAGGGGTGATGAGCCTGGATGCGCCGGTGAGCGGCGGCGATATCGGTGCCCGCAACGGCACCCTGACCATCATGGTGGGCGGCCCGGCTGAGGCGCTGGAAACCGTGCGGCCGGTGTTTGCTGCCATGGGCAAAACGGTGACACATATTGGCGAGGCGGGCTGCGGGCAAATTGCCAAGGCGGCCAACCAGATCATGGTAGCGGCGCAGATGGTGGCGATGGGCGAGCTGCTGGTGTTTGCGCAGAAAGCCGGGGCCGATCCGGTGAAGGTGGTGGAGGCCATTCGCGGCGGGGCAGCTCAATGCTGGACGCTGGATGTGAAGCCGCCGCGTTTGTTTGCGGGCAACCGCCAGCCGGGCTTCAAAGCCCATATGCAGGCCAAAGATTTGAATATTATCATGGAAACCGCGCGTCAATACGGCGTCAGCCTGCCATCCACAGCCGTGGATTCGCAGCTGTATAATGCCATGCTGCAAATGGGCATGGAAAATCTGGATAATTCAGCCGTGCTGGGGGTGCTGGAACTGCTGAGCAATGAAAAGCTGAAGCTCCCTGAAGCCTGAAAAGAACCCCGCCCCGCCTGAAAAACAGGCGGGGCGTTTTATGACATATGTCCACTTGACTCTCCCCTGGCGGCGTGCTATACTGAGACTATCTGATTAATATGATTTATCTGATAAATCAAATAAATGATGTCACCAGAACCGCTATCCGAATTTCTCCAATACCTTGCCCTCAACAGTCATAAAAATAACGGGGATTTCCCAACCCTGGCCGTTTTAAGCCAGGAACTGGGCATCAGCATCGCTTCGCTGCGCGAGCAGATGGAAGTGGCGCGCGCCCTGGGGTTGATTGAAGTGCGTCCCCGCGTGGGCATTCGCCCGCAGCCCTATTCCTTCAAACCGGCGGTGACCCGCTCGGTGAAATTTGCGCTCAGCCAGAATTCAGGGCTATTTTATGAATTTTCTGACCTGCGCGGACATATTGAGATGGCCTACTGGTACCAGGCGGTGGCTCTGCTGAAGCAGGAAGACCTGGATACCCTGAAGGCCCTGGTGGAACGGGCCAAGGCCAAGCTGCACGGCCAGCCAGTGCAGATTCCCCACGAAGAACACCGCGAACTGCATCTGACCATTTACCGCCGTCTGAACAACCCCTTTGTGCTGGGCATTCTTGAATCCTATTGGGAATTGTATGAAGAAGTGGGCCTGAACCTGTATAACGATTATGGTTATCTGGAACGGGTCTGGGACTATCACCAGCGCATGGTGAATGCCCTGTGCAAGGGCGATTTTGCCGCCGGCTACCAGGCCATGATGGAACACCTCAAGCTCATCAACCTGCGCGCACGCGGCGGCGCCAATCAGCGGTTTGAATAATTGCTGCGGCACACCCGCAAACCATCTTTATTTTTCAGGAGAATATATGACTGAAGAAAATCAACTCCAAACAGCCAGCAAGGTGAACGACTTTTGCATCACCTTCTGCACGGTCAACGGTTCAGGCAGCGCCACTGCCAACAACCTTTTGTTCCGCTGCTTTTTCCGCATGGGTATTCCGGTTTCAGGCAAAAACATCTTTCCCTCCAACATCCAGGGCCTGCCCACCTGGTACACCATTCGCCTGAGCAAAAAGGGGTATATGGGGCGGGTTGAAAAAGATGATATTGTGGTTGCCCTCAACCCCACCACCTTTGCCAAAGATATCACCTACCTGGTGCCGGGCGGCGTGCTGTTCTATGCCGATGACATCAAGACGCCGATTGAGCGCAGCGATATTGTGGCCTACCCCATGCCGGTTAAGAAGCTGGCCCGCGAAGCCGAAGTGGCTTCGAACATGCGCGATTACATTGCCAACATGGTCTATGTGGGGGTGATGGCTCAGGTTTTGGGCATGAGCCTGGACCTGGTTTATGAAACGGTCAATTTCCAGTTCAAAGGCAAGAAGAAAGCCGTTGACTCCAATTTTGCGGTGATCAAGGCAGCCTATGATTGGGCAGCAGCCAACCTGACGAAGAAAGACGCCTACCGCGTGGAGCCGATGGACGGCAACAAGGACTGCATCATGGCTGACGGCAACACTGCAGGTGCCCTGGGGGCCATTTACGGCGGCGTGCAGTTCAGCGGCTGGTATCCGATCACGCCAGCCACCAGCCTGCCCGAAGCTTTGAATGAATTTATCCCGCAGCTGCGCAAGGATCCGGTCACCGGCAAAGACACCTGCATCATGGTGCAGGCGGAAGATGAATTGGCGGCCATTGGCATGACCATTGGAGCTGGCTGGGCCGGCCTGCGCGCCATGACGGCCACCTCTGGCCCGGGCCTCAGCCTGATGGCGGAGTACCTGGGCCTGGCCTATTACACCGAAGTTCCGGTGGTGGTCTGGGATGTGCAGCGCGTGGGCCCCAGCACGGGCCTGCCCACTCGCACGGCCCAGGGCGACCTGACCGAAACCTATTTCCTGAGCCACGGCGATACCCAGTTCATCATCCTCATCCCCGGCTCGGTCAACGAGTGCTTTGAAATGGGCTGGAAGGCCTTTGATATTGCCGAACGCATTCAAACTCCGGTGATTGTGATGAGCGACCTCGATTTTGGCATGAACAACTGGGTGACCAAAAAATTTGAATATCCTGACCGGCCAATGGACCGCGGCAAAGTGCTGTGGGAAGAAGAGCTGGAAAAACGCTCCAATGAATGGGGCCGCTACCTGGACCTGGACGGCGACGGCATTCCCTACCGCACCGTGATGGGTAACCAGCACCCCAAGAGTGCCTATTTTGCCCGCGGCACCGGTCACGATGAATTTGCCCGCTATAACGAAGACCAGGTGGTATGGGAACGCGTTTTGGGCCGCATCAAGAAGAAATTTGAAACCGCCAAGGCTTATCTGCCCAAACCCGAAATCCAGACCCTTGACGGCGCGAAGATCGGCGTCATTACCATGGGCTCGGCTGATTCAGCCGTGCTGGAAGCGCGCGACCTGATGGCAGAAGCCGGCCTGAAGGTGGACACCATGCGTGTGCGCGCCATCCCGTTCACCCAGGAAGTGAACGATTTTATCGCTGCCCACGAACGCTGCTATGTGGTGGAATTGAACCGGGATGGTCAGCTTCAGCAGCTTTTGTCCCTTGAACACCCGGCCTATGCCACCCGCCTGATCTCTGTGGCCCATATGGACGGCCTGCCGCTTTCGGCGCGCTGGATCAAAGATGAAATTACCGCCCGGGAGGAGAAGTAACCATGAGCGAACAAACTGGAAATCAGATGACGGTCAACTCGGCCGGCCTGTCCAAAAATGATTACCGCGGCGCGCCGAGCACACTGTGCCTGGGCTGCGGCCACAATGCCATTGCCAACCAGATCATCGCCGCCTGCTACGAATTGAACCTGGTGCCTGAGAAAGTGGTCAAGTTCAGCGGCATTGGCTGCTCCAGCAAGAGCCCGACTTATTTCCTCAGCCGCTCCTTCGGCTTCAACGGTCTTCACGGCCGCATGCCCTCCCTGGCGCTGGGCGCCATGTTCGGCGACCACACCCTGGAAGCCATTGGCGTGAGCGGCGATGGCGACACCGCCAGCATCGGCTTCGGACAGTTCAAGCACACTGTGCGCCGCAATCTGCCGATGGTGTATATTGTGGAAAATAACGGCGTGTACGGCCTGACCAAGGGACAGTTCTCAGCCACAGCAGACAAGGGCCTGAGCCTGAAGAAACAGGGCACCAACCCATACCTGCCAATAGATATTGCCATGGAAGCCCTGGTTTCGGGCGCTTCATTTGTGGCCCGCTCCTTTGCAGGAGATCCCAAGCAGGTCAAGGAACTGATCAAGGCGGCCTTCAGCCACAAGGGCATTGCTGTGATTGATATCATCAGCCCGTGCGTGACCTTCAACAACCAGGAAGGCGCCCTGCATTCCTACACCTTCGGCAAGGAACATGAGGTGCCGCTGCATGATATTTCCTATGTGCCGCCCCGCGATGAGATCACAGTGGAAGATTTCGAAGAAGGCACCAGCCGCGAAGTGACCCTGTTTGACGGCTCTAGCCTGATTTTGAAGAAGCTGGAAAAGGAATATGATCCCACCAACCGCTGGGAAGCCATCCACATGCTGGAAGACGCCCACCGCAGCAATGAACTGGTGACGGGCCTGATTTATATTGATCCCGACCAGCCGACAATGTACGATAATTACAATCTGCCGGATGAACCGTTGAACCGTATGAAGGAAAGCCAACTGCGCCCCTCGCGCCAGTCGCTGGATGCGATCAACGCATCGATGATTTAGTTTTTTAGCCGAACCTTTGAGGGCCGGGCTGGTTCATGAACCAGTCCGGTTCTTTTTATTTGGTAATGCATTCGGCACAAAGGTTTCCTCTTGTACAACTGCTCAGCCGGATCTTTCATGAACCGCCAAGCGCGCTAAGGACGCAAAGGGAGAAAAAGAAAAGATCCAAATCTGCTTTCTTTGGCTGTTTCAGCTGTCCGTGGGCGGGGGAGACCGTTAATGGAGGGCGTTTTTGCCCAGCTTTGGGGGCAAAAACGCCCCATGCGATTACTGTGCTGATTGAAAGCATCGAAAATTCAAGAAGGATAGAAATGTGACATTGTCGAAGCAGTAACCCTTTCGTTTTTTATGATAAGACAGTAGATATCCTTTAACGGGCGGGCCGTAAGCGCATGATTAAAAAAGAGGCTGCCGGGGCGGGCGGCAGCCTCAAAGGGAAGGGAAGAAGGCAGGTTTATTTGACTTCGATGTTGATGGTGGCGGTCATGTTCCAGTAGAAGCGTTCATCCGGCGCATCGAGGGTGATGGTCACTTTATAGGTCATATCGCCCAGGTATTCCCGTCCAACCGGATCGATGGCGCTGACCTTGCCGGTAAAGGTTTCGCCGCTGAAGGCATCCAGTTTGATGGACACGTTATCCCCCAGGGCCACGCGGGCAATATCAATCTCGGCCAGGTCGGTAGTTTCAACCACCCAGCGGTTATCGCCGGCCACATAAGCCACCGGCACACCCGCCATTACCGGCTCGCCGGTTTTCAGGTCAAAGCGCAGGAGGGTCCCGCTGAAGGGAGCGCGCAGTTCGTAGAAAGCCAGCGAGGCTTTGGCAGCCGCCGCATGGGCTTCAGCCGCGGCCAGGCGGGCTTCGAGGGCGGCCAGGGTTTCGGGATCGAGGTTGTTTTCCAGGCGGTCCACATCGGCACGGGTCATTTCAAGCGCGGCAATCACAGTCAACATGCGCATCTGCTGGCTGGTCAACGGCTGATCGTTTTCAATGGCTTCTTTTTGCAGGTCAGCATAGGCGTCGCTGCGCAGCGATTCTTCGCGATCCAGATCATCCTGGGCGTCCACGCGTTCGCGGTCGGTTTCATCCTTATCCAGCAGGCCGTCCAGTTTTTCGCGGGCGTCGCGCACATCCTTTTCGGCTTCCACGTAATCATCAATGGCCAGGTCCAGATCGGTGGCGGTGTCATCATCCACGATGCGCCAGCCTTTGACTTCATTATCATAAGCTGTCTGGGCATCGAGACGGGCTTTTTGGGTCTGGGTAGCGTTGAGCAGGGCGCTGCGTTTCAGTTTATCAATGGATTGTTGGGTGAGGGTGCGGTCCAGTTCAGCGGCGCTCCATTCAGCCTGGACGGTTTCGATTCCGGTCAGGCGGGCCAGCAGGTCGCCGGCAGCCACTTTTTCTCCGGGTTTGACCAGCACTTCGGCAACCAGGCCCGATTGCACGAAGGCCAGGTCCATCCGGGGATCCGGCAGGAGTTTGCCTTCAGCGGTGACAACATTCGGAAGAACGTTCGTTTCAACCGTTGGCTGGGCGGTCGGGGTGGGCGTGGCTGGCCCGCCGCAGGCCGTCAGCAGGGCAGAGATGACAAGAAGGGTGAGAACAAGTTTTTTCATGAAAGGCTCCATTTCTTTGTTTTGAGGGTATCAACCTGGCAAGACCGAGCTGCCAGAGGGTGGATGTGGTTGGTTTTCTGGTTATTCGTAAGCCAGAACTTCTGTAACGGTCAGGCGGGCAGCGTTGAGCGCCGGAACCAGACTGGAAATGATCGAGATGACGATGACCAGGACGGCCCAGGCCAGAATGGCGGCGATGGAGGTGGTGCCGGCCATGGGATAATCCATGAAGGCTTCGCCAATGGCGCGGGCGAGCAACTCGCTGAGCGGCAGGGATAGCACGATGGCCATGACCCAGCTCAACATCCCGATCATCAATCCTTCAATGATGACGATGCGAGAGATGGCCCCGCTGGAGGCGCCGTAGGCGCGCATGACGCCAATTTCGCGGACGCGCTCGATGACGTTCAGGCTCATGGTGCCCATCAAGCCCAGGCTGCCGACCACGGCAAGGATGAGGGTCATGACCATCAGCAGGGCAACCAGAATGGCAAAGGCGGCATCAATTTCCTTGCGCTCTTCGCTGATCAGGAAGTTGGAGACTACGTCGATATCAGCGCGGTCGAAACGCTGTTCCACGGCGCTGGCGATGGCGCGCTGTTCATCCATACTGGCGCCTGGCTTGAAGGTCAGGATGATGGCATTGGCGCGGTTGGGCTCGCGCATGTGGCGGGCGTAGCCGGAGTAATCCATGATGGTGATATAACCGATGGAGGAGTTACCGATCATGTTCACCAGGCCCACGATGGTGTAGGTTTCCTCGCGTCCTTCGATTTTCAACTTCATCGGGCCGCCCAGGCGCAGAGTGGGCTCCACTGCCATCAGGTTAGGGCTGATGAGAATGGCATTGGTATCGCCGGGCTGGAGGTTGCGTCCCGCAATAATGGGCGGATTGAGCAAAGGCGTGCCGGCAGGGGGGGCCAGCAGATACAGGTTTCCGCTCTCGGTGTTATCGGGGCGGACGTAACGCCCCAGGGTGAAATCCCAGGCTTCGGCCTGCTCCACGCCGGGAACGGAGCGGGCTTCGTTGACCAGGCGTTCCGAGGGAACATAGCCATCCACAATCAACCAGGCGTCATAACGCCAGAATTCAAACATCTGGTTGAGGGCGATATTGAGGGCGCTTTGCAGGTTGACGATGGACATGAAGACAGCGCCGGCAAAGGTCAGGGTGATGAGCGAGAGGATCAGCCGCCCGCGTTTGCGGAAGGGGTTGCGCATGGCCAGCAGCAGATCGCGGGTGAGGCGGGGGAAACGGCGCAGGATGGCATCCATCCAACCGGCGCCGCCCCACACCTGGCTGATGCCGTATTCGCTGAGCACCTTTGCCGGAGAAACCCGGGTGCCGCCCAGAATGGCAGGGGTGGCAGCGATGAGGGGAACCAGCAGGCCAACCCCAAGCTGGAAGAGCAGGGCCTGAAGGGTGAAGGCCACCTGGGGCGGATCAAAATTGATCATATCGGCGCAGAAGGCGGCCAGGGCGTTTGCGCCAACCACGCTGAGAGGGATGGCAATGAGGCAGGCCAGCAGGCCAAGCACCAGGATCATGCCGTAATACATGCCGATGATCTGCCAGGAACGCGCGCCGATGGCTTTCATGATGCCGATCTGACGCTCTTGCTGGGCAATGAGGGCCGAGATGACGTTGACTACCAGCAGGGCGCTCAGCAGCATGGAAAGCACAGCCACCAACCCCAGCAAAATCAACACAGTGGCGATGATATAGTTGAGGGGGTGTTCTCCGTGGGTGGGCAGGGTTTTCTGATAGACGGGCAGCCCCTGGCCTTCGACACGGTCGGCGACCTTATCCGTCACGGCAATGACCTGGGCAGGATCGGCTGCGTTGACATAGAGTTCATTGAAACCTTCAGGTTCGCCCATCCAGCGGATGGTATCCATGCTGACATAACCATAGACCCAGCCTTCCAGAAACGGCGGAATGCGGTACAGGTCATGGGCGCGCCCGGTGATGGTGAGGTTGAATTTGCGGCCGTCAGGGGTTTTGACCAGAATCTGTTCACCAGGCTGCACGCCGAGATAGGGCAGGGAGGCGCGTTCGAGCAGTATTTGGCCTTTTTCAGGCGGCCAGACGCCGTCCTGCTGGCGAATGAGAAACAGGCGCTGGTCGTTGTAATCATCGAGGGCATAGATGGTCAAATCGCGCCAGGTTTCACCCTTGCCGTCGAGCGAGATGCGCAGGGCCAGAGAACGGCGGCCTTCTGCTTCGGCCACCCCGCGCATATGGCGGATGCTCTCCACAAAATCATCCGTCAGGGCGGGCTCGGTGAGAAGGGTAGCATCGGCGGGGCGCAAGGCGGCATATTGGGCGTTGAGCGATTCGGTCAGGGCCTGCTGGGCCATGCCGATGAGGCCAATGGAGAAGACGCCCGCGGCAATGGAGAGGATGATGAGGATGGTTCGCGAGCGGTTGTTCCACAAATCGCGGTAGACTTTCGCCCAACGGGTCATTTTTTGCCTCCGTTGCCATTGCCGTTGACATCGTGCACAATGGAACCATCGGCAATGTGAAGCTGGCGCCCGGCGCGGCGGGCCAGGTCGGGGTCGTGGGTCACCATCAGGATGGTTTTTCCCAGGCCAGCCAGGCGCTCAAAGAGAGCAAAAACGGCGGCGGCGGTTTTGGAATCGAGGTTGCCGGTGGGTTCATCGGCAGCCAGGATGGGCGGGTCGGTGGCAAGGGCGCGGGCAATGGCCACGCGCTGCTGCTGTCCACCAGAGAGCCGGGCCGGCAGCTTGTTGGCATGATCTTCAATTTCCATCAAAGCCAGCAGTTCAAGGGCGCGGGCGCGGCGCTCGCCAAAGGCGGGCGTGCCGCAAAAATCCATCGGCAGCATGACGTTTTCCAGGGCGGTGAGGGTGGGCAACAGCTGGAAAAACTGAAAAACCACGCCGACGGTGCGTCCGCGCCAGGCTGCCAGGCGGTTTTCATTGAGCTTTTCGACGGCAGCCCCGCCAACGCAAATTTCTCCGCTGGTGGGGCGGTCAAGCCCGGTGATCATGTTGATGAGGGTGGTTTTGCCGCTGCCCGACTTGCCGACAATGGCAACAAATTCACCGGCTTCGACATGCAAATCAATATTTTTCAATGCCATGAAGAGGCCGGCGTCGGTCTGGTACGATTTTGTGACTGCGGTCAGGTCAATGAGGGGTGAGGGTAACTTCTGTTCCATGAGGCTCCTTTCGGGAAGCGCAAACTCCCCGGATGTATCGTTAATCAAAGGATACGCCGTGGGGGTGGGGTGATCAGCACTCCAAAGGATTAGAAAAGGAGTATTTTGGGCGCCCGCTTTGCCAGGCCGGTCAGAGACAGGCAGGAAAAGAACGCGGCACGCGGCCGCGGCCGCGCCGCGCTAAATTTGATGGATCAATGGGAGATGGGGAAGTTTTCGAAAAAATGGCAACTGCTCAGGTAGTTAAAAAATGACATTGATTTTTTTTTTTTTACCGCCAAGATCGCGAAGCACGCAAAGGAAGAAAAGAAGGAACGGCTTAAGCAAGGCTCAGAAAAGCCAGCTAAACCGCGATCAGGGCAGCCAGCCGATTTTTCGCGCCAGCATGACTGCCTGGGTGCGGTTGACCACGCCCATTTTGGAGAGGATGTTGGCAACATGCTTTTTTACCGTGTTAAGGGTGAGGATGCGGGCGGCGGCAATTTCCTGGTTGCTCTTGCCGGCGGCAATCAGGGTGAGGATATCCAGCTCGCGGCGGGTGAGGGAGATGAGGCTGCCGGTTTCGGGCTGGATGGGTGATTCGAGATCAGGCGGGATGGGCTGGGCGCCTTCCGCGCGCATGACCGTCAGAATACGGCTGGTATAAACGGCCGGCGCGTGCAGCTGCGAACGGTACTGTTCCAGCAGGTGCAGCAGGCGTTTGCCTTCGTCGGCGAAAATGCGCAGGTAACCGCCCTGAGCGCCCAGGCTCAGCGCGCGCGAAAGCGAAAGCACGGCTGCGGGGTGGTCAGAGAGGGCGTGACTGGCATAGGCGCAAAGGATCAAACCCTCAATGGCCGGGGTGATGCGTTCGCGGCTTTCAGCAGATGAAACCAGAGCCTGGCAGGATGCCACCAGGCCGGCAGCCTGGCGGGGATCGGCAGAACATTCCATCATGCGCGCGCGCAGCAGCACCAGCTGAATGATTTCATGAAAGTGAAAATAGATGGGTTTGTGTTCATCATCCAAACCAAACAGTTGAATGATGTGCCGGGCTTCTTCCAGATTTCCCTGCAGCAGCCAGAGATGGGCCATGTTGATGGCCACCAACGTGTCATCGAGAATGGAGACGCTGTTCTGCGCCATTTTGAGCGCCTGTTCCAGGCGGGTGAAAGCTTCGTCCCAGCGGCCCTGGGCGGCATTGAGACGCGCCAGAGAAATCTGCCCATCAAGACTGGTGACCGGCTGCCAGACCATGCAGTAGGCAATGCCCTGTTCCAGCAGGGGCCGGGCTTCGGTCAGACGATTTTGTTCACGCAGCAGATCTGCATAGCTGATATAAGGCAGGCCCAACAGCACGGTGTGATCGCCAAGCGTCTCGCGGGTGGTCTGGATGACCTGCTGATAGGTGCGTTCCGCCAGGCCCAGGGCGCCGCGCATCACGCGGGCTTCACCAAGCTGCACCTGGGTGAACATGGTGACCAGGGGGTTGTTCAGGGCGTGCGTCAGGCGGAGGGTTTCGTTGAAGTTTTCGATGGCTTCGGCGGTCTCACCCTGCATGACGTAGTGGAGTCCCAGGTTGAAATGCAGCAGGGAGTGTAAAAATTCATCCTGCTCGGCCAGCAGCACAAACGCCTCTGAAATTTCAGCCGCCGCGGCGGGTTTTCCTGAGAAGATGCCCGACATGATTTGCAGGGTTTTGGCCTCGCCCAATAGGCGCTGGTCAGATGAGTCGGGCGGGGTGAGCGCCACGGCCTTTTCAGCACACTGCGCGGCCAGGGCCGGATCAAGGGAAATGACACCGGTCCAGCCTTTGGCCAGCCACAGGCGCGGCCGCCGCTGCATCAGGCTGGCGGGCATGGCATTGATCCACTCGGTGAGGGACGCCTGCTCGCCGCGCTGGAGCATATCGAGATAATGGGCTTCCAGCAATGCAGCAGCCCGTTCGTAGTCGCCAGCGTGCATGGCATAATGAATGGCATCGTCGAGCAGGTTGTTTTGCTCAAACCAGGCGCTGGCCGCGCTGTAAAGGGCTGCGGCCCGATCAGGGGGGAGCTGGCGATGTAAAAATTCAGCGAAGAGGGCGTGATAACGGTACCAGATACCCGACGCATCCAGCGAGACCAGGAAGAGGTTGGCGCGTTCAAGATAAGCCAACAGGTCTGCGGCATGCGGTGGGTTAAAGGCCAGAAGGTGGTCGCAGAGAGGCGCGCAGAAACGGTCAAAAAGGGAAGTTTGGATCAAAAACTGCTGCACTTCCGGCGGTTCGCGCAGCAGCACCTCGTGGGCCAGGTAGTCGAAAATGAGCGCCTGCCCGGTGGGCATCTGGCGCGGTTCAGGCTGGCGAACCATGGCCAGCGCGGCAAGCTGCAGACCCACCGCCCAGCCCTCGGTGGACTGGCCAAGGCGGGAAAGGGCGGCTGCAGATGGATGCAGGCCCATGCTGTTCTCCAGAAATTCGGAGATTTCAGCCGGAGTAAAGCGCAGCTCAGCAGTACCAATTTCGGTCACCTGATCCACGGCGCGCAGGCGGGCCAGGTTGAGGGTGGGGGTCACCCGCGAAGTCAAAACCAGGTGAAAGGAAGCCGGGCGGTTGGTGAGTAAAAACTGGAGGATTTCGGTGGTTTCCTGCGTTTCGATGCTGTGGAAGTCATCGAGGATGAGGGTGAAATCTTCTTCTATTTCCGCCAGGTCGTTCACCAGTGCAAACAGGGCACCATCGGGGGCGGCGCCGTGCAGCATGGCAAGCGTGGTCTGCCCGATTTGGGGAGAGATATTTTGCAGAGCCTGAATGAGATAAGACAGGAAACGCTCGGGAGAGCTATCGGTGGGCTGGAGGGAAAGCCAGGCCACCGGCATGCTGGCGCGGCTGGCCCAGGCCGCGGCGAGAGTGGTTTTGCCAAAGCCCGCCGGGGCCACAACCATGGTCAGGGCGCGGTGTATGCCTGCATCCAGCAGGGCCAAAAGGCGCATCCGTTCCACCTGCCGGGGGCGGGTGGGGGGAATGATGGTTTTGGTACGCAGAAGGGGCAGCATGAGGTTCAAGTTGAATCGTCAGCGATAGAGGAAAGGCAGCCAGATGGAAAAGAGAGGGACAACTTGAAGGATCAGCAGGCCGGCCGGAATGCCGATGAGAATGCCAGCGGCGACGTCCAGCAGGTAGTGCACCCCCAGGGTGACGCGGGCGATGCAAACCAGCGGCGCCCAGATGGTGAGAATGACGGCAAACCACAGGGGGCCCAGCCCCCAGGCCAGCGCAGCCAGGCAGGCCGCGCGGGCGGCATGGCCTGAAGGAAAGGAATGGGGGTCGGTGATGCGGTAAATTTGGCCCCACTGGCCCTCAGGGCGCGGACGGCGCAGCAAAAATTTGACCGGCAGCACCACCGCCGCGAGCAGCACCATGCCGATGGACAGGCTGGCGGCGTTGTTATGCCAGAGAGGGTCGCCAACGAACCAGATCAACACCAGACCGATCAGCCAGAACCAGGAATCGCCGGAATGAGCAAACACAGCCATCACACGGTGAGCGCGATCGCTGGTATCTTTGATGCGCAGGCGGGACGAGGCTTGGACATCCCATTGCAGGAGCGGATCGAGTTTCATGAGGATTCGCGCTCCCGCAGGAAAGATTCGATCAGGGTAAATTGATCGGGTTTGTCCACATCCATGGCCGAGCCGGCAAAGGGGGTGGGGATGGCGTGCCCACGCAGGTTCAGGCGGGCGGTCACGCGCTGCTCAGCCTGAGTGAGGGTCAATTGACCGAGCAGGGCCAACAGCAGGGTATCAAAACCAATGATGGCAGCCTGCTGGAGCGGCTTTTTGCGCGATTCAATCAGGCGCTGCCAGAGGTCGCGATTGGCCTGCAGCATGCGGGTGTGCAGAATGACCATATCGCCGCCGCAAACCTCCACATCTTTCAGGCGAACATAGGTGCGTTTGCTGCCCGGAAAGGTTTTTTCCATCACCTTGCGGGTGGCCACCGTGTAGAGCAGGTCGGCATCCGGGCGCTGGCGGGCCTGTTCCGCCATCCATTCCACGGCTTCAGGGGTGAGGGCGGGAATATCTGACGAGAGCAGCATGGCAGCATGGGGTTCCGGGCGCGCGGCGGCGGCGGCTTCCAGCCCGGTGAGGATATTGCCCATCAGGGTTCCCTGATCGGGCAGGAAGGTGATGGGCAGGGGGGAGTGCACCTGCTTCTGAAAGGGTTCAGGCAGCCCCACCAGAATAATGCCATCGATGGCCGGCGAAGCGGCCAGGGCGTCAAAAATCCACTGCAAAATGGGACGGCCCAGAATGGTGATCATGGTTTTGGGTTCACCCTGACTCAAAGAATGGAGGGGATCCTTGGGGTGAGGCGTTCCGCCGGCGGTGAGAATGGCTTCCATGAATTAAAGCTCCTGAAGCTGGGGGCGAATATGGTGCTGTTCAAGCACAGACTGGAGGTCGCGCAGGTAGGCGCCCGGGTGGGCGTAGTCGATGGGGGTTTTCCAGTTCATGGCGGCCACAAAGGCGGCTTCCATGGTGTTGGTGCCAAAGGAGCGTCCATCCAGAACCGGGGTGGTGGTGAGCAGGTAGCGCGCACCAGCCTGGCGGAAAATTTCCACATCATCCAGGGTGGTGGTGTTGGTAACAATCACCTTGCCGTCCAGACGGTCGGGCATGTAGCGGGTGATGTAATGGCAGTCGCCGGCAATGACGGTGGCACGCTGGAAATGCTCCACCCAGCGTGGGGTGCGCTTGTTCTGCGCTTCACCGACGGGATAAACCCAGCTGAAGGGCAGCCTGCCGGCCACCGGCATGAGCAGGGCGGCCAGGCGTTCGATGGTTTTTTCAGAATGCACGGCAAAGGGCAGGCCCAGGGTGAACATCAGATCGCCAAAGACGACCTGATAACGGGCATCCACAAAGGAGCGCAGCAAGCCGTAGCGGTCAGAACCGGTGATGACAAAGGCGCTGCGGCCAGCTTTATCCAGGTAGGCGCTGATTTTCTCTTCCAGCACAGGGGCGGCCAGTTTTTCGAGGGTGATTTTCAAACCAGAGCCATCTACCACCGGTGTGCGCTGGATGAAGCGGATCATCGAGTTGACCGAGTAGAGGGGATACCATTTATCCTTCACCAGCAGGCCCAGGTCGGCCCCGCCGACCCCGAAGGCATCTACTTTACCGTCCATTTCTTTAAAAAGCTGGGCCGCTTTTTCCATATCCCCATCAGTGCCAATGCGCTCGATGCGCACCTTTTGATTCAAGAGCTCAATTTCGACAACTTTGTTGCGCTTTGATGACCCAATGCTGATTCCGGCAGCCAGTTTCATGAGGCAATGACCTTTCCCAATATAATGTGCAAAGTCAGTATACTCTGAACTGGAGATTCTGAAAATGGTAAAAATCATGGATGAGGATTGAGATTCAGCCAAATCAACCCGCCCGGAGGGGCATAAACTGGTCTCCCGCTTAAAAGACTGGTATAATGTGGTCTCACCGCCTGACTGCGGAAAATAAAAACTGCTCACAGATCCGCCCATAACCGTAGTCCCAATCATTTTGAAGCGATCTGCCACCGAAGATGCTTTTCAGCCTAACCGAGCAGTATCCCAAACTAAAAAAGAAAGCCTATGACAAACAGCACAAAAACCCCCTCGAAAAACAAATTGTGTCCGGTCTGCGGGACGCGGCTCAGTGAAAATGCCGCGCGCTGCCTGGTTTGCGGCAGCGACCTGACCGCAGCCACCCCGGCACGCCCCGAAAAAGCCGTCCAGGGGACGCGCATGCCGGAAATCACCCTGAGCCTGCCGGCGGCCCTGGGGCTGCTGGCCCTGTTTGTGGCCATTGGCGCCATCACCGTTTATTTGATCACCCCCAAGCTGCCCGAACCCAACACCCCGGCCGCGGCCACGGTCATCGCCCAATCCATCCCCACGCTTACCCCCACTGTCACCCCCACCATTACCCTGACGCCCACCGAGACGGCCACCCCCACGCTGGAACCCACCTACACCCCCCTGCCGCCCATTGAATATAAGGTGAAGGCCAATGACACCTGCGGCAGCATCGCCGCCTTTTTCAACGTCAGCGTGCGCAGCATTGTGCTGCTGAATGACCTGCCCACCGAATGCCCGCTTTCCATTGATAAGGTTATCAAGGTGCCGCAGCCCACGCCGACGGCCTCGCCACAACCCACCCGCACGCTGAATGCCGCCGAAGCTACCGAAGCGGCCTGCCAGAAGGTGGACCATGTGGTTAAAGCTGGCGATACTCTGAGCACCATTGCCGCGCTGTACGGGGTCAATTCAAAATCCATCAAGGCCTACAACGCCCTGTCTTCTGACAGCGTTTTGGAAGGACAAACCCTGCACATTCCGCTGTGCGAGCGGGCAGCCACCCCTGGCCCCACCCCCACCGCCACGCCGATGCCGCCTTACCCGCCAGTGAACCTGCTGATGCCGCAGGACGGCGCTTCGTTTACCCTGGCCAACGACAGCATCACCCTGCAGTGGGCTTCTGCTGGCAACCTGCAGAAAAACGAAGCCTACGCGGTGACCATTGAAGATGTGACCGAAGGCTCGGGCCAGAAGACGGTTGAATATGTGACCGACACCAAGTTCACCCTGACCTCAGCCTTCAGGCCGACCTCCAACACGCCGCACATTTTCCGCTGGTGGGTGTTCCCTGTGCGCCAGGTTGGCACCGATCCCAATTCGGGTGCGCCGATCTGGGAACCGGCCGGCGAAGTCAGCGCGCAGCGCGTGTTTGGCTGGTCAGGCGCGGGCCAAAGCAGCACCCCGGCGCCGTAAGCAAGGCTTATCGAATTGATCTTTCCGAAATGGTCCTCAAGCGAGGGCCATTTTTTTATTCCAACATGGGCTTTTTACCCGTGAATTTGTCCCTCTTGCCAGGGTTTGCGTGCCTTGCACCCGCGATGCATGGCGCCAGGCCGGTCCGCTCCGTATAATCATCATCAAAAGCGCCTCCAGACAGGCCAAATTTACAGGAGAACAACATGAAGAAAAGCAATAAAAAATGGATTTTGGGACTCATTGTGATGGCAGCGGGCTTTGTGCTGCTGCTGACCGCCGCGTTTACCATCCCTGACGGCGCTGCGCTCAGCTCGTTTGACCCGCAAAACAAGGACGATGCGGCGCGCGCGCTCAATGAAATCATTCAGCAGCATGCCAGAGACAAAGGATTTTCCGGCTCAGTGTTGATTGCCACAGGGGATCAAATTCTGCTGAATGAAGGTTATGGTTATGCCAGCAAATATATTGGCAGAGCGAAAAACATGCCCGACACCAAATTTCTGCTGGGCTCGATGACCAAAACCTTCACCGCACTGGCTGTTTTACAGCTTGAAGAAGCCGGGTACATTCACCTGGATGACCGTATCACCCAATATTTCCCGGAGTATACCGGCTGGAACAACGTGACCATCCACAACCTGCTGAATCACACTTCAGGCATTCCGAACTATTACGAGACGATCCCCGACCAGGTTTATTATTACCTGGGACACACCACCCCGGCCGCCATCATGGCGCGTTACAAAGACACACCGTTGAAGTTTGCGCCGGGCGCTGAATTTGATTACAGCAACACCAATTACATGATTCTGACGGCAATCATCGAACAGGTTTCCGGCCAGTCTTATCTTGATTACCTGAACCAGCATATCCTGACGCCGATGGGCCTGTCAGACACAGGGTATGCCGAATATCCCTTATCGGTTGAGCGCATGGCGCACAGCTATTGTTTGAACGGGGTGGTCGAGGTGACCGGCTTCAATCTTTCCAATTTTTACGGCGCAGGCGGGCTGTATGCGACCACTGGCGATTTATACCGCTTTCAGCAGGGGTTGGACTATCAGAAACTCATCACAGAACAGTCCTCCGTTAGAATCAATTTGAAGTATGATTATGGGTATGGTATGATGTTCACGGATGATGCGCAGTTTGGCCCGATCTACGAAATTTCAGGGGGCGGACCTGGCATCAATACCATCATGTATTTTCTTCCCAATGCAGATCTGACTCCACTGCAAAAAGGTAAGAAACCTACCCAAAAGCAGGAAAGTTTAATACAATCAGAGCATGTTCAGAAAAAACACCAAACACCAACAACCGGCACTGATCAGCGCTGCCAGCGAACTGCCCGAAAAGCAGCGCAGA
>JAKQJC010000047.1 GCA_029561345.1 Chloroflexota bacterium | reverse complement strand
AAGTTCAGTGAACACAGCGCCTTCGCAGGCAAAGTGCTCAATTTACCAAACAGCGGTCATCCGCCGCACAGCAAACAGAAGTTTTGAGGTTTTATGCCACTTTTTACCGAATCGCATCTGATTGCACAACGGTTACGCTAGATGGGGACGAAATATATCTCTTTTTATTTCAATGCCGCCTGCATGATCTGCTGGATGCGGCTGATCATAGCTGCAGGGTCCGGATGCAAGCCCTCAATCAGCAGGGCATCCTCATACATCTGCTCCACCAGCAGTGCCCCGCGCGGGTCATCTGCGGACAGTTTGCCCAGGCCCACCACAATCGGGTGCGCAGGGTTGATTTCCAGCACCTTTTTGGGCACCTCAAAATCTTTGTTCAGCAGGCGGTACACCCGTTGAATGGATTGATCCGGCGAACCGTCCGGGTCCACCAGGCGGGCCGGCGAATCAGACAGGCGGTCCGTCGGGCGCACGTCCGTCACCCGCTCGCCCAGCACGCCCTTGATGCGCTCAATCAGGGCGGCGCGGGTTTCTTCAGGCAGGGTTTCGCCTTCGGGCTCCGCCTTCTCTCCGGCCTCAACCGGCGGCAGATCGGCATTAGCGGCCGCGACATTCACCAGTTCGTAATCCAGGTATTTGGTCAGGCGCAGCAGCATGAAATTGTCCATCGGGTCCGTCAGCACCAGCACCTCCACCCCGCTCTTGCGGAAGGCATCGAGGTGGGGGCTGTGCTGAATGGAGCGTTCATCTTCGCCCAGAATGTAATAAATATGCTTCTGCGCGGGTTTCATCGCATCCACATAGGCATCCAGCGAAACCAGCTCGCCGGGGCGGGTGGTGGTGGGGAAGCGCAGCAGCGGGTAAAGCCCTTCCACTTCTGCGGCTTCGGTGGCCACTCCTTCCTTGAGCATGCGGCCGAAACCTTTCCAGAAGATGGCATATTGCTCGGGCTTGTCTTTGGCCAGGGCCTTTAACATATCCATCACCTTGGCCGTCACCAGTTTTTTCAACTGCGCCATCACCCGGTTCGACTGCACGCTTTCTCGCGACACATTGAGCGGCAGGTCTTCTGAATCAACCACACCCTGCACAAAGCCCAAGTAGGTGGGCAGCAAATCTTTGCAGAAATTTTGGATCAAAATCTTGCGCGAATAGAGCTTCAGCCCGGGTTCGCGCCGCAGCGAAAACAGCGCCCGCTCTGAGCTGGCCGGGACAAACAGCGCCGCATACATCTGCACCGGCGCATCCACCACCATGTGTGCATAGGTCAGCGGCGGCTCCATTTCCAGGGTGAGCTGCTTGAAAAATTCATGATATTCCCCTTCCTGCACCTGGCGCGGATTCTGGCGCCACAGCGCCGTCTGGCGGTTGACCTGTTCGCCTTCTTCGCCAATGTAAATCGGGAAACCAATGAAATCAGAATGTTTCTTGATAATTTCGCGCAGCCGCCAGGTTTCAGCAAATTCCACCGCGTCTTCCTTCAACTTGATGCGAATTTCGGTGCCGCGATCCGTCTTTTCGGCAGGCTCAATGGTGAAGGTCTCCTCACCGCGCGAGGTCCACACCGCGGCGGCCGCATCTTTGCGGTATGAACGTGAAACCACCCTGATCTCCTCTGCCACCATGAAGGCCGAATAGAAGCCCACCCCAAACTGTCCAATCACATCCCCCAGGTTCTGGCGGTTGTCGCCGGCTGCCTGCACAAAGGCCTCCGCGCCCGAGCGGGCAATGGTGCCCAGGTTCTCGGCCAGTTCCTCGGCCGTCATCCCCAGGCCGGTATCTTTGACCACCAACATATGGTTTTCTGGATCCGGCAAAAGGCGGATTTCCAGCGGCGTTTCTGCATCCAGCACATCGTGGTTGGTCAGCATTTCAAAATCGAGACGCGTCAGGGCGTCTGATGCGTTTGAGATCAGCTCACGCAGAAAAATTTCCCGCTCCGTGTAAAGGGAATGCGCCAGAATCTCCAGCAGTTTGCGGGTTTCAGCTTTAAAATGCATGGCCTGAACAGCAGGTGAATCAGTCATAAAATGTCCTCCAACCAGGAAGTTTAATAATTTTCAATATGACCAGTATAATCTGGGCGGGTTAGAATTGCATAAGAAAGGGCGCATCAACTGCCTGCCTTCGCGCTATAATAAATTTACAGGGATCTTTGGATTTCTCAAAAAGGAGGAGGCATGACCAGGCAAACCGTAAAACGTTGGGGCATTTTCTTTTTTCTGCTGGCAATAGCACTGACCTTCTGGTTTGCGCCGCTGGTGCGCGCAGAGGATAGCCAGGATATCTTCATGCCTCTGGTGCCAAACGACCCTTCTCTGACGCCCACCCTGACACCCACACCCACCCTCACCCCAACGCGCACAGCCACACCTTCAACGCCGCCCAAACAAAACTGGCTGGCCTATGTCAACTGGTTTCGCGGCCTGGCTGGCGTGCCGGCGGTGAATGATGACGCCATTTTGAATAACAACTGCTGGGAACATGCCCGTTATATGGGAGAAAATCTCCACCTGACGCATGTTCAGGATCCCGCCAAGCCCTATGCTTCCGCCGCCGGGCAGGTCTGCGCCCAAAACGGCAATGTCTGGCTGGGCTGGGGCACCGGCTGGCAAAGTTACCAGCCCATTGACGGCTGGATGGGGTCCACCGGTCACCGCCTGTGGCTGCTTTACCCCACCACCCCCACCTTTGGCTTCGGTTTCTATCAATCTGCAAATACAACCAAAGGCGCTGGCGGCGCCCTGGATGTGCTTTCTCGCGCCAATTTCAACGCCGATGAAGCCTACACTGGCTGGCCCATCCGTTACCCTGCCAGCAACCAGGTCAATGTGCCTCCCAGCCGCTATCCCATCACCCTTTTCTGGCGCTATTTTGGCCCGGCGCCCACCGTCACCAGCACCAATCTGGTCACCAGCGGCGGCGTCTCGCTCTCCCACAGCGTCACCACTTCCCTGGCGGCTGCGCATAAAGGCGTGGAATTGATCCCCACCAGCAACCTTCCCACCGGCACGCGCATCACCGTGACCATCAACGGCACGTACAACGGCGCCCCTTTCAACGCCACCTGGAGCTTCACCACTGCCGCCAGCGCCGATGCCCAGGAATTTGCCCCCGCCCTGGTTGAGCCGCCGGTTGAAGCCCCAAAAGAAGTCCCATGAGTTTTTTGCAAAAGCCTTGACAGTGACCCCCATAGCTCGTATAATACCAATCGCTTTCCTCGATAGCTCAATCGGCAGAGCGGGCGGCTGTTAACCGCTAGGTTAGAGGTTCGAGTCCTCTCCGGGGAGCTAGAAACCCGAAAGTCTCTGGATAAACCAGAGACTTTTTTCAAGCCGGGATATGCTATAATTTAACTGCACATGGCCCTGTAGCTCAATTGGCAGAGCAAGCGCCTCTTAAGCGTTAGGTTCTGGGTTCGAGTCCCAGCAGGGTCATTTCTTCTATTACTTCAAAAGACAGGTTCTGGGTTCGAGTCCTTTACAGGAGGCTTCGCACCCCTTTACAGGGGGCTTCGCACCCCTTTACAGGGGGCTTCGCACTCCCAGCAGGGTCATTTTTCCTTTATTTAAACTTGCTCTCGCAGGTCTCTGAGTGCGTAGCCTGCCCGTAGGGTACCATGAAAGAACGGATGATCGTTCTCGCCGGTCTCTGAGTGTGCAGCCTCCTGTAAGGATCAGCAAGAAACCTGAGACCTAAAGGTCAACTGCCTTTCATGGTCAGGAGAGTGCGCAGCCTACCCGCAGGGTACCATGCCAGAACAGAGCCTTTGTTCTCGCCGGTCTCTGAGTGCAGAGCCTACTCGTAGGGTACCATGATTAAACAAGGCTTGTCCTTTGCGCTGTTCATTATCAGCTAAAATTGTGTTCATAGGAGAAACTACTGATGCAGCTTGCCCACATTGCTCTCAACGTGCAGGACCTGGAAGGGATGAAGGATTTTTACGTGCAGCACTTCGATGCCAGCGCCAGCGCAAAATATCACAACCCTAAAACCGGCTTGCAAACCTATTTCCTCAGTTTCTCTGGCGGGGCACAGCTGGAGTTGATGACTCGACCAGGCTTATTGCCATGTCAACAAGATACGCTGTCCGCCGGCTATAACCACATCGCCTTTGCGTTA
Source organism: Chloroflexota bacterium (assembly GCA_029561345.1). GTDB lineage: Bacteria > Chloroflexota > Anaerolineae > Anaerolineales > Anaerolineaceae > JAKQJC01. The sequence continues at coordinate 1,609 of JAKQJC010000047.1, read as the reverse complement.
GGCAGCCGCGAGCGCGTGGACGCTCTCGCGCAGGAACTAGCCCAAGTCGGCTGCCCCATCCTCAGCAGCCCGCGCGTCACCGGCGATGGCTACTACGAGGTTAGCCTGCAAGACCCAGAAGGGAATTTGCTGGAGCTGGTTGCCTAAGCAACCTGATTAATGGCGGGTTATTATTAAGATAATCTTTTATTGTTTCGCCAATAATCTCACATATCAGGGCTATAATTAGACTAAATTTGTAAACTTTCAGGAGTTCATCTATGGCAACCGAGACCAACTTGCGCGAAGAGGAAAAATCCATCCGCCTGTTCAAATCTGACTTCCTTGAGTTCTTTACACATATCAGCCCGATCACTGTATTGGTGGTATTTTTGCCGTTGATCGGCTTTTTGATTTGGCGCTCTGCCCAGCAAAACCCCGGCACTTGGTGGAACGTGCTTATCTCCTTCCTTATCGGCTTAGCCATCTGGCCTTTGGTGGAATATTTGCTGCACCGTTTTCTCTTCCACTGGCAACCCAAAAAACCAGGCCCAAGCACCCAGCGCTTTCTTTTCCTTATGCATGGCGTTCACCATGCGACGCCGCGAGATAAAACCCGCTTAGTTATGCCTCCCGTGGTCAGCCTGCCGATGGCAGCTATTTTTTACCTGCTCTTCTGGCTTACAGCTGGCAAGCTCTTGGCTGTGCCCAATTATGTGGACGGGCTGGCAGCGGGGTTTCTTTTTGGCTATCTGAATTATGATATGACCCACTACGCTCTGCATCACTTCAATATCACTAATACTTATTTCCGTAAATTGCGCCGGCACCACATGGCTCATCACTTTAAGAATCACACTGCCCGCTTTGGCGTTTCAACCTGGTTTTGGGATAACATCTTCAAAACTAATCCTTCAGAGTAAATTCATAAGGTTTTTTGCGCTCTTTAGCTCGGAGCTGCCCAACTGCTCCGAGCTTTTTATCCCCCTCTCTAGCTGGCAGGCAGCTTGCGCTGATGTATAATCACGTTAATTCTTAGTTTCAGGAGGACTCACCATATGTCTGGACCAAGAGTTGTCCGTGCACCGCGCGGCACCCAACTAACCTGCAAGAATTGGCAGATCGAAGCGGCTTACCGCATGATCCAAAACAACCTCGACCCGGAAGTAGCCGAGAAGCCTGAAGACCTGGTGGTCTATGGCGGCAGAGGGCAAGCCGCCCGCTCCTGGGAAGCTTTCGATGCTATCCTATCCTCCCTGCGCGGGCTGAACGAAGATGAAACCTTGCTGGTGCAATCGGGCAAACCCGTGGCAATCTTCAAAACTCATCTCGACGCGCCGCGTGTGCTCATTGCAAACTCCAACTTGGTCCCGCACTGGGCAACCCAGGAGTATTTCGATGAACTGGCTGCCAAAGGGCTGATCATGTATGGCCAAATGACTGCTGGCTCCTGGATTTATATAGGCACCCAGGGCATCCTGCAAGGCACTTACGAAACTTTAGGGTCGCTGGCGCATAAACGCGGCTGGCCTTCGCTGAAGGGCAAGTTTATGCTCACCGCCGGCTTGGGCGGGATGGGCGGAGCCCAACCCATGGCTATAACGATGAATGAGGGTGTCGGCTTGATTGT
>JAKQJC010000043.1 GCA_029561345.1 Chloroflexota bacterium | reverse complement strand
TTCCTTCGGCTTGCGAAGCTCCCTCCGGCTTGGGGCGAAAAAATACCGATGCGTTCGTTCTCTTTCAACTCACCATCGGTACCTCACCTCAAAACCATCGCCAGGGCTCCGCCCAAAGCATTCTCTTTTGTTATGTGACCTCCCATGCGTGTCCGCCGGTCGGTTACTCACATCGGGACTCAGAGTTTATCATACTCTTTCGCGTTTGTCAAGTGGTTTCGAAGATCTCTTTCAAGATCTTTCTTTCCGCTTTCCGCGTCCCTATTCTTTTGTCACCCATCTGCTGTCTCCAGCGAGATGTTTTTGCGTTTCAGGCAACAGGCTCTGATTATATGCGTTTCCGGCTTCCTGTCAAGGGTTTTCTTCAAACTCGTTTTCACGAGTTTTTCCGGTCTTCCCTGGCGCTCTTCCGGCCGCCTGCCTCTTCAGCTGTCACCAGTCTGCCTTTTTGGGCGAGACTTTGTTTCTGAGCAACGAGGCGTGATTCTACCCCATTTGTACGGCCTGTCAAGGGTTTTAAGAAAATTGTCTGACATCTCTTTTTTTGCTTCGGGCGGCGGTGGCGGAATAAAAAAATCCGCCAGAAATGGGTTCTGGCGGAACATTCAGCGCAAGACCGGCGCGGCCGGATCAGGGAATATAGGCGTTGGTATAGGCCTTGCCAAGATCCAGCGCCTGACTGATCAGCCCGGCATCCAGCAGCACCTGCTGCATGTTCTCCCAGCCTGCGGGAGCACTGAAACCCGGCTTTTCGGCTTTCCACAGAGCGATGGAGGTGGCCAGAACTTCCTTCTGCACTTTTTCATCGGCCTGGGCCAGGTTTTCCACGTACTTTTTGCAAATTTCATAAGCCTCGTCGGGATGGGCAATGGTGTATTCAATGCCGCGGCGGGTGGCATCGGCCATGCCCTTCACCAGCGCCGGATTCTGCGCCAGGGTGGTTTCGTTGGTGATCAGCCCGTTTGAGACGAGCTGGCTGTAATCGGCCACCTTCATGGTGTTCACCTGGTAGCCTTTTGAAGCCAGCACAATGGGTTCGTTGGCCACATACACCACTGCCGCATCCACCTGGCTGCTCACCAGGGCTTCCACCTGGTTGAAACCGATGGTCTCAATGGTCAGGTCGGCTTCGGTCAGTTTTCCGGCGGCCAGCAAGGCGCGCAGGCCGATATACGAGGCGCCCGAAAGCACCGGCACGCCCACTTTCTTGCCTTTCAAGTCGGCCGGGGTTTTGATGCCCTTCTCGGCCAGCGAAACAATGCCCACCGGGTACTGCTGGTACCAGGCCATCACGTACACCACCGGCAGCCCCTGGGCGCGCGCCAGCAGCACCTGCTCGCCGGAGACCGTGGCAAACTGGAGCTGGTTGCTGCCCACCAGGGCCATGCTGTCAGTTTCAAAGCTGTAATCGATGGTCACGTCAATGCCCGCCTCGCGGTAATAGCCCTTTTCCATCGCCACGTAGAGCGGGGCAAACTGGACGTTGGGGATATACCCCACTGGCAGGCGCACCGGGGTCAGCGCGGCGGGCGCTGCCGTGGGAACGGTCGTGGGGGCAGGGGTGGGTGCGGCGCAGGCCGAAAGGATCAGGGCTGCGGCCAGAATCAAAAACAGGGCTCTCTTCATCTCGAAATCTCTCCTCCAAAAGATAGTCTTTGACCAGAAAAGTCCGCCCCATGGGCAGACATTTTTCATAAACTGTATTATTAAACCTTAAAGAAAATTCTTTAACGATTGGCCTGCCAGGCCAGCGCCTTTGACTCGATCAGAACCACCAATCCGTAGAGCGCCAGCGCCAACGCCACCAGGGTGAGGATGGCCACGAACACCAGTGCCGTGTCGTATTGGCCGCGCCCAATGTTCACCAGAAAACCCAGGCCGCGGTCTGAGCCGACAAATTCGCCCACCACCGCGCCGATCACCGAAAGAGTGGCGCCCACCCGCAGCCCGCCCAGAAAAACCGGCAGCGCCGCGGGAATCTCCAGGTGGTGCAGCACCTGCCAGCGCGAGGCCTGCAGCGATTTCATCAGGTCGCGCAGGTGTTCGGGCACGGCCCGCAGCCCCACCACCGTGTTCACCAGCACCGGAAAAAAGACGATCAGCGCGCAAATGAGGATCTTGGAAAACATGCCTGGTCCAAACCAGATCACCAGCAGCGGAGCCAGGGCCACAATGGGAATGGCCTGGCTGGCCACCAGGTAGGGCGCCAGCAGCTGCTCAAAAAAACGCGACTTTGCTATGATATAACCCAGAAGGGTGGCCAACGACACGCCCAGCAGCAGCCCCAGCAGCACCTCCTGCAGGGTCACCCAGGTGTGGCGCAGCAGGCTGCCGTCGGTCAGAGCGCGCCAGAAGCGCAGCCCCACCTCCATCGGCCCAGGCAGAATAAAAGCAGGCGGCCGCCAGACGGCCACCACTGCCTGCCAGAGCAGCAGCCCCAGCAGCAGTGTGACCAGGGTCAGCCACCCGTTCTGCCTCCGCAAACCATGTTTCAGTCCGTTTCGGTCAATTGCCATCCCATCCAGCCAATCGGGCCGAGAGCCACCAGAATGCCGCACCTTTCAGCTTGCAGTTGAAGCCGTGCGAATGAGCGCAGCCGTCATCCATGGCGGGCAGGTTCTGGCAGTCGCCGGGGTGGGCGCTGCACCAATCACTGCACCACGGGCAGGCATCGCTGGTATCAGGGTAAAAGTTCCCGGCCGGGTCATAACTTTCAATATCGGCGAAATCAAAGAGAATTTTACCATTATCCAGCACATAATTGCGCACCAACTGGTTGTTGTCGGCCAGGGTGGCGCTGCCGCCATCGGTGTGCCCGGTCATATAGACAAAGCGCACGCCGGGATATTCCTGCTCAAGGCGGGTCATCATACTCAGGTAGCGCTGCACATCGGCCGGGGTGTTCTCTGATTGCTGCCCGCACCACGACCACATGAAGGCGTTGGCCTGCGGCGCCTGGTTGAGATGATCTCTGGCGATATCCATAAAAGCATCGGGGTCCCAGGCCCAGCCGTCGTCATAGCCCATGCGCAGAGCGGGCGGGTCGGCAGCCGCTGGAATGGTCACCCATTCTTCGATAAACGCAAAAGCTGCGCCGTCCACCTGGTCGCGCAGGTAAGCCGCCCCCGAGCGCAGCTGGGTGCCGTGCGAGGTGGAACCGTAGGACCAGATGACCTCGCTGCGCGCCCGCTCCAGCCACCCGGCCGGAATGCGGGTGAAATCAGCGTTGGTATGGTCAATCACCAGGGCGCCCTGATGCTGCGGCAGGGTGACCACATTGCCCGAAGGGGTCATTTCCACCGGCACGGCTTCGGTGCCGCGCGCCTCAGGCATGGGTTCGTCCGTCGGCGCCGGGGCTTCAGTGGCATCCGGCAGAACCTCCGTCACCACCTCGGCCTTCACCTGGGGTTGGGTGGGCTGGGGAATTCCGGTGGCCGCCTCTGCTTTGGGTGCGGTGGCCTTCACCTCCGCGGCCGGGGTCCCGGCCAGGCTCATATTGCAGGCCAATGCCATCATCATGGCCAGAATCAGCAGGAAAATGGAAGCACGTTTCATGGTTCACCTCCGTGTGACCGGGTAAAGGCCGGTTCACAATTTCATCCTGTTGCCAGCGGGAAACAAGGCTTGTCTCTACATAAGCAGCATATCCGCCGCAGATAAACTCATTATAGCGCGAAGCACTGCCATCTGTTGAGATGATTTTTTGGGGTCGTTTTTTGCAACCTGGCGCCGCTTTTTGCGTAGATATAGGCAAAAGGAGTTAATAAAAAAATGGACAACCGACCTCGTTTGACCCGCAGCCAGAATGATAAAATGCTCGCCGGCGTGTGCGGCGGCCTGGCCCAGTTCTTCGGCCTCGATGTATCCCTCATCCGCCTGGCTTTTGTGCTCTCCATCCTCTTTGGCGGCACCGGGCTCTTCGTTTACATCATCATGTGCATCATCGTTCCGCCCGAAACGATGAACAACCCCATTGTTTAGCCCAAACAGAACCGGCTGCCCCTGCAAAGGACAGCCGGTTTTTATTTTAATCCTGCGGCGGCCGGTATTAATCCTCCAGCATCACGCCGCGGTCGGCCAGCAGGTCGCGCAGTCGCTCCAGGTCGGCGGCGCGCACCTCCAGGGTGGTGTGCGCTTCGCGCGGCGGCAGGGGGTGCAGCAGGCGGGCAATTTCCGCATCCTGCATCAATTCCTTCAGCGCCCCATCCTTCTCAAAGCGCAGCAGCACGGTTTGCCTGATGGCAGCTTTGCCCAGGTGCCCGCTCCAGATGATGATGCGTTTTTCCCATTCCGCCGGCAGCGGATCCACCAGCAGGGCATTTAAAAGCTCAATCATCTGCGGGGCCGTCAGGCCGCTGCGTACCGCCCGCTGCACCGAATGCGCGGTGAGGTGATACTGCCCCTCGTTGTCCTGATCAGCCAGACGGTGCAGATGGGCATAATGGTAGAAACTGAGGGTGCCCTCCGGCAGCAGCAGCCGCCCGTGTTCATCCAGGCAGGCAAAATGTTCCGCCCTTTCCCCCTGCGTCACCTGGCGCGGCAGCCAGTTGCGGCTGTGCAAAAATTGGATCACTTTTTCCATCTTGCGATCCGGGCGCAGCACAGCCGCCGTGGGCGCCATCAATTCGGCCCATTCCGGCGCCACACCCGTTTTTTCCAGGTCGGCCGGGTCGGCGGCGTGAATAAGGGTGACAGAGGGGTAAATGGTGATGCGTTCATACAGCCCCTGCCATTCCTCCAGGGTGCGCGCCACATTGCCGGGCAAATCTGCCCCGGTCACTTCCTTCAAAAAGGCGGCAATGCGCGGCGTTTCCCAGCCGCTGCGCTGCCCGCGGTAAACCGCCGCCTGGGTGAGGGTGAATTCGGTGGTGCGTCCGCTGGGCCCTCGCTCGGCAAACTGCTCCAGGGTCATCAGGGTCTGGTCCGAAACCGGGTCAAACGCGGTGATGGTGAAGTTGGGCTGCAAAATCACCCGCCCGCCCTCAGAGGGAATATCAGGTCTGGGTCCCCCCGCCAGAATCCACATCCCGATAGCGGTCAGTTTAAAAGCCGTGAGCCGCCCTTCATCGTAGCCCAGGTCCACCAGCCCCATCCAGGCCAGCGCCTGCAGAGTGGCATGGATGAAGTGCCCCTCCACGCGCCGCCAACCGTCCGCTTCATCCCGCACCTGCGGGAAAGACCAGCTAAACGGGTTGCCATACTCCGCATAGGGCGAATACCCAATTCCAGGCAGGTTGTGCGGGAAGAGGAAATCATAATCCACGCTCTGGATATGCTGGAGGAAATTATCCAACCCGATCCACACGGCCGGCAGGTGAAAATACAGCAGCAGGCGGCGGCGCGCATCCAGCAGGCCGATGGGAGCCGAAAGGGGGCGCCCCAGGTACCCGTACCCGGTTACGGTGGGCCCCGGAAAATCCCAGAATTCGTTCCATGAAACCAGGCTTGTGAACTTTTCAAACACGCTCAGAATGCGTTCATGTGGATTCTGAGTGAAGAATTTTGGCGAAGTCTCTGCTATCAGGGCCGATGAGAATTCGTTCAGGGCGCCAAGGCCGCCCAGCATGGCACGCAGAAAAACCAGGCGCGGATATCCTTCTTCACCCAGGCCCTTCTCAATGGTTTCTCGCTCCAGCAGGGTTTCATTCAACAGAGTCAGCTGGCGTTTCAAAACCCGGCCGCGCTGGGTCAGTTCCACGCCCTTGTTTCTCACGTAAGAATAATACAGATACAGGTCACGCTGAAGAACCCGCGCAGAACCCTCCTTGACCTTGCCGGGGGCTTTGCAATCTGCCGGCTGCCAGGCCGGTTCAGGCGGCGGATCGGGCAGCAAATTTGCCATCAGGGTTGGAATGGTGTAAGCGTTCACCAGGTTAAAGGTCAACATTTCTTGCTGACCGTAGCGCGTCTCTACCTGGCCAAAAACCAGGCCCAGCGCCAGCAGCCGCGCCATGATCTCACCGAATTTACGCGAATTGACCGCCTGCGGCGACGGAGGCTGGTAACGGTTGATATCCTTTAATGGTTCCACCAGTTTTTTCTGCAGCAGGCGGCGGTAGATCGCGCCCGCTGAAAGCGTGCGCGTTTTTGTAGACAGCAGCGCATTCACCACTTCCCGTTCTGCCTCTGAAAGCTGTTCCACCACTGTGTGACAGTAAGTTGCTTTGGTGAAATGGTTGAGCAGCTGGTTGACCTGGGCCGATTTACCCTTGGCGGACCTTATGTCGAGGTGGTGGAATGACGAAATCGCCGTGATGGTGGCGGAATTGACCAAATCCAGAAAATTCTTGAATTCCTGATGATCCGGGTTCATTTTGTTTCCCCCCTCACGCGCGGCGTGTAACCTTTTTTCTGCAAATCAGTCAGAATCGCCTCCACATCTTCAGGGCGCACCGCCACCAGGGTGGGGCTGATGCGGTAAAGGATTTTTCCGCCCAGCAGGGTACCGGCCATCAGCTCGGGCAGGGCATAGTTATCCTGAAGCTGGATCAGGGCGATGCGCGGGTAAATGTTCAGACGGCCGCGCCGCTCGTAACACTGGTTGAGCCATTCTGCGGTATCTTCTGGAATTTGTGAGCCCAAAACCGCCCTGATCTGGGCGCTGGTCAATCCGCTTTCAAAAGCGCGCGCCAGTCCTTCGGCGGTCAATTCATACACCCAGCCATTTTTGTCCGTCTTTTTCAATTCACCGGCCAGCATGGCCAGGCGCAGGGCGGCCGGCCCGGCCTCCTGCACCTTCAAACGCAGCTGGCGCCCCGGCAGCATCTCGATTCCGCCGTCACCTTCAGCCGGCAGGTCTGGCTGGGGGATAAGGTCCAGCATGTAAGCGCCCAGCGAGGTCAGGCGGAAGGCGGCCAGCTCATTATGGTTTGCCCAGGCCAGATCCACCATGCCCAGGCCGTGGGCCAATTCACAAATCATGTTTTGAATGACCACACCTACCGTTTGCTTCCAATCGGAAAATTCCCGCACAGACAGCTTTTCTCCGCCTTTTTGGAATGAAAAAAGGGTGGATGAGTCGGGGGCGGTGGTGAAGGCATACTTCAAAAAGGCATCGAAACTTACCCAACGATTCTGCTGCGTCAGTGATAAAAAGGTGAATACCTGAGAGCGCAGCTGCTTCACCCAGTTCAAAATCTGGGCGCCGTTCATCAGATAGTAGCTCTCCACCACTCTGATTTTGCCCAGCCGGGTTAAATTTTCCAATTCGGCAATGTTGGCATGGCTGACGGCGGCCACGAAGAGGGCCTTCTGCTGCCGGGGCGGGTCCAATTGCAGCCAATGGAAAAATTCGGCGGCGGGTCTGCCTGTGCGCGGGGTCAGAAAGCCCGCTGCCAGCATCGCCCGTCCCAGCACATCCAGGATGGCTCGCGGCAGTTTTGATTGAGGATCCAGCAGTCGGCAGGTGGCATCCGTGAACATATGCGGCCAGGCAGAAATTTCAGTATTCTGTCGCCCATCCTTAATGTGGGGGACACCTGAGAAAGAATCCATGGTGCCGGGGTGATTAAATTCCAGCAGGCCGGCCGAGGCGGCGGCGGCGGCATTCAGGCAAAGCCTGGCCAGCCCATCCGGGCGGGCCAATTGCACCTGCTCACGGGTCACCTCAAAGGCCGGAAACAGGTCCATTTTTTCCATCAGAACAGGCAGCAAACCCAACGGGACAATCAATAACTTGTCTGATGCATAGGGAAAAACCAGGTCTGCTTCCAGCAGCGGACCCAGTATCGCCGCCCCGCCCCCTTTGAATTCCGGCATTTTTTTGGATATTTCAGCCAGGTTTACCTTCGTGTCGCTGAGCGACAATAAACAAAGCCGGACCAGAAACCGCAGATCCGCATCAGAGAGCTTCTCCAAACGGGCGCGCACAGATTCGGGCTGCGCCAGAGCGCCGACAAGGGCTTTTATCAGGTCATCACGGTGCAGGCCGGTGGTTTTTTTCAACCCCAGGCGCGCCGCCATCGGGCGCATCTGGGCCAGAGTATAGTAATTCAAAGCCGCGGCATAGCTCGCCTGAATTTTCGCCAACGGCTGCGGCTGCAAGGCCAGGTCAAACATTATCTGAGATTTACCATCATAAATCTCAAAAAAAGTTCTGGTTTTGCCGCCTGCTTTTGCCATGACCTTGCTGCCAGACTGACCAGGTTCAAAATCATCCATGAGTTTTTCCAGGATTTCCACCACATCCGCTTTTTTTTCGGTCTCAAGTTCAAGGAGATAGAACAGCAGGGCCGCCACATGCTCGCAAGGAGCGAGCCTGGCGTTGGTGCAATCACAAGAACAAGACAGGCTGTCTTGATTAAATCCTACCCCGGTCAGGTAAGTCATGCCGCGAAAATTGAGCTCTGCCCGCAGTTTGTTGGCACTCAAATCAATATCGATGATTTTAAATTCACCTTGTGCAAACACGCTGCGGCCTTTTGCGGTCAGCGTATCGTCCAGCAGGGTCAGGTAAAGGCTAAGCGGGTGCACGTCCGTCCTCCAGCAGGGATGGTGTAATTTCACGCACCTGGCCGCTCAGCGTGGCAGGGTGAAAACCGGGCAGTTCGTAATCGTAGATGATGTTGTAGCGGTAACCCTGTTCGGTGAGGAACATCTGGCGGTTGGCGGCAAAATCCTGATCGCGGGTGTCGCGGGTGACAATAGAATAGAAATGCGCCAGCAGGCCGTTGCGCTTGGGGCGCAAAATGCGCCCGAGGCGCTGGGCTTCTTCCTGGCGCGAGCCAAAGGTGCCCGAAATCTGAATGGCCACATTGGCATCCGGCAGATCAATGGCAAAGTTGGCCACCTTTGAAACCACCAGCAGGCGCACCTCGCCGCTGCGGAAACGCTCAAACAGCTTCTGGCGCTCCACAATGGGCGTTTCGCCGGTGATCAGCGGCGCCTGGTAGCGCTCGGCGACCGCGCTGAGCTGGCTGAGGTACATGCCGATAATGAGAATATTATCTTCCGGGTGCTTGGCAATCACCTGGTCCAGCATTTCAAATTTGCGCGGGTTTTCGGCGGCAAAGCGGTATTTCAAATCTTCCGAGGTGATGGCGTATTCCATGCGGTCTTCCTCGCGCAGGGGCACGCGCACCTCGTAGCATTCGGCCTCGGCAATCCAGCCCTGTTTTTCCATCGCTTTCCAGGGAATATCGTGTTTTTTGGGGCCAATCAGGGTGAACACATCCGTTTCGCGCCGGTCCTCGCGCACCAGGGTGGCCGTCAGGCCCAGGCGGCGGCGCGCCTGCAAATCGGCGGTGATGCGGAACACCGGCGCCGGCAGCAAATGCACCTCGTCATAAATGATCAACCCCCAGTTGCCCTGGTTGAAAAGGGCAAAATGGGGGTAGCTGCTGGTGCCGCGCTTGCGGTAGGTGATGATTTGATAGGTGCTGATGGTCACCGGGCGCACCTGCTTGGACAGGCCGGTGTATTCGCCAATCTGGTCTTCGGTGAGGGTGGTCTTGTCGAGCAGTTCATCAATCCACTGGCGGGCTGCCACGGTGGAGGGGGTGAGGATGAGGGTGTGGGTTTGCAGGGCCGACATGACCCCCATGCCCACAATGGTCTTGCCGGCGCCGCAGGGCAGCACAATCACGCCGCTGCCGCCGCGTGCCGTCCCGCCGGCATGGAACACATCCACCGATTCCTGCTGATAGGGGCGCAGGCCGAAATCATGCCCGGTGAGGGTGTGTGCACGCAGTTGAAAGGGCAGCACGGCCCCGTCCGTGTAACCCGCCAGGTCTTCCGCCGGAAAGCCAAAAGCAATCAGCGCCTGTTTGATGTGCCCGCGCAGAGCCGGGTCCACCAGGGCGGAATGGGCATCCACGCGCTCTTTGAGCAGCGGGCCAATCTGCTTGTGGCGCGAAATTTCCTCCATCAGCGCGGCGTCTTCCGAGCTGAGGAGCAGGTGTTCATCCTGTTTGCTGAGCTTCAGGCGGCCAAACCGCGAGATGGTATCGCGGATGTCAATGACCACATTGGAAGGCACGTCATACTTGGCGTACTGCTGCAGCGCAGCAATGATTTCTTCCGCCGCCAGGCCCGAGGCGGCCGCATTCCACAGCGAAAGCGGGGTGATGCGGTAGGTGTGCAGGTATTCCGGGCTTTTTTCCAGTTCGGCAAAACGCGCCAAAGCGTCGCGCGCCTCGGCGTATAGATCGTTCTGCACTTCCAGCAAAACGGTTTTATCAGACTGGATCACCAGGGGATTTTGCGGCGTGAAACTCATGCCAATATGAACCTCCATGCGCTAGTATACCACAATCTTAAAAAACCCTTTCCGCCGGCGAGAGAAACCCCCTCAACTGTGAGCTAAAGGGTTGTCAGTGTGGTGGATCAGGGATAAACCGTCTCTTTGACCGCCTGTAAAACATATAACGCCGAAAAATTTCGCACGGTCATGCCGTATTGCAGGTTCGCCTGACTGAAATTGGCCGCTTCTCCGGGTGGAAAACTGGGGTGCACCCCGTCAGGTCCTGCCCCGTAGTCAGGCAGCACCATCATCAAACTGTAGTAATCCCACAGCGGAATTTTGTAATCCTTTGCCAGATTCCTGATCAGGTTATTATAGATAATCACTTTTTGAACCTGCCACCATTGATTAATGGGGGGAACGGTGCTGATCACTGGCACAATGCCAGCATCCAACGTCGTCGCAATGATAACCCGCAAATTGGCTTCCGTTGTGGCCAGGGGAACTGACAGGCCAAGGTCATTGGTGCCCAGCAATATTAACGCCACCGCCGGCCTGCTGATGCGATATTCACAAACCAGCGGGCTCTCCTGCGCCTGGCAGGCAGATGGGTCTGCGAATGCCGGATCCAGCACCTGGCCGGTGGTCCAGCCGCTGCGGGCAGCCAGGGAGACATTGGAAAACGAGTTATGATCATTTCGAATCAATTTTTGTGAAAAATAAGTGATGACGGGCTGCAGGTCATCATAAGTGTACAGGTTATATTGCCCCTGCCCAATGGGGTAAAGAAAATTCTCATTATCAGTGATGCTGTCGCCAATTTTTGAAAAAACATCCGCCTGGTTGCCCAGGGACTGCCCCAACAAAAAGACATCTGTCATGGATGGATCAATGCCCGTTACCGCCGCATAATAATGCCGGCTTTGATTAAAGGCCAGGGGCAGGAAAACCTGTTCCCCTTCCAGTGAATGCGCCTCGCCGGTGTTAGAACCGGCGCACAGCAGCGTGCCAGCAAGAAGAAATAGCCAGGCCAGTCTTTTACGCTGAGAAAGGATGGCATTCAGATATATTTTCATCAAAGGCAGAGAGATTCTGATCATGTTTTACCTGTAATTGGGCTGCATCAACAAGTTGAACCGGAGTTCCATATCAATAGAGCTCTACAGTAAATCTTAAAAGCGGCGAATCGAGATAAAGGATATATCTGTTCAGAACGATTCACTCGGTGTTAAAGTCATGGCCAGATTGAACGGATGCTTCGGGTTTGTAATTTTCCCATTCAATATCATCAACAGCAGCAGCAAATCTTTTAGCCATCACTTCCATGGCTTCAATATTATTATCCATTAAAATAAATTTTCGGCCCAGCTTTAAGCAACTCTCGCCGGTTGTGCCGCTGCCGGCAAAAAAATCCAGCACCACATCGCCCTGATTGGATGAGGCTCTGATAATCCGGTTAAGAATGCCCAGCGGCTTCTGGGTGGGGTAGCCATTGCGTTCTTTGCTGTTTGTACCTACAATGGACCACCACCACGTATCCGTGGGCAGTTTTCCCCGTTCTGCTTTCTCTGGCCCCACCAGGCCAGGCGCCATATAAGGCTCACGGTCAATATCGTCCACATTAAAAACGTAATCATCCGGATTTTTTACATAATAAAGAATATTATCATGTTTGGCCGGCCATTTTTTACGCGGTTTGCCGCCGTAATCGTAAGCCCAAATAATTTCATTAATAAAACTGTCCCGGCCAAAAATTTGATCCAGCCAGATCTTGCAATAATGCACTTCACGGTAATCAATATGAAAATACAGGCTGCCGTTTGGCGCAAGAACCCGGTAGGCTTCCTCAAGGCGCGGCCTGATAAATCCTTCGTAATCATCAAACGTATCGGCATATTGTTTTGTGCCGATTTCTTCTGTTCGATACGACGAACCCATAAACCCTTTCCGGCGGCCTTCGGGGTCCCGAACTGTCCTTATCTGGGTGCGGGACTGTTGTTTTCCAGAATTAAACGGCGGATCAATATAAATCAGCGGGATGGATGCATCGCTGATGCGCCTCAAAAGTTCAAGATTATCGCCAAAGTAAATGTAGTTTGTCATCCATTTATCCAATCGAACGGCATAACAGCTCAAACATGGGCAAATAAGGCGGGCTGCCCCGCACCCCTGATCTGCTTTCTTAATTTTTGCAAAACACAGGCCCATCCGCCTCTTCCTGACCGGATGCACAGGTGCAAGCTTGCCCATTTATTTTATCATTTTACTGCATCCAAAGCAGGTTTTCTCTGATAAAATATCGCCAGCATTCATCCTCAAATAAAATGATCATCCAAAGGACGCGCCCATGTACCCCATTCTTGAATTTGATTCCACCCCCGAAGGCATTCTGGAGCCCTCGCGTCTGATTAAAACCATGGACGTGCCCGAACATGCCGTGATTTGTTTCTTTCAAGATGTGATTGATGAACTGGTCAGCAGCGGCCAGGCCCGCCAGGTGGCGGTTTCTCATTCTGAAATGGGCGATCATCCGGTTTACGAAATTCAACTTTCCGGGCGGCGCCTGGCTGTGCTGCATCCCGGCGTTGGCGCGCCGCTGGCAGCCGCCATTCTGGAAGAGCAGATTGCCCGCGGTTCGCGCAAATTCATTGCCTGCGGCGGCTGCGGCGTGCTGGATAAGAACATTGCCGTGGGGCACCTGCTGGTGCCCACCAGTGCTGTGCGCGACGAAGGCACCTCCTACCATTACCTGCCGCCCACCCGCGAAATTGTCCCCTCGCCGGAGGGCGTGAAAGCCATCGAAACCGTGCTGCAGCGCCACGGAGTGGAATACCTTCTGATGAAAACCTGGACCACCGATGCCATTTACCGCGAAACCGCCCCCAAGGCCTCGGCCCGCCGCGCCGAAGGCTGCACCGCCGTGGAAATGGAAGCTGCGGCCTTTTTTGCCGTGGCCCAATTCCGCCGCATCATCTTTGGCCAGATCCTGTACGGTGGCGACGTGGTCATTCCCGATGCCTGGGATGGACGCGACTGGGTCAGCCGCACCTCGGTGCGCCAGAAACTTTTCTGGCTGGCCGCCGAAGCCTGTCTGGAGCTGTGATATTTATCCGCCGCCCTTCCATTTTTTTCGGAAGGGCGGTTTTGATATCTTTTGCGGTATACTTGGGGGGCATTAATCCTATCTCTGATCCAGGATGGACCCCGTGAACGCCTTAATCAACCGTCTGCGCCAGATGCCTCGTGAATTATTCCTGTTTGCCATCGCCTCGCTGGTGCTGGGCATGGCTTACAGCATGATGGATTCCACGCTCAACAACTTTCTCAACGAAACTTTCACGCTCGACAGCTTCCAGCGCTCCTTTTTGGAGTTTCCCCGCGAACTTCCGGGCTTCCTGGTGGTGTTCGTTTCGGCGGCGCTGTGGTTTTTGTGCAGCCGGCGGCTGGGCGTCTTTGCCCTGGGGCTGGCGGCCGCCGGCGCTGCTTTGGTGGGTTTCTTTTCGGTTTCCTACGGCGTGATGGTGATCTGGCTATTCATTTACAGCATGGGCCAGCACCTCTTCATGCCCCTGGCCACCACCATCGGCATGGAATTGGCGCACGAAGGCAAAACCGGCCAGCGCCTGGGCCAGCTCAACGCCCTGCGCAACCTGGCCACCATCATGGGCAGCTTCATCGTCTTCCTGGGCTTCCGCTTTTTGGGCTTCACCTTCCAGCACACCTTTGCCCTGGCCGCCATTGGCCTGACCATTGCTGCCGTGCTGATGTTCCTCATGCAGCCCGAAAAGAACCTGGTGCGCAAACCCTATCTGCAGCTCCATAAGGAATACACGCTGTTTTACATTCTTTCGGTGCTCTACGGCACGCGCAAGCAGCTTTTCATCACCTTTGCGCCCTGGGTGCTGGTGACCGTGTTCAAGCAGCCCACCTCCATCATGGCCACCCTGATGACCGTCGGCGGGGTGATCGGCATTCTCTTCCAGCCTTTTTTGGGGCGCATGGTGGACCGCCTGGGCGAGCGCACCGTGCTGGCCGCCGAAGCCGTGGCGCTGGTGCTGGTTTGCCTGGGTTACGGCTTCAGCACCACCCTCTTCTCTGAAAATGCGGCTCTCGCCATCGTGATCGTCTGCTACCTGCTGGACCAGATGCTGATGTCGGTGAGCATGGCGCGCTCCACCTACATGAAGAAAACAGCCGTGCATCCCACCCATGTGCAGCCGGCCCTCACCGCCGGCCTCACCATTGATCATATTTTTTCCATTGGGGCAGCTCTGCTGGGCGGCTACCTGTGGAACACCTTTGGCTTCCAGGCCGTTTTCATCTTCGGTGCTTGCATCGCGGTGGTCAATTTCTTCTTTGCCATGCAGGTGCGCCTGCCGGCACCCGGCGCCAAAACCGCCCAAAGTTAACCCGCCAGGGCCATCTTTCAGCAGATGGCCCTTTCTTTTGCCCTCACTTCCTATCAAAGCCTATCTACCGGCCTGGCCAGGGCGATTACCTCTCCCCATTCCTGCTCCTCGGGGCTATAATCAATTTATCGTATCCATCTTTATTCGAAAGGTACACTATGCCGTTCATCAGTATTTTGATAGGTTTTCTGGTTATTCTGCTGATTGCGGTGGCGGGGTTGGCCCTATCGGGCATCCGTTTCATCCCCAACAACCGTATTGGCATCGTTGAAAAACGCTTTGGCCAGAAATCCGTCCAGGGCGGCTTCATCGCACTCGAAAATGAAGCCGGCTACCAGCCTGAAGTGCTGCGCGGTGGTTTGCACTACCTGATGCCCATTCAGTTCGTCGTGCACATCGCGCCGTTGGTGACCATTCCCCAGGGTAAAATCGGGTACGTGTTTGCCCGCGACGGCCAGCCGTTGAGCCCCATGCAAACCCTGGCCTCCAACACCACCGCCAATAATTTTGAAGACGTGCGCGCCTTCCTGAACAACGGCGGTCAAAAAGGCCCGCAGCGCCAGATCCTGCGCGAAGGCACCTATGCCATCAACCTGGCCCAGTTCATCGTCATCACCGAGGAACGGGTGTATTTGCTGCCCCTCAGCCGCGCTGAAGAGACGGTCATCCAGTCGATGACCAGCGTGATTGCCGAGCGCCGCGGTTTTTCACCCATCGTCATCAAAGATTCGGACGACCTGGTGGGCATCGTCACCGTGCACGACGGCCCCTCCCTGCCGGCTGGCGAAATCATCGCGCCCATTGTTGGTGAAGATCCGGCCAACAATGAAACCTACCACAACAACTTCCAGATGCCCGACCGCTTCCTGAAGGCTGGCGGCCTGCGCGGCCGCCAGCTGCAGGTGCTGGTGGAAGGCACCTATTACCTCAACCGCCTGTTTTCCACCGTCCAGATGATCCCCAAGACCATTGTGGAAGTGGGCATGGTGGGCGTGGTGGTGTCTTACAACGGCACGGCCGGTGAAGACCTCTCTGGCGCAGAATACCGTCACGGCGAACTGGTGCAGCGCGGCTTCCGCGGCGTGTGGAGCGAACCCATGCTGCCCGGCAAATATGCCTTCAACACTTATGCCGGCAAAATGGTGATGGTGCCCACCACCAACGTCATCCTCAAATGGATCCGCTCAGAAGTGGGTTCGCACAAGTTTGATGAGAACCTGACCGAAGTGTCTCTCATCACCAAAGATGCTTTTGAACCCTCACTGCCGCTTTCGGTGGTGATTCATATCGACTATAAAAAAGCTCCGCTGGTCATTCAGCGCTTTGGCGACGTGAAAAGCCTGATTGAACAGACTCTCGATCCAATGGTTTCGGCTTATTTCAAAAACATCGGCCAGACCCGCACCCTCATCCAGCTCATTCAGGAACGCAGTGAAATTCAAAACATTGCCAGCCAGGAAATGAAGGAAAAGTTCAGCCACTACAACCTGGAACTGGAAGAAGTGCTCATCGGCACCCCCGGCACGGATGTGGGCGATGAACAGATCGAAATGATCCTGAACCAGTTGCGCTCGCGCCAGATCGCGGTTGAGCAGGTTGAAACATATTCACGCCAGCAAACGGCTGCCGCCAAGGAACGCGAACTGCGCGAAACCCAGGCCCGCGCCGAACAGCAGCGCAACATCACCGAATCAGAACTGGGCATCACCGTGCAGTCCAACTACGGTAAGGCTGAATACCAGCGCGCCCTGCAGCAGGCGGCCCAGATCCGCACCATGGCCGAAGCCGAATCGGAACGCATCGCCCGCACCGGTATTGCCCAGGCCATCGCCATCGAAGAACAGGTCGCCGCTTACGGCGGTCCGCAGTTCCAGGTGACCCAGCAGGTGCTCACCCGCTTTGCCGAAGCCGTGCAGGCGGCCAACATTGACGTGGTGCCCCGAGTGGTGGTCAACAGCGGCGGCGAAGGCGGCAGCGCTTCCAGCAGCAATGTGATGGAAGGCTTGCTCACCCTGCTGCTCTCGGATAAATTGGGCGTGGATCTGAACAAGACCGCGCCGCGCAAAACCAGCCCCGAAGCTGACCGCCTGCGCGAGCAGATTCGCCAGAGCATGACGGAAAACCGCAATGCCCAGCCGCCCGCCGGCCCGGCTCCTCAACCCAAGGCCTGAACAGACTGCCCATTGAATTAAAAAGCGGCGCATCCATGTGATGCGCCGCTTTTAATGGTGAACGAATGGGGGTTAAAGAATGACGCCCGGAAAAAGATGGGTGATCAAAATACGCAGGCCGATGAAGAGAAGAATAATCCCGCCAACCACTTCCATCTTCTTGCCGAATTTTTCACCCAATTTGGAGCCGGCCGCCAGGCCAAACCCCGAAAGCCCCAGGGTGATGACGCCGATGATGATGGCCGGCATGACAATTTCGCTCTTGATCATCGCCATGCTCAAACCCACGGCCATTGCATCGAGGCTGGTGGCCACGCTCAGCATGACCAGGGTGCGCCCGCGGGTGGGGTCGCAGGGGTAGCTTTCCATTTCAGGGTTCAAACCCGCGCGGATCATATTGATGCCCACATAAGCCAGCAGGCCCAGGGCAATCCAGTGGTCGAAGCCGTCGATGAAGGTGGCGATGGTGGCGCCGGCCAGCCAGCCGATGACCGTCATCATGGCCTGGAACCAGCCAAAATGGAAGGCCATGCGCAGCTTGGCGCGCCGGCTGGGGGCGCAGCCCGCCGTGCCCACCCCCAATGAGACGGCGAAAGCATCCATGGCCAGGCCTATGGCGATCAAACAGGCAGTGATAAATTCCATAAAAATCTCTCTTTTTTTCCTTTTGTGGCAAAACTGGCTGGATTGGCAAAAAAAAAGACCAACACAACCCTTGTTGTGTTGGTCTCGCTAAACAATGCCTGCTGGGCTGCCGGGAGGGGGCCTCCGGTATGTCGACAGTCCATCCTGCCCAAAGGCAGGCAGCTACTCCCCAACCGCGTGAATTATACCAGTTATCGCACCAGACTCAAAGCTTCCCGGCAAAATTGCAGACATCTGATGCGGCAGCCTTTTTCTTGTTTTGCGCTTTCCAGTATAATTAACTTGAGCCGGGGCGTTTTCTTTGCGCCGCGCTCCATTTTTCTTGAACTGGAAAAACCATGTCCCCTTACTGCGCCTTTGATATTGAAATAGCCAATCCCCTGCCCGACGGTATTGAAGATTGGAAAAGCGCCCGCCCTCTGGGCATCACCTGTGCCGCCACCTGCCTTGAGGGGCAGCAGCCGCGCGTCTGGTTCGGCAAAAATCCCGACGGCAGCCCCTCTGAGCGCATGACCCGCCGCGAGGCTGCCGAAATGGTCGATTTTCTCAAGCAAACCGCCGCCACCCACACCCTGCTCACCTGGAACGGTCTGGGGTTTGATTTTGACATCCTTGCGGAAGAAAGCGGCCGCCTGCAGGACTGCCGCAGCCTGGCCTGGAACCATGTGGATATGATGTTCCACGTGTTCTGCCTCAAAGGCTTTGCCATCGGCCTCGACAAAGCCGCCAAGGGCATGGGACTGCCCGGCAAAACCGAGGGCATGCACGGCGACCTGGCTCCGCGCTACTGGAAGGAAGGCAAGCGCGACCTGGTGCTGCAATATGTGGCCCAGGATGTGCGCACCACCCTCGACCTGGCCCTGGCGGTGGATGGGCTGCGCAAGCTGCGCTGGATCACTGCCGCCGGCGGCAGCCGCGATATGCCCATTCCCCGCTGGCTGACCGCGCGCGAGGCTGTGAACCTGCCGGAACCGGATATGAGCTGGCAAAAGAACCCCTGGAAGCGCAGCAAATTCACCGGCTGGCTCCAGGAAGAGCAGCTGACCCTGTTTTAACCCCGCACAAGGAGAGACAGCATGATTCCCGATCAATGGTATGCAGTGCTTGATTCAAGCGAAGTCAAAGCCGGCCGGCCGGTTGGCGTCACCCGGCTGGGTGAAAAAATGGTCTTCTGGCGCGATGATCAGGGTCAGGTGAGCTGCATGGCCGATCTTTGCCCCCACCGCGGCTGCGCCCTGCGCATCGGGAAGATCGTGCATAACCACATTCAATGCCCCTTCCACGGCTTTGAATTTGACAGCAGCGGGCGCTGCCAGCTGGTTCCAGCCAATGGCAAAGCTGCCCAAACCCCCAAAGCCCTGCAAGTGAAAACCTACCCCACCCGCGAGGCGCATCATTTCATCTGGATCTGGTGGGGCGAGCCGCGTGAAACCTACCCGCCTCTGCCCTTTTTTGACGACCTGGAAGACGGCTTCAGCTACATGGTGGATAAGGCCGTCTGGCCGGTGCATTACTCCCGCGCCATCGAAAACCAGCTCGATGTGTTCCACCTGGCCTTTGTCCACGATACCACCATCGGGCGCGGCAACCGCACCCTCTCCAACGGGCCCCTGGTCAAGCTGGATGGCGAGCATATGGATATCTGGGTTTATAACGAAGTGGACGACGGCAGCCATGTGGCCCTGCGCCCCGGCGACCTGCCAGAGCCTGCCCGCCCGCCCTTCCTGCGCTTCATTTTCCCCAATATCTGGATGAACCGCATCAGCGAAAACATGCGCATTGTCGTTTCCTTTGTGCCAGTGGATGAGAACCACACCCTGTTTTACCTGCGCTATTACCAGCGCATGGTGCGGGTGCCGCTGCTGCGCGAACTGTTCAACCTGCTCACCCTGCTTTCCAGCCGGGTCATCCTCAAACAGGATGAAAGGGTGGTGGTCACTCAGCGGCCGCCAAAATCGGAAGCAAAGATGAATGAAAAGCCCATTGTGCAAGACCGGCCCATCGTCACCTACCGCAAGCATCGTCAGGAATTGATGGACCAGGCTGGCAAAAAAGCCTGAGCCAAACCCAAACCGGCGCCGGAATGCACCCGGCGCCGGTTTTTTTACCTTTCAGACTGGTTTTCCTATGTTTCAGGGCAAATTTCCCAGCGCACAAAACGGCGAATGAGGATATTTTCCCCCGTCTGCTGCACGGCCTGGTTTAAAAGCTGGGCCACAGTCATCTCCTCGTTGCGGATATAGGGCTGGCGCAGCAGCACATGCCGGTCGCGGTATTTTTCCAGCGCGCCCTCAACAATTCTTTCAATCAGCCGCTCGGGTTTGCCGGCCTGGCGGGCTTTATCCGCAGCCGCGCCGGCTTCCTCGTCCAGCACCGCCTGGGGGATATCTGCCTCACGCACATAAAGCGGGGCGGCGGCGGCAATTTGCAGGGCCATTTCGTGAACAAAATGGCGAAAAATTTCTGAGCGGCTGGCAAATTCCGTCTCGGTGTTCACCTCTACCATGATGCCAATGCGCCCGTTGCTGTGGGAATACAGCTCAATTCTGCCTTCCAGCGCCTGGCGGTCAGCCTGCTTGGCGGCTTTCAGGGCGGCTTTTTCACGCAAAGCGGCAAGGGCGCGGTCATAATCCATTTCGCTCTCTTCCAGCGCCTTGCGGCAGTCCATCACGCCAACGCCTGTTTCATTGCGCAGCAGCTTGATCATTTCCAGCATGGGTTTCATGGCAATCACCTCCGGCCCGCTTGAAGCGGGTCCAACCTTCCCTGTATCAGGGTTAATATGTACATATGTTATTAATAACATATAAAATCCCCTCTGTCAAGCTTTTAAAACAAAAAGCCCCCTGCCAAACATCTGCAGAGGGCTCCGATCTTACCTGTTTCAACTGCGGCCGTCTTTACGCCGGATGCCGTTGACGGCAGCCATGATTCCTGGCATCATCATCACCTTGCGCCAGGTGGAGGTGTGGGCGCGCCGGGTGAACACCTGATATTCGATGGCCTCAATCTCGTCCAGAATGGCCTGGTAAAGCAAGGCTGCCGCACCCACCCCCAGGCGAGCCGCCGGCGCAAGCATGGCCAGCCCGGGCAGGGCCGTCCGGTAAAAGCTGCGCGCCCGGTTGATCTCAAAACGCATTAACGCCGCAAAACGTTCATCCACTTCTCTCGCCTGAATATCCGCCAGGGTCAGGCCAAAACGGGTTAAATCTTCCAGCGGCAGGTAAATGCGTCCGCGGCCGGCGTCTTCTCCCACATCGCGCAAAATATTGGTAAGCTGCAGGGCAATGCCCAGTTGAATGGCAAAAGGGCGGGCTTCGTCCAGGGTTGCCTGTTTGGCCAGGCCCAAAATGGGGATCGAAAGCAGCCCCACCGTGGAGGCCACATGGTAGCAGTAATCGCTCAGGTCGTCCCAGGTGGGGTAAAGCCGCGGCTGCACATCCATGGCCACCCCGTCAATCAGCTCATCTTCGTAGCGCGGATCCACCCCAAATTTTTCCCGCACCAGCGCCCAGCACATCAACATGGGATCGGCCTGTTTGCTGGCCGGCAAATGCACCTGCGCCCGCCAGCGTGCCAGCTCTTCCAGGGTGGCCCCGTCGCGATCCACCAGGTCATCGGTGGCGCGGCAAAAAGCATATAACGCCCGGACCGCCTGGCGGGCCCGGGGCGCAAGAAAGGCGGTGGCAAAATAGAAGGTGCGTGAATTTTGCCGGATCGCTTTTTCGGTAGCTGCAAACGCAGCCTGAGCCTCTGGTGGGTAATCAGACATGGACGAAACTGGCAGTCAAATGTTCAATTAGATCCATACAGTGAATGAAACCCCGGGCTGGTGCAAGAGTCACGTTTTTTGGGGCTGGGCGCGGTGAATCAGAAAATGATCTGTGGCCACCAGGGTGGCGCACAGCAGCGCTTCGCCAACCGCCTCCGCAATAAATATAGCCGGGCCGGGCACAGCTGTCAGCACAAAAGTCATCACGGCGCCGGCGCCCAGCCAGGGCCAGCGATATTTACGCCAGAAGAAATATCCCAGAACCACAAAAAACAGGTCGGTGAGAATGGAAATGAGGATCTTCACTGGCACCGCCCACAAAGGCGTGAGCTGGTGATTCACCTTATAGCGCAGCAGGTTTTCATAAGTGATGGGCTCAACAACCTGAACGCTGAAAGCCGCCAGACCGGCCAGAATCAGCAGACCAGCGGCCACCTCCATCACCCGCACCAGGCCTTCCGAAGCCCAGGTCATGCCAGCCCGCAGCGCAAATTGGGCAGCCACAATAAACAGCAGTGGCACCAGCACCGCGCTGATCAAATATCGTCCGCGATTCAGCAGTTCCAGCATGGGTGATATGCCCAGGCTTGCGCCTGCCCAAATCACCACACTGTCAAAAATCAGGCCGGCCACCACCAGCAGAACCAGCAAACTGCTGGGCTGGCGGTGCCTCACATAGTGAACCACCAATCCGCCGGCCATAACAAGGTATAATAGGGTTAAAATGGGAAAAGTGAACGCAATCATCCAACCTCACTGGCTGACTTAAAAATGACCTTCTTATCCGACTATATCCCATCTTTAATATCTGTCAAGCCAGTAAGCCGCAAATTCCGGGTTTTTAAGGTAAAACGAACCCGTTTTTTATGGGAGGCCTTATGAAAATTTGTGTTTACGGCGCCGGTGTCTTGGGCAGTCTATATGCAGCCAAACTGCAGCAGGCCGGGCATGATGTCAGCATTGTGGCGCGCGGCAAACGCTACGAAGCGCTTTGCCGCGACGGCATCGTTCTTATCAATGAAGCCACCGGCGAGCGATCAGAAACTGCCGTCACCGTGCTCGATGCGCTGCCGCCAGAAGCCGTGTTTGACGTCATTCTGGTGTTGGTGCGTAAAAACCAGGTGCATGCTGTTCTACCAGTTTTGGCAGCCAACCGCGGCACGCCCAGCATTGTTTTTATGATTAACAATGCTGCCGGCCCCGCAGAGTACATTCAGGCTGTGGGTTACAGCCGCGTCGTCCTCGGTTTTCCGGGGGCCGGCGGCGCCCGCGAAGGGGATGTCATCCACTACCAGCTGGCAGGCGAAGCCCAGCCCACCACCCTGGGCGAAGTGCACGGGCGCATCACCCCGCGCCTCGAAGCCATTGGCCTGGCCCTGGCCGGTGCCGGGCTGCCGGTGGCTTACCAGACCCAGATGGATGCCTGGCTGAAAACGCATGTGGCCCTCGTCAGCCCGGTGGCCAACGCGCTTTATCTGGCTGGCGGCGACAACACCCGCCTGGCCAACACCCGCGACGGGCTGCTGCTGATGGTGCGCGCCATTCGCGAAGGTTTTCAGGTGCTGGACCGGCTCTCCATTCCCGTCACCCCGCTGCGCTACCGGGTCTTGCTGGCCTTGCCAGAGCCCCTGCTGGTATTTGTGCTGCACCACGCGCTCAAACGCGAAAGCGCCCGCCTGATGCTGGCGCGCCACGCCAACGCCGCCCGCGATGAAATGCGCCAGATTGCCGATGAATTTCGCATTCTGGCGCGGCGCTCGGGCCTGCAAACCCCCGCCCTCGATGCGCTGTATGCTTACCTCAACCCGGAAGAGCCCCCCATGCTCGAAGGCAGCCGCACCCTGCCCTTTGATCCGCGCCAGACCCTGGGCATGCTGGGAGTGACCCTGGGGGTGTCGCTGACAACCCTGATGGTGCTGCATTTCTGGCGCAAAAAGTAAAATGTTGCTATTTGTCATATAAAAACCTTCACTTTTATCGTCCTGTCAGGCTGTTGGATGATTTGGCGGGAGCCGTTTTTTTATGCTATACTACTTACACCATGATGATTGACCCATGTGTCTTTATTGTTTTAATTCCTTCAGAGGGCTTGCAATTCTGCCAGCAGGTGCCAGACCTTTCTGGAAGAAGGGGTATCTATGACTGACCAGACCCGCGCCTCCCTTGAACTGCTTTATAACATCAGCCGGCAGCTGGCAGGTGCCCTCGACCTGCATTCGGTGTTAAAAAACATCCTGTCGCTTTCCCTTAGCAATGTGGGCGCTGAGCGCGGCACCATTGTGGTGCTCGACGACCGCGGCCAGCCTGTGGACGTGGCCGGAATTCATGAGACCCGTGAAATCAATTTCACGCCGCAGCAGCTGCGTGAGACGGTGGAGCGCGGCCTGGCCGGATGGGTCATTCAAAATCAAAAACCCGCCCTGCTCCCCGATACTTCCCGCGACCGGCGCTGGCTGCGCCGCCCTGACGACGCCATGGAGCGCAGCGGAGCTAAATCGGCCATCTGCGTGCCGCTGATGGCCCGCGAGCGCCTGGTGGGCGTGCTGACGGTGGTACATCCACAGCCGGGGTTTTTCAGCCTTGACCATCTGCTGCTGATGCAGGCCATCGCCGACCAATCGGGCTCGGCGGTGTTGAACAGCCGCCTTTACGACGAAAGCCAGCGCAAAGCCCGGGTGATGACCGCCCTGGCTGAAGGCGCGGTGGCGCTCAATGCCTCGCTGCGCCAGGAAGAAGTGCTGCAGCGCATTCTGGACCAGACCAACCATGCCCTGCAAACCGAAGTGGCCCTGCTGGCCCTGATTGACGACACCCACCAGGAACTGGTGTTCCGTGCCGCCACCGGCAGCCAGGCCCAGCACCTCATCGGCGATTCCATCCCCCTTAACCGGGGCGTGGTGGGCAGGGTGGCGGCCGACGGCCGCGGCGTGATTGTTCACTCCGTTCCGGCCCGCTCTGCCGATCAGCTCACCGGGCTGGAAGTGCATGCCCTGCTGTGCGCGCCGGTGCATGCCCACGGCCACATTCTGGGTGTGCTGGAGGTGATCAACCCGCCGCCCAGCAGCCTCACCTCTGAAGCCCTGCTGGTGCTGACCGGCATCGGCAGCCTGGCCGGCGTGGCCATCAATAATTCCCAGCTCTATGAGCGCGTTGAGGCCACCAACCGCCGCTACCGCGAGCTGTTTGAAGACAGCATTGACCCCATTTTAATCACCGATTGGCGCGGCCGGATTCAGGAAGCCAACCGTCAGGCCCAGCAGATGACCGGCTACGACGGCGCCACCCTGTTGAAAATGTCCATTTCAGACCTGCACCAGGTGAACCGCGCCAAGCTGGGTGATAATTACGGCCGCCTGACCCAGAGCGGCACCATTTCCTATGAATCTCAGCTGCGCACCAACAAGGGAAATCAGATTCCCATTGAAATCCACGTTCACCGCGCCCAGCTCGACAGCAGCGATTATATTCAATGGATTTTGCGCGACATTTCAGAACGCAAAAAGCTGGCCACCCTGCAGGACGACATGATTGCCATGGTATATCACGACCTGCGCTCACCCATGGCCAACATTGTCTCCAGCCTGGAACTGCTCAATAATATGCTGCCCCAGCAAGATCACTCGCTGACCTCCGTGCTGGCCATTGCCAACCGCTCCACCGAGCGCATGCAGCGCCTGGTCAGCTCTCTGCTCGATATCCGTCGGCTGGAAGCCGGTCAGGCCATCAGCAACCAGGAACTGATTGCCCCGCAAACCCTCATCCACGATGCCGTGGAAGCGGTGCGCATGATGGCAGACGGCAAACAGCAAAGCATCAAAACCGAAGTACCTGAAGAGCTGCCTAGCCTGTGGGTGGATCCAGACATGATCCGGCGCGTGTTGATCAACCTGCTGGAAAACGCCTCCAAATACACCCCCTCTGGCGGCAAATTGGGCATTGGCGCGCAGCGCGTGGGTCCTTATCTGCAAATGTGGATCGAAGACACCGGGCCGGGCATTCCGCAGGCCGACCAGGAACGCATCTTTGAAAAATTTACCCGCCTGACCTCTCCCAATGCTCCCAAGGGGCTTGGGTTGGGCCTGGCCTTCTGCAAACTGGCCGTGCAGGCGCACGGCGGACAAATCTGGGTGGAAAGCCACCAGGATATCGGCAGCCGTTTTGCCTTCAATCTGCCCGTGGCCGAACATCGCTAAACTTTTGAGGAGCATCTATGCACGAAATTGCACAGGGCATTTATTTGGAAACAGGCTTCATTGGCGTCACCCTGGGCGCCATCAGCTTACCTCACGGCCTGTTATTGATTGACGCACCGCCCCGGCCTGAAGATGTGCGCTCATGGCGCGGCGGGCTGCTGAACCTGGGCGGCGGCGTGGAACGCATGGTGGTCAGCCTCGACGCCCACATTGATCGTTCCATTGGCGCGCGCGCCATGGAATGCACGGTGGTGGCTCACGAGATCACCTGCGATATTTTCCGCAACCGACCCACCGCACTCAAGTTCCAGGATGTGCAAACCGGCGCCGAATGGGAGCTTTGCAACGGCCTGGGCAACATCCGCTGGACCCCGCCAGATATCTCCTTCAGCCAGCGCATGCTCCTCTATTGGGATGATGAGCCCATCGCCCTTGAACATCACCCCGGCTCCCACGAAGGCGCCGTGTGGGTGGTGGCGCCGGCAGCTGGCGTGGTTTTCATCGGAGATGCTGTCATTCCCGGGCAGCCGCCTTTCCTCTCCAACGCCAACCTTCCCGTTTGGATCGACGCCCTCAAAAGCCTGCTGGCCCCGCCCTATCAAAACTATCTGATGGTGGGCGGGCGCACCGGCCTGGTGACCGCCCAGCAGGTGCAGGAGCAGATCAGTCTGCTCACCGAAATGCACGAAGCCCTGGAAGACCTGGCCGCCCACAAGGCGGCCCCAGAGGCCACCGAAACCCTCATTCCGCGCTTCTATCGCAACCTGATCATCCCTGAAGGGCGCGAAGAACTGTTCAAGAACCGCCTGCGCTGGGGTCTGCTGCACTATTACCAGCGCCGTTACCTGGCTTTGCCGGCTGAAGAAGCCGTCATTGAAGCAGAACCCAAAGAAAAAGACGAACTGGAATTGGAAAAAGAAGAAAATGAGGAACTAGAATGACTGGAACCGTTCCATTGCTTGAATTAACCCGCGGAAATATCGTTGAATCTGTGCATTTTGGGGCGCTGGCAGTGATGGATGCCTGCGGCAGCCTGGTGGCTTCCTATGGGAACCCAGACCTGGTGACTTTTATGCGCAGCTCAGCCAAACCCTTCCAGGCATTGCCCTTCATTGAGGCGGAGGGCGATGTGCATTTTAAACTCACCCCACGCGAGGTGGCCATCATGTGCGCCTCCCATTCCGGCACCGATGAACATTTCAATGTGGTCAGCGGCATCCAGAAAAAAGTGAAGCTGAAAGAGAGCGAACTGCTCTGCGGCACCCACTGGCCGATGGACGAAGCCACGGAACATGCCATGCGCGCGCGCGGTGAAACCCCCACCCCCAACCGCCATAACTGCTCGGGCAAGCACACCGGCTTCCTCTCGCACGCCGCCCTGCGCGGTTTTTCACACGAAGATTACATCAACCTTGAACACCCCCTGCAGAAAATCATCCTGCAAACCATCGCTGAAATGTCAGATATGAAACCCGAAGCGATCGAAATGGGTGTGGACGGCTGCTCGGCGCCGGTGCATGCCATGCCCCTGCGCAACGCCGCCCTGGCCTATGCCCGCCTGGCGGACCCATCCAACCTGGCTCCGGCACGCGCGGCGGCCTGCCAGCGCATCACCAGCGCCATGATGGCCAACGGCGACATGGTGGGCGGTCCGGGCCGCTTTGATACCATGTTGATGGCGGCCCTCT
Organism: Chloroflexota bacterium; assembly: GCA_029561345.1. Classification (GTDB taxonomy): domain Bacteria; phylum Chloroflexota; class Anaerolineae; order Anaerolineales; family Anaerolineaceae; genus JAKQJC01. The sequence continues at coordinate 218,899 of JAKQJC010000043.1, read as the reverse complement.
CTGGCCGCGTCACCGCCAAAGGCGGCGCCGAAGGCTTCCAGGGCATGGCCATCATGCCCGGCGCCCTGGGCGCGGGTTCGCCTGGCCTGGGTGTGGCCATCAAAATTTCTGATGGCGACCTGAAAGGCCGCGCGATTCCGGCTGTGGCCCTTGAAGTGCTGCGCCAGCTCGGCGTGCTCAGCGAAGCCGATTTGCAAGCCCTGGCCGATTTTGGTCCGCGCAAACCAGTCTTGAACTGGCGCAAACTGGTGGTTGGCGAGATGCGCCCCATTTTCTCGTTGGAAAACTGAGTCTTTTCCTGCAAATGAACACCATACAGGCGGCCTCTGGTGACGGAGGCCGCCTGTTTTAATCGCATAGATTAACTTGGGCCCATCAAAACCTTTGTGCTAATCCGCTTTTTTATGTACAATAACAGTATCATCAAACTGGTAAAGTGAGAGTGGACTATGGGATCACGAATTCTGGCCGTTGACGACAACCTGGTAAACCTGAAAGTCATCGCCGCCACCCTGGCTCAGGCCGGGTTTGAGGTCTTCACCGCCGAAAGCGGGCCCAAGGCGCTGGCCAAAGTCAATGATATTCGCCCTGACCTGATCATCCTGGATGTCATGATGCCGGAAATGGACGGCTACGAGGTCTGCCGGCGGCTGCGCGCCAACCCGGTCACGGCCCGCCTGCCCATCGTTATGCTGACCGCCAACGATACACTGGAAGAAAAAATCAAGGGGTTTGAAGCCGGCGCCGATGATTACATCACCAAGCCCTTCCAACCAGCAGAATTGCAGGCGCGCATCAAAGCGCAGATGCGCCGCGGCTCCACGGCTGCCGAAGCTGCCAGGGAAGACGCAGCGGCCGCCTTGCAAGGGCGGGCCATCGGGGTGTTTTCGCTGCGCGGCGGCGTGGGGGTTTCCAGCCTGGCCGCCAACCTGGCGGTGGGTCTGGCGCAAATTTGGAGCAAGCCAGTGGCGCTCACAGACCTGGTGCTGACGGCCGGGCAGGACGCCCTGATGCTTAACCTGCCGCTGCGCAACACCTGGGCTGACCTGGCGCCGATTCCGGTTCCCGAACTGGACGCAGACCTGGTTCACGATGTGATGACCCGCCACCCTTCCGGGGTCAACCTGCTGGCTGCGCCGCGCAAACCCGAACAGGGCGAACTGATCAACGGGGAAAAAGTGGCCATGGTGATGAAACACCTCAAATCATCCCATCACTACCTCGTCATGGATCTGCCGCACGATTTTCGCGAAACCACCCTGGCCGGGCTGGATGCGACCGACATCATTCTGCTGGTGATGTCTCCTGAGCTGGCTTCCATTCGCGCTGCCGCAACCGCGCTTGAAGTTTTCGATACCCTGGGCTATCCGCGCAGCAAAGTCCGCCCCATCATCAACTGGACCTTTGAAAAGCGCGGCCTGGCGCGCAAAGATATCGAAACCGCCCTCAAACTGACGGTGGACCTGGTGATCCCGTTCTCGCCCGAAGCATTTGTGAACGGCATCAATTTTGGCACCCCGCCCATCGCCGCCGCCCCCTCCAGCCCGCTGGGGGTTTTGCTCGAAGATTACTGCTACAACCTCAGCACTGACGAACACAAACAGTCCGCGCCGGCTTCTCCCAGCGAAGCCTGGCAGCGCGTCACCATCCGCAACAAACAGACCCGGCACTAGCCCCCAAGAGGTGCAATGTGAACCAAATTCCAGCTGGACCCATCACCGCCATCCGTCATGGATGCGCCTGGCTTGCGCCAGGCACTCTGAAACTGGAAAAAGCCAACGCCGGTTTTTTTCGTCTTTTTGACCTGGATGAAAATGCGCCCCTGCCCGAACTGCCGGCTTTTCTGGCCGGCGCCAGCCTGCCGCTGAACGCCTGCATCCGCGAAATTCAACACAATGAGCTGGATATTCGCTTGAGCCTGGTTGAAACCGCCCCTGAAAGCTGGATGCTGCTGGCCCAGGATATCAGCCAGCAGGTGAAACAGCAGCACATCCGCCGGGAAGAAGCCCTGCTGTTCAACCGCATTCTCTCTGAAGCCGTGCGCACCAGCGATTCCCTGGCCGTTCTCACCACCATCTGCGCCGAACTGGCGCGGGTGATGGAAGCGCCGCAATCGGCGGTGGCCCTGCTTGATGAAGACCAGCATGAGTTGAAGGTGGTGGCTGAATATTCTTCCCCCGGCCTGCCATCGGTTATTGGTGAACTGATCCCCCTGGAGGCCAACCCGGCCACGCAGTGGGTGATGGCCCACCGCCAGCCCCTGGCCATTCGCAATATTCTGGAAGATGAGCGCGTGGGCGCCAGCCGCAACCTGCTGCGCAGCCGCGGCACGGTGGGCCTGCTGATCATCCCCCTGCTGATCCAGAACCGTCTCATTGGCACCCTGGGCCTCGACACGCCCGAACCGCGAGATTTCTCACCCGATGAAATTGCCCTGGCCATGAGCATGGCCACCGCCGCCAGCCAGGTGCTGGAAATGACCCGCCTGGTGCAGAGCGTGCGGCGTGAACTGGTGGAACGTAAACGCGTTGAAAAAGAGCTGGCCCAATCTGAAGCCCGCTACCGTCTGGTGATGGACAGCGTCAAGGAGATCATTTTTCAGCTCGATAACAACACGCGCTGGATATTTGTCAACCCTGCCTGGCAGGAAACCACCGGCTTTTCGCGCGATGAAATCATGGGACGGTCCTTTTTCGATTATGTGCTGCCGGACGACCGCCAGCATATGCACGACCTGTTTGAACTGCTGCACGTCACCCGCCTCTACTGCCGCGATGAAATTCGCATGCCCGACAGCTCGGGGCAGACACATTGGTTCCAGGTTTTTGCCACACTGACCCTGGAAAACGGCCAACCCACCGGCATCGCCGGCACTCTGCTGGATGTGACCCACGAACACCAGGCCGCCGAGGCGCGCGAACGCAGCGAGGCCTTCATTCGCGCCCTGTACGAGATCACCGCTGAACCCACCCTCAATACCAGCGACCGCCTGCAGCGGCTGCTGAAACTGGGCTGCAGCCACTTTGGCCTTGAAACCGGCATTCTCTCGCGCGTTGAAGAAGATACTTACGAGATTGTGGAGGCTGTTTCAGCCGAGAGACATCTGGAACGCGGCACCACCATGCCATTAAGAAACACGTTTTGCCGCGATGTGCTGGAAGCCAATATGCCGGTGGGCTTTGAACACGCTGCACACTCCCAGTGGCTGATCCACCCGGCCTATCAAATGAACCACATTGAAGCTTACCTGGGCTGCCCGCTCTATGTGGCGGGAAAACTTTTCGGCACCCTGAGCTTTAACAGCAAAAAACCATACCCGGGCAGCTTTGCACAGGCAGAAAGCGAAGCCCTGCTGTTGATGAGCCGCCTGGCCAGCCAGGAACTGGAACGCAGACAGCACATCCGCCAGCTCGAAGCCAACACCGAAGAACTGATTCAACAGGGTAAATGGCTGGCCGAGGCGCGGGATGAGGCACTTGAGGCAGCCGACCTGAAAAGCGAATTTCTGGCTGCCATCAGCCATGAAATTCGCACCCCCATGAACGCCATCCTTGGCATGAGCGCCCTGCTGCTTGACAGCGGCCTGAAAGACGAACAGCTCGACTGGGCGCAGATTGTCTATGAGTCGGCCCAGGTGATGACCCGCCTGCTGAATGACATTCTTGACTATTCGCGCATTGAAGCCGGGCAGGTGGCGGTTGAAAACCTCGATTTTGAGCTTCAGGATGTGCTGGATGCGGTGCAGGAACAATATGCCCCACAGGCTCAAAAGAAGGGTCTGGCTTTTTATCTGGAAGTGGACCCCCTGCTGCCCAAACGGGTGACGGGTGATCCGCGCCGCCTGCAGCAGGTGCTTTCAAACCTGGTCAGCAACGCCGTCAAATTCACCGCCCAGGGCGAAGTTAAAGTGAAAGCCCGCCTTGAAAGCCTGAACAACACCGAAGTGGGCCTGCATTTCAGCGTCAGCGACACTGGCATTGGCCTTACTGAAGCTGCCCGCCGCCGGCTCTTTCTGCCCTTTGCCCAGGGCGAAGGCGGCACCACCCGCCGCTATGAAGGCAGCGGCCTGGGGCTGCCCATTGCCCACCGCCTGGTGGAACTGATGGGCGGGCAAATCGGCGTGGAAAGCGAAGAGGGCAGCGGTGCCACCTTCTGGTTCACCGCCGCCTTTGGACGCTGCTTCACCTGCGATGACGCCGAGCTGGATGCCCTGCGCCGCAGCCTGACGCCGCCTGAAATTTCTCAAACTGGCGGCCTGAGTTTTCCGGTCAGCGAACCGGCCGAGGAAACCATACTCCCCGAAGACCCGCTGGACAGGGAGCATATCGCTGGACTGCGCTCGCTGCAGGCCAGGGGCGAACCCGATTTTCTGGCTGAACTGATTGACCTTTACCTGCAAAGCAGCGCGCCCCTGATGGAAACCATGCGGGCTGCCCTGGAACGCGGCTCTGCCGACCTGCTGCGGCGCACAGCTGCCAACCTGGGCAGCGACAGCGCCAACATGGGCGCGCGCGGCCTTTCTGCCCTGTGCCGCGATATGGAAAACCTGACCCGCACTGGCACGTTGGTGCATGCCCGCCCCCTGCTGGAACGCATTGAGCGCGAATACCTGCGGGTGATCACGGCTTTGAAAGATGAATGCCGCACAGGAAGAAGCTGACCTTCTCACCTTTCCAATCAAACCCACGAGGCAGGGTGCACCTGCCTCGTGAATTTTTTAACTGCATTTTCTGCGGCCGCCGGGTTTAATCGCCGCTTTTTTTCCTCGTCATCAACATATCCAGCAGAGCGCGCGCTGAAACCTCCGGCCCGCTCATTTCCATGCCGGTCACCCCAAGCTGGGTGCGCAGTTCGCCCACATAAATGCCTTTTTCAAAAAAGGTTTTGAAGAAGCGCCGGGCAATTTGCTCATGCAGGTCCTGGTATTGGGGCGGACCAAAAATATTGGCAAAATAAGAGTGGGTCAGGCCGGTGGTGGTGGTGGTGCCTTTGCTCATCACGGCGCCGGCGCGAAACACCTGCAGGGCGTCTTCGGGACTCTGGAAGCGTTCAATCACCGGGTGCGCTTCATCCACGGTATCATAGTTGTTAGCATAGAGCACAAAATCCACATCGTAACCGCGGATCACATCCTGAAACTTGGTCACCGGAATGACCACCCGGGCGTTCACCTGGTCGGCATTCATGATGATGGTGCGGTCGATCTGGCCCAGGGCATAGCCCTTCTGCAGATCATCCAGGCGCACAAAGGCACCGATCTCTGTACCGCAGCCAGCCACCCGGCCATCTGGCAAAATATCCACCGACCCCATGTCATCCGCCACAATCACCAGGTCTTCCACCTGTTCTTCAATGATGCCGCGCAGCGCTTCGAGGGTTTCCGATTTTCCCGCTCCGCTGTCGCCGATCAGGAGCACATTCACCGGGCCGGTTTTGCGCAGCACAATGTGGAACATGGCGCCGTGAAAGGGCAGACGGCCCATTTTCATCATTTTGATATTGTGCAGGGTGAGAATCATTTTCTTAAGGTAGCCAAAATAGCCATATTCCTTGCGGTATGGAATGGTGGCCACCAGAATATCATTTTCCTCATCATCAAAGAAGATGGTTTCATTCACCCCCGGAGCATGTTCGCCTTCCACAGGCGTGCCAAAAAGATATACTGCATCCGGTTTGCGCTTCAGGTCTTCGTCATCGGCCAGTTCAAACAGGTTGCTCAGGGCAAAGCCCAGTTCAAAATAGCGCATGGTGAAATACACCATGATCACCAACGGCCCCACCTTTGCCGGGTAACACAGCCATTCATCCGGCTGGATGTTCAGTTTTTCCAGCGGGTTTTCATTCACGCGCTCAAACTGCCCGCTGCGTTTATTGGTGGGGGTGTTAAAGATCATCGGCGGATAAATCAACACCTGGCGGGTGACCAGAATTTCATTCAACCGATCATAAACGCTGCTCGGGTAGGCAATTTTGCGCGGCAGGGTGATGGCGGCCACTTCGGCGCCTGCGCTCACCTGGCGGTAAACCCGCGGGTGAGCGCCAGTGAGGTTTTCTTGAATGTCGCGCTGTGCGCTGCGCACCACGTGCATCAATTTCTCAACCGTCTCGTTGAACGTGCGGTAAGGACGCTTATCCAGACGGTCGCCAATGGAATCGCAGACCACCAGGCGGTGCAGGCGCCGCCAGAAATTGTAGAACTGTTCAACAAAATCGCTGAACAATTCCACATCTTCAAAAAAGGTCTCGCTGTCAGAGATCACCCGTTTCGCCTGCGCGAAGGGCAGCTTGGTCAACAGCACCAGGGTTTGCTGCATGGTTTTCAGTTCATCTGGCGTCACATGGTCTTCGTTCTTAAAGACGCGCAGCAGCCGGGATTGCTGCCGGGCAAGGTGCCGCACATATTTGGATAAGATGTCCAAAAACAGGCTGCTGTTGATCAATTCTTCAACAGTATCGCAAACCCGGTTGTTGCGTATCCGCAGCACCAGTTTATCGCCAAAAATATGATAAGTGCCATTATCCATGAATAAAAACTCCTTCCAAGATGATTGCGCCAGGAAAACCGGGTGCCTTCCTGTATTAATTGGGGAAATTTTCAGGTGAAAGCCCAATGGTTATCATGCCGCCTTTAATGACCGCTGTTACGGATCATCGTTTCCAGCATTTCCGTGGTCAGCGATTTTGGCCGTTCAATCGGCTTCAGCAAGGCGCGCGCCCATACAATATGCGCAGTCAGGCCCATAATGCGGCTGACGCCAAACAACACAGTGTAGAAATCAAACTCCTTCACGCCAAAATGATACTGCAGAGCGCCGTTGATGGCATCTACATTCGGCCACGGATTGCTGACCTTGCCCTGAGCCTGGAGCACATCTGGCAGGGTCTGGTATACCAGATCCACCAGCTGCAGCAGTTCATCTGACGGCATGTATTTCCGGGCAAACGCCAGCTGCGCGGTAAAGCGCGGGTCGGTGGTGCGCAAAACAGCATGTCCATACCCGGGAATAAGCGCGCCGTGCCGCAGCTGGTCTATTAAGTATTGACGTAAATCTTCCTGAGAAGGTATTTTACCAAAATATGTCTGTACATCAAGTAACCATTTCAAACATTCCTGGTTGGCCAGGCCATGCAGCGGCCCTGCCAAACCGTTCATGCCCCCCGCGCACGAAAGATAGACATCTGAAAGCGCCGAGCTGATCAGATGAGTGGCATGTGCGCTGACATTCCCGCCTTCGTGATCAGAATGCAGAAAGAAAAAAAGACGGCATAAATCGTGATAATCCGGATTGCCCGAACGGTCAATCATATGGGCAAAATTGGCGCTCCAATCCAGGTCAGGATCCGGCGGGATGGTGATGCCGTCCTGATAACGCAGGTTGTAAATAAACGCCGCCAGGCCGGGCAGTTTGGCCGTCAGATTCAGCGCATCTTCCAGATAATAACGCCAATGATCTTCCCGGGCTGTGCCGTTGTCATATTTTTTGGCAAAAACAGATTCGCGTTGCAAGGCCATGATGCCCATCGAAAAAAGGGTCATTGGATGCGTGCCAGCCGGCATTCTGCGAATGACATTGCAAACATATGCTGGAATTTCGCTGCGCTGGCGCCATTCCTCTTCCACCATTTCAGCCTGTTGCCGGGTGGGCAGGGCGTCGCACAACAGCAGATAATAAAGGCCGCCTGCCAGGGGCATTGGCGAACCCGCCGCTTTGGGCAATAAATCAAGCAATTCTGGAATGGTGTAGCCGCGTAAACGCAGTCCTTCATAAGGATCCACATAAGAAATATCACTCACCTGGATCTGAACGCCGCGAATACCGCTGTAAATTTGGGAAACGGTGACATCGCAAACCTTGAAATCACCGCTTTTTCCACGCAGATGCTGCACCCGGTCCCGCCAGCCGGGCAGTTGGGCTTCGATACAATCCGCTATAAACATAATCTGTGTTCCTCCTTACCAAAGGATGACAATGGCCTGAAAAAAGAAAAAGCCCCATTACTGGAATGGGGCCTGGATACCTGGAATAGCACCCAACCCCGTTCAGTAACGAGGGTTATTCTGCTGAGGCTGGTTGTAGGCGTTACCGATGTAACCTAAATCGCGGGAAATGCGTTCGACAGCCTGCAGAATGGCGGCAACATGACGACGGATGATTTCAGGGGTAAAACGGGTGCCAGGACCTGAAATGGTCAGGGCAGCAATAACATCACCCTTGTGGTCGAAAATGGGGGCGGCCACGCCGGCGGCATCTGCCACCCATTCGCCATTGCTGAAGGCATAACCCTGCATGCGAATCTGGCGCAATTCTTTGCGCAGTTGTTCAGGATCGATGATGGTGCTGGAGGTGAAAGGCTTGAAATCGGTTTTGCGAATGATTTCTTCCTGGCGGTGCTGAGGCAGGTAAGCCAGCAGGACTTTTCCTCCTGAGCCAGCATAAAGCGGCAGACGCCGCCCAATCCGCGCAACAATGCGGACATTTTGTGCGCTTTCCATGCGCTCCACACATAACCGCTCATCGTTATCCAGAATATAAAGGGAAATGGTTTCCTGCGTTTCAAGCAGCAGCTCGTTAATCACCGGCAGGGCCACATTCCGGATATCGAGGTTGGCCGAGTAGATTTCAGCCCACCGCAAGGCCCGCGGCCCCATGGCATAAGCCCGGGTGGTGGGGTTTTGGGTCAGCAGCCCCGCATCTTTCATGGCGGCCATCAGGCGGCTGCAAACACTGGCCGAAAGACCGGTCAGCCGGGCCACCTCGCGCACACCCATCTCAAATTGATCGATGGTGTAGCAGTCGAGGATTTGGATTGCCCTTTCCAGTGTTTGTATCTTTTCAGCCTGCATTTTGTTCCACTCTGTGGTACAGCGTTCCGATAAACGGTATAATAAATAGAGTATAGAGACTTTTGCTGCCCCTGTCAATAGGGAATTTTTCTGGAAATGCCAGAAAAGACCGATCTACATGAGGTGAATATGAATCCATCTGACCCCACCCACACCATCATCCAGACCCAGGACGGGCGACTGTCCATCCCAGCCAGACCTTTCATCCCTTATATCCCCGGCGACGGCATTGGCCCTGAAATATGGGCGGCCGCCCGGTCAGTGATGGACCAGGCCGTGGCGCGGGCCTATGGCGGTGAACGCGCCATTCAATGGCTTCAGGTGCAGGCCGGTGAGGCTGCCTTCAGCCAGTGCGGTGAATGGCTGCCCTCCACCACCCTCGAAGCCTTCAAAACCTATAGGATTGGCATCAAAGGCCCTCTCACCACTCCGGTTGGCGGCGGCATTCGCTCATTGAATGTGGCTCTGCGCAAAGACCTTGATTTATATGTCTGCCTGCGGCCGGTGCGTTATTTTGAAGGGATCATCGCGCCGGTGCGCGAGCCTCAGAAAGTGGATATCACTCTCTTTCGCGAAAATACGGAAGATCTTTATGCCGGCATCGAATTTGCCGCCAATTCACCCGAGTCCGCGCAGTTTTTGGAGCTGTTTTCAGCACATTTTCCCCAAATGGCCGCCCGGCTGCGGTTCACGGATGATCTGGGACTGAGCTTAAAACCAGTCTCGCGGGCTGGCAGCGAACGTCTGGTGCGCGCCGCCATGCAGTATGCCGTCGCACACCATAAACCCTTCGTAACCCTGGTGCACAAAGGCAATATCATGAAATTCACCGAGGGCGCTTTTCGCAGCTGGGGTTATGACCTGGTGGAACGCGAATTTTCTGATTGCGCCTTCACCAGCCGCCAGAGTGAAGCCCTGCGCCGGTCTGCCGGCGAGGAAGCGGCTGCTCAGGCTGAACAGGAAGCCCGCGCTGCCGGAAAAATCATTGTTAATGATGTCATCACCGATGCCGCTTTTCAAAAAGTGTTATTGAATCCCGAAGCCTTCAGCGTCATTGCCACCACCAACCTCAATGGCGATTATCTCTCCGATGCCCTGGCCGCCCAAATTGGCGGCATTGGCATTGCGCCAGGCGCCAACATCAACTACAACACGGGGATGGCGGTGTTTGAAGCCACCCACGGCACCGCGCCCGGCATGGCCGGCAAAAACCTGGCCAACCCATCCTCTCTGATCCTTTCAGGCGAGATGATGCTGCGCTATATGGGCTGGACGCAAGCCGCTGATATTTTGATCAACGCCCTGGCTGCTGTCATCAAAACCGGCAGGGTGACGGCCGACCTGGCTCTGGACCGATCTGACGCCCATCCGCTGGGCACGCACGAATTTGGGCAGGCCGTTTGCGCGGCCATGTCGTAATTTTCGGAGGAATATCATGCAAAAAGGAATGGAAACCGCCAAACGAAAGTTTGAAAGAAATGGTCAGATTTTCACCCTGTATCAACTGGATCAGATCCCCGGTCTGCCTGAGCGTTATTGGGAAAGGCTGCCTTTCTCCATTCGCGTGCTGCTGGAAGGGGTGCTGCGCAGCATGCCTGATGCGCAGGCCGGCGATATTGCCCGCCGCCTGGCCACCTGGCAGCCGCAGGAAACCAGCCGGCAGGTGATTCCCTTTTTTCCAGGGCGGGTGGTGCTGCAGGATTTTACCGGCGTGCCCGTGATGAACGACCTGGCGGCCATGCGCAGCGCCCTGCTGGCTCGCGGCGGCGATCCGGGGACGGTCAACCCGGCCATTTGGGTAGACCTGGTCATCGATCACTCCATCATGGTGAATGAATACGGCCATCCCGGCGCTCTCAAGCGCAACACAGAATTGGAATTCCAGCGCAACCAGGAACGCTATGCATTTTTACGTTGGTGCGAACAGGCCTTTACCAATTTTCGCGTGGTTCCTCCTGCCACCGGCATCATCCATCAGGTCAACCTGGAATACCTGGCCCGGGCCCTTCTCAGCCGTGAGGAAAATGGGGAGGTTTGTCTGTTTCCCGAAACGCTGATCGGCACGGATTCACATACCACCATGATCAACAGTCTGGGAGTGGCCGGCTGGGGCGTCGGCGGGATTGAAGCCGTGGCGGCCATGATGGGTCAGCCGTTGGAAATGCTGACGCCAGACGTTATTGGCCTCAAATTGAGCGGGACCCTCCCCGAAGGCGCCACCCCCACCGATCTGACCCTGACCATCATTGAATTATTGCGTAAAAAGGGGGTGGTGGATAAGTTTGTGGAGGTCTGCGGGCCCGGTCTCGATCATCTCTCTCTGGCTGACCGCGCCATGATCGCCAACATGACCCCCGAATGCGGGGCAACCATGATCTACTTTCCTGTAGACCGGCAGACGCTGGAATACCTGCGCCTGACCGGCAAACCGGCCAGCCACATCGCTCTGGTTGAAGGGTATTACCGCACCCAGCATCTTTTCCGTACAGATGAAACACCAGAACCGGTTTTCAGCGACCTGTTGACCCTGGATCTTTCAACCATCGAGCCCAGCCTGGCCGGCCCCAAACGTCCGCAAGATCGGGTCTCGCTCAGCCATGCACAAAGCAATCTCCGGGCAGCTCTGACCAGGGCAAAAAACGAGCGCGGATACGGTCTTGCCCCGGCTGATCTTACCCGTACGGCCCGGCTGGACATCCACGGACAAACCAGCCTGGTTGGGCATGGATTCCTGGCATTAGCAGCCATCACCTCTTGCACCAACACCTCCAACCCCACGGTCATGCTGGCCGCCGGTTTGTTGGCACGCAATGCCGTGCGCCGCGGACTGCGTGTGCCGGCTTATGTCAAAACCAGTCTGACGCCGGGTTCGCGCGTGGTCTCCGATTACCTTGCCCGCAGCGGGCTGCTGGCCAGTTTGGAAACGCTGGGTTTTCATGTTGCCGGTTATGGCTGCGCCACCTGCATTGGCAACTCAGGCCCGCTGCCCCGGGCAGTGGTGGATGTGGTGGAAAAAGAGAAAATTCTGGCCGCCGCCATCCTTTCAGGCAACCGCAATTTTGAAGGCCGGGTCAGTCCATATACCCAGATAAACTACCTGGCCTCGCCGCCCCTGGTGGTAGCCTATGCCCTGGCAGGGACAATGAACATCCAGCTTGAGCGCGAACCTTTGGGGATGGATGGCGCTGGAAATGCCGTTTTTCTGAAGGATATCTGGCCTTCTGCCGCGGAAATCCAGCACCTCCTGCATGAATTGATTCAGCCAGAATTATTCATTGCCGGCTATGCCAATGTTCTTCAGGGCAGCCCCGCCTGGAATCAGATTCAACCAGACAGCGGAAAAATCTACCCGTGGAATGACGCCTCCACCTATTTGCAGGCGCCGCCATTCTTTGAATCGCCAGGAAAATCTGCTGTGCCGGCTGATATTGAAAACGCGCGGGTGCTGCTGCTGCTGGGCGATTCCGTCACCACAGACCACATCTCTCCCGCTGGAGATATTCCCGTTGATTCGACTGCCGGCCGCTACCTGCTGGAGCATGGGGAGCAGGCGGCCAATTTCAATTCATTTGGCGCGCGGCGTGGCAACGACCAGGTTATGGCCCGCGGCACCTTCGCCAATATCCGTTTGAAAAACCTGCTGGTGCCCGGTGTGGAGGGGGGCATTACCTGCCATCTGCCGGATGGGGAGCACATGAGCGTTTTTGAAGCGGCGCAAAAATACCAGATGGAAGGCGTTCCCCTGCTGGTGATTGCCGGTAAGGAATACGGCACCGGCTCATCCCGCGATTGGGCGGCCAAGGGACCGCTGCTGCTGGGTGTGAAAGCGATCCTGGCTGAATCTTTTGAGCGCATCCACCGCGCCAACCTGGCCGGCATGGGCGTGCTGCCTCTGGAATTTCTGCCCGGTCAAAACGCGGCCTCATTGGGACTGGACGGCACTGAGAGGTACACCCTGCAGAACCTGACCCCTCTGCAGCCTGGGAAACGCGTGGCGGTGACCGCCACCAGGGCTGATGGCATGCGAGTGGAATTTGCCGTCACCATGCGCATTAACACAGACATGGAGGCGCAGTATTTCAAGGATGGCGGCATTATGGCCACCATTTTACTCGGCCTGTCCAAATAAAATCGCCTTCCCCGCTGCGACAAGCAGCGGGGAAGGCGACTTTTGGAAACCTGCCTTTCCATCAGCCGTGATGATTTTCAGTCAGCCAGTTCTGCACCTGCTGTGCGGCCGCATCGGCATCGTCAATCTCATCCGGCAGTCACAAATCTTCATTCAGGTCAGTGTTTTTTTTCATCCACACCAGCCCGCCGTCATTGAACAGGCGGGTTTCAAGCGCAGCGGCCAGCCGGTTGCGTATTTTTTGGACTAATGCTATGATGAAAGCATCCTTTACATCCGCAAAATCAAAGGGATTGTTTCCTATGGGTGTTCATTGAGAAAGGAGCATATGGTGGATAACAGAGCCATGCCCAACGCCCGACCGGGCAGTCATCCTGGAGGGCAGCCGGTGCAGAATGACCGGTTTAACCGCCCGCCGCGATTGCAGCATCCCCTGCCCGAAAGAAAAATCGTCCTGCCGGCCCCGCCGGTGCCGCAGCCCATCAGCACGCGCAGCGTCATTGCCATGATTCTACCCGGCCTGGGCATGCTGCTTTCCATGATCATCATTGCCCTGCTCGCCTTTGTGCAGGACCGCAACATGTGGACCATGCTGCCGACCACCATCATGGCCGGGGTGTCCATTTTTTCTGCACTGTACATGTATCAGAGCCAGGCCGGCACCCAAAAAAAAGCCCAGGAAGACCAGGACAAGCGCTTCACCACCCTGATCCAGATAAAAATGGATGAGTTGAAGCGCTTCCGCAACGAAGAAAAACGCACCCGTCAGCTGCGCGACCCCTCAATAGATGAAGTGCGCACCCTGATTGAAGCCAACGATATTCGCCTGTGGGAGCGCCGCCCAACTGACCCTGATTTTTCAGCCCTGCGCCTGGGGGTGGGCACGGTGAATCCGACTGTGGTGCTGGAGCTGCCCGAAAACATCGATCCTATGGCCCCGCGTTACGAAGAGACGGTGGCGCTTTATGAAGCCAACCGCCTGCTGGACGATGTGCCGGTGACCATCAACCTGCGCGAGGTGGTTTCCATTGGCATGTGGGGCGGCGACCGCCAGACGGTGCTGGGACGGGTTTACGCCATGATCATTCACATGATCGCCCACCATGCCCCTCATGAACTGCACATTGTGCTGATTTCGCAGGAAAATTACGCCCGCGACTGGGACTGGCTGGCCTGGCCGGAACACACCGGGCCTTTGAAGCCAGACCTGCCCGGGCGCAGCATGGCCTTCGGCCTTGACGCCGCCCAACTGCTGCTCAACGACCTGGTGGGGGTGATCCGCCACCGCATGATGACGGAAGACGAAAACAAAAACGCCGATGAAGTGAAAACCCCGCATTACGTGCTGATCATTGACCAGTATGACATGTTGAAACGCGAAACCAGCGCCTCTTACCTGATGGAAAACGCGGTGCGCGCGGGCATCACCATCATTGATATTGAAGGCAGCGGGCGCGATGTGCCGGATATCTGCAAGGCGCGCATTGAAGGCCTGATGGCCAACTCGATCAAGTTTGCCACCTGCGACGCCAACCCGGTCATTTTCACCTGTAAAGGCGACATGGTCAGCCGCGAAGAAGCCATGGAAATGGCGCGCATGCTCACCTACAAGCACCAGAGCCGCAGCACGCGCACCGTGGCCAACATCCCGACCAATGTGCGCCTGATCGACGCCCTGTTTGCCCGTGAAGGCAAGACCTGGCTGAGCGTGGATGAAATTGACGTGCTGAACCGCTGGCAAACCCGCCCCGATGACCAGACCTGGTCCATTCTCATCGGCCAGAAGCAGAACCACGAGCCGGTGTGGCTGAACCTGCTGGAAGACCGCGACGGCCCGCACGGCCTGGTGGCCGGCACCACCGGCGCCGGTAAATCGGTGCTGCTGCAATCGGTCATCCTTTCGCTGGCACTCACCCATTCCCCCTCCGAGATCAACCTGGTGCTGATCGACTTCAAAGGCGGCTCCACCGCCGAAGCCTTCCGCGACCTGCCCCACACCATCAGCGTCATCACCAACCTGCAGGGCCGCCTGGTGGACCGCGCCCTGGCCATTCTGAAGGCTGAAGGCCGCCGCCGCCAGAAGGAACTGGCCAAGGTGGGTTACAAGGATATTGCCACCTACCACGCGAATATGAAGAAGCAAAACCTGCCGCCCTTCCCGCGCCTGGTGGTGGTGATTGATGAATTTGCCGAAATGGCCAAGGCCATGCCGGAATTCATGACCGAAATCAACTCGCTGGCGGCCATCGGCCGCAGCCTGGGCATGCACCTGATTCTGGCCACCCAGACCCCGGGCGGCGTCATTTCAGACAAGGTGTGGGCCAACCTGAAATTCCGCATCTGCCTGCGCGTGGCCACCTCAGGCGACAGCCGCGAAATGATCGGCGTGCCCGATGCCTCGCTGCTGCCCACCAACCTGCCCGGGCGCTGCTATATTCGCGTGGGCGCCGACCGGCTGGAGCTGTTCCAGGCCGCCAACACCGCCTACCCCTACCGCTCGGCAGAGACAATGGACACCACCACCCTTAACAAGGCCAAAATTGTGCGCGCCATCGGCATGGCCGCCGGCGCCACCCCGGGCAAATCGCGTTCGGGCGGGCAGGATGCCTCATCCCGCGCCGTGAGCGGGCGCACCGAGCTGGAAGTGGTGGTGGAGCGCATGATGCAGCTGGCGCCCAAGGCGCCGCAGTGGCCTGAGTCGCTGCCGAAATCGCTGGCCATCGAAGAGCTGTGGCGCGAGTTTTCCATCGAAAATGCCTGGCAGTGGGCTCCAGAAGCCGGGCGCATGGTTTTCAAGGGAGATCCGGCTCTCAGCAGCGATCATTTCCTCAAGGTGCCGGTGGGCCTGCTGGATGATCCTTACAAGCAGGAGCGCCGCCCCCTGTGGGTGGACCTGCAAACCCAGCATTACCTGATCATGGGCGCGCCGCGCAGCGGCCGCAGCACCCTCATCCAGTCTATTGTGCGCACCATGATTGCCAACGCCACCCCCGACCAGCTTCACATTCACATTCTCGATTTTGGCGGGCAGAGCCTGGCCGTGTTCAAAGACGCGCCCCATGTGGCCAACATCCTCAACGTCAACACGCCGATTCACCTGCGCCGTTTCCTCGACCAGATTAGCGACGATATTGATTACCGCATTCAAATGCGCGCCACCCACCAGGAAGGCAAGCTGCCGCATGTGCTCTATATCATTGACGGCTTCGCCGAACTGAAATCGCTGTTTCCGGATGAAATTCTGGTCTTCACCCGCATTGCCCGCGAAGGCCTGGGCCTGAACCTGCATCTGATTGTGGCGGCCGACCAGGTGACCAGCACGCCAATGAGCTTGCGCAACCTGTGCCTGGGGCGGCTGGCTCTGCATTTGAGCGAAGCGGGCGATTACAGCGATCTGGTGGGGCGCGTGACCGGCTCTCTGCCCGACCCGCTGCCCGGACGCGGCCTGGTGCGCGAACGCTCCACCGAGCCGATTTTGGAATTTCAGGCCGCCCTGCCCATGGGACAGATTGCCCCAGATGGCGGCAGCATCATTCCCATGCCTGAAGATGAAATGGCCGTCCAGATCATGCGCTACACCCAGGAACTGGCGCGCGGCTGGGGCAAACCCGGTGTGCCGGGCATTGAAATTCTGCCCAATATCCTCCAGTCTGCCGATATGCCGGCCGAATGGCAGCCCGCCGGCAAAACCTGGACGCAGAACCCTGGCGCACTGCCGCGCATCAGCCTGGGCAAAGACGACCGCCGCCTGCAGTGGAAACCGGTTGATTACGCCAGCCTGGGCCAGCCGCATTTTCTGGTTTGCGGCCCCGCCCAAAGCGGCAAAACCAACCTGCTGCGCCTGTGGCTGTGGAGCATCGCCGAGAAATACAGCCCGGCCGAGGTGCAGATGATGGTGATTGGCCTGCGCAACCGCAGCCTGAACAGCCTGGCCGACCTGCCGCATGTGCGCATGCTGGTGGATAACGAGTTCCGCCTGGATACGGCTCTGGCGGCCATTGAAGACGAGGCCAAGCAGCGTTATGAACGCCTGAAGAAGATGGCCGAGGCCGACCCCAACGGGGATATCGGCGCCATGTCGGCCAGCCTGGGACCGTCGCAAATTGTGGTGGTGGATGATTTTGACACCGTGCGCTTCCCCCGCGACCGCCAGGTGAAACTGGTCAACTTTGCCAAATATGGCATCAACACGCGCACCTTCCTGGTGGTGGCGGGCACCTCCAACGACCTGCAGGAAACCACCGCCGACCTGACGGCTTACTTCCGGCGCGCCCGCTCGGCCTTTGTGCTGCAGCCGGGCGAGCTGGAGGTGAGAATCACCGACATCAAGCTTTCCAACGCGGCGCTGCGCCAGGAATACCCTGTGGGACGCGGCTACCTGATGCTGGGCAACAAGGTGGACCTGATCCAGACGGCCAATCTGCCCGAAGCGGTTCTGGCGGAACGGGCGGCGCGCCTGCGCGCCCTGATGCCGCCAGCCTGAACCAGTTTGCAGGGTGGATCATGCGGTCCACCCTGTACTTTTTACACAGTTAGAGCTTGTGATGCGATATTTTTTATCGCAACTGCTCAGGCCGGTAGCTAAATGCCGCTGGCTGAGCCTTTGCCTGCCCTCGAAGAGGGTCGAAGCCAGCTTGAAAGCCTTGCAAGTGATGCTCGCTCTCGGCGCCCCTCTGACGCCCCTGGCAAGAGCAAGAGGGCAGGCAGGGATTTTCTGGGAACGGTCTAAGCAGCTTTTTTGTCATGCCTGAACGGTTCTTTCGTTTATAAAATCCCTCGGACTTACGCAAGACACATGAGAACGGCAGGTGATTTGCGTTGTTGGCGCAGATAACCATTCAGCAAGCTGTGCCTGACCTGATAAATGGTTCGCTGCATTTCATGAGCGGCTTGCTTAAGGCGAAGCCGCACCAACCTGACGCAGCCGATCCGGTTCCTGACAATGCTTGCTTTGCGGCACTGCTGCTCGATGCCACTCCATGTCAGACTTTCCACTCGACGATGGTCTTGTGTGCCAGTCGTGGCTGAATTTCTCGGTGTGAGCTGCCTGGTTGGTGAGCGTGTCATTGATCTGGCCCACCAGCGGGTATTGACAATAATCAATATGGGTTACTGGCTCTTTTTGGGGTTCCATGCCGTAACCATACCGACTTCCTCTTCATTCGTCAACCCTCTCGTCTTGCCTAAGTCCGATATACTTGAATACCGCTGGCAGTGCAATCTTCTTAATCGGGCATTCTCCTGGTTCCACAATCAACTGATAGGTCGAGCAGGACGCCGCTGGATTTACCGTATTCACCACCACCGTGTATTTTGTCCAGGCAGGCACCGTCACAGAATACGAATTGGTACCCGTTACCGTACTGCCAATATCTCCAAGGAAGTTGGCGCAGAGATTATTAGGGTCATAACTGTTGAGATAGGTGGCGCTTTGAAGCTGCACTGTGCCGCAGCTTTCGTTGACAACGGTGACGTTGACACATTGTGAAGCATCCGAATTATTTATAAAAGCGTAAGCGTTATAACGCACCACGTCTGTTGAGGCGTAAACGGAGCAGCTTTGCGGCGCCGCACAGGTGTTCTCAGGATCATCGCGTAACAGTCGAGATGTCTGAGTGGCATCTGAAGCGCCGAGAGAATCGGTGATCCGAATCGGATCATTGCAAATCGACCTTTCACAGCCCATATTTCCCCGCCACAGCCAGTTTCCGGCATTGACAATGATTTGGGCGAAATCGCCGCCCCAGCGTCCAGAATAATCGCCCAGATAGGCATTAATCGCCACCACATTGTCCTTCACGGCAACCGCCGATGTATAATCGCTCCAACTGGCCAGGCTGACAGCGTTTATAGATAAATCGGGGGTGGTGTGATAATAGGCCGTGAGGGTGCTGACATCCTGAAACAGGGGATGAGTGGATCCCGTCAGGCTCAAGGTGACCTCAGAAAATTTATTGGTGCTGGTGATATAGGGTGAATAATTCCCGGCCGCCCACAACCCACCGGGCGCATAGCCTGAAGAAAAATTGAACGGCATCTCCACCACAATTCCCCCACCGCTCAGATAATTAGCCAGAGCCGTTCCAACAGAATCGGGGTTGGCATAAGTCCCGTTTGAAAACGCCGCCACCAGATCATAGTTGAGCAGATGGGCAGAGGTCGGTGAGATGGTCTGGCCATTCATCACATCCACCTGGCCGACGCCCGGGGTGGCCAGCAAATCCATGCGCAATTTTGCAGGTGCGACATGTGCATCAGCATAAATGATCAGAATTTTCATTGGCTTCTGGGTCAATCTTTCAACCAGGTATGAGGCGCCAGATGCAAATCCGCCGACTGTATAAATGCTCTGGCCGATCACAGCACCGTTATGGAATGATTTGGCCAAAATCTGGTTTGGCCCATAAGCCCATGTGTTCCGGATGGGATCATATATCTGGGTGACCCCCAGAGCCTGAGGGTCGTTGGAAACGCCGGTATCGCCGGTCATAAAGGGATTTCCCCCGCCCATCAACCAGATATGGCTGTTATAGACAACACTGGCGGGATAATTGACCGCGGTGGGCATATTGGCTCCTGTGGACCAGGTGTCTGAAAGAAAATCATAAATATATACGGTGTTCAGGCTGGCTCCGTCAGCTTTTCGGCCGCCAAGAATATAGAGGTGATAACCGAACACACCGGATGCCGGGCCAGAGACGCCGATCGGCATCGTCGTTTTGGCGCTCCATGAATTTAAAGCCGGATCATATTCCCAGAGCTGATTCCTAACTGAAGGAAGCTCATTGGTTAAATAACCGCCCGCCACATAAATCTTATGGTTATAGATACCGCCGCCCATCTGGTGACGCGCCTCTGGCATATCAGCGCCGCTGGTCCAGGTGCCGGTGACAAACGAGTAGATATAGACCGTTTTTTGGACAACTGAAAGGTCAAACCCCCCGACGTAGTAAATTTTCCCATCCAGATAAAACGCCATTCCATCCAGACTGGCCACTGGAAGGTTGGGAAGAGCGGTCCAGATGTTTGCCGCAGGGTTGTATCGCAAGAACTGGTCAGACGGGCTGCCGTCACCTCCCCCGATTACGTACAGGTAGTATCCATCGGTGACCACTGCTGCGCCATAAACCGCCACCGGCAGAGAGCTCACTTGTTGCCAGTTAACCGCCGGGGCCGAGCAAAAAATGAGGTTCGGGTCATTGCAGGTTTCGCCGGCAGGTTCGCTCTCCATCAACGGTGCAGGCAGCAAAACAGAACCTTCGCTGTCAACGCCGGGGTCAGGCGTGACTTCCAGAATCTGCGCATAACTGGTTCCGGGTGCGCTGACGGCAAAAACCAGCGCCAATATCAGGCAGATCCCCAGCAAGGGAATAATTTTTTGTTTCATATTTCCTCCAAAGAGTACTTTTTTTTGTGTTGAATTGATATTTATACTATACCTCGGATAGGGCAACTTTACCAGCTGTTTTAAAACTGGCATGTGAAGGAAGCTGGCGGCTGTTTCAGCATCATCAACGGGTGAAACCTGCGCACCTGCTCATTAAAAAGACAGGGCAGCCAATGACGGCCGCTCTGTCTTTTTAGCCAGAATTTGCGTGAAGGGAGGTCAACCGCCGCTTTTCGCCGCATGGCGCGCGCGCAGTTCGTCTTCCACATCCGCCAGGCTGATACCATACTGCGCCAGCATCACCAGCAGATGGTAGAGCAGGTCGGCGGTTTCTTCAACCAGGCGCTGGCGGCCCTGGCCCTTGGCCGCCAGAATCACTTCCATGGCCTCTTCGCCCACCTTCTTGAGGATCACATCTTCACCCCGGGCAAACAATTTGCAGGTGTAGGAACCTTCCAGGGGTTCTTTTTTACGATGTTCAATCAAAGCAGATAATTCATTCAGCATATTGACTCCAGTTTTCGATAGAAACAGCTTGCTGCGCCGGTGTGACAGGCGGGTCCCGCGGGGTTGACCCGCAGCAGCAGGGTGTCGGCGTCGCAGTCCACGCGCAGCTCGCAAAGGCGCAGAAAATGCCCCGAACTTTCGCCCTTCAGCCACAGGGATTGGCGGCTGCGGCTCCAAAAATGGACCAGGCCAGTCTGGCAGGTCAGGTCGAGGGCGGCGCGGTTCATCCAGGCCACCATCAGCACCTGGCCGCTTTGCGCATCCTGCGCCACGGCCGGCAGCAGGCCGCGCTCATCCCAGCGCAGCTCATCCAGCGAAACAGCCGCCTCATTCATCGTCTTCCTCCGTTGAAATTTCAGCAAACACCGGCCGGATGGGCAGGCCGCAGGCCAGCAGGTGCTGCTTGACCGCAGCGATGCTCAGCTTGCGGTCATGAAAGAGCGAGGCTGCCAGGGCAGCGTCGGCCTTCCCTGCATCCAGCACGGCGGCAAAATCTTCCACCGTGCCGGCCCCGCCGCTGGCAATGATCGGCACGGGCACGGCTTCAGCCACGGCGCGGGTCAGGGCCAGGTCATAGCCCGTCAGACGGCCGTCGCAGTCCATGCTGGTGAGCAAAATTTCACCGGCCCCCAGTTCCACCGCGCGGCAGGCCCATTCCACCGCGTCCAGGCCGGTGGGCGTGCGCCCACCGTGGGTATACACTTCCCAGCCGCCTTGCGCACGGCGCCGCGCATCCACCGCCAGCACCACGCACTGGCTGCCAAAGCGCGCTGCCCCTTCGCTGAGCAGTTCAGGGCGCAGCACGGCGGCCGTGTTGATGCTGATTTTATCAGCGCCGGCCAGCAGCAAGCGGCGCATATCCGCTGCCGAGCGGATGCCGCCGCCCACCGTCAGGGGCAGGAAAACCTGGTCCGCCACGCGCCGCACCACTTCCACGGTGGTATCGCGTCCCTGGGCGCTGGCGGAAATATCCAGAAACACCAGTTCATCCGCGCCCATGCGGTCATAGAGGCGGGCCTGGGCCACCGGGTCTCCGGCGTCGCGCAGGTGCACAAACTGCACGCCCTTCACCACCCGGCCGTCTTTCACATCCAGGCAGGGAATGATGCGCTGCGCTAACATGAGAGCGCCTCCGCGAGCTGAAAACGCCCTTCATACAGGGCGCGCCCCACAATCACCCCGGCCAGGCCGGCCTGGCGCGCGCTGCGGATATCAGACAGTCCGGCCGCGCCGCCCGAAGCAATCACCTCAAGCTGGCAAAGGCTGGCAATCTGGCGCGCCGTGCCCACATCCACGCCGGTTTCCAGTCCGTCGCGGGCAATATCGGTGTAGATCACGGTCTCAACGCCCAGCTGCTTCAACCCCAGGCAGAAAGGCAGCACATCCTGCTCTGCGGCACGGGTCCAACCGCTCACCTGCACCTGCCCGCCGCGGGCATCCACCCCCACCGCCACGGCGGCAGGGCCAAAGCGCCGCAAAAGGAGCTGCAGGCTGGCCGGGTCCTGCGCGGCCAGGGTGCCGAGCACCACGCGGCTGACGCCCATTTCCAGGGCCAGGGCGGCCGCCGGCAGGCTGCGCAGGCCGCCGCCGAACTGCACCCGGGCGCGGCCCTGCGCCTGGGCCAGAACATCCGCGAGGGCGCGGTGGTTCAGGGCATCGGGCTGCTCCAGGGCGCCGTCAAGGTTGACCACATGCAGCCAGGCAGCACCGGCATCCAGCCAGCGCCGCGCCGTCCCGGCAGGGTCGGCGGCATAGATGGTTTCGCGGGCGGCGTCGCCCTGGGCCAGGCGCACCACGCGCCCCTGGCGGATATCGATGGCAGGAAAAACGGTAAAATCACTCATCAGCCTTGCTCCACAAAATTGCGTAAAATGCGCAGCCCCACCGCCTGACTTTTTTCAGGGTGAAACTGCACCCCATAGAGACGGCCGCGCGCCACCATGCTGGCATAGGTCAGCCCGTAGGTGGTTTGGGCCAGGGTCACCCCGGCGTCCGCCGGAGCGCAGTAGTAGCTGTGGTTGAAATAGACATAGCAGCCGGTTTCAAGACCGCTCAGCAGGGGGTGCGTCCGGTCAAAAAAGATCTGATTCCAGCCGGTTTGAGGGGTTTTCAGACTGCCCGCGGGAAAACGCGGCACCCGCCCGGCCAGCAAGCCCAGCCCGGCATGCCGGCCCATTTCTTCGCCGGTTTCAAAAAGAAGCTGCATGCCCACACAAATGCCCAGAAAAGGCCGGTTTTCAGCCACAGCCTGGCGCAGCGCCGCCGTCAGGCCGCGCTGCTGCAAACCCGCCATGCAGTCGGCAAAAGCGCCCACGCCCGGCAGCACCACTTTATCTGCGGCAAGAATATCCTGCGGCGAGCCCGCCAGGCGCACTTCGGCGCCGCTGGCAGCCAGGGCTTTTTCCACCGAGCGCAGGTTTCCGGCGCCGTAATCCACCAGGGCAATCATGAGAGAACACCTTTCGAGCTGGGCAGGCGGCTCCCCCGGCGCGGATCGAGCTGCACGGCAGCATCCAGCGCGCGGCCCAGGGCTTTGAAAAGCGCTTCGGCCTGGTGGTGGTCGTCGCGGGCATAGAGCACGCGGGCGTGCAGGTTGCAGCGGGCCGCCACCGCCAGCGAGGCCAGAAAATGCTCAAAAAGGCTGGTGGGAATGCCGCCCAGCACGGGCGCGCGCCATTCGGCCTGGATCAGCGGGTAAGGCCGGCCAGAAAGATCCACGCAGACAAAGGCCAGGGCGTCATCCATAGGCGCATAAGCCGAGCCCATGCGCACAATGCCGGCGCGGCTGCCCAGAGCCTGGTCGAGGGCCTGCCCCAGCGCCAGGGCCGTATCCTCAACTGTGTGGTGGGGGTCCACCTCCAGGTCGCCGCGGGCGGTCACATCCAGGTCAAACAGGCCGTGCACCGCCACCTGCGCCAGCATATGGTTGAGGAAGCCGAGACCGGTGTCAATCTGGTGCCTGCCGCTGCCATCCAGCGTCCAGCGCACGGCTATTTCGGTTTCATTGGTCTTGCGGTTGATTTCACCTGCGCGCATGTTGTTCTCCTTTCTGCCGGGCCGTCAGGTTTCTAGGCCACATAACGCAGGGCTTCCAGCAGGGCATCGGTATCCTGCGGGCGGCCAACGCTGATGCGGATGAAATTTTTCAGCCCGGCCTGGTTAAAATAGCGCACCAGAATGCCCATCCAGGCCAGGGAATGTTTCAGCTCGAGGGCGGCGCGGTCCTCCACTTTGCAGAGGATGAAATTGGCCTGCGAAGGCAGCGGGCTGAGGTAGGAAATCTGGCGCAGCCCGGCCAGCAGGCGCTCGCGCTCCGCCACCAGGCGCTGACCGGTCTGGTTAAGCTCATCCGCGTGCTGCAGCGAAACCAGGGCGGCGGTGCTGGCGGCCACCGAAACCGTGTAGGGCTGCTTGACCTTCCACAGGTGCGGGGCGAGCGCCGCCGGAAAAGCGCCGTAACCCACGCGCAGCCCGGCCAGCCCGGCCCACTTGCTGAAGGTGCGCAGCACCACCAGATTATCCTGTTCGGGCACACGGCCAATAAAGGAACGGCCGGCCCCGGCAAATTCGATATAGGCTTCGTCAAGCACCACCAGCACGGGCAGTTTCAGCAGGCGCTCAATTGCCGCCGCGGGGATCAGGCTGCCATCGGGATTGTTGGGCGAGGCCAGAAAGAGAATTTTGGGTTTTTCCTGCGCCACGGCGTTCTCAATGGCCTCCAGGTCAAGGCTGAAATCGGGGCGGCGCGCCACCTGCACCAGCCGGGCGCGGTAAAGACCGGCATCGAAGGCATACATGCCGAAGGTGGGCGGGCAGTTGAGGATCACATCATCCGGGTCCACCAGCAGGCGCATGATCAGGTCAATCAGCTCATCCGAGCCAGCCCCGGCGATGATGTTTTCAACGGGGATGCCGTGGGCAGCGGCCAGGGCTTCGCGCAGGGCCGTGCAGCCGGAATCGGGATAGACGTGCGCGCCGTTCAGCGCAGCCAGGGCCCGGCCCACCGCCGGGTGCGCTCCGTAGGGATTCTCGTTGGCGTCGAGCTTGATAATTTTTTCCACCGGGCAGTGCAGCTGGCGCGCCATCTGCTCAAAAGCCTGAACGGGTTCGTAAGCAGGCATATCCTCGATATGCCCGCGCATCAACGTGGTGACATCAAACATGCTGACCTCCTTTATATTCCTTCCGCGCGGAAACGGGCAGCGGCGGCATGCCCGCTGAGCTGTTCCACAGCGGCGATGCGGACGGCCGCGGCGCTCAGGACGCGGCTGGTGGCTGGATCCAGCGCGACAAGGCTGGTGATTTTGACAAAATCCATCACATTCAGCGGCGAGGCGAAGCGCGCCGTGCCGCCGGTGGGCATCACATGGCTGGGACCGGCCACGTAATCGCCCAGCACCTCAAAGGAGCCCTCGCCAAGGAAAAATCCGCCGGCGTTGCGCACCCGTTCGGCGACCTTCTGCGGATTGCGCACGGCGAAACACAGGTGCTCGGGGGCATAATCGCTGGCCAGGGCGGCGGCCGTGTCCAGGTCAGGGGTGAGCACAATGCCGCTGGCGTTTTCCAGCGATTGGCGAATGATGTCAGCGCGGCCCAGCCCACTCAGCTGTTCCATCACCGCGGCCTGCACCGCCCCGGCAAGGTCTGAGGACGGGGTAAAGAGGATGGCGCTGGCCAGCAGGTCATGCTCCGCCTGCGCCAGCAGGTCCGCCGCCACCCAGGCCGGGTTGGCGCTGTCGTCGGCAATCACCGCCGTTTCGGTGGGTCCGGCCAGGCCGTCGAGACCCACCAGCCCATAGACCTGCTGCTTGGCCAGGGTGACAAACAAATTGCCGGCCCCAACGATCTTATCCACGCGCGGAATGCTTTCGGTGCCAAAGGCCAGGGCCGCCACAGCCTGCGCTCCGCCCACCTGAAACACCTCATTCACCCCGCAGAGGTGGGCCGCTGCCAGCACGGCCGGGCTGGGGTTGGGCGGGGTGCACACCACAATGCGGCTCACCCCGGCCACCTGGGCCGGAATCACGGCCATGAGCAGCGAAGACGGCAGGGGCGCCGTCCCGCCCGGCACATACACCCCCACCTTTTCAACCGCCGTCACGCGCTGGCCCAGGCGCCCGCCCATTTGCTCCGTCTGCCAGTTGGGCAGGGGCTGCAGGGCGTGAAACTGGCGGATGCGCCCCGCGGCCAGCCTGAGGGCTTCCTGCAGGGCGGGCTCCGTCTGCGCCCAGGCGGCGCGCAGCGCCCCGGAAGGGATCTTGAAATCGTCCACAACAGCCCGGTCCAGCAGCAGCGACCAGCGGCGCAGGGCGGCATCGCCCTCCTGCTGCACCGAGCGCAGAATTTGCGTCACGGCCATTTGCGGCGTCACCCCGGCGCCAAAAAGCGCCTCAGTGCGCGCCTGCACGGCGGCCGGAAAGGCCATCAGGCTCATGGGCTGGCGTTTCAAAATGCCCTGGCGGGCCGTTTCCACATCGTAAATCTTTAACATTTCAGGCCTCCATCTGCCGGAGCATCTCGCGGTACTCCTGCGGCTCTTCTTCGAAAATATACAGCACCGGCGAAACCACCACCCCGCTGCCGCCCACGCTGCGCAGCTCGGCAATGGCCTGGGCCAGCTCGCGCTTGCGCACAATGAGATGCGTGGCAAACCAGCACTCGCCCTGGCGGGTGATGACCGGCGAAAGGGTGGGGCCCTGCAGCCCGCCGATGGTCTGCTGGCTGAACATGCGTCCGGCAATGGCTTCGGCTGAATCGCCGCGCATGTTGGCGAACACTGAAACATTTTCCTCGCCGCGCAGCGTGGCAACAATGAATTCCAGCAGGGTGCGTGCCATGCCCAGCACGGCCGGGTTTTGCTTCAGCCGCTCGCGGTTGGCCGCCAGCACCGCCTGCGAACGCAGCACCGCGCCGTCGCTGAGCGGCTTGAGGCGGTTGTCGCGCAGGGTGGTGCCGGTGGAAACCAGGTCGCTGATCAGGTCGGCATAACCGATAGTGGGGGCAATCTCAAGGGTGCCCTCGGCAAAAATCAGCTCAAAGTGAGACAGGCCGCGCTGCTCAAAAAAAGCGCGGGTTTGGTTGGGGAACTTGGTGGCCACGCGCAGAGGCCGGCCCAGGGCTGCCCCGCGCGCCATCAATGAGGCCATATCATTGACATCCTCCCAGGTTTCGGGGACGATGATCTGCAGGCTGCAGTGGCCGAAGCCCAGCCCGGGGTGGATGACCAGCACATGCCCGTTTTCGCCGCGGTGTTCGGCCACCACGTCGCCGCCAGTGACGCCAAAATCAACGCTGCCGTCGCGCACCGAAATGACGATATCGCCCGGGCGCTGAAACAGCACCACCAGGCCCGGCAAATCGGGGATCACGGCCCTGTACTGGCGCGGGTTGGGCTTATAGACCTTCAACCCGGCCGCCGCCAGCAGTTCAAGGGCGGGCTCAGCCAGCGGACCCTTGCTGGGCAGCGCCAGACGGATTTCATTTTCCCTGTTAACCATCACACCTCCTGAGACAAACAAAAATAAAACGCTTCCCTTCCGGGAAGCGCCTGGGGTTTTGCAATGCGATTGTGTCTGAAAAAACTTTGGGGGTCAGACCTGCTTAAACCACTCCTGCCCGGTAGGGTGTCCGGTTATGACCATGATGATGGTGATGCAGGCAGGAAGAAAAAAGAGCGGTTTTCATTGCGGCCGATTTTAGCACAGAAAGTTAAATTCCGCAACAGGTGACTTTTTTTGATTTTTTGAGATCATGAGCCGGTTGCCTGCCCTCTTTATGATGAGCGGGAAGCGCACCGGAAGCCCGAAACAAAAACATTTCAGTGCTATTGGACCGCTGCTACGTGCAGATGTCCGAATGTCTGGAAAAAATAAATACGAATGTCAAAGGGAGGCAAACAGGCCGTTTCAGGATATTCATCTTTTTCCCCATTGTCCATCTCCAGCCAGCCAGGTCTGCTTGCAGCCTCAGGATACCAGCAGGCGCACCCGGCGGCCCAGCAGCAGCACCAGCCAAATGGCCGCGAAAGTCCCCAGGCTGATGCCCACGCAGTAAGCCGCCACGGTCAGGCCGCCGCCGGGCTGGGCCGGGTTGAGGAAGGGATAAGGATACCAGCCGGCCAGCGGCCCGCGCACCAGGGTATAGGCCAGCCAGAGATAAGGGTAAATCATCCAGCGCAGCAGGGCCTGTCTGAAGGGCAGGCGCGCCGTTGGCGGATCGATCAGCCAGTCGAGCAGCAGAACCACCGGCATGAGGGTGTGCAGGGTGGCGTTGGTCCAGGGGATGGTGGTTTGCAGCTGGGCGTGCAGCCCGGCCAGCAGCAGGTTGTAGACGGCGCCGGTGATCAGCATATAGAGCACGGCTGCCCCGCGGATCCAGTCGCTGCGCCGGCCGGGGAAAATGGCCAGCCAGGCCAGCACCCCGGCGGCAAAAAGGTTGCTCTGAAAGGTGAAATAGCTGAAAAAGTTGAGCGGCGGCCGGTGCAGAATGATCACCGATTGGACAAACTGGGTGATCACAGCGGCCAGCGCCAGGGCGGCAAAGAGGATGCGGTAGGCGCGGATGAAGCGGGGAGAGGTGGCGGTTTGCACAGGCGGGTTTCTTTCAGTGGCTGTTTTACATGAGCATGGATATAATGATTTTATCCTATCACAAAATGGCGCCGTTGGGGAGCGCCGGACAGCTTGAAAAGGGCAAACCATTCATGAATGCGCGAGAAAACATCGAACAACTCGTCACCACCCAGTCTGCGCCGCTGCTGCGCCAGGCGGGTTTCAAAAAGACTGCCTTCAACTTTCACCGCCGCCAGGGCGAGGTGATGCAGGTGGTGAATTTTCAGCTTTCGGCGGCCAACCTGGGCGAAACCGGGTGCTTTTATATCAACGTGGGCTTGAATTTCGACCCGATTTGCGCGCTGGAAGGCAGGGCGGTTGAACCGCAGCCCAAAGAATATGCCTGTCACTTCCGCGCGCGCCTTGAAAAACTGCTGCCTGAGGCGCCGCCAGCGTGGCATTTTTCATCCGAAGCCGACAGGCTGCGCCTGGCTGACCCGCTGCAGGCCGTCACCGCGGCGCTGCTGCAGCGGCTGGATGGGCTGGATTCAGCCGCCGCCTTTCAAAAAAGCGCCTGGTTTCAACAGGCCGGATATGGATTGAAGGCGCAGGTGCTTTACCTGGCCGGAGATGGCGCCGCCGCGGCGGCCGTTTTGCGGGAGGAAAGGGACTTTTTTCAATCCCGGCCCAACTGGAATTTGGAAGAGCGGCTTAAGCAGCGCGGGCTGACCGCCCTGGCGCCCCTGGTATGCGCCGGTCAGGCGCAGCTCAGGTCAGCTCCGCCTGGAAGGTTTGTTCAAAGGGGCCAATGAATTTGCGTTCAGCCGACCAATCCACAATGGCAAAGGTCACCTGGCGGTATGCGCCGGGAAAATAAACCAGCAGGGTCTCGCGGAAAAGGCGGCTGACCAGGCGGCCGTCATTGCCAAAAGCCCCGCAGCCCCAGGCGCCCAGCCCCAGGGCGTCGTGCCCGTGCTGCAGGCCGATCCACAAAATTTTGGCAATGCGCTCCTTGAAGGCCCGGGCAATTTCAGCCGCGCGGCTGTCAGGCAGGCGGGGCGAGGTGCGGCGAGCCAATTCAGCCAGATCGATAGAACGGAAGGCCATCACAAAGGCGAACAGGCTCAGCGATGTACAGGCGATATAAACCAGCAGAAAGGGATTATAGGCCGCGCCAAGGGCGAGCGAAGCCGAGTTATAGAGAAAATAGGCCAGCATGCCGGTGAGAAAAAGGCGCGCGCGCAGACCGCCGCGCTGATCCAGAAAGGCCGCCGCCAGCAGAGCAGGCACAGCCAGAAAGAGGGTCACTGCGTCGGTGCCGCGGAAAATGAGCGCCTTAAAAGCCGAATCACTGGCATAAAGACCGCGCCCGTAAAGGGTGATCTCCTGTCCATGCTGGGTGGTAAAACTACCCGGGCCAGGTCCGCCCTGCGAAAACAGTCCAACCCCGGCGTAAAGGGCAGCCAGCGCGGCGATGAGGATGGTAAGAAATAAGCGGGTGTTTTTCATGTCAGTTCCAATGATACGGGTCATTTGACCAGATGGAGGCCGCTCTTTGGCAGATCAGCTTGCCCTGGCGGGCAAAGTCTCGGAAATATTTTTCAGCAGGATGACGCTCATCACCAGGTTGGCGAGGGCCATGGCAGGAAAGACGCCCAGTTCCACCGGGCTGACTGGCAAACCCAGACGGGCCATGTTCAGCCCCATGGTGGTCACGGCAATGCTCATGGTGAGGAACTTCATCATGCCCACCGAGGTCAGCAGGTAACCCCAGGGATTGCGCCGCAGCAGCAGGATGCTAGAAAGGATGCAGGTGGGCACAATGACACCCAGGTCCATCACCTGGATGAACATGCTGGTGACGTTATCCAGGGCCGGGATGGCGCCGGGCGCAAAAGTGGCGGCGATGCGCCCCAGCCAGGCCAGCGAGAGAAAGGCTGCAGCAAAAAGCAGCAGTCCGGCAATGGCGCGGCGCGGCAGTTTGCTGGAAAAATGCGCCGGCAAGGTCTTCAGATCAAAGGACATCATCACCAGCACAAAGGCGAACAGGCTCAGGCTGAAGAGGGCTACATAGAGGAGGAAAAAGGGGTTATAGGCGGCGCCAAAGCACATGGTGATGTAGGTGTAGAGGATGAAGCCCAGCGTGCCGGCCAGAACAAAGCGCCCGCGCAGCGATCCGCGCAGAGACAGCCAGAAGGAGACCGCCAGCAGGGGCAGGCCCAGAACCAGGGTCACCAGGTCGTTGGCCTGCATCTGGGCTGTGGAGTTGAAGGTATCCCAGTAATAGAGGCCGCGGGCGTTGATGGTCACCTGTTCGCCGCGAAAGGTGGTCAGGGGGTAAGGGCTGCCTTCGGCCGGCCACACGCCAGCCAGGGCCGCCGCCAGGGTGAGGATAAAAATAACCGGGATCAGCCATTTAAGCGCAGAGTTCATGCTTGTTTTCCTTTTTGAATGATTAAAATTTATGCTGCCTTGTCTTTATGGTGTTACGGATAAAGTATAAACCATCCTTTCAACAAACAGACCACATAATGATGTAGTTTGGCGATAAAACTGCATGTAGGGTTGGCGGCGCGGCGTCATCAACCGATATGTTAGAATATTATCTAATATATTGACTTTTGATCCGCCATCCTGTATAATCTTATCTACTCCGGTGGGGAGTAGCCGCCCAGAAATAGGGTATCATCAGCCACCAACACGGGATTTTTCCCTGGCTGTGATTTACAAAAGGCAAGACCATCGTCGCAAAGGCGGTGGTCTTTTGTTGTATACCGGCAGACCATCTCCTGAATTGCAACCACCTCCATTTGAGGATATTGAAAAAGTGAAGGAGAAAACTGCTTATGACCCCTAAACCCTGGCACAACCAGACGCTTCAAGAAATCTATTCCCTGCTGGGCAGTGCGCCAGCCGGCCTGAGCCCGGCCGAAGCGGCTGACCGGCTGCAAAAATACGGCCCCAATGAACTGCAGGCCGCCCGGCGCGTTTCGCCGTGGAAAATCCTGCTGGAGCAGTTCAATAACATTCTGATCCTCATTTTGCTCGGCGCCACCCTCGTCTCCTTTTTCCTGGGCCACGGCGTCGAATCGATTGTCATTGCCGTTATCGTTTTATTCGCGGTGGGTCTGGGCTTCGTCCAGGAATACCGCGCCGAGCGGGCCATTGAGGCCCTGCGCCAGATGGCTGCGCCCACCGCCACGGTGCTGCGCGGCGGCCAGGAAATCAAGCTCCCTTCACGCGAGCTGGTCCCCGGCGATGTGATCCTGCTGCGCACCGGCGACCGGGTTCCGGCGGATGCGCGCATCCTTGAGGCAGTCAACCTGCAGGTCGAAGAAGCTGCCCTCACCGGTGAATCGCTGCCGGTGGAAAAGCACACCGCTGCCATTGAACAGGTTGATCTGCCGGTGGGCGACCGCAAGAACATGGTCTATGCCGGCACCGCGGTCACTTACGGGCGCGGGCAGGCCCTGGTGACCAGCACCGGCATGCAGACAGAATTTGGCAAAATCGCTCAGCTGCTGCAGACCGTTGAAACCGGCAGGACCCCCTTGCAGCAAAACCTGGATAAGGTCGGCGCGGTGTTGGCGCGGGCCGCTCTGGTGGTGGTGGGCCTGATTGTGGCCCTGGGGTTGCTGCGCGGCCAGCCGTTTATCGAAATGCTCATCTTCGGCATTGCCCTGGCCGTGGCGGTGGTGCCCGAAGCCCTGCCTGCCGTGGTCACCATTTCGCTGGCCATTGGCGTGCAAAAAATGGTGAAACGCAACGCCCTCATCCGCCGCCTGCCGGCTGTGGAAACCCTCGGCAGCACCTCGGTGATTTGCTCCGATAAAACCGGAACGCTGACGCGCGACGAGATGACCGTGCGGCGCATTTTCACCGCCGGGCGCAGCATCATGGTGTCGGGCGCGGGCTATGCTCCCGTGGGCGGCTTCTCCCTGGCCGATGGTTCACCCTTCACCCCCTCGGCTGAGCTGATACAATTCCTGGCGGCCGCCACCCTGGCCTCCGATACCCACATGATCCGCGAGGAACAGGGATGGAATATCAAAGGCGACCCCACCGAAGGGGCGCTGGTAGTGGCTGCCGCCAAGGCCGGCCTGGAAAAGGACGCTCTCGACGCCGCCCAGCCGCGCGTGCAGGAAATTCCCTTCTCGTCTGAAACCAAGCGCATGACCACCCTGCACCAGACCGGTGCCGGGATCACCGCTTATGCCAAGGGCGCCCCCGAGGTGATCCTCAAAGGCTGCAGCAGCGTGCTGACCGAAAACGGCGTGGTTCCGCTGGATGAAGCCCGGCGCGAGGAAATTCTGGCGCAGGCCCACGATATGGCCGACAATGCCCTGCGCGTGCTGGCCGTGGCTGAAAAGGGGAATGTCACCCTCGAAACCGCCGAAAGCGGCATGACCTTTTTGGGCCTGGCCGGGATGATTGACCCGCCGCGGGCCGAAGCCAAAGCCGCCATTGCCATCTGCGCCGAAGCCGGCATCCGCCCGGTGATGATCACCGGCGACCATCCCGTGACGGCGCGGGCGGTGGCGCGCGAACTGGGCCTGCTGCGCAATGGCGACCGGGTGCTGACCGGCGCCGAACTGGAAGAAATATCTGACGAGCAGCTGCAGCGCGAGGTGGAAGAGATCAGCGTGTATGCCCGGGTCTCACCGGCGCACAAGCTGCGCGTGGTCAGCGCCTGGCAGGCGCGCGGGCACATCGCCGCCATGACCGGCGACGGCGTAAACGACGCCCCCGCGCTGAAAAAAGCCGATATCGGCATCGCCATGGGCATCACCGGCACCGACGTCACCAAGGAAGCCGCCGCCATGACCCTGACAGATGATAATTTTGCCTCCATTGTCGCGGCGGTTGAAGAAGGCCGTGGGGTTTTTGGCAACATCAAGAAATACCTGATGTTCCTGCTCTCCTCAAATATCGGTGAAATTGGCCTGATGGCCGGCTCAGCCCTGCTGGGCCTGCCCCTGCCCCTTTCGGCTGTGCAGATCCTCTTCGTCAACCTGGCCACCGATGGCCTGCCGGCGCTGGCGCTGGCGGTTGATCCGGCTGAAAAAGATCTGATGAAGCGCAAGCCGCGCGACCCGCGCACCGGCATCTTCACCCGCCCGGTGGTCACCCTCATGAGCATCGGCGGCCTCTGGTCCACGCTGGTCAACCTGGGGCTTTTCCTCTGGGCAACCGGCTCGGGCCGCAGCATCGAGGAAGCCATGAGCATGACCTTTGTCTCGCTGGTGCTGATCCAGTTCTTCAAGGCCTATAACTTCCGTTCGGACCGCCATTCGATCTTCCAGGCGCCGTTCGCCAACAAGTGGCTCAACTACGCCGTGCTGCTGGACCTGCTGATGCTGATCCTGGTGATTTATGTGCCCTTCCTGCACGACGCCTTTGGCACCTATTACCTGCCGCTGGAAGATTGGCTGATCACCATTGGCATGGCCGTCAGCATTGTGCCGGTGCTGGAACTGGCCAAGTGGATGACGCGGCGCGGCTGGCTGGGCAAAATCGACTGAAATAAATGCCAATGTTGTAAAAGCATCAGGGATGCTTCCCTCCTCCACAGGCCCGGGTTTCTCCGGGCCTGTTTTGTACTTTTCTTGTAATTGCTCAGGGGCAGTCCAAAAAATTGTCTTGCAATGCTTCCCCACCCCCTGGCCCCCGCATCGCCCTCGCAGTAGCGAGGGCAGGTCGGCGGGGGAAAAGTTAATGGATGGGGAGTTTGGGGCCCGCTTTGGGGCCCAAAACGCCCCATGCGGTGACCGTTAACTCAGAAAAAAGCGCAAAAAGCAGTTGAGCAGGTCTTTTGAACATGCTTGAGCAGTTTTGCCTTTTCTTTTGGGCATGCTATAATGATCATACCCTTTGATTTTTCGCCTGTTTCTCTCATGATCTGATGGACGGCCGGATCACCGGCGGGAGGATGCATGGCCCCCAAGGAACACGTACAAAAAACAGACAAAACGCCTGCCCACCGCTCCCCTGCGGCGCAGGCCGCCTTGCCCACCCTGTCTGCACAGGTGAGCCTGCTGCCTGAGTCTGCCCTGCTGCAGCGGGCCCGCGCCAATCCGCGCGCGCTGCGCGCCGATGAGTTCCTTTCGCTGCAGCGCAGCCTGGGCAACCAGGCCGTTTCGGCTTTGCTGGCGCGGCCGCCTGCGGCGCCGGCTGCCCTGCCGGCGGGGCGCATCCTGCGCCAGCTCAACCCGCTGGCCGCCGATCTCCACCGCGCGCCGCCAGCCCCGGTCATTCAGCGTGAACCTCTGTTTGATGGGTGGGAAGAGTGCTTGAACGCCATGGACCCCACCGCCAAAAAGGGATATTCGCAGTTCATCACCCTGAACGGCGAATCGAAGGCGGTCCCCATCCGCGACAATGCCTGCCGGGATAAAAAGTCGGGCAAATACGACAAGGCCAAGGCCGACAGCATCTGGACTAAGAAGGCCATGAGTGATGAGGATTTCGACGAGGCCCTGAAGGAAAAACAGGCCGCCGATGTGGAATCGGTGGAGGCGCGCCTGGAGCAAATTTCGCACCTGTGCGATGAAACCGACGGCACCAACCGCCCCGGTTCGGTGGGCGACGGCACCAGCGAATGGGCACTGAAATGGGAGGCCGAGCACGGCGAACCCTTCCGCAGCCCCGCCGGCCATGCCTACAAGCTGCGCGATTACTGCAAGGTGATCAAGGAAGGCCTGGCTGAAATTCAATCCAAGCAAAGTTCGGTAAAAAACACCGACACCCTCGATAAAATCAAAAAAGTGATCACCCGCGCCACCGACCGCTACCAGAAAATGCGCGGTGGGCTGGAGACGTGGAACAACCGCATCACCTTATATCCAAGCGTCTGGAACACGGACGGCACCTCCAAATTGACCCCGCCAGGCGTTGATCCGCTGGCGCGCGGGCAGCTAAAGGCCGGCTGGCCCAAAGACAAAACAGTGGTGATTCCGTAAGGGAAGGGAAACATGATGTGGCGAACGGCTGAAGAGATTATCGCGGATATCAAATCGGGCCAGCCCGAAAGGGTTTCTGAGGCCCTGGAAACGCTGGAATTTCACCACGATACGCTTGAACCGGTGGCGGTGCCGCTGCTGACGGCGGAAATGCTGGCACCTTTTGGTGATGAACTGCCGGAAGAGGCTGCCGCGCGCTTTTGCCTGCTGCTTGACCGCTACAACAAATTTGAACCGGCCCCGGAACGAGCGGACGTGGAACGGGAACTGGCCCTGGCCGCCGCGCGGTTTGGCCCCAGCCGCCTGGCACTGGAAGCCAGCCTGGTATTGAAAACTGCCGCCGATCCGGCCCTGGCGGTGACGCGCGCCCTGGCAGCCGTGGCAGCGCGCGGGGTGAAACCCGCCGAGGCGCCGCACGCCGCCAATTTTGTCAGCTACCTGCTGGCGGGCAAGGCGCCGGTGCGCGCTGCCGCCGTGCAGGCGTTGAAAGGCTGGGTGGGGCAGCCCGGGCTGGATGAAGTCTATCAATACGTGGCGGCCGAACTGGAAGAAGACGAGCGCCCAGCCTGAAAAAAACCTGGGTGAGCCGGGAAGCACCCCACCACATTCACCCCTGGCCAGGGGTGAATGTGGTTCCTGATACAAGAACAATTGTGCTATAATCAGGCATCCTCGCAAAATCCATCTCGGCGGCAGCGCCCCCTCAAAAGGAGAACCCATGTTTGAATGTCCTGAATATATCACCTTTGCCCGGCAAATCAACGCCACCCTTGCTGGAAAAATCATCCGGCAAGGCAGCCTGGGCAACAGCCCGCATAAATTCGTCTGGTATAACCGCGCGCCGGAAGAATTCGCCGCGCTGGTTCCCGGAAAAAAGGTGGGCGAAGCCCGCGCTCAGGGGAAATGGCTGTTTGTGCCTCTGGAGCCGGGTTACGTGCTGCTGTTTGGTGAAAACGGCGGCAAAATCCTCTACCACGCCGCAGACAGCAAACTCCCCGAAAAATATCACCTCCTGATCACTTTTGAAGATGGCAGCGCGCTGAGCGGCCTGACCCAGATGTGGGGTGCTTTTGAACTGTATGACAGCGGCAAGGAGCGGGAGCGGCAGTATGTGAAAGACATGAAACCCACGCCTGTGGACCCTGATTTCAGCTTCCCCTATTTTGATGTGCTGATCAATGTGCTGCTGGAAGGCGAAAAACGCAGCGTAAAGAGCCTGCTGACCCAGGACCAGCTCATTCCCGGGTTGGGCAATGCCCTGGCGCAGGATATCCTGTTCAATGCCCGGCTGCACCCGCGCCACCCGCTGGCCGAATTGACCCCGGCCCAACGCCGCCAGCTTTACGATGCCATCATCAGCACGGTACAGGCGGCCATTGCTGGCGGCGGCCGCGACGATGAAACCAACCTGTTCGGCCAGCCGGGCGGCTACCAACGCCTGATGAGCAGCAAAACTGCCGGCCAGCCCTGCCCGGCCTGCGGCCGGCCCATTGAAAAGATCCAGTACCTGGGCGGAGCCTGCTATTTCTGCCCGGCCTGCCAGCTTTAAAACACCGCTTTTACCAGCTTGACGGGCGCCGCGCCTGATGATACTTTAAAGTCTTGTATCAGCTTCTGCATATCATATCCGGCGCCTGGACAGCCTATTCAAGCTGAAGGTTAAAGGAAAACAGCCATGAAAATTCCCTCCCTGCGAAAACTGCTGCGAAACCCGCTGTTCGTCAACACCCTGGTTGGCGGCGTGATCGGCGCTGCCCTGGGCAGCACGGGCGTTTTTTGGCCGTGGTTTCTGGGTGGGCTGGCACTGGGCGCGCTGCTGGGCTGGGGCGGAGACCGGCTGCTGCGCCGGGTGATGCCGGATGAAAAATGGGTGCTGCGCCGCCTGTTGATCATTGTGCTGTTTGAGGCACTCCTGGTGGTGTACGGCGTCATTCCCATTTACAATGCCGCGCAAATTGCTTACCCGCAGCGCCAGGCGGTTTTCCAGACTCCGGCCGATTTTGGCATGACTTATGAAGATGTCACCGTCACCACCCGCGATGGCGTCAAACTGGTGGGCTGGTACATCCCTTCTAAGAACCGGGCAGCCGTGCTGGCCCTGCACGGCGCCAGCAGCAGCCGCATGCAGCCCTTGAACCATGCGGCGGCACTGGCCAGCCAGGGTTACGGGGTGCTTCTGCTGGATATGCGCGGACATGGCGAGAGCGGCGGCACAACCTACCTGTCCTACGATAACAGCGCGGATGTGCAGGCGGGCGTGGCTTTTCTGCGCAGCCGTGTTGACGTGAGCCCGGAACGGGTAGGCGGTTTGGGCCTTTCGCTGGGGGGCATGGCCGTGCTGCAGGGCGCGGCAAAGGAACCCGCCTTAAAGGCGGTGATGGCTGACGGTGCCGCTTTAACCCGCGTGGACGATTACTACCCCCTCACCGGCACCTATCAGGCCCTGTTTTTCATGGTGCCGATGATGTGGGTGCACGATTGGGCCATGTCGGAGATGTGCGGCCAGGCCCCTTCCTCGATGGTGGAAAATGTGGCCCAAATTGCCCCGCGCCCGGTGCTGCTGGTGGCCGCCGGCGCCGGTGATGAACCTTACATGGCCTGGAAAATGGCGGCCGGGCAGGCGAATGTGACGGTGTGGGAACTGCCCAATTCGCAGCACACCCTGGGGCTTTACACGGATACAGAAGCGTACAAAAAGCGCATGCTCGAGTTTTTTGACAAAACCCTGCTGGCGGCGCAAAATCCTTAGTGGTTTGTAACGGCCCAGGGGTATTTCTAAAAACGTCATAGGATGTTTTCTTGCCCCCACCCCGCCTGCCCATCTGCTGCCTTATGATGACCTGTTGAAAGAGCAGGGCTTCACCTCCACCTGGATGCACACGGATTAAGAATTTGATTCCCCCGCGCAGGGCCGCGAGCTGGCCGCCTTCTTCTTTGGCGAAGAGATGGCCTTGAAGGGCAGCGAAGAAAACGGCCGCGGCATTCTGGCCGAATGCACGGGCGTCTGGCAGCGCAAAATGACTTGATGGGCGCACTCATCCAACAGCTTGCCTGATTTCCCCATTCTTTTGAAAACGTTTTTTTGAGGCTGGCCTATGCCGCATTGAAAAAGGATTTGAAAATCGGATATACTGTATATATACATGGTTATACCCTGCAGAAAGGAGGAAAAACAATGAAACAGATGGGTGGAACTGCAACCGTGATGGTGGTTCTGGCGGTATTGGGGCTGATGGCCTTCTTTTTCCTCGCCATGACGCCGGTGGATAAACCCATCGCTTCGCTTGAAGAAACCAACCAGATCATGGATCAACTGGGCCTTAAATGGCAGTGGCCCGGCGTGCCGGTGATTGTGTTCATGACCCACACCTGACCGGCCTGTGAAGATCTGGAGCGTGATCTCCAGGCCAACCATATCATTCATTTGCAGGTGAATGTTGCAAATAACCGCACCGGCGCGCAGGTGATGGCACACCTTTATCGCAGCCGACTGGGCAACACCACCTCCATGGCTGTGCCCACCACCATTGTGGGCGTTAAGGTCATCCGCGGCAGCGCCATAAAAAAGATCCAATCGGCTCTGGTGGAGCAGAACAAGTAACCGAATTGTGACCCAAAGCGCAGCCCGAGCAGTTGCGCAAACGCTTAAAAACCAATACAATGGTCAAAATCACTTTTTGGAGAGGAATACCATGGGACGTTATTCAGTTCAGGAATTTTTGCAGTCAACGGCGCAGAATGATGCCGCCAACAGTCCGTTTGAAATTGAAAGCCCGCACATGCTGGAAATCAATTTGAACGGTTTGGCCTGGATGAAAGCCGGCTCCATGGTCGGCTACACCGGCCAGGTGAAATTCACCCGCGAAGGCATTATGGAACACGGCGTGGATAAAATGTTCAAAAAGATGCTCACCGGTGAAGGCACCTCGCTGATGAAAGCCGAAGGCCGCGGACGGGTGTACCTGGCGGATCACGGCAAAAAAATCTGCGTGCTCAACCTGCAAAACGAGTCCATTTATGTCAACGGACACGACCTTCTGGCCCTTGAACCCAGCATCCAATGGGATATCACCTTGATGAAGCGCGTGGCTGGCATGCTTTCGGGCGGCCTGTTCAATATGCGCCTTTCAGGCACCGGCATGGTGGCCATCACCACCTATTACGAACCCCTGACCCTGCGCGTGACCCCCGAACAGCCGGTCTTCACCGACCCCAACGCCACGGTAGCCTGGTCGGGCAACCTGCAGCCCGATCTCAAGACAGATATCAGCCTGGGCACCCTGCTTGGGCGCGGCAGCGGCGAATCCATCCAGATGAAATTTGCCGGCCAGGGCTGGGTGGTGATCCAGCCTTTCGAAGAAGTTTATTACGTCCAGGGTGGATGACCCACTCGTCTGAATCTGAACCCCTGCCCCGGATTTCCGGCGGCAGGGGTTTCTTGACTGGCAGGAGGGCAGCACATGGAACTCCGCAAATTTGTGATCCCTGAATTTGTCTTCGGCGTGGGGGCGCGTTTTCTGGCCGGGCGCTATGCCCTGAATTTTGGCGCGCGCAAAGTGCTGGTGGTGACAGACCCCGGCGTGATTGCGGCCGGCTGGGTGAACCCGCTGCTGGAACGCCTGGAACAGGACGGGCTGGGATATGCGGTGTTTCAGCAGGTGCATTCCAACCCACGCGATTTTGAGGTGATGGCCGGAGCCGAGATGTACCGGACCGAACATTGCAACGCCATCGTCACCATTGGCGGCGGCAGTCCCATGGATTGCGCCAAGGGCATCGCCATTGTCAGCGCCAATCAGCGCAACATCCTCGAATTTGAAGGCGTGGACGAGGTGCCCAACCCGGGCCCGCCCCTGATCTGCATTCCCACCACGGCAGGCAGCTCGGCCGATGTTTCGCAGTTTGCCATCATCAACGATACCCCCCGCAAGGTGAAAATCGCCATCATCAGCAAAACCATGGTCCCCGATGCCGCCCTGGTGGATCCTGAACCCACCCTGAGCATGGATCCCTATCTGACCGCCTGCACCGGTGTGGATGCGCTGACCCATGCCGTTGAAGCGTATGTTTCAAATGCCCATTCGCCGGTCACCAATTTACATGCGGCTGAGGCCATCCGCCTGATCTGGCACTATTTGCCCCTGGTGATAGCGAACCCGCATGATCTTGAGGCGCGCACGCAGATGATGCTGGCCAGCATGTATGCCGGGCTGGCCTTTTCAAACGCCAGCCTGGGAGCGGTGCATGCCATGGCGCACAGCCTGGGAGGGTATCTGGATTTACCGCATGGCGAATGCAACGCCCTGCTGCTGGAGCATGTGGTGAGCTACAATTTCACGGCTGCCGTGGAGGATTATACGCAAATTGGGCGCATGCTGGACCTGCCTCTGGATCAGGTGGATCTCGATGCGCGAAAAAACATCCTGGTTCAGGCGCTTCGCAATTTCCGGCTGCGGGTGGGCATCACCCGCTCGCTGGGCCCGGTGGGGGTGAACAGCGGCAATATTCCCATGCTGGCTGGCAAAGCCTTTCGCGATCCCTGCCTGGTGACCAATCCGCGCAAGCTGAACGAGGAGGATATTGTCCAAATATATGCCTCAGCCCTCTGATCCTGAAGCCGAAGCGGATCACCTGCGCCAAAAAATCATTGGCCTGGGCGAAACCTCCATTCGTAAAAGCTATTACGGTGAACTGCAAAACCGCATCGCCGAGCTGGAGCGTTTCCGCGCCCTGCTGGATCAGAGCACCAATCTCTTTTTTCTCATTCGCGTTGAAAACGGCGCCATTGAAGATATCACCCGCTCGGTCAGCGTGCATCTGGGCTATTCACGCGATGAACTGCTGGGCATGCTTTTTTGCGACCTGCTGGATGCTGAAGCGGGGCCGGCCTGCCGAAAAACCGTGTCTCTGCTGAAAAAAGAGAGTTTTCTGCAAATCGCCGGGGTGAAAAAAGCGGATGGGGAGTTCATCCCCATGGAATTTTCCTTTTCACCCGTGGATTTTGACGGGATTCACTATCTCATTGCTGTGGCACAGGAGATCAGCGAACGTATTGCCGCCGAACAAAAAATCCAAAAACAGCTCGCCCACCTGACGGCCTTGCATGAAATTGACCTGGCCATCAATTCCCAGCTAAACATGCAGTCCATTTTATGTATCATCCTGCGCCAG
The DNA here is from genome assembly GCA_029561345.1 of Chloroflexota bacterium. Classification (GTDB taxonomy): domain Bacteria; phylum Chloroflexota; class Anaerolineae; order Anaerolineales; family Anaerolineaceae; genus JAKQJC01. The sequence goes on along the minus strand of JAKQJC010000043.1, from coordinate 177,351 downwards.
ATCACCCGCTCTCTGGATATGGATGCGGCCTGCGTGCTGCGTTTCTTTCCGGATGGCCAGATCCGTTATATGGCCTGGGATGGATTTAACGGCGCCGACCTGGCAGTGGAAACACCCCGACATATCCAGCCGGAGGATTGCGAACTTTCAGGGCTGAACCGCCTGGTGATTATCACCAGCCCTGCTGAGCTGAATGCACACTTCAATTCAGACCAGATCCGCCAGCAGGCGAATTTTCAGGTTTATTTCCGCTACCCCCTGGTGGTGCGCAACCAGGTGAAGGGCTTTTTGGAAATATACAACCGCCAGGCGTTGGAAATAACCGCCGAACTGTGCCAATACGTGGAAAGCTTTGCAGCCCAGACGGCCATCGCGGTGGAACAACACCGCATTCTGCGCGACCTGCAGCATTCCAACCAGGTACTTCACGAAGCCTACGATGAAACCCTGGAAGGCTGGGCGCTGGCTCTGGAACTGCGCGAACATGAAACCGGCCAGCACACCCGGCGCACCCAAGATCTGACCCTGCGTCTGGCGCGTGCCGCAGGCATCAATGGCGACGAACTGGTGCGCGTCAGGCGCGGGGCGCTGCTGCACGATATCGGCAAAATGGGCATCCCCGACCATATTTTGCTCAAAGCCGGGCCGTTGACCCCTGAAGAATGGCAGATCATGCGCCTGCATCCCGAATATGCCGTGAAATTTCTCTCGCCAATCGATTTTCTGAAAGATTGCCTGGATATTCCTTTCTGCCACCACGAAAAGTGGGATGGCTCCGGTTACCCCCGCGGACTGCGCGGCGCGGAAATTCCCCTGGCGGCGCGCCTGTTCGCCGTGGTGGATGTGTGGGATGCCCTGCTTTCGGACCGGGTTTACCGCAAGGCATGGAAAAAAGACGACGTGATCCAGTATATTATGGCAGAATCGGGCAAACATTTTGACCCGGATGTGGTTTCCCTGTTCTTGAACTCGGTGGTCAATGTGGACAATGATTCCTGGTGATGTTTGATTTACCTGCTGCCCGCTCTGGCAGGGCGAATTGTAAAAAAACAAAGCAACTGTTCAGCCAGGCCGGGCAGTTGCGAAAAGGATAACAGTAAATGAAAGCAGCTCTGGTGTTACTGGCGGATGATGCGGTTCAAAACGCGGTGCGCAAGGTGGTGGTGCGGCTGGGCCAACAAACCGGCCTGCGTTTCTATGCGGCCCTGCTTCCGGCGCATATCAGCCTCAAACAGCCCTTCCCGGTGGATAACCTGGACAAACTGGATGCCTATGTAGATCAACTGGCAGCCAGCCTGGCGCCCTTTGAAGTGCAAATGGACAATTACTACTATGAAGAATGGGCCGATATGGGCATTTTGGGTTTGAATGTGGTCGAAACAGCCGCGCTGCGCAGCCTGCACGACCGGCTGAACGAAGAACTGAAAACCGTGGTGACGGACGCCAATGCCGCGCATGACGGCAGCGGCTATCACTTTCACCTGACCCTTGAAATGGCCCCGCTGGAGCAAACCACCGCCTTGCGCGATTTTTTCAACTTTTTGCCGGATCCCGGCCATCCGCTGCAATTCACCGCCAGCAAATTAGCCATTTTCATTTATCTCGATGACCGCTATCTGGCAGGAACCTTCACCACTTACCGGATTGTGCCGCTGACAGGCGGAAAAAAACCGACTGTTGACAGCCAGCTTTGAAGCAGATAGAATGATAGATGCCGGGCCGGATGGCTTGGGTTAACGGATTTTGCGCCCTGGCACCACCCCCAGGCACAAAAATACCCAACCAGCAGCTTGCCCGGTTTTTTTATTATCAAAAAAACCATCTGGCTCTTGTGCAGAGGGCGCTGAAGGCGTACAATAAAAATGCCTGGGCCGGCGTGTTGGGTTACCCTGGTAAAAGTCCCAGCACAAACCTTGACCGGGCTTTTATCAACCTTTGAAAGCCGGGCCGGCTGCAGCGGGTTACCCACCATTTTCTTTTCTCTGCCGGAAACAGAGACGGGGCTTCGGCCCTGAGCCCGGGCAAATTTTGTCCGGCTTTCATCGGTTCATGTGACGGCGGCCCTTGCACAGGCCGCCGCATCAGTGTACAATAATAAAACTCGGGCCGGCGTGTTGGGTTACCTTTCATACGTCCCAGCACAGATATTTGTCCGGGTTCCAAACAGGCTTTGTTTGTTCCGTTCCAATGAAGGCCGGGCCGGCTGCACTGGGTTATCACCTCTGTCAAGTGTTCTGCGCAAGCAGAAAACATACCCCAGTCATATTTTTGCCTGGCCTTTATTATTTTTGCCGCCATCTGACCGTTCAGCGCTTTTGAAGAGGAGGTTTCCACATGGCCCACAAAATCTTCAACCTGTTCAACAAAAAGAATACCCCTCAGAATCAGCCCATTCCCGGCAGCACCCAGGTGCCCAATTCGGCTGGCGGTTACAGTTGGGAACTGGACCCCTGGCAGCGGTTGGGACGCTTTCTGGTGCTGGGCACCGAAGGCGGCACCTATTACGTCTCAGAGCAGAAACTGACCCGCGAAAACGCGGTGAACGTGCTGCTGTGCCTGAAGGAAGATTACCGGCGCTATCTTGATACGGTGGTGGCGGTTTCGGCAGGCGGCCGCGCCTATAAAAACGACCCGGCCATTTTTGCCCTGGCCCTGGCTGCAGCCAGTGATAACCCGGCGGCGCGCGCCGCCGCCCTGGAAGTGTTGCCGCAGGTGGCGCGCATTGGCACCCATCTTTTCCACTTCGCGGAATATGTGGACGGCCTGCGCGGCTGGGGCCGCGGCCTGCGCCGCGCCGTGGGACAGTGGTATCTGAACCGCCCCACCGATAGCCTGGCCCTGCAGCTGGCCAAATACCAGAGCCGCGACGGCTGGAGCCACCGCGACCTGCTGCGCCTGGCTCATCCGCAGGCTGCCAGCGAGGCGCAAAACGCCCTGCTGCGCTGGGCGGCCGGCAAAGAAGTGCCCCTTGAACAGCTCAGCGGCCTGGCCGAAGGGCTGGAGCGCCTGAAAACCGCCCGTTCTGAAGCCGAAGTGATTGCCCTCATCCGCCAGTTTCGCGCCCCGCGCGAAATTGTCCCCACCGAATATCTCACCTCACCCAAAGTATGGGAAGCTCTGCTCCCCGGCCTGGGCCTGACGGCCCTGCTGCGCAACCTGGGCAACCTGAGTAAATGCGGCCTGCTGGCCGATGGGGCTGTGGAAGCGGTGGACCTGGTGACCGGGCGCATGACCCAGGCCGAGGCCCTCAAAAAAGCCCGCGTGCATCCCCTGCAGGTGCTGGCAGCCCTCATCACCTACCAGCAGGGCCACGGCATGCGCGGCGGCGGTCAGTGGACGCCCGTGCCCCGCGTGATTGAAGCGCTGAACGAAGCCTTCCAGCTGGCTTTTGAAACCATTGTACCCACCGGCAAGCGCCTCTACCTCGGCCTGGATGTTTCGGGCTCGATGAGCATGGGACAGGTCTCGGGCATTCCGGGCCTTTCGCCGCGCGTGGCTTCGGCAGCCCTGGCCATGGCCACCGTGCGCACTGAATCTGAGGTGCTGATCCGCGGGTTCTCGCACGAGCTGATCAAGCTCAACATCACCCCTCAGATGAACCTGGAACAGGCAGTGAAAGCCATTTCAAACCTGCCCTTTGGCGGCACCGACTGCGCCCTGCCCATGCTGGACGCGCTCAAGCATAAAATTCAGGCCGACGCTTTCCTGGTTTACACCGATAACGAAACCTGGGCAGGCAAAACCCACCCGGCCCAGGCCCTGCAGAATTACCGCAAAGAAACCGGCATTCAAGCCCGCCTGGTGGTGGTGGGCATGGCCGCCAACGCCTTCACCATTGCAGACCCCAACGACGCCGGCATGCTGGATGTGGTGGGCTTCTCCACCGACACACCGTCGGCAATCGCTGATTTTGTTTCCGGCCGCCTGGGCGAAACCGTCCGCGAGCCTTCAGAGGAAGATACGACAGCATGAAACGTTCCTGGTTATTTTTGTTTTTCATCCTGCTGGCTGCAGCCGGTCTGTTCATCCTGCCGCAGCCGGCCAGCGCCAGCCCGGCTGTTCAGGCCGTGTACCAAACCCCCACCCCCGGCACCGATGGGCGCATCATCTATGTGGTTAAAAAAGGCGAAACCTGCCTGAGCATTTCCCTGCTCACTGGCGTCTCCATGGACACCATGCGCAAGTTCAACACGCTGAATGAAGCCTGCACCTTATATGAAGGCCAGCAGCTTCTGCTGGGATTGGGCGGCCCGACCGAAGCCACCCCCACCCCCGGCCCTGCGCCCACCGCCACCCCTCTTCTGCCTTCGCCCACGCCTTTCTTTGGCACGGGCAAGCTCTGCCTGCGCCTGTTTGAGGATGTGAATGGTGACGGGGTGCGGCAGATGGAAGAGCTGGTTCTGCCTGACGGCGCTTTGAGCCTCACCGCCCGCGACGGCAAAGTATCGAAAACGGATATCACCCCCATTGGCAAGCCCGTGTGTTACGAGGAACTGCCTCAGGGTGAATACAACGTCACCATGGCCGTGCCGAATGGTTACAACCCCACAACACAGATGAGCTTCTCCATTGAACTGCTGGCTGGCGACACGGCCGAGCTGGAGTTTGGCGCCCAAAAAAGCGTTAAAGCGGCAGCTCCGGTCAACACAGATACGGTTGAAACGCAGCCGCCATCTCCCCTGCTGGGCCTGGCTGGCGGCGCGTTGATTGTGGTGGGCCTGGCGCTGCTGGGTTACCTGCTGCTGCGCAGCCGCAGCAAAATCAAAGATTAACCTCTTCAATCAGCGGCGCGCCAGGTCAATTGACCTGGCGCGTTTTAATTTAAAAATCCCCGTCAGGCATCCAATTTGCCTGGCGGGGAAGGCGCGTTCAGCCGTTGCCGAATTATTCCTGCATCATTTCATTCCAGATCTGGTCAAACTGGCCGCATTCATCCACCATGATATCCACAATCTGGCCGATGGCTTCGCTTTCAGAAGCTTCAAGGACCTCAAGATCGGTCATGAACATGAATGAGAAGCACCATTTTTCTTCAATCTCTTCCAATGCCCAATAGCCGTAGTTGCGGTTAGCATTGCGCTTCAGCAGCAGGCTGGAGGCTTCGTGGGCAATATCGTCTTCACTTTCAAAAATGGCCGCGCTGGGAATGTCAAACTCCACCATTTCATCTTCCATCAGGGAGATATAAAGAGTCTGTGTGCTGCCGCTTTCCGTTTCAAAATCAATCACAGCCTGGGCTTCATCAATCTCGTTGATCGACCATTCGTTGTCTTCAGCGATGGTTTCAACGATTTCCTGGAACTTTGATTTTTGGGTCATGGTTTGTCTCCTTTTGTGAATTGAATTATCCCAGAGGGATTTTGGCGCCGCAGGCCTCGCAGGCCAATTCTTCGAGGCCTTGAGGGACGGTCTTGGTGTTGGTGGTGCCGCATTGCGGGCATTGCACGCTGACATTCTTTTCCACGGATGATTTCCGGCGGGCAGTCACCATCAGGCGCGGTTTGGGCTGGGTTTGGGTCGCCGTTGGGGTTGGCTGGCCTTCGCCGCCAGCATTCTGACGCTGCTGAATCAGGTTCCGCAGCTTATCCAATCCGCTGCTGCCCGGTTTGGGCGCAGAGGGTTGCCCCTGTTCTTCCGCGTTTTCGCGGTTATGAAAGGGCGGTTTCTTTGGGGGATCATTCCGGTTGGCCATCGCTACACTCCTTTACAGGCTGATCGTTTATTTGATTGTGATCAGGGTATATGCTTCGTAGGTGTTGCCGTCGAAATCTTCGACGATAAAACCGACCACATAATCACCGGTCGGGGCGCTGGCATCCTGCCAGGTCAGGCCGTCTTCGCCAATGACAAAGGTGGCGCCTTCAAGGGTCTGGTAGGCGTCTTCATCGGCGGCGTTCAGGTCAATCCATTCTTCCAGCACGGTGAAGGAATCACCGGCCTGAGGGACAAATTCGCGAGCCGCGCCGCTGTCATCCTCGCCGGCAAAGCCAAGCGCCGAAACCAGCATGCCGCCGCTGAAAAACAGGCGGGCGTAACGCCGCACGCCGTCGTCCTGCGAGGTGTAAATGCCGTCCAGCGAATAAGTGGCATCGGCCTCATCAGAGCCAAAATCTTCAGGGGAGAAGAGGGTGATTCCACTCTGCCCGCCAGTAGTCAGGGCATAGAAACCGGGCTGCCATTCAAAACCGATGGGCAGCTGCGGATCCTCGCCAAAATCAGGGTAAATCACCCCATCCATCTCCTGCACCGCGCCAGGATCAAGGAAATCCATATCCACCACCTGAATGGCGTTGGCATCTGTATCCAGGTAACCGACAAAAAGGTACAGGTAGGCAATGCCGCTGCCTTCAATATCCGCCTCAAGGGTGGTGGTTTCGCCGGCTGAAATGGTGTCTGCCGAAACGGTGATGGGTGAAATTTTCAATTCCATTTTGCCCGGTGAGCGGGTTTTGCCGTTGGCTTTGGGCCCGTTGCCGCTTTCAGCGAAAGGCAGACCGTCAGAATAATGAAAAGTCAGGAAATCATCCCACAGACTGTCTTGAGCAAAGGCGGGCACGGTGTAGACATAGGAGCGGTAACCGCCTGGCGCAGAATTGAAAATTCTGGAATTTGGGAAATAAATCGAAATGCCGCTGGCGCCGGGGCGCTTGGGGCCGTGCTTTTCTGCAATCACCGTGCTGTCAATGGCAGCGATGAGCTGATCGGCAGCCTGGCTGACCCTGGTGGATGAAACAGATTCCTTCAGCATCTGCGCAAAGTGCCCCAGGTCCAGGTAAGGGTTGGGCTGGCTGTCGCTCCAGACGCTTTGAAAAGCCTGGGCATAGGTGCGCGCCTTGGCCACCTTGGTCTGGCTGGTCTCGCTGAGCGCCTGCGCCAGGTTGTTCAGGGCAGCCATCACGCTGTCTATGCGGGTCAAATCAACGGCTGAGAGCGTCACCTCGCGGCTTTCAACCTTGATCACATCGGCGGCGCTCAGGCTGCGCGAGTAATATTTATCCACATACTCGGCGCGCGCATCGTCATCCACCAGGCGTTGATCTCCCTTGATGTAGCTTTCAACAATCGCTTTGCCAAGCTCTGCGCCCGACATGCCCGGGTCTTTGACCAGTTTACTGAGAAAGCCCTGGTACGCCCATCCCAAAGCCGGTTCCACCTCTTCAGAAGCCACAGCCACTTCCGCATAAGGGGCGACCATATCGAAGACTTCGAGCTGCGCCATCAGGCAGGCGTCAAAGCCAAGCAGGTCCAATTTTTTGCCGCCCAAGGCTTTTTGAATGCCTTTCAGCGCTTTAGCAAGCTGGTGAGTATAAAGCATATTGCCAAAGCCCTCGGCCAGCGGTGTATTTTCAAGCTTCACGCTGCTGGGAGCAGGATCGTTCAACCCGCCTGGCCAACCCGCGCCGTGATCTGAAAGGATCAGGGCCACATGATCTGCCGGGTAATTTTCCAAAGCCCAGGTGACAAAATCAACCAGGGTGTTGGGGTCTGACATGTTGACTTCGCCCAGGTCAGCCAGCTCTTCTGAGTTGAGGCTTTTCAGGTCATCGTCCTGGGTGAGGAGAAACCTTTTGGCTGTGGTCCAGTTGCCGCCGCCTTTAAACCCACCCCGATAGCGGTCCATTTGCGCCACAATGAACACCTGGTCGGTGGAACCAACCCGCTCGGCCTCGTTCAAATCGAAAAACATATCCTCTTCGAGGATTTCATCGTCGGCGTCCTCATACATCAGGAACAGCCAGGTATCCTGTTTGCTGCTGCTGGCGCTGCCAGAATCGACGGTTGCCTTGGGTTTGGGCGTCCGGGTGGGGCGGGGGGTGGCGGTGGGTTGTTCCTCTTCTTCCACCGCAGCGGTTTCTTCTTCAATGGCCGAAGTGTCTTCCGCTTCAATGGTTTCAGCGGCTTCAATCATCGCAGTTATCACTTCTTCGCATCCAGTGGCGCTGAACAGCAGGGTGAACAGAAGCAGCAAGCTGATGACCTTAAAGGAAAAAGAGGTTGATCGGTAATTTTTCACTGGACTTGTCTCCAAATTTAAAGCATAATCTCCATACATGCTCATTGTATCGTAAATTGACTAAAAAAACAAAACAGCCCGGGTTTTTGCTCCGGGCTGTTGCGTGAATGGACCCAGGTTCAATCAGAGGCGCGAGCAGCCAGCGAAGCCAGCTCGGCGCGCAGTTTTTCAATTTCTTTCTGGTGGCTGGTTTCGCCCAGAGAGGCCATCTGGCGTTTCTTGTGCGCCAGATCGCCGCAAACCTGGTAGAACCGTCCGGTGGCCAGCATTTTTCCGCTGGTGAGGGCGCGAAAACTGGACGTGAACTGCCGCCAGACGGATGAAGCCGTTTGATACTGGGCAGGCGACATGATGCCCAGGTCCACCTCCTCACGCAGGTATTGCTTGATCCAGCTGCCCTCGCGCCAGAGAGCCCAGAAGGCCACGCCGATGATGAAAATCCAGCCCAGCCATTCCACCGCGGTGGCCACCAGCAGCGCCCACAGGTCATTGCCGACAATCAGCACGCCGTTATCAAAGCCGTGCAGGAACATGCCCATGGCCAGCCCCAGCAGGGGGGCAAAGATTTTGATGGCGATGCTGCGGGTGTTGCGGGCCATGGCCAGGCCGATGCCAAACAGGGCAGTGTAGAGCGGGTGGGCCCAGGCGCCCACAATGACGCGCAGGCCAAAGAGGATGAACAGGCCCTGCCAGCCTTCCTCGGTGTAAGTGGTGAAGAGGTAAAGCAGGTTTTCGGCGGCGGCAAAACCCAGGGCCGTGATAGCAGCATAGACAATGCCATCCAGCACCGAGTCAAATTCCTTGTAGAAAAGGATGAACACCAGCAGCACAGCCGCCGATTTCAGGGCTTCTTCAGCCAGGGGGGCGCTGGCCGAGCCTGAAAAAAGGTCGTTGAGCAGCCCTGAACCCAGAAAAATGCTCGAGCCGGCGCCAATAATCAGCTCGATCACCAGCGCGCCAATGACGGCCACGGTGGAGCCCCAGAGGAACACCCCACCCACCAGCAGCTTGGGCTCTTTTTCGTAGCGGTCGAGCCAGTAGACAAACAAAGAATAGAGAAGACCAAACCCGTAGGAAAGGAAAAACGCCACAACAAATCCAGCCATATACCACTCCTTATTTTATCTGTTGCTCTATTCTAGCATAATCAACCTGCGATGCCAGAGAAAATCAGGCTTCGAGTTTATACGTCATCACGCAGTTGCGCCCATTAGCCTTGGCCTGGTAAAGTGCGTGGTCGGCATGATCGAGCAATTCTTCATAAGAAAGGCCGTGTTCCGGGTAGGCGGCAACACCGATGGACAGCGTGGCGGCCAGGGTGGTGGTTTCGTGCTGAATGCGCAGTTTTTCAAAGGCATGGCGCAGGGTCTCGGCGCGGTGGTGGGCATCTTCTATGTGAGTGTTGGGCATGATGATCACAAATTCCTCGCCGCCGTAACGGCAGGCCACATCGCTCTGGCGCACCTGGGTGGTCAGCATGCGCCCAAGCGCCTGCAGCACCATGTCGCCCGCCTTGTGACCATGGGTGTCGTTAAAAGCTTTAAAGTGATCAATATCCAGCATCAGCACGCTGATGGGCTGGCCGGTTTGCTGGGCCTTGAGCAAATCCATGGCCAGCTGTTCTTCCAGGTAGCGCCGGTTAAAGAGACCGGTGAGCACATCACGAACGGCCAGTTCGCGCAGGTCATCCCGCAGGGCAGTGATTTCCTCAATCTGAGTCTGAAGGCGGGCATTGGCCGCCTCAAGCTGGTGCTGGGTTTTCTCGCGCAGTTCAATCTCAGCGCGCAGCTGCTGGTTGGTGCTGCGCAGTTCGCTGGTGCGCGTTTGAACATGCTGCTCCAGTTCACGGTTGCGGCGCTGCACGCCGTTGATGCGCGCCTGCACGCTGAAGAAGATCAGCAGCACAATTGAAATCGTCAGCACAGTGTAAAACCAGGGGGTGCGCCACCACGGCGGTTCAATGACCAGTTTGAGGGTGCGCGGCTGGGCTTCGTTCCACAGGCCGTCATTGTTGGCGGTGCGCACCATGAAGGTGTAGGTGCCGGGGTCCAAATTGGTATAGAAAGCCTGGCGGCGCGTGGAAGGCGGCGACCAGTCTTTATCGAAGCCTTCCATTTTGTACTGAAAGAGGTTTTTACGCCCGGCCTGGTAGTTATCGGAGGCAAATTCAAATGTGAACACCGATTGATCATAGCGCAGGGTCAGGCTTTCAAGCTGATTCAGGCTGCGCGGCAGTTCAGGGCTGCCCGGAGCCACTGGTTTATTGAAAAGGTAAAACCCTGTGAAGATCACCTGCGGCAGGTAAGGGTTATCCTGCACGGATGCCGGAAAAAAGCTGTTCAACCCGTTGGGTCCGCCGAAAAACAGCTCGCCAGTGGGGCCGCGGTGAAAGCTGAAGAGGTTAAACTGGTTGCTTTGCAGACCGTCGAGGGTGTCAAAATTGCGAAACTGTTCCGTTTGGGGGTCAAAGCGGCTGAGGCCTTTGCCCGTGCTGAGCCAGAGCTGTCCCTGTTCACCGGGTAGAATGCCGTAGATGGTGTTGTTGGGCAGGCCGTCTTTGAGGGTGTAATTGCGAAAGAGCCCGCTGGCGCGGTCCAGGCGACTGAGGCCGTTTGACGTCCCCATCCAGACGGCATCTTCGTCGGGGTAAACGGCATTCACCGTGTTGTCGATGATGGTCTGGGTATTGCTGGCATCGTGGCTGTAATGGGTGAAGGTTTGGGTTTGAGGGTCAAACAGGTCCACCCCGGCGCGGCCGGTGGCGATCCAGATTTTGCCGGAAGGGTCTGCCGCCAGTCCATAGATGGTGTCTTCGCCGAGGCTGTTGGTGTTGGAAGCATCGTGTTTGAAGTTGACCGCCTGACTGGCCACAGGGTCAAACAGATCCAGACCATAACCCAGGGTGCCGAGCCATAATTTGCCGCCGCCGGCCGGCAAAATGGCGGTGATGTAGTTGCTGGAAAGCGACTTGGGGGTATCGGCCGCTGATTTAAAGGTGGTGAACTGCTCCGTTTTGGGGTCCAGACGGCTTAAACCGGCGCCCTGAAAGCCGATCCACAGCATGCCGTCAGCATCCTGATAAAGGGTGTAGATATCGTTGCCGGGAATGCTGGCAGGGTTTTTAACATCTGCCAGGTAGGTTTTCACCTCGCCGGTCTGACGGTTCAGGCGGTTAAGGCCGCCGCCCATCGTGCCCACCCACAGGATGCCGTCGGCGGATTCCCAGATTCCGCCGATGTTGTTGACTTTGAGACTGATCATCTCAGGGATGTGGCGGTAATAATTGAAACGCTGCAAAGCCGGGTAAAGGCGGTTCACTCCGCCGCGCCGGCTGGTGATCCACAGCACGCCAGAGCGGTCTTCAAACAGGCCGTACACATCATTGTGACTCAGGCTGAAGGCGTCGTTGGGGTTGTGCTGGTAAGCGAGAAAGGCGCCGGTTTGGCGGTCAAAGCGGTTGAGGCCGCCGCGCTCGGTGGCCACCCACAGAACGCCAGAACGGTCCTCATAAATGTTCCAGATGTTGTTATCGCTGAGGCTGTTGGGGTCTTCAGGGTTGTTTTTAAATGCTGAGGCTTTTCCCGTCTGCGGGTCAAAGCGGTTCAGTCCACCGCCGCGGGTGCCCACCCAAAAGACGCCCTGGCTGTCAATGCACAGGCCCCAGACGCGGTTGCTGCTGAGGCTGGAGGGGTCATCCGGGTTGTTGCGGTACTGCCGGGTTTCGCCGGTGGCCGGATCAAGCCTGAAAAGGCCTTCGCGGGTGCCCACCCAGATCATCCCGCTGGCATCTTCAATGATGCGGTAAATGATGTTGCCGCTCAGATAGGTTTTGAAGGTGCCGCTGGCACGGTCCATGGCGTTCAGGCCGTTGCGCGTGCCCACCCACAGGGTGCCGCGGCTGTCTTCAAACAGCGACCAGACCCCATTATCGCTCAGGCTGTTGGGATTGCCCTTGTCGTTTTTGTAGGCGGTGAAGTGGTTGGTCTGGTGGTCATAGCGGTTAAGGCCGCCGGGGTCGGTGCCAATCCACAGGGTGCCGTCCTTTGTTTCCAACAGGGCATAGATGCTGTTGCCACTGATGGAATAGGGATCATTTTCGTCATAGCGGAAGACGGTTACGGTGTTGCCGTCATAGCGGTCCAGACCGTCGCCAGTGGCAAACCACATGAAGCCCTCGCGATCCTGCAGGGCAGCCAGAACGGTGGCATTGGAAAGGCCGTCTTCCACCGTCAGGCGTTCAAAACGCGCCGTCGGGCCGTAGTTGAAGGTTTGAGTTTGCGCCTGGGCAGGGAACGCGCTGAGGAACAGGATGAGCGTCAGGGTCAGCAAAACAACATAACGCAGGCAGAATTTCATGGGAACACCTGTAAACAAACGGACAGAATAACGGTCTGTCATTTAATTATACTGAATTTGGGGGGTTAATACACCCCGCTTTGCAACACTGGATTCAGGACATAAATCACCGATCCGGTGCTTGACAGACTCTCCTTCAACCTTTATACTCTAAGCATCAAGAACGGGGAGCCTGGTGAACCAGGCTGAGAGGAGGACGACCGAGTCCTCGACCCGCAGAACCTGATCCGGGTAATGCCGGCGGAGGGATGTGTTTCAAGCGTGTCACCATCAAGCACCCTCCCTGGCGGAAGGTGCTTTTTTGATGTCTGAATTCAAACGCGCGGTGATCTTCGTCAACGGCGAGCTGCGCCGCCCTAAAGCGGTGAAGGCCAGTCTCACTCCGGCCGATTTTCTGATCAGCGCCGACGGCGGGCTGCGCCACCTGACGGCCCTGGGGTTGACCCCCCACCTGCTGGTGGGTGACCTCGATTCGGCGGACGCGCCAACGGTGGCGCGCCTGCAGGTTGCCGGGGTGAGCGTGCAGCGCCATCCCCGCGAGAAGGATGCCACCGACCTGGAACTGGCCCTGCAGGCGGCCCTGGCGCAGGGCCTGCGCGACCTGCTGCTGGTGGCGGCGCTGGGCGGGCGGCTCGATCAGACCCTGGGCAACCTGGCCCTGCTGAGCCTGCCGGAGCTGGCCGGCTGCACGGTTTTGCTGGATGACGGCGAGGAAGAGGTGCGCCTGATCCGCGCCCAGGCGGTCATTCATGGGCAGGCTGGCGAAACGCTTTCACTGCTGCCTTGGCAAGGTCTGGCTGAGGGCGTGACCACAGAAGGCCTGCGCTATCCCCTGTTTGCTGAAACCCTTTACCCCGAGCGCACGCGCGGCATCAGCAATGAGCTGCTGGCGGAGACCGCACGGGTGAGCCTGAAACGCGGCCAGTTGCTGTGCATCCGGCGGCGTATTTTTACATCAAACTGTCATTAAATTCTGGAGGTATGAGATGATCAAAAAAATGCTCTTTATGCTTGTCCTGGCAGTTGTGCTGGCGGGCTGCGCCGCGCCCACGGCGGCCCCCACAGCAGCCCCAACGGCAGAACCCATCAAAGCGCCTACGGCGGTCCAAACCGGGCCGGCGGAACTGCGTGTGATGGTGCACGACTCGTTTGCCGTCAGCGAGAACCTGGTGGCCGATTTTGAAAAGCAGAACAATGCCAAAGTCATTTTCATCAAGTCGGGCGACGCCGGCATGATGCTCAACAAAGCCATTTTGACCAAAGACGCCCCACTGGCCGATGTGATTTACGGCTTTGACAACGCCTTGCTGTCGCGCGCCCTGAGTGCCGGGCTGTTGGAGCCCTATGCCTCGCCGCTGCTGGCGGATATCTCTGAGGCGTTCAAAATGGACGCCGCCCAGAGCGCCCTGCCGGTTGATTTTGGCGATGTGTGCATCAACTACGATAAAGCCTATTTTGCTGAAAAGAACCTGGCCCTGCCCCAAACCCTCGACGACCTGCTCAAGCCGGAATATAAAGGTCTGCTGGTGGTGGAAAATCCCGCCGGGTCATCGCCAGGCCTGGCCTTCATGCTGGTGACGATTGCCAATTACGGCCCTGAAGGCTACCTGGATTACTGGCGCGCCCTGAAAGCCAACGGCGTGGTGATTGCCGCCGATTGGGAAACCGCCTATTACACCCATTTCAGCGGTTCGTCGGGCAAGGGCGCCCAGCCGATGGTGGTTTCTTATGGTTCCAGCCCGGCCGCCGAGGTAATTTTCGCATCCGCGCCACTCAAAGAAGCCCCCACCGCTTCCATCGTAACGCCCAAAACCTGCTTCCGCCAGGTGGAATTTGCGGGTATCCTTAAAGGTACAGCGCAGCGTGCCCTGGCCGAAAAATTCATCGACTGGATGCTCTCCACCCCCTTCCAGGAAGACCTGACCATGCAGATGTTTGTCTATCCGGTGAGCAGCCGCGCCCAGCTGCCCGACGCCTTCAAACAGCATGCCCAGATCCCGGCCGAACCGGCTGCCCTGGCGCCGGCAGATATTTCCGCCGGCCGCGATGCCTGGGTGGAGGCCTGGGTGGAAGCCATCTTGCGCTGATGCGGCAGGCCTTGTACGCGGGGTCAATACCGCAAAGCCTCTGGCCTTGACCCCGCGCAGCCGCCGAGGTGAGCATGTCCTTTTCTGACCGTCTGAAACGCGTTTTCTCGAAAGAGAATGCCCTGACCCTGGCCCTGTGGGCCGGGCCGCTGCTGTTTCTGGCGGTCTTTTTCTACTACCCCCTGGCCGCCATCTTCACCACCAGTTTCAGCGAGCTCAACTGGGCCAAAGTGCAGCCCACGCAGATCACCCGCCCGCTGAGCTTCACCCTGCTGCAGGCCACCCTTTCCACCCTGCTGACCCTGCTGGCCGGGCTGCCGGCGGCCTATGTCTTTGCGCGTTATGAGTTCAAAGGCAAACGCCTGCTGCAGGCACTCATCACCCTGCCCTTCATCATGCCGACGGTGGTGGCGGCGGCCGGTTTTAATGCCTTGCTGGGTCCGCGCGGCTGGGTGAACCTGGGTCTGATGGGGCTGTTCAACCTTGAAAACCCACCCATTGTCTTTTTAAACACCCTGTGGGCCATTTTGCTGGCGCATGTCTTCTATAACACCACCATCGTTATCCGCCTGGTGGGTTCGGCCTGGCAGGGCATTGATGTGCGCCTGGAACAGGCAGCCGCCACCCTGGGCGCGGACCCCTGGCAGACTTTCCGCGCCATCACCTGGCCGCTGCTGCGCCCGGCTGTTCTGGCGGCGGCGCTGCTGGTGTTCATTTTTGATTTCACCAGTTTTGGCGTGGTGCTGATTCTGGGCGGGCCGCAGTTTGCCACCCTGGAAGTGGATATTTACACCCAGGCCATGACCATGCTCAACCTGCCGCTGGCGGGCCTGCTGTCCATTGTGCAGATGATCTGCATGCTGGTGCTCACCCTGCTGCACAACCGCCTGGGCGGAGGCAGTTTTGTGGCGCTTTCCAGCCGCATGCGCCAGGCGGCGGCCCGCTGGCCGCGCACCCTGCGCCAGAAGCTGCTGGTGGGGGGCGTGGTGATTTTCCTGCTGACGCTGATGATCTCACCGCTGGCAGCCCTGGCCGCGCGTTCCTTCACCCGCCTGGAAGCCGGGCGCGGCGAGCGCGGCGCGGTGATGCCGGGCCTGACCCTGACTTATTACATGGAACTATTCCAAAACCGGCGCGGCTCGCTGTTTTATGTGCCGCCGGTGCAGGCATTGGGTAACTCCATGCTGTTTGCCGCCGGGACGGCTGCCCTGGCTCTGCCGCTGGGCTTTCTGGCCAGCTATGCCCTGCGGCGCAAAACCCGCCTGAACCGCTGGCTGGATGCCCTGCTGATGCTGCCCCTGGGCACTTCGGCGGTGACGCTGGGCCTGGGTTTTGTGCTGGTGTTCAACCGCCCGCCGCTGGATCTGCACACATTTGCGTTCAACCTGTCGCTGGCGCACAGCCTGGTGGCGCTGCCTTTTGTGGTGCGCACCCTGCTGCCGGCGCTGTCTTCCATTCCAACCAGCCTGCGCCAATCAGCGGCGGTGCTGGGGGCGGGGCCGCTGCGCGCCTGGCTGCTGGTGGAGCTGCCGCTGGTGGCGCGCGCCGCGCTGGTGGCAGGGGTTTTTGCCTTCACCCTGTCGTTGGGTGAATTTGGCGCCACATCCTTCCTGGCGCGGCCCGAACAGCCCACCCTGCCGGTGGCCATTTACCGCTTCCTTTCACAGCCGGGGGCGTTGAATTACGGCCAGGCACTGGCCATGTCCACCCTGCTGATGGCCTTCACCACCCTGGGCGTCTTCCTGATTGACAAATTCGGATATAAACAGTAAAATTTATATTGAATTGGTTTGACATCGAAATGTCAACGTGTTTCCGCGACAGCAGACTCCGGAGACAAATTTATTGGAAAAGTCTGAAAGGAAAATTATGCCAACCGTAACCTATCAAATCCCGAATATTTCCTGCATGCACTGCGTGCACACCATCAAAAGCGAACTGAAGGAACTGGCCGGCGTGGTTTCAGTGGAAGCCCGCGCCGATACCAAACAGGCTGTGGTGACCTTTGAAGCCCCGGCCACCGAAGAGCAAATTGTGGCCCTGCTGACCGAGATCAAATACCCTCCCCAAAAATAAGCCTTGCTGGAACTTCAAGATCTTCACAAAACCTACGAAGGCCAGCCGCTGCTGAAAGGCATTTCAATGGAAGTAGGACCACAAGAAATTGTGGCCCTGCTGGGTCCTTCAGGGAGCGGCAAGAGCACCATCCTGCGCATCATCGCCGGACTGGAGCCGGCTGAAGCCGGGCGCGTGCTGTGGCAGGGCAGCGACCTTGCCGGGCAGCCGGCCCACCGGCGCGGTTTTGGCCTGATGTTTCAAGATTATGCCCTTTTCCCCCACCGCAGCGTGGAAGAAAATGTGGCCTTTGGCCTGCAAATGCAAAATTTGGCCAAAGCCGAGGTGCTTGAACGCAGCCGGGCGGCGCTGGCCCAGGTGGGCCTGACGGATTTTGCCCGCCGCCGCGTGACGGATCTTTCAGGGGGCGAACAGCAGCGCGTGGCCCTGGCCCGCGCCCTGGCGCCCCGTCCGCGCCTGCTGATGCTGGATGAGCCCCTGGGCGCGCTGGACCGCACCCTGCGCGAGCAGTTGGGCCACGAATTGCGCCATGTGCTGCGCGCGGCGGGCATTCCCGCCGTTTATGTGACCCACGATCAGGAAGAAGCTTTTGCCATTGCCGACCGCCTGATTTTATTGAATGACGGCCGCATTGCCCAGCAGGGTGCCCCGGCAGCTCTGTTTGCCAGCCCGGCCTCAAGCTGGGTGGCGCGGTTTATGGGGCTGGGCAACCTGGTGCAGGGCACCGTGCTGACGGCGGCGCCGTTGGTGCTGCATACTCCCATGGGTGAAATTGCCGTTGACCGGGCCGTGGGCACGCCCCACCCCGGCGAGACGGTCTGGCTGCTGGTGCGGCCTGAGGCGGCCCAATTGAAAGCAGGCGGCGGACAAAACCGCGTGCTGGGCGTGGTGGATGATGTGACCTTCCGCGGCGCCACCTACCGTCTGACCCTGCTGTGCAACGGGGTGGAACTGGAAGTGGGCGTGGAAACGCCGCCGCAGGTGGGCTCCATTCTGCCCATCACGCTGAATCCGGCCGGGCTGCTGTGTCTGCCGGCCTGAAAATGACAACGTCACAGACAATTTTATTTTAAGTTTTTTCACCCCTGCCCAGCGGCAGGGGTGAACGTTAATTGTGCGGTGTTTTTGCCCCCAAAATAGGGGAGCAAAAAGGGGGCAGACAGGAAATTTTTACGGTAAAATTAACCATCCATACCAATGCAATAAGGGAGAAGAAATGAACGCTGTTCTGGATTGGGGTATTATGATTGTGCTGTGGCTGCAGCAGTTCAGCCCGGCCCTCGATTGGCCGTTTACGCTGCTTTCGTGGCTTGGAGAAGAAACCTCCTTCATGCTCCTGATCCCGTTCATCTGGTGGTGCGTGGATAAACGCAAAGGCGCCTACCTGGCGGTGCTGTGCATGGTTTCATTTTATATAAATGCGCTTGGCAAAGCCCTGGCCAGCCAGCCGCGCCCCTTCACTTACGACTCGCGGGTCAAGCAGCTTTATGATGCCACCGGCGGCGGCTTCCCCAGCGGCCACACCCAGAGCACGGTGACCACCTGGGGTTACCTGATGGCAGCCTTCAAGAAGCGCTGGATCACCTGGCTCGGCATCGCCCTGATGGTGTTGATTCCGCTTTCGCGCCTGTACCTGGGCGTCCATTTCCCCACCGACCTGCTGGGTGCTTATGTCATTGGCGCGGTGGTGCTGGCGCTCACTCTCTGGCTGGGGCCGCGCGTTGAACCCTGGTTTAAGGGCCTCAGCCTGCCCTGGCAGGTGGGGCTGCCGCTGGCAGTGGGCATCATTCTGGCCCTGGTGTTCCCGGCCGGCCCCGAAGATGGCATTACGCCCCCGGCCACCCTGGCCGGGCTGGGCATGGGCCTGGCGATGGAAGAAGCCTTTGTGGCCTTCCAGCCGGCAGCCAGCTGGAAACGCCGCCTGCTGGCTTTTGCCCTGGGCACCCTGGTGATGATAGGTTTGCGTTTCGGCCTCAAGGCGCTCTTTGAGCCGCTGGGCATGGAAGGCGTGCTGCGTTTTGTGCGCTATACGCTGATGGGCCTGTGGGGCGGCCTGGGCGCGCCCTGGGTGTTTGTGAAACTGGGCCTGGCGCAGCCGGGAAAGACTTTGAAGCATTAAGAGCCGGGCCGGGGTGTGCCGCCGTCTGGAGCAACCTTACAAACCAGACCCGCAAAAAAAAAATCCGTCCTGAATGACGTAAAACCCGCTTTCAAAATCAGGCGTGCTGCCTTTGCAGGCAAACCGGCGTCAGGGCCAGTTTTTCACCCTCTGGCAGAGCCAGGTGAGCCAGCTGCGGCAGGGCCGGCTGGCTCACCCGCTGGCCTTCGCGCAGCCAGATGCGCAGCCCTTCACTCTGCACCCCCAGCGGCTGCAGCACGCTCTCCATGGCGCGCAGCAGCAGGGTTTCATAGCGCGGCAGGTCCAGAGCGGCCAGGTTGGGCGGGGTGGGCTGGTCCCACGCATGCACCCCCGGCCAGCCGCGCATCCACAAAAAACGCACGCGCTGCCCAGGGCGCAGCTCGCGCCCGAGGGCCAGCAGTTGCAGGGCGGCGCGCGCTGCCGGTGAAGGCGCCGCATAGGCCTTCACCTCGCGGCTCAGGCGCTGCGTGGTGAGCAGGTCTGCCGCAGGCACTTCGCCGCGGCGCAGGCTCAGCAAAGCCTGGCGGGCCAGCTCCAGCGCACCGGGGATCAGAGCGGGCAAATCGCGGGCATCTTCCGCCTGCGCCAGGTGGGTCAAAACTGCCATCTGCGCCCCGGCCACCCAGGGCGGCGTATCGCGGCGGCGCGCCTCAATGCCGCGCACTTTGATTTCCCCGTTTTGAAAGACGCCAAAATAGCGGTTGGCCACCGGCACGCGCGCATCGAGCCGCGAAGGCAAAAAAGCCACCCAGCGGTAAACCCCATCCAGGCCCACTGGCAGGCCGGTGCGGCGTTCAATTTCCTGCAGCAGGGGTTGAAAATCGGCCGGTGAGGAAAACCCGGCCTGCTGCACCCACAGCCCGTCCACATAGATGTGCAGCACTTCAAAGCCCAGGTCTTCGGCGGCTTCTTTGGCGCGCAGGCAGGCCTCGCGCCCGCCGCTGGTGACGGCTTCATGGGCCTCAATGCGGCCGAAACGCGCATTTTTGTACCCCAGATAACCAAAGCACACCACCAGCAGCCATTTCAGCGCCGCCGAGCGGACCTGGTCGGTGCGGCGGCGCGGGTCCCAGGCAGGCAGGGCGGCGCGGCGCTGTTTGAGCGCCACGCGCTTGGCCAGCAGGGGCTGCAGGGTGCGCGGCACCAGGCCGGGCGCTTCACTGGCCGGGGTCAGGCCGTCGGGCGGGGGAACTTCCGGCGAAATGTTGGCCTTCACCATCACGCTGGGATACATGGATACAAAATCCACCGCCCCCACCAGGCGGTGCAGCCCGATTTTGGGCTGATAGACCAGGCCGCCCTGATCGGCGTGGAGCAGGTCCAGGGCGTTTTTGGGCGCCTCGCTTTGCTGCTTGTGCCAGGGCACCAAAACCCCGCTTCTCAGCGCTTCGATCATTTGCATGGCCGAAATACCGGTACCCGGCGAACAGCGCGCGGTCATTTGCACCGGCAGGCCGGTCACCCGCGCTGATTCCAGCGTGCCCTCCAGGCCGCTGTCGCTCCACAGCATGGCGTTCTTCTGGTCAATGTGCCAGCGCCCGTAGAACAGCACCTGCTGCCCCTGGTAGACGATCTGCCCATAGGAAAAATAGCTGCGCTCGCGCCGCCAGCCAATGCCGCGCCGCTCATCACGGTTGAAAGGCAGGCTGCGGCCCCAGGTTTCCGCCTGTTCCAGCAGCCAGGGCAGCAGCCAGGTATCGCCCCAGGCGGTCAGCAGCAGGTCGGGGTCGTGCTTTTGCAGCAGGTAGCGCAGGTTGTTCAGCAGCGCCAGCGGGTGCTGGATGGCCAGCTCCTGCTGGCAGCGGCCGACTTCCACCAGCAGGCAGGATGGCGCCTGGTGAGCGGGGTCGCAGTCGGGGCGCAGCGAAAGGATGCGCAGCGGCGGGGGATCTGTGTCGAGGTCCCAGCGTGAATCGAGCACCTCAATGCGCCTGAGGCGATTCTCTTCCACCTCCACCCGGCAGCAGGCCAGCGGAAAAGTGCCGTGGCGGGCGGCATGGCGCAGCGAAAGCTGGATATCGGCATCGTACCAGGTCAGGTCCGGGAAATTTTGCTCGGCCAGGCGAAAAAGCTCAGGCAGGCGGGCTGGTTCGGCGGTTTCAATGGCCATCACATCCAGCGGCTCCGGCTGGAACAGGTCGCGGCGCTGCACGCGCTCCAGGCGCGGCGGATCGGGCTGCTGCTGCAGCCAGCGCCAGAGCGCGCGCAGGCGGTGTGGCGGCCCCCAGGCATAAAAAACGCACGGGAAATCCTGCTGCAGGCACAGCCGCCGCCCATCCTCAGCCAGCAGCCACAGGCTCACCCCCTGGCCTGGCGTTTCATAGAGATCAAGGATCCAGCCCGTCAGCAGGGTCATGCTTTGCTCCACGCAGGGTTTCAAGCTGCTGGCGCAGGCGCAGCACCTCTTTGTGCTCTTCCAGCAGCATGGCCAGGATAAAAATTTCCATCGGCAGGGCATTCGCCGCATAGGCCGCCGGGGCCAGGTGCTGGCGGGCGGCGTTGAACAGATCGTCCAGGGCCAGCTGATCGCCGCGGCGCAGGGCGCGCCTGAAGCGCGCAAAAGCCTCCTGCTCGATGTAAAAGGTCTGGGTGATGGAAGGCAGGGTGCGGCCCATCAGCGCCTCAAAACAGGGCCGGCTGAAGCGCCGCCGGGGCCGGCGGAGGGGCCTCTTCCCACACCTGGGCAGCCTCATCCAGCAGCAGTTCCAGCAGCATGACGCGGTTCTGCGCGGCAGGCAGAGGGCGGCGCGCGCTGATGAGTACCGGGGCGCGCCGGCTGATAGCGCTCAGGGCGGCCAGGCTCTGGCGCAGCAGGCGCGCGCTTTCAGCAAGGCGCACCGATTCATCGTAAAAGGTGCTCAGCAAATCGAGCACCAGCACCGGCTGCCCGGGCTGCGCTTCCTGGCGGGCCTGTTCCACCAGGGCCAGCACCTGGTGACAGGTGAAGGCGCGCGCCAGGGTGATGTTTTGCAGGGCAGCCGCCGGATCGGTGGTGCGCGGCCTGATCTGCCGGATGAGGGGGTGCAGGTTGGCGCGGTTGCCGCCGTCGAGCAGCAGCAGCGGTCCGCGCAGGCACAGGCTGCCGGCCAGTTCCATCAGGCGCGCAGCAGCATGGGGGCCGATGACGGCCAGAAGCTGGTGAGGAAGGGGGAGCATGAGTTTGGCGTTCATGCTTCCAGTATGCGGGGATTCGCGGCGCAGCGCAATCACCCCGCGGGGTGAGAGGTGGGGTGAGGCAGGGGTTAACCCCTGGGGTGAGGCTGTTTGTGGAGAGAAAGGGGGAAAAGGGCCCGTTCAGGCCCAGGCGCTGAAATCCCAGCCGCTCAGCATCTGGCGCAGGGCTTCGCGGTTGGGCACATTGAACTTATCGAGGATGTGGCGGGCATGGGTTTTGACTGTATCCGGAGAAAGATAGAGACGCGCGGCAATCTGGCGCGTGGTGAGGTTCTGGCAGATCAGCGCGGTCACATCCTGTTCGCGCGGGGTCAGGCACTGCCAGAGCAGCTGCGCCATGACCGTTTCCTGGCGATCCCGCAGCCCAGCCTGCAGCAGTTCCGCCGCCACTTCATCCGGGGCGCGGTTTTCCTGCTCGGCCAACACCGCCACCGTTTGCAGGGTGCTGCTGTCGAGTTCAAGTTTGGGCCGCCCGCGCCGGGGCCGGGTGATGGAAAACCAGAAATCCTGCAAGAAACCACTCATACCTCCATTTTATAGAACTAAAGTTCTATTGTCAAGGGTAAAAAGGGGTTATTTTTTAAAAAAAGCGGATTCCAGTGTTATCAGGTTGACAGAATGAGGACTGCGCGGGTTTATAAAAACATCTTTCATGCGGCTTCTATTTTCCATTCATGATTACAGTCATCATCAACCAGGTGTATGCCGTCTGTTTCATTTTTTGACGCTGTCTTGGGAATGGGAGCGTGATCTGCCCCCGCGCCGGACCAGAAAGCGCCCAAAATTCACTGCCCCCGTTCTGTTGAACGGGGGCAGTGGTTTGCTTCAGGCTGGCGAAGCAGCCTCAGCGGGTTCTATTTTTCTTCAGGGTTACCGTACTGAATGGCAGCCATCTGGCGGTAGAGGCTCCAGCGCTTGGCAGCATCTTCCTTGGCCGATTTCATCAGGGCTTCGGCGCGCTGTTCGTCGCTCTGCAGCAGCATGCGGTAGCGGGTCTCATTGTAAGCGTAATCTTCCACAGACACGGTCGGTTCTTTCGAGTCGATCGTCAGGGGGTTCTTGCCTTCGTCAATGAGGGTCGGGTTGTAGCGGTAGAGCGGCCACATGCCCGAGCTGACGGCCAGACGCTGCTGTTCGAGGCCCTTGCGCATGTCGATACCGTGGGCGATACAATGGGTGTAGGCAATGATGAGGGAAGGACCATTGTAGGCATCGGCCTCGAGGAAGGCGCGCAGGGTCTGCTGATCGTTGTAACCCATCGCCACGCGGGCCACGTACACGTAACCGTAAGCCATGGCAATCATGCCCAGGTCTTTCTTGGGCAAGCCCTTGCCCTGGGCCGCGAATTTGGCCACAGCAGCGCGCGGGGTCGATTTGGAGGACTGGCCGCCGGTGTTGGAGTACACTTCGGTGTCCAGTACGAGGATGTTCACGTTGCGGCCGCTGGCCAGAACGTGATCGAGGCCGCCGTAACCAATGTCGTAGGCCCAGCCGTCGCCGCCGAGGATCCAGACGCTCTTCTTCACCAGGTAGTCGGCCACAGCCGTCAGCTGTGCAGCCATCGGGTCCTTGATGCCGGCGAGCTTTTCCTTGAGGGCCGCCACGCGTTCGCGCTGGGCTTTGATGCCCGCGTCGGTGGACTGGTCAGCATTGAGGATTTCGGTCACCAGGGTTTCGCCAACCTGGCCGGCCATCTTCTTCAGCATTTCAGAGGCGAACTCATTCTGCTTGTCGAGGGTCAGGCGGAAGCCCAGGCCAAATTCGGCATTGTCTTCGAACAGGGAGTTCGACCAGGCCGGGCCGCGGCCTTCAGCGTTGAAGGCCCACGGGGTGGTGGGCATGTTGCCGCCGTAGATGGACGAGCAGCCCGTGGCATTGGCCACAATGGTGTGATCGCCGAAGAGCTGCGAGAGCAGTTTGACATAGGGGGTTTCACCGCAGCCGCCGCAGGCGCCCGAGAACTCGAACAGGGGGCGCAGGAGCTGTGAATTCTTGACCGTGGTCGGCTGGAACACCGAGCGGTCAGGATCGGGCAGGCTGAGGAAGAAGTTCCAGTTGGCGCGTTCGCTTTCGCGCAGCGGAGGCTGTTCGGCCAGGTTGATGGCTTTACGGCCAGCCTGGGTTTTGTCCTTGGCAGGGCAGGCTTCCACGCACAGGCCGCAGCCGGTGCAGTCTTCCGGGGCCACCTGGACGGTGAAGCGCATGCCGGGGATCTCTTTGAACTTGGCATCCACCGACTTGAAGGTGGCGGGGGCGCCGCTCAGCAGGGCAGGATCGTAAATCTTCTGGCGAATGGCGGCGTGGGGGCAAACAAAACCGCATTTACCGCACTGGATGCACAGGCTGGGTTCCCAGACCGGGATTTCCAGGGCGATGTTGCGTTTTTCGTACTGCGAGGTGCCGGTCGGGTAGGTGCCGTCCACGGGCATGGCAGAAACGGGCAGATTATCGCCATTGAAGGCAATCATTTCGCCCAGAACCTTCTTGACGAATTCGGGGGCATCGCCGGCAACCGCCTCGCGGCGGGTTTCGGTGCTGGAAACCGTGGCGGGAACCTTGACCTCAACGAGGTTTTCCAGGGTCTGATCCACAGCCTGGAAGTTCTGGTTCACAACGGCTTCGCCGCGCTTGCCGTAGGTTTTCTTGATCGATTTCTTGATCTGGGCAATGGCTTCATCGCGAGGCAGCACGCCGGAGATGGCAAAGAAGCAGGTCTGCATGATGGTGTTGATGCGGGTGCCCATGTTGGTCTTGCGGGCCACTTCGTTGGCATCGATGATGTAGAGGCGCAGTTTCTTGTCAATAATGGCGGTCTGGACCTCGCGGGGAAGGTGCGCCCAGACTTCGTCCTTGCCGTAGATGCTGTTCAGAAGGAACACCGCGCCGGGCTTGGCATATTTGAGCATGTCCACGCGTTCGAGGAAGCTGAACTGGTGGCAGGCCACGAAGTTGGCGTCGTTTTCGCCGATCAGGTAAGGGGCGCGGATGGGCTTGGGGCCAAAGCGCAGGTGGCTGATGGTGACGGCGCCCGATTTCTTCGAGTCGTACACAAAGTAGCCCTGGGCGAAGTTGTCGGTGTCTTCACCGATGATTTTGATGGAGTTCTTGTTTGCACCCACGGTGCCGTCGGCGCCGAGGCCGAAGAACACGCAGCGCACGGTTTCGGGGGCTTCAATGGAGAAGGAAGGATCGTAGCTCAGGCTGGAGAAGGTCACATCATCATTGATGCCAATGGTGAAGTGGTTCTTGGGTTGGGCTTTCTTCATCTCATCGAAGATGGCCTTGACCATGGCAGGGGTGAATTCCTTGGATGAGAGACCATAGCGGCCGCAAATGACAGAGGGGGCAGCCTTGAAGGGGGCGATGCCGGCCTTGACGCCTTCGGCAAAGGCGGTGATCACATCCTGGTAGAGCGGTTCGCCAGCCGAGCCGGGTTCCTTGCAGCGGTCGAGCACGGTGACCACCTGGGTGGTGGCCGGGAAGGCCGCCAGCATGGCTTCGATGGAGAAGGGCCGGTAAAGGTGGACATTGACCACGCCCACTTTTTCGCCCTTGGTCTGCAGGAAGCGCACGGTTTCTTCGGTGGTTTCAGCGCCAGAGCCCATCACCACAATCACGTGGGTGGCATCGGCGGCGCCGGTGTATGAGAAGAGCTTGTACTGGCGGCCGGTGATCTTGGCGAAGCGGTCCATGGCTTTCTGAACGATGCCGGGGCAGGCAGCGTAGAAGGGATTGACGGTTTCGCGGCCCTGGAAATACACATCGGGGTTCTGGGCAGAACCGCGCATCACCGGACGATCGGGGGTGAGGGCGCGCTTGCGGTGAGCGATGATGTATTCCTGGTCGATCATGGCGCGCATATCGTCATCGGTGAGCTGTTCGATCTTGTTGACTTCGTGCGAGGTGCGGAAGCCATCAAAGAAATGAAGGAACGGCACGCGCGACTCGAGGGTGGCGGCCTGAGCAATCAGGGCCATATCCTGGGCTTCCTGTGGAGAGGCAGAGGCCAGCAGGGCAAAGCCAGTGGAGCGCGTGGACATCACATCAGAGTGATCGCCAAAGATTGAAAGCGCCTGCGCGGCCAGCGAGCGGGCCGACACATGGAACACGGTGGAGGTCAGTTCACCGGCGATCTTGTACATATTGGGGATCATCAGGAGCAGGCCCTGAGAAGCGGTGAAGGTGGTGGTGAGGGAGCCGGTCTGCAGAGCGCCGTGCACAGCGCCCGCCGCGCCGCCTTCAGACTGCATTTCCATTACCATGGGGACGGTGTCCCACAGGTTCTTCACGCCCGCAGCTGCCCAGGCATCTGAAGATTCGCCCATGCCCGAAGAGGGGGTGATGGGGTAAATGGCGATGACCTCATTCAGCCGGTATGCTACATGAGCAACAGCCTCATTGGCATCAATCGTGATCAATTTACGCGTCATGGAAGTATTTCCTCCTGTAAATAATGTTCATCCTTAACAGGATGGGGATCAAATTTTCTTCGCTCAAAAGAGCGTTAAAGACGCTGCTATGGCTAAACCGTCACCCTGAGCATTGTGATGGTGCCGCATAGACGTTATCAGCTCAGCATGACCCCCCTGCAAGCAAAACCACCTAATTATAAGAGCTTTGCGCGTTTAAGCATAGCTTTTTTCCTTTTGAATCGCAAAACTCGCCTGCATAACGTGCTTTTAAAGGTCTGAGAACCGCCGCTGCCATATTTTTTGGGTCTGGTCACAATTTTTAAACCCATATATAATGAAAAAGCAACGAGGTTGGCATTTTTCAGCCAACCCCTGACCAGGTATACGCTTCAAAACATTTGCTCCACACACAGGAGCGCCCTGAAAAAAAAAGCACGGCATTGTCCTCGAGGTAATCATAAGATGACCTATTACAAACACCCCCAGGCGCTGGTTGAATCCATCCATATTGGCGCCGATACCCGCATCTGGGCTTTTACCCATATCCTGCCCAGGGCTGTCATCGGCGCCGGCTGCAACCTGTGCGATCATGTGTATATTGAAAATGATGTCATCATTGGCGACCGCGTCACCATCAAAAACGGCGTCCAAATTTGGGATGGCATCCGTTTGGAAGATGATGTGTTCATTGGCCCTAACGCTACCTTCACCAACGACCGTTTTCCGCGCAGCGGGCAGCACCAGGCAAGCCCCTGCCTCACCACGGTGAAAAAAGGCGCTTCCATTGGCGCCAATGCCACCATCCTGCCCGGCCTGGTGATTGAGCAGCATGCCATGGTGGGCGCCGGGGCCGTGGTGACCAAAAACGTGCCACCCCATGCCATTGTGGCGGGCAACCCGGCCAAAATCATTGGCTATGAGCCCTCCGTTGAGAAAATGCCCATTTCGCGGGTTGAACCTGCCCCCGCCAAAAAAAGCAGTCCGCTCCTGCCCGGCACGGCCCGGCTGATCACCCTGCCCTTTGTCAGCGATCTGCGCGGCAACCTTTCGGTGGCTGAACTGGGAAAGGATATTCCCTTCACCCCCCGGCGGTTTTTCTGGGTTTTTGACGTGCCCAACCGCGAAGTGCGCGGCGCGCATGCCCACCGCCAGCAGCACCAGGTGCTCATTTGCATCAAAGGCGCCCTTTCGGTCATGCTGGACGACGGACAGCACCGCGATGAAATTCTGCTTGACCAGCCCAACCTGGCGCTCTACATTCCCCCCATGATCTGGGCGGTGGAATATAAATATTCTCCCGACTCTGTGTTACTGGTGCTGGCTTCAGGCGAATATGACGCCGCGGATTATATCCGCGATTACGAAACCTTCATCCAGCTTGTTAACCCGGACTCATGAACCCCATCATTCCCCTTCTGGACATGAAAGCCCCCTATCTTGAGCTGCAAGCCGAGCTGGACGCCTGCTGCCGGCGGGTGATGGAATCGGGCTGGTATATCCTGGGCCAGGAAGTGGAACAATTTGAGGCTGATTTCGCCGCCTTCTGCGGGGTTAAACACTGCATTGGCGTGGCCAACGGGCTGGATGCACTGCGTCTGATTCTGCATGCGCTGGATATCGGCGCCGGGGATGAAGTGATTGTGCCAGCCAACACCTATATTGCCACCTGGCTGGCGGTGAGCCAGACCGGAGCCCGGCCGATGCCTGTGGAGCCCGTTGAAGTCACCTGTAATATGGATCCGCAGCGCATTGAGGCCGCCATCACCCCGCGCACCCGCGCCATTTTGCCTGTGCACCTTTACGGCCAGCCGGCCGAGATGGCCCCCATCCTGGCCATCGCTGCCCGGCACGGTTTGAAGGTGATTGAGGATGCCGCCCAGGCTCATGGCGCGGTGTATCAGAATCTTAAAGCCGGCGCCCTTGGCGACGCAGCCGGCTTCAGTTTTTATCCCGGAAAAAACCTGGGCGCTTTTGGCGACGCCGGGGCTGTGATGACCAATGACGACGCGCTGGCAGAGCGGCTGCGCCGCCTGCGCAATTACGGTTCGACCGTCAAATATCACAACGAAGAAAAAGGCTTCAATTCCCGCCTCGATCCCCTGCAGGCGGCGTTTCTGGCCGTCAAACTGCGCCGCCTGGATGAATGGAACCGGCGGCGCGAGACGATCGCGCAATTTTATTTGCGAGAGCTTGCCGGCTGCCCCGCCCTGATTTTACCCATGGCAGCCGCGGCGGCCCGCCCCTGCTGGCACCAGTTCGTCATCCGCCACCCCCACCGTGATGCGCTGCAGGCCATTCTCACCCGCCAGGGCATTGGCACCCTCATTCATTATCCCATTCCGCCGCACCTCTCGCCCGCCTATCGGGAGCTGGGGTTCACCACAGGCGATTTTCCCCTTACCGAAGCGCTGGCCGGCAGCGTGCTCAGCATCCCCATGGGCCCGCATCTCAGCCTGGCTGAGTCGCAAAGGGTGGTTGATTGTCTCTGGCAGGCGTCGAAAGAGCTGGCGGCCTGACCCTCAGGGAGAAGTTCAGCGTGTCATATTAAGACGCCCGCCCACGGGTGGGGGTGAAAGTTAATTAGGTGGTGTTTTGGGGCCACTTTGCGGCCCCAAAACACCACTTGCGGTTAAATTCTGTCTTGTGACCATAGTCAACCCGGAAAAACGCTCAAGGAATGGTATAGCTTTTGCCTGTTTTAGAAGCAACCTCTCTGTTCGGGATATCCTTTTATCTTAAAATGGCAGTTTCGCCTGCCCTCGAATCGAGCTGTTTCACAGGAAATAATAGCTCTTTTTAGCGGTTGGGGGTAAAATCAAATGCATGTTGAAATGGCTTTCCAGATTCCCACTCAAATGGATGGATTTATGCCTGACCCTGGGATTGGTCCTTTTTTCAATCATACTGGTCAGGATTTATTTCTCGGCTGAACGCTATTTTTATTACTGGGATCTGGCCGGTTACCAGAGGGTGGCCGAGCTTCAGGTGCGCGCTTTTCTGGCCCATCCGCGGTGGACCCTGACCGCCATTCTGGCATCCACAAATCAGGAATACAACCATTTTTTCATTCTGCCGCTCATCCCCTTAATGACAGCTCTGGGCATCAACCGCCTGGGATATCTTCAGGCCGTCGCCCTGGCTTACCAGATCCCCGCGGCGCTGGCGGCCGGCCTGGTTGCCGGGGCGTTTCACCCGGCCCGCCGCACCTTCTGGACCGCGGCGTTCCTTTATATTCTTCTACCCTTAAGTTGGGGTTCTGTGCTGCGTGGTTACCCGGATGTGGGCGGGATGGCCCTGCTTCTGCTGGCCCTGGCGGCCTGCCTGGCGGATCACCGCTTTCAACGCTGGTGGCAGCCGCCCACTGTGGGCCTGCTGCTGGCCCTGGCCATGATCTTCCGCCGCCACTTTGTCTATGATGCCCTGGCCCTGCTGGTTGCGCTTTCCCTGTGGCAGGTGGGGGGCCTGGCCGGTGCCATCCGGCGCAAACAGGCACCGGCGTTTAAATCCTTCCTCAAATCTGCCGCCTTTATCGGTCTGGCGGCGCTGGCCTGCCTGCTGTTTCTCTTCATCATTGCCCGGCCTTTCCTCAACGCCCTGCTGCAAACCAATTATGCCGCCCTGTACAGCTCCTATGCGCTGCCCTATGAAACTGTAGCCATATTTTTCTTCAACCATTACGGCTGGCTCACCTGGGCGGCCGCGGCGAGCGGGTTGATCTGGGGATTCGCCGTTTCCGGTTTACAGCGCTCAAGGCTGGGGCTGGCCGCGCTCATGGGAGCCCTCAGCATGGTGCTTTGGATCATCCTGGCGCGGCAGATCAGCGTGCATTATGCCCTGCATGCCCTGGTGATCATTTTCTGCGGTCTCAGCGCTCTGCTCTGTCAGATCCTGGAACTCAGGCGTCCGGCGGTAAAAACCGCCGCAGCCGCAGCACTGGGCCTCTTTCTGGCCGCCAATGGCACGGTCAGCCTGGCAGGGATTTCTCCACCTGACCTGATTCAAAACTTTTTTTCAGCCCGCTATGCCCCCTTTTACCGCAGCGATTACGCCGAAGTGGCGCAAATCATTGCCGATTTGCGGGCAGCCGCCGATCCGCTTGATTTGATCTATGTGGCCGATTCATCTGCCCGTATGAATTACGATATCCTCAGACTGGGTGAAATGAGCCTGTACAGCGATCCCTTCCTCTCGTTTGTCATCACCCCGCAGATCGATTCCCGCGACACTTATCCCCTTGAAGCGCTGGCGCAATCCACCTATCTGATTTTTTCCTCCCCGGCGCAAACCCACCTTTCCAACCCGGATGGGCAGAAAGTGGTGCGGGTGATTTCTGATGCTTTTGCTGAGAAATGGGCCTTCACGGCCCTGTATCAGGCAGACCCCAAAATCTATCACCTGGAGAACAACACCACCCTGTATCTTTACCGGCGCCAGAGTCCTCTGCCGCTGGAAACCGCCGTCCAGACCTACATCCAGATGCGCGCTTATATTGGCGCGAAGCCCGGCTCACAGAAACCCTGGATTCTGATTGCGCCAGACCTGCTGCAAACCACTATTCAGATGGAGGGACAAACAGCCCGGATGGAGATGAACGGCCGGAGCGGCCTGTCCTTTATCCATGTGGACCCGCTCACGGCGGCGGTAAAAATCAGCGGCAGCCTGTCTTCCAGCGCGGCCGCCTGCAGCCCGGTCACGCTCACCGCGCGGCTGCACGGCCCAGATGGCGCGGCCGTTTCTGAAACTCACGTTGAAGCGCTTCCTGGCCCGCAAGGGCAGCCCTTTGAATTATCACTGGCGCAGGCGGAAATTGACCAGGTATTAAGCCTGTCGGTGAACGACACAGCCGGATGCCCCTTCACCTTGCAGTGGCAGCTGGAACCCTGATCACCCGAAAAAGCGGGTGATTTTCTCCAGCTTCAGCAGGGGCGGGTCTTCCGGCAGCCAGCGGATCATGGGGGTTGAAACAATATACGACAGGTTGGGATTGAAAAAGGGATCACCGCGCTGCGCCCAGGCGCGCGCATGTTCGCATCCCAGGCGGATATCTTCAGGCGGATTGTATTTCGCCCGGCTCTTTCCCTCATAGTGGATCAGGCGGGCAAAAGGCGTGTGGATCACCCTGAAGCCGGCTTTCACCACCTTCAGCCCCAGGTGCATATCGTTGAACACCAGCAGATAACGCTCATCAAAGCCGCCCACCTGCTCAAACAGGCCGCGGCGCAGCGCCACACAGGCCGCCGTTTGGGTCAGGTAATTGCGGTACCAACCGGCCGAACCGAACACCCCGCTGGCGCCTTCGGCAAGGCCGTTAAAAACATGCCCGGCGTGGCCTTCCAGGCCAATCACCACCCCGGCGTGCTGCAGGGTGCCGTCCGGGTACAGCAGGCGCGCGCCCACCATGCCGGTTTCGGGCAGTTCGAACCACTGCACCATCTGCTCCAGCCAGGCCGGGTCAATAATTTCCACATCATTGTTCAGGAACAGCACCACGTCGCGCTCTGATTGCGCCGCGCCGCGGTTG
Organism: Chloroflexota bacterium; assembly: GCA_029561345.1. GTDB lineage: Bacteria > Chloroflexota > Anaerolineae > Anaerolineales > Anaerolineaceae > JAKQJC01. Next base: position 145,571 of record JAKQJC010000043.1, on the reverse strand, counting down.
CAGTAAGCCGAAAAATTGAAAGCGTCGGTATATTTCAATACCCGCACCTTCTTCTCGGCGGTGATGCGGTCGTAATAGGCAAACACGGCCGGGTCTGTGGAGGCATTATCCACCAGCACAACCTCAAAATGCGGGTAGCGGGTTTTGGCAAAAAGGGAATCAAGGCAGCGGCGCAGCAGCGCCAGGTTGTTGCGCGTGGGGATCACAATGGTCACTTTTTTGGCCGTGGCCCAGCTCGCGCGGATCTGCCCGCCGGACAGTTCCACCTTTACCCGCTGCAGCCCCAGGCGCGCCAGGTGCTGCGCGGCGGCCGGGATGCGCCCGGAGGGGTTCTCAGGCCTGCTGCGGCGGTAGAGCAGTTCGGGCAGGTGGCAGATGCGCGCCCCATGCTCCACCAGACGCCAGGTGAGGGTTTCAGGGTCTGCAAAATGCTGCTGGAAAAGGGCCGTACGGGTGAAAGCCCCCCGCAAATAGTTGGTCGAAAGCAGCAGCTCGGGCGAAAAATCGGGCTTGAAAAGGGGCTGCCATCCCCCGCCAGCCGCCGGAAATTCCTCGTCAAAATAAATAACATCGGCATCCTGCCGCTCCAGGGCGGCTGCCAGGCGGTTCAAGGCGGCTGGAGCCAGCGCATCGCCGGGTTCCAGCCAGGCTGCAAAGGAGCCATTCAACGCCGGCAGGCCGTCTGAAATCAGGTGAATGCGCGCATCCCGTATGGGTATTTCAGGTCCGCTCACCCAGGCTTCCCAGTTGGGATAAACCTGCGCGCGCAGCGAGTCCAGCGTGAGGGCCGCGCCAGGGCCGGAGCCCGGCAGGTAAATTGAAAACAGGGGGCCGGTTTTCACCCGCGGCAAACGGGCCAGGCGGCGCTGGTGGCGCGCCCGCCACCCCGGGTAAAGCTGTTTTTGCCAGCGGTTAAGGAACCTTAGCGCCCGCTTCTGCAGGCCGTAACCCAGGATGCTGTAAAACAAATGCGCCGCCGAGAAGAAGCCCTCCCGGCGGATGAGAGTCCACAATTTCTTAAGGCGTTTCAGCAGCATCGCTAATGAAGCACCATCGGCAGGAACACGGCCGGGTTAAGCCGGGTGACGACCACGCTGGTCTGCTTGTTGCCCGCTTTCAGGGTATAGGTGCCGGGAGAGGTGATTTCAATCAGCCCGGTCTTATTGCTCAGGTTGCTGCCGTTCAGAGTGGCGCTGCTGCCGCCCCAGGCATATACCAGAAAGGCCGTCGTTCGCCCGGCCAGCGGGTCCAGCTGCGGCCAGAAAACCTTCAGCGCCACATATTCATAGGGTGCGCTGAGCTCGGTGTTATTGACCAGAGCTTTATCGGTCGAAACGCCCGCCTTCGACCGCGTCACAATCAGCGTGTTCAGTTCGCTGACTGTTTTACCGCTGTAGCCGAAGACGCTGTCCGTATAAACGGCCGGGGAGATGGAATTGCTGTTGCCCTGAATTTGCAGGTTGTTATAGTGCATGTCGTTGATGGGAGCCAGGAGGTCATCCCTGTCGTCATCAAAAATGGGCAGGCCGGAGCTCTTGCTGATCACCGAGTTGCTGATGGTGCCGGTCATGTTGACGGCGGGCGACTGAATGATGGTGGTGAAGATATCGGCACCGTAGGAGTTATTGGCGGCATTGCCCCGGGTCATGACGTTATCAGAGAAAATGGATGAGGTAATATTCAGATTAGAGCCGTGTCCAAACACAGCCCCACCGTAATAATCGCTGGTGTTCTGGGCAAAAACCACATCTGACACGTTGGCAGCCGATTGATTGATCACCGCCAGCGCCCCGCCGTAAGCCAGATTGACGCCGCCGGCATAGCCCTTCAAAAGCAGGTTATCCGTGAGGGTCATATTCGCCAGGTCGCCCATGATGATGCCGCCAGTTGAGCTGTGATTGTTCATTTCCGAGGTCTGGAAATCATAAAAAGCGCAGCCGTCAACGGTCAGATGGGCGCGGTTGGTGGCGGCATTGCCCATTTGCCCGGTGCCGTTCTGCCCATAAAGACGGTTGGCGTCGCCGGCCAGATAAATGGCGCTGCCGCAGTTGCTCAGGGCTCCGGTGATGGTGCCGTAATGGCCCTGGAACAGGCTGTCGTACACAGAAAGAGACACATTGCGGTAATTATTGCCGCCGTCCACCGGGGTATCATTGGAACCGCCGCTGATGGCGCCGCCGCAGCCCTGAAAACGGGAGCTGCCCGGAGAAGTGTTGCCGCGGAAAATGCTGTCATACACGTTAACCACGGAACGGTACATGGTCATGGCACCGCCGACCATGGCTGTATTTTTAATGAAGGAGCTGTAATATACCTGGCCGGTGACATTGGATTCTGTATGGAAGGCGCCGCCTTCGGTGGGGAAATCAATGGTCACCGAAGGATCAGGCCAGGCCTTATTGTCAGTGAAGGTGGATGAACGGATGATCACCTCGCGGGCCTGGTACCAATCGGCGATGCTGTAAACTGCGCCGCCCACGTAGCCAGCCTGGTTGCTGGTGAAGGTGGAGTTATTGATATAGAGATCGGAATTGCCGGCATGGATGGCGCCGCCAGCGCTGGTGGTCTGGTGGCCGGGTAAATTGACGCGGTTGCCGGTGAAGGTGGATCCGCTGACATACACTTCGGAGTTTTCATTGATGGCGATGGCGCCGCCCGACACGGGCGAGGAATTGCCGGTGAAAGTGCTGCCGTTCACATAAACCAGGGCATTCTGGGTGATCATCATGCCGCCACCGCTGTTTTGGCTGCCGTTGTTTTCAAAAGTGCAGTTGGTGAATTCGGCGATGCCCTTATATACGCTCACGCCGCCAGCCAGCCCGCCCACCGTCGAATAACCGTTTCGGAAAGTGATGCCGCTGAAGGTCAGCCTGATGTTGGGATCAAAATTGGAATTTTGGAAGCGTAAAATGGGCCTGCTGTTCTCGCCGCTGAAAACCACCGTCTGGCCGGGCATGGCCTTGAAATGGATGGTCTTGAACTGATCATTCACTGCCCATCCAGAAGGCCCTGGGGCAGTATAGGTGCCGCTGAACAGCTCCAGCGTGCCGCCGTTGTAAACCCCGTTGATTGCGTCCTGAATGTTGTTGCAATCATACGGAATTCGAATGGAGTTCCCCTGGCAGGCATTGGGGGCGGCTTTTGACACCGTGGCGCCGCTCAAAATCAATCCTGAAATGAGAATCAGCATAAAAATAATTCTAAATGCCCTGTTCCACATAGAACCCTCGTTTCTAATTTCAGCGCAATTTTTCCAGGTACGATTCCTTGCTGGCCGGGAGAGGAATGCCTTCCAGATCGGCTTCCTGAACATACCAGCCAATGTTCAGGGCCAGGTAACGCATGGCGTTAGACTGGTTGGCCCGGGTGGCCCAAAAGCTGCCCGCGCCAAACGTGCCGTCAATCACGCCCTTATGATAATAATAACTTAATATGGTCACATAGAGTCGGTCCAGAAGCGGATTCGGGCTCCACTCTACAAAACTGCAAAGTTCCAGAGCCTTCTCTTCGAGCCAGGCGGTCAATTCCGGCGACCCCACCGGCCTGATCAGCCCGCGCAGCAGGTTGCGCATCATCAGCGAATACTGCCCGCCGATGATGCCCAGCACCCCCGGTTGCTTGCGCACCAGAATGCATGATGAAAGCCCGGCCACATACTGACGCCGCGAAAAGGTAAAGATGGTGTGGTAATGATAATGATAGGCCACCGGAGAGGTATCATAGATGATTTTCAGGCCGCGCCGCGCCAGGCGGTAGCCCAGTTCCACATCCTCAAAAGCGGCATAAGGAAAACCTGTGTCGAAGCCCCGCCCAACCGAACGCAGAAAATCGCGCTTGAGGGAGATATTGGACGTGTACAGATGCCGGTAATCATAGGTCTGGCCGTTCTGCATGTAGTGGTAGCTGAACTGCTCGGCTCCCGCTCCATCAATATGCACCATCAGCGTGTTTTGCGGCATATCCGGCGGCCAGCAGGTGTAACCCAGAATGGCTATGTGCGGATCAGGGCGGCGGCGGTGGGCCTGCAAATGGGCGCGCACAAACCCCGACGCCGGCATGATATCATCCCCCACAAAGGCCACCAGCGGCGCCGCCGCCAGATCCATGCCGCGGTTGCGCGCAGCGGCCGGCCCGGCGTTTTTCTCCTGGCGCAGGGCGCGCAGGATGTAGCGCTGCGGCTGGTAATTCGTCAGAACTGAAAAAGTCTCATCCTGAGAACCATCGTCAATGGCAATCAGCTCAAAAGGCTCGGAAGCGTCCTGTTCATCGTAGGCGCGCAGCACGCGCAGCAAATCATAGGCCCGGTTGTAGCAGGGCATGATCAGCGAGAAGGCGGGAGGGGCGTCTGTCATGCGGTTCAGATGGACCTGATCCGGTCCAGAATTTTCTGCAGCAGGCTCCGCGGCGCGGGCGGCGGGGGAGTGGTTTCGGCGGGCAGAGCCGCCCGGATAAATTCCAGGTAGCGCTGCCGTTCCGGACTGGCCGGGTCCAGCAGGGCCTGGGCGCGCTGCGGGTTTTCTGCCAGCCGCTCCAGCAGCATCACCGCCAGCACCCGCTCCATGCCCGCGACCTCAATGGAATGCAGCAGCTGTTCCAGGCGCTGCGCGCGCGGCGCCTGGCCAAACCAGGCCGAATCGGCCTGCCGGGGGGCATGCACCGCCAGGCACCAGCAGATCTCAAACAGCATGGCGGCGCGGTTTTCACGGATGGTGTTGGAGCCGTGCACGCGGTACTGCAGCAGGGGCTGCGTTTCGAGGTGCAGATCATAGCTGCCGGTGAGCCGCAGGGCAAAATCCCAGTCGTGGGCGTAGCGCAGAGGGGCAAAATCACCCACCGTCTGCCACACCCGGCGCGGAAACACGTAATTGGAGGTGGTGGAAAGGTAATTTTCGCACAGCAGCGCCCCGCGCCAGTCGTCGGTGCTGCGGAAGGCTTTCTGCGGCTCGGCCAGCGGCCAGGGAGAAAGGTCAGCATAGCCGTGCTTCACTGCCAGAGCCTTGCCCTGCGCATCGATCACCTCGATATGCGAGGCGGCCAGCCCCAGATTGGGGTTGGCTTCAAACAGCGGCAGCAGGGTTTCAAAACGCCGGGGATGATAAACATCATCTGAATTGAGAATGGCCAGGGTGTCGCCCTGGGCCAGGTGCAGCCCGCGGTTGATGGCCGCATGGGCGCCCTGGTTGGCCTGGCTGATCACCTGCATGCGCCGGTCATTGAAACCGCGCAGCACTTCCAACGAGTTGTCACTCGAGCCGTCGTCAATGACAATCAGCTCCAGGTCAGGGCGGGTTTGATCCAGCACGCTTTGCACGGCTTTGCCGATGTAGGCGGCATGATTATACGACGGGATGATGACAGAATAAGTTGGCATCTTTAACCCAGCAAAATCTTAAAATAAGTTTCGGCCATCACCTCAAGGGCAAATCGCTCGCGCATCACGCGCGCCATGCGCTCACGGTCGGGCGGCTGGCGCAGGGCCTGGTTCAGGGTGCTTTGCAGCGCGCCCAGGTCGCCCACCCGCGGCACGATCAGGCCGCCGCCGGTCAGATCGAAAATTTCACGGTTATTGCCCACATCGGTGGAAACCACCGGCACCCCCATGGCCTGGGCTTCCAGGGTGACCATGGACATGCCTTCGTATTCTGATGGCAGCACCATCACATCTGAAATGGCAAACAGCTCGCTGGTGGGGCGGTAAAAACTCTGACGGTAGAGGTTGGTCAGATTTGATTTCTGCTTCTGCGCTTCCACCAATCCACCCAGCGGGCCGTCGCCAATCATCAGGAAGCTGATGGAAGGATCCAGGGTGTAGCGCCGCGCCAGTTCCAGAAAATCGAGCGGGCGTTTCTGGGCGTGCAGGCGGGCGATGAACACCACCACCCGCGTATCTGCCGGCAGGCCCAGTTTGCGCCGGATCTCCGCGCGCTGTTCATCCGAGTAACGCGCCTGCGAGAGCTCGCCCAGGTCCACGCCGTTCATCACCACCTGCACTTTTTCGTTGGCGGCGCCCTTTTGAATGTAAGCCTGGCCGATGCGCTGGTTGCTGGCAATGCAGGCATCCATGCAGGCGGCAATCTCCGGGTTGTAGCGGTTGATCCAGCCGTACTGATGGTCATAGACCTGGTCAACAATGCGCAGCGCCGGATATTCCTTGCGGAAAGTGGGCAGCACATCGTAGATGAAATTGGCGCCGTTGGCAATGTAGAGGGTCTGCGGTTCAAATCGCCGCATCAGGTGCTGCACAAAGGAATAAAATGCTGTGCGGTCGAGAAAATCGGGCATCAAATACACATGCGGGGTCAGGCGCATGAATTCATCCAGCGTGGTGCCCTGTTCGCGGCTCAAGGGCTCAGCCGTCAGCACCACAAAATGCACCCGGTCTTTGAGCTGGTGCATCAGCTTCAGGGTCAGCAGTTCCACCCCCCCCACAGCCAGGAAAGGCATCAGAATAAACAGGGTGGGTTTGCCGCTGTTCACCCGGCTGCCCAGGGCCGCCGGAATGCCGCGCACCGCATGGGTGATCTGCGCCATCAGCGGCCGGTTGGGGTCAAAAGCCAGCAGGTAAGCGCCGGCGGTCAGCAGGCTGGCCCCGGTGAGATGCTGCTCGCGCGGCCAGGCTTCCTGTCCATAGGCGCCTTTGTGCGCCTGGGTCAGAATCTTGCCCACCGGCGCCGGGTTGGGGCCGTTTTCGCTCAGCCAGGCCGCCACATCCAGCTCGCCTTCATGTTTCAGGGCATCACGGCGCACCACCTGCGAAATAAAGGGCAGGCTGCGGCTGCCAGGCAGGTTGCCCTGCGCCAGGCCGCGCATTTCGCCGTTCAGATTCAGGGTGAAGGCCAATGCCTCGCTCTCCAGAGCCAGCAGGTTGGTTTCAAGGTAGGTGGGCGGCTGCAGCAGCAGCATGTTCGAGGCAAAACAGACATATTTGCCCTGCAGGTGCGCCAGCATGGCTTCAAAGCTGGGCGCTTCGCCGGCGCGCTCGCCACGGTCCGGCGCATAGAGCAGGCCAGAGGCGCGGTCCCAGACGATCAATTCAGCCGCCTGCAGGGTCTGCGCGGCCAGCCAGGCCTGAATTTCGGTCGGTTTGGGGGCCGGGCTGCCCTCCACCAGCGGCAGCACCACGCTCACCATCGGCTGGGCCGGAGGCGTAAAGGCTTCGTGCAGCTCAGCGCGCACGGTCAGTCCGCCCACGGTGTAAACCAGGCCCTGGCCGGGCGCCACCACTGCCTGGCTGCCGCCGGGGGCGCGCTTCAGGCGGTGCAGCACGCCGCGCGGCCCTTCGTTTTTGAGAATGCGCAGGCCGTGAAGGCCTTTGCGCAGGGCGGCTTCGCGCAGACTGCCGTTGGGCGCCAGGCGGTTGCGCACTTTGGAAACGCCCATCAACACGGCAAAGCCGGCGCTGCCTTTGATGTTGTTGAGGTCGGTGGTCAGGAAGTCAATGCGCGCCTGCTGTTCATTGAGCGTGCGCATCAGGCTGGCTTCCTTGCGCTGCAGTTCGGCGCGCGTTTCAGCCAGCTGCTGGCGGGTTTCGGCCAGCTGGCGGGCGCGCACATTCTGCCAGCCCTGCATCACCTCAAACACGCGCTGGGTGGTGCTGCTGGCGCGCGGCGCCGGCTGGGGAAGGCGGGTGAAGAATTCCCGCCAGGCAGCCGCCTGGTTCTGCATCAGCCAGTGATCTTTCACATCGTTCAGCGCATTCACCGCCATCTGTTGGCGCAGGGCGGGGTCGTCAATCAGGGCTTTCAGGCGCGCTTCCCAGGTTTCGGGTGTGTCTGCAAGATAGCCGGTTTCGCCATCCTTCACCAGCCAGGCATACGGCCCCACCTTGCTGAACACGCCGGGAATGCCCTGCGCGCTGTATTCAAGATACTTGATGGGGCTTTTGCACTGGTTGAAGGTGTGATCCAGCAAGGGCGCCACAAAAATATCGCAGCTTTGCTGCGAGAAATACGCGGCGAATTCGCGGTACGAAACCAGGCCCGGATCATAAAAGGTCACATTCGGGAAGCCGCGCAAAATTTCTGCCGGGGCAATGCCCCAAAATTTGAGCTGCAGGCGGCTGCCGTAAGCCAGCAGCAGGTTGAGCAGCACAGGGGTGATCCATTCCAGGTCCGGCCGGTGGCTCCAGCCGCCCATATAACCGATGGTGACCTGTTCAGAGCTGCGCGCGCGGATGGCTTCGGGGGTTTTGATATCCCAGACGGCCTGATTGAGAGCGTTGGGCAGAATGTGCACCTGGGGGTTGAAGGCGCGCAGGGTTTCGGCCATGCGCGGGGCCGGGCAGGTCACCGCATCCGCTTCCAGAATGGCCCCCAGCACATGATCGCGGCTCTGCTCATAGAAGGCAAAGTCGGGGTGAATCTCCGGCAGATCCATCAGCAAATCATCCAGGTCATAAATGACCGGTTTGCCCAGACGGCGGGCCTGTTCGAGCAGCGGACGGTAGATTTCAGCGTGGCGTGGAAAATCGCGCTGGAAATACACCACATCGGCCTGCTCCAGGGCGCCTTCCACCACGCGGATGGCGTGGCCGTCAAACTCATTGCCGTGAATCACGGTCAGGCCGGCCTGTTCAGCCGGGGCGGTCAGGCGGATTTCAGGGCAAACATGGCCCCACACATCCGCAGCATAATGGACGATCACCGGGGAGGATGCGGTCAATTCACTGCTCCATGGTCAATTTCAGGCCTTCCTGCCAGGACGGCAGGCGCAGGCCAAAGGTACGTTCAAACAGGCTGCAATCCAGAATGGCGGCCGCCGGACGGGCCGCCGGAACCGGAAATTCGGCCGCCAGGGCCGGTTCCAGACGTTCCACCACCTGTTCCTCGCGGCGTGGATCCAGCTCCAAAATCAGGCTGGCCCAATCGTAGCGGCTGCAGCCGCCGCTGCCCGCCAGATGGTAGAGGCCGCTGGTCTGGCGCACCCAGCCGGGCAAATCCTTCAGGCCCATCGCCAGCGCCTGCCCGGTCAATTCGGCCAACAGGCGCGCGCTGGTGGGGCCGCCCACCTGGTCGGTGACCATGCGCATCACGCGCTGCGCACGCGCCCACTGCAGCACCTTGGTGACAAAGCCGCCCTGGCGCATGCTGTAAACCCAGCTGGTGCGTAAAATCCAATGCGGTCCGCCCGCCTGCGCCACGGCCTGGTCGCCTTCCAGCTTGGTCTGGCCGTAAACGCTCAATGGATTGGGTGCGTCTGTCTCAACATAATCGGCGCCTTTTTTGCCGTCATAAACAAAATCGGTCGAATAATGAATGAAAGGGATGTTTTTGCGCGCGGCCGCCTGGGCCAGCAGCGCCACCGTTTCAGCATTCACCTTGCGGGCCAGTTCCGGCTCGCTCTCCGCTTTATCCACGGCGGTGTAAGCCACCGCGTTGATCACCACCTGAGGCTGCGTGCTTTCAAGCAGGGGCGGCAGGCTTTCGGGCCGGCCAAAATCAATTTGCGGGTAATCATAAGAAATGATCTCGCCCATGCCCGCCAGGGTGCGGCGCAGTTCCCAGCTGAGCTGGCCGTTGCGGCCCAGAATGAGGATGCGCATGGCTAAATCCAGCCCAGTTCTTTCGGCAGACGTTTCAAATAGTCGCCGTATTCATTTTTGAAACTGTTGGCCAGGGTCATGAACTGCTCATGTTCAATGAAGCCCACCCGGTAGGCAATTTCTTCCGGGCAGGAGATCATCATGCCCTGCCGTTCTTCAATAGCCTGCACGTAATTGGACGCCTGCAGCAGCGATTCATGCGTTCCGGCATCCAGCCAGGCCACGCCGCGCCCCATCACCTGCACGCGCAGCCTGCCTTCCTGCAGATAGAGGTTGTTCAGATCGGTGATTTCAATTTCACCGCGCGGCGAGGGCTTCAGGTTTTTGGCTTTGGTCACCACCTGGTTATCGTAGAAATAAATGCCCGGAATGGCATAGTGCGAGCGGGGATGGGCAGGTTTCTCTTCAATGCTCAGGGCGCGGCCTTCGGCGTCAAATTCCACCACGCCGTAGCGTTCCGGGTCGCGCACGGGGTAAGCAAACACCTCAGCGCCTTCCTTCAATGAGGCCGCCTTGATCAGAGTTTCGGGCAGGCCGTGGCCGTAGAAAATATTGTCGCCCAGAATCAGGCACACCGGCTCGTCTCCCACAAAGGATTCGCCCACAATAAAAGCGTCGGCCAGGCCGCGCGGTTCATACTGCACCGCATATTCAATTTTCAGCCCCCATTGGCTGCCGTCGCGCAGCAGGCGCTGGAAGGAAGGCATATCTTCGGGCGTGCTGATGATCAAAATTTCGCGAATGCGCGCCAGCATCAGCATCGAAAGCGGGTAGTAAATCATCGGTTTGTTGTAAACCGGCAGCAGCTGCTTGCAAACGCCCAGGGTGATCGGGTAAAGGCGGGTTCCCTTGCCGCCAGCCAGAATAATGCCTTTCATTTGCCTGATTCTCCTCGTTTGGTGTAATTCTGTTCAACCCACGCCTTGTATTCGCTATTGCCGCTCACGCTGGCCACCCAATCGGGATGGGTCAGGTACCAGTTCACCGTGTGCAGCAGGCCGTCGTGCAGGGTCTGGCGCGGTTTCCAGCCCAGCTCGGCGTTGATCTTGTGAATATCCATGTCGTAGCGGCGGTCATGCCCGGGGCGGTCTGCCACCGGCGTGATCAGCTTTTCGTGAGGGGTGTGCGGCGATTGCGGCTGCAGTTCGTCCAGAATATCGCAGATGGTGTGGATGATCTGGATGTTTGGCGGCTGGTTGTCTCCGCCAATATTATACGTCTGGCCAACCCGCCCCTTGCGCACAATCAAGGAGATGGCCTCGCAGTGATCTTCCACGTAGAGCCAGTCGCGGATCTGCTGGCCGTCACCGTAAACGGGCAGGGGTTTGCCGGTGGTGGCGTTCAGAATCATCAGCGGAATGAGCTTTTCCGGGAACTGGCGCGGGCCGTAGTTGTTGGAGCAGTTAGAAATGGTGGCCGGCAGGCCGTAGGTGTGATGGTAAGAGCGCACCAGGTGGTCGCTGGAAGCCTTCGAGGCGGCATACGGCGAATTGGGCGCGTAGGGGGTTTCCTCTGTCCAGGCCGGTTCGCCGGGTTTCAGCGAGCCAAACACCTCATCGGTGGACACGTGGTGGAAACGCACTGCTTCCAGCGGCAGGCTCTTTTCCACAATCCAATACTGGCGGGCCGCCTCAAGCAGGGTGAAGGTGCCCACAATGTTGGTCTGGACAAACTGCCCCGGCCCCAAAATGGAACGATCCACATGGGTTTCGGCGGCAAAATGAACAATGGTGTCGATGGTGTGCTCGCGCAGCAGGCGGTCCACCAGCGCCCGGTCGCAGATATCCCCCTGCACAAACAGATGGCGCGCCGGATCCGGCAGATCCTGCAGGTTTTCCGGGCGGCCGGCATAGGTCAGCAGGTCAAGGTTGACAATGCGCACACCGGGTTCCGTTTCGAGCAAATAGCGCACAAAATTGGACCCAATGAAACCGGCTCCGCCGGTGATGAGGACATTTTTCATAAAACCTGTTCCTTTTTTTCTGGTTCTTTTTACTGCGCCTGGCGGTAAGCCTGAATCACTTCGTCAGGTTCGCCCAGGCTCTTCAATTCGCCGTGATGCAGCCAGGCAGCGCGCTGGCACATCTGCTGAATCAATTCCATATTATGCGCCACCAGCAAAATGGTGGTGCCTTCTTCACGAAAACGGTTGATGCGGGCAAAGCATTTGCGCTGGAAGGCTTCGTCACCCACTGCCAGCACCTCATCCACAATCAAAATATCGGGGCGTTCATCGGTGGCCACGGCAAAGCCCAGGCGCGCCCACATGCCCGAAGAATACGTGCGCATGGGAGCGTCAATAAATTCGCCCAGCTCTGAAAAATCAAGAATGCTCTGGAATTTGTTTTCCATCTGAGTGCGGGTGAAGCCCAGGATGGCCCCATTGAGGAAGATGTTCTCATGCCCGGTCAGTTCAGGATGAAAGCCCGCACCCACTTCAAGCAGGGGCGCCACCCGCCCGCGAATCACCACCCGGCCGGTGGTGGGCAGCAGCACCCGCGAGACCACTTTCAGCAGAGTGCTTTTGCCGGCGCCGTTATGACCGATCAGGCCGAACACCTCGCCCTGGTTGATGGTCAAGTTGACGTCTTTGAGAGCCAGAAATTCGCGGTGCTTGATTTTTCCCTGCAGGCGGCGGATGGCATATTCCTTAAAGGTGGCCACGCGCTCTGAAGGCGCGCGGTAATGTACGGAAACATGTTCGAGTTGAATCAGGGGTTCCACAGGCTGCCTCTTAGATGCGGTAAGCCATTTCATCAGCTTTGAGGCTGAAAAAAATCCAGCCCACCGTCACGGTCACCACAGCGATCAACAGGCTGGGCCAGATATCGCCCCAGGTGGGGATCTGCCCGTAATAAAGCGGCAGGCGGTAGAGGCGGATGAACCCATAAAGCGGGTTCAGGCCGGTGATCAGCGGGCGGTAGAGGGCCGGTAAAATCTCTTCGCTGTAGAAGATGGGGGTCAGGTACATCCAGGCGCTGAGGATGATCTGGTACATTTCAGAGACATCCGGAAAATAAACGGCAAAAGATGAGAGCAGCAGCCCCACCCCCAGCGAGAACAGGGCCAGCAGCAGCATGGGCACCGGCAAGAAAATCACCGTCCAGCTCACCGGCACTCCCACCACCAGCATCACCACCAGAATGGGCAGCACGGCCAACGAAAGGTTGACCAGGGCCGTGCCAATGGCGGCCAGGGCAAACGAGGTGCGCGGAATGTAGATGCGGTGCAGCAGGCCGCCGCCCCACACCAGGTTGACAATGGCTGCGGTGGTTGATTGGGCAAAGAAAGTCCAGGCCATCAAGCCGCTGAGAATGTAAGCCGGGTAGCCAGGCATGGAACCGAAGACCTGCGAAAAAGCCACCGTCATCACCAGCATGGTGCCGAGGGGGTTCAAAAAGGTCCAGGCAATGCCCAGCACCGAGCGCTTGTAGCGCGTCAGCACGTCGCGGCGCAGAAGCTGCAAAATGAGGAAGCGGTAGCGGAAAACCTGCTGCAGCTCCTCAATGGGCCGCGGCGGGCGGCGGGCGGAATCATATACGGGAAGTGATGTGGTTGGGGTCGTCATCTGAACCTCATTATACCATTATCAGACGCCTAAAAATGCCAGCAGCAGGGCAAAAGCCGCGCCCACCAGGGTGCAGCCAATGTTCACCCAGTCATTATCCAGCCAGGGCAGGCCGCGCAGCGGCAGGGTGGGCGTGCCGCAGGTGTGCAGGGGGTGGCGTTCGGTCTCCTTGCGGCAGGTTGGGCAGGTGTAGATGGCCTGCACAGTGGCTCCGAGCAAGGAATCGAACAGCGAACCCAGCAGGCCGCCCAGGGCAATGATCAGCGCCTGCAGCGGGCTGATGACCGCCGTCCATCCGTTCATCAGCAGGGCCAGCAGGGCAATCAGGGCGGCGCCCGAAAAAGCCGCCAGCGTGCCCCACAGGCTGACGCCGCCGGAGGTGCCCGGCTCCACCTTGCGGCCGGTGGATATGAGCACCGGGGCGCTGCGGCTGAGCACGCCCAGTTCCGTGGCCCAGGTGTCGGCGTTGGCGGCCGCCAGGCTGGCGGCAAAGGCCAGCCAGAGCGCCAGGCGCAGGTTCAGGTCAGGCCGCAGCCAGGCCAGCAGAACGTCGATCAGCACCAGCAGTCCGGCCATGCCGCCGTTGGCCAGCACCTGCCCAGCATCGCGGCGCGAACCTTTGGAAAATTTTTCGTTCAGGGGGTTCTTGCGGCGCGCAAACAGGCGCGACAGCGCGCTTGAAGTGATGAAAAAGGCCAGCAGCAGCACCGCCCAGGGCAGGCCGCCCAATCCAAAAATCACCGTTCCCAGCGCCGCGGCAGCAAGCGCCCCGCTCAGGCTGAGGGCATGCGCCCGGTAGGCCAGAAAAGCGATGGCCGCACCCGCAAGCAGTCCCAATCCCAATTGCATAAGTCTCTCTTTCTCACCAATCCGTTTTTACGGAACAATCATCATCAGGGCAGAGCCGCCCTGGTCATGAAAAACATGGCCGCCAGCATTAACGCCGGCGTCAGAATGGTCATGCCCCACAAAATGTAGGTGGTCAGCGCCTGGCCGGTACGGCGGTAAAAATACAGGCCGCTGATAATATTCACCACGTCAAAAACGCCGTTAAGAATCGGCAGCAGCAGCAGCCGTTCTGAAGGCCCGCTCTCGGTGGGGCGGCCGGCGGCAGTAAAGCCCATCGCAAAAGAAGGATTGGCGGCAATGGTCAGCCCCACCCAGATCAGCAGCACCAGTTCCAGGGCCAGCCCGGCCGCCAGAATGCGCCGGCCCACCGTGCTGGACCAGATCTCCATCAATGCGGCGCTGGGCTGCAGCGAGTAACCGCTGTGCGAAGCCAGGCTGCCCAGTTCGCTCAGCTTGCGAAACGAGCGGATGAAGCCCTGCGGGTCGGCGGGGGAAATCGCAAACACCACCTGCGGGGTGGCTATCAGCAGCAACTCTTGGCGCTCTGAAGCCATGAATTCCACCTCGCCCAGTTCCGGCACATGGCGTTTGCCGCGCAGCGAACCCGGCCAGTTTGGCAGCGGCAGGGGCAGCGGGTAAGGCAGGTCGGAGGCCATGCAAATCCACTCGATATCCGGCAGGGGGATCACTTCATCGCGCAGGCCCCATTTAATCTGCAGCTGATCGCGATCGAGGCGGTAAAAACCGCGCACCAGCGAATAGGTGCGGTAGAGCAGCACTGGCGAGGGCAGCAGCAAGGCCAGCGAGATGACCATGGTGATTAAAAATTCCGGGCCTGAGCCCGCCTGCGAGGCCTGCAAAAAAGCCAACCCCCCGGCCGCTGCCAGCACAACACTCAGCACAAGCTGAAAAATGATGCCGCGGCGGCGGGGGGGATCAAACTGGGTTTGCATGGCCGGTGAAGGTGAAGGGTTTTACGCCAGCATGGCGGCGGCCAGCGCACGGCAGACCGTGTCCACCTGCGCCTCCGTCATCACGCCCGAGAAAGGCAGCGCCAGGCCGCGCTGGCCCAGGTTTTCCGTCACGGGATAATCGCCCGGGTGGAAACCGAAACGCGCCACCATGTAGGGCTGCAAATGGATCGGCAGGAAGTAAGGGCGCACCGGCACGCCGCTTTCCGCCAGGCGCTGGGCCACCCGGTCGCGGGCGGCTTCGTTTTCCAGGCGGATGACATAGACAAACCAGCTCACGCGGGTGGTGTCGGCCGCCACACGGGGCGCTTCCACACCGGGAATTTCCGCCAGCCGTTCACCATACCAGGCGGCCACCTGGTCGCGTTTGGCCAGCAGCTCTTCCAGACGTTTCATCTGCGCCACGCCCAGAGCGGCATTCAGTTCATTCATGCGGTAATTGTAGCCCAGGTAGGTGTGCGACAGCCAGGTGTCGCCGGGGGCGCGGCCCTGGTTGCGCAGAGCATTCATAAATTGGGCGTCCTGCGTTTTGTTGGTGACAATGATGCCGCCTTCGCCGGTGGTCATTTGCTTGTTGGGATAAAAGGCAAAAACGCCGTAATCGGCCAGCATGCCGGCCTTGCGTCCCTTATACTCTGCGCCCAGGGCTTCACAGGAATCTTCAATCAGGGCCAGGTGATATTGATCGGCCAGTTCGCGCAGGGTGTCGTAATCGGCCGGCTGGCCAAACACATCCACTGCCAGAATGGCCTTCACCCGCTGCGCGGCAGTTTTCCAGCCGCGGCGCAGGCGGCGCGGCAGCCAGCGCTGCACGCGCTCTTTTTCGCCCGAAAACAGGTCAGCCAGCGCCTGGCGCACCTGTTCGGGCTGCATATTGCCCGTCACCGGGTCCACATCCACATAGATCGGCGCGGCGTTTTCAAACAGCAGCACATTGGTCGAAGCCACAAACGAGAAGGGTGAAGTGATCACCAGGTCGCCGGGGCCAATGCCAGCCGCCCGCACGCACAGGTGCAGGCCGGCGGTGCCGGAATTGACGCCAATGGCGTACTGCGCTCCGGTGAACGCGCGAAAAGCAGCTTCAAAAGCTTCGATCTGTGGGCCCATGCTGAGAATGGGGGTCTGCATCACGGCCATCACAGCCTCGCGCTCGGCGGGGGTTAAATCGGGAGATGACATCGGTACAGTAACAGGTTTTTTGCTCATGGATTTGATTTTACTATGAATCGAAGCAGAATCTGAAGGGAAAAAGCACCTCGCCGGATATCCATTCAGCATGGGCTTTAATTTCCTTGTGATCCCCTGATATAGCGTTCTTTTTTGCAGGGGATTGAAACCACCCTCTGTCATGGGTTTTTCAAGTTACAGAATTCCCCCGTCGTAAATTAACGGCTGCTGCGTATCGAAAGAAAAGCGCGCACCACATCCGGATCGAGCAGCACCCCTGCCTGCGCCTGCAGATATTCAATCACTTTGCTTTCAGGCCAGGCCTTGCGGTAAGGGCGGTCTGACATGAGGGCATCCCAGATATCCACCACGGCGAAAATGCGCGCGGAAAGCGGAATTTCCTCGCCCTTCAAACCGCGCGGATAGCCTGAGCCATCCCAGCGTTCATGGTGGCAATAAGGAATTTCCAGTGCTTCGTTCAGAAAAGCGATGTTTTTCAGCACACTGTAGGCATAATCGGGGTGCTGGCGCATTTCAGCCCATTCTTCCTCGTTCAATGGACCTTCCTTAAATAACACCCGATCCGGTACGCTCATTTTGCCGATATCATGCAAAAAGGCGCCGCGCCGGATTTGCACCAGGGCTTCTTTATCGGTGATGCCCATCACCCGCGCCAGTTCCACCGTTAACTCGACCACACGCTGTGAATGGCCCTGGGTTTCACCGTCGCGCAATTCCAGAGCGTGCGCCCAGCCTTCAATGGTGGCATCGTAGGCCTTGGTCAGTTCAAGATGCGCCTGCTGCAGGTTCTTATAAAGCGTGGTGTTGTCGAGGGCGATGGCCGTCTGGTTGGCCAGGTTTTCCATGAAACTCATCCAATCCCGGTCGGTGGACAGGTGGCGGCGGCTGAAAATTTCCAGCACGCCGTGCAACTGTCCTTTGGCAATCAGAGGCAGGCCGAAATACTCCACAAATTTTTCCGGCCTCAAATTGATAATAAAATCAAGCTGGGTCTTCTCATCGCGTGTGGCATGCACGGTCCGGCGGTCCAGAGCGGCGTGTCCGGCATAGCTCTGTCCCAGGCGCAGACGGGTCAGGCGAATGACATCCGTTTGAAAACCCACCCCGGCAGCAAAAACCAGAAATTCGTCAATTGGATCAAAGAGCAGCACGTCGGCCGCATCCACATCCAGTTGTTTGATCACCTGCTCCAGAAGTTTGGTCAGCACTTCTTCCAGTTCAATGCTGGAGATAATGGCATTATCCACTTCGCGCAGCGCTGCCAGGCGTTCCACCTGCTGCATCAGCTTCTCTTCAGCTTCCTTACGGTCGTGAATATCGGTATAAATGTTCAGGGTGGCGGGCTGCCCTTCCCACTCAATAAACACCGCATTGACCTGCACCCAGTGAATCTGATCTGTCTGGGTCAGAATGCGGAAGGGATATTTATTGATGGCATCTTCGCCGCGGATGCGCCGGTGATAGCGTTCCAGCACCATTTCGCGGTCATCGGGGTGAATGAACTGCTGGAAAGGAATCTGCTGCAGTTTTTCGTTTGAATAACCGGTAATTTGCGCCATGGCCGGGTTGGAATAGACCACCGAATTGCCGCAAATCACCGCCACCCCTTCAGAGGCATGTTCCACCAACAGGCGGTAGCGCTCCTCGCTGTGCTTCAGCTCTGCCGTGCGCAGCCCCACCTGACGGCGCAGCGACCAAGACCAGGCGACCATCACCACCATGAGAGTGACCACGCCCACGAGGGCATAAACAAAATACTGCAGCACCTGCCATGATTCCTGCTTCTCATACACACCAAACCAGCGGTTATAGATGCGGTCATATTCGCCGTTGGTTTTCAGAATGCTCAAGCCCTGGTTCAACTGGAAAAGCAGCTCTTCATTGCCCTGCCGCACGGCAAACCCATACACGGTGGAAAGGATGGATTGGCCCAGCGGTTTAACATTAGCCAACCCCATTTCCTTGATGAAGTACATGCCCTGGGCTTTGTTCAAAAGGGCGCTGTCGCACTGCCCTGAGCTCAACAGTTCCAGCGCCTGCGGCACATCGTCCACTTCAATCGTCAGCGTGGTGAATTGATTTTCCTTGATCCAGTCGCTCATGCGGCCGCCCTTTTGCACCGCAATTTTTGTGCCGCGGGCATCATCGAGGGAAGTATAAGTCAAATTGGAAGGGATAAAGAGGTCGAAGGTGATCATGGCGGTGGGCACGGAGAAATCGTACAACTTGTCCCGTTCGGTGGAGTAAGCCATGCCGCCGATGGCGTCAAGCCGCTGGTTGTCCAGACCGTCGCGGGCCTCATTCCAGGAGGTCAGGCGAAATTCCACCTTGTAGCCCATCATTTCGGCCGCCGCCTTGATCAATTCATTGTCATAGCCCGTCACCTGGCCATCTTTAATATAGGAAAATGGGGGGTAGTTGTGATCGCCGCCCACCACCAGAACACGGGTGGGCGGTGACAAGGCGCCCGGAGTGGGCATGCGTGTTTGCGCCTGGGCGGTTTGCCCGGGCAGCCCGGCCGCCAGCAAAACCAGCGCCATGACCAGGCAGGCCATGATAAAGAGCCCTCCTCCAGACATCCAACGCGGCCGGAAGTTTTTCCTGTTCATGCTTTTAATCATATCCATAAACAGAGAAAAAACAAATCGAAACAGGAGGATCGGGAAATTTAGTATGGAATTGTAATGTTTTGACCTGAGGTGATTTTCGCCGGGCACACCTGCAAAGGGATTGCAAGGGCTTTTGACGATCTTTAGGGACAACCATCAATCATCCATTGGAATGGCCGTTCGGCATTGGGGATAATCAGGGCAGACTTTATATCTCCGGCCTGGTTTAAGACCATTGCGCGTGGTTTTAATTGCCAGAGATTTTCCACATTTCGGGCAAAAACGGTCTTCTGGTATCGAAACAGACGGGGTCGAAGGAAGGGTTTTAAGGGCGGTTTGATTAGGTATCCGCGGCGGCAGAGAAGGTGAATTTGTTGAGCGTTGGAAAGAAGCTGGCGGAGCTTGAAAGGCCGGGGTGGAAACTGGCACCTCATCGATACCGCACAGCAATCTGGCGATCTGTTCGTGATAGGTCCAAATGGTTCTATTATGCTCGATATCACCACCCTGTTCTTGCAGTAAACTGAGCAAATATTTACTGTTAACCGTCCGAACGTTTTTCACTGGCTGGGCAAACGGAACGAAAGCGTTTGTAAATACCACCACCGGGGTAATCCAGGGTTGAATATGAATCAGGCTCCCGATCTTTTCACGCAGCCAGTAGCTGTTTTGCAAAACCTGAGCAACGAAGTTCTTTTCAGGCATTTTGCCGTTTATCAGAATTTCACTATCTGTTGTGGTTACCCGTCCGTGATGCGATTTTGTCTCCAGAAGAAAAACGCCCCCTCTTTGACTGATCACAACATGGTCAATGTTTCCATAGGGGGTTTCCACATCATGGATAACGATGAAGGAATGATCCAGTTTTTCCAGGAGGCTGCCCACAGCCTCCTCCGCCTTTGCGCCACGCTCAGCGCGCCGAATGGTCTTTGCCTTTCTGGATGAAAAGCCATCAAACCAGGCAGGGAGGGCTTTAAACAAAAACAAGGCAGCGAGTAAGCCTGCTGGTCCAAATATAGCGGTGATGGTTTGGGGATTTGCCAGAAGAAAAATCAGCCCAATCATCAGGGCAATGACAATCAGACCCGTTTTAAGCAGCGATATCCGGCGGTTATCTGCCATTTGATGGGTTGACTTTCCAGATGAATGAAATACTTTGGGCATTCTTGTCCGCCCCCTCTCAAGAGATATGTTGAATAAGGGGATTATATCATTTTCCATTTTTTAAACAAACACCCTTTCCCCAACTTTCATGCACACTTTCTTGACACAGCACCCCATCGCGGTTATGCTTAAGCGTGCATGAACCAGCTTTTCCTGTTCCAGCCCGCCGCCACTTTATCCGTCAGCGACCTGACGCGCTACCTGCGCGCCATTTTTGAGAGCGATCCGCTGCTGGGCGACCTGTGGGTGAAGGGTGAAATTTCCAACTTCTCCAAACCCACCTCCGGGCATCTCTATTTCACCCTCAAAGATAAC
Organism: Chloroflexota bacterium; assembly: GCA_029561345.1. Classification (GTDB taxonomy): domain Bacteria; phylum Chloroflexota; class Anaerolineae; order Anaerolineales; family Anaerolineaceae; genus JAKQJC01. Next base: position 125,366 of record JAKQJC010000043.1, on the reverse strand, counting down.
ACGGCCTCGCTGCGCTGCGTGATGTGGCGCACCCAGGCCATGCACCTCAAAATGGCCCTGCGCGACGGCATGGCGGTGGAAGTGCATGGGCGTATCGATGTATACGAACCCGCCGGGCAAATGCAGCTCTATGTGGATGCCATCCACCCGGCCGGCGAAGGCGACCTTTACCAGGCTTTTCTACGTTTGAAGGCCAGGCTGGAGGCCGAAGGCCTTTTTGACCCCGAACGCAAACGCCCCCTGCCCCGCCTGCCCCGGCGCATTGGCATTGTCACCTCGCCCACCGGGGCCGCCCTGCAGGATATGCTCAACGTGCTGCGGCGGCGCTACCCGCTGGCCGAAGTGATCCTTTCGCCATCGCCTGTGCAGGGCGATGAAGCCCCGGCCGCCCTGGTGGCGGCCCTGCAGCGCCTGGAGGCTGAAGCCCCTGATGTGATTCTGCTGGCGCGCGGCGGCGGTTCGCTTGAAGACCTGTGGGCGTTCAACGATGAAGGCGTGGCGCGTGCTGTGGCCGCCGCCTGCGCCCCGGTGATCACCGGCGTGGGCCACGAAACCGATTTCACCATTGTTGATTTTGTGGCCGACCTGCGCGCCCCCACCCCCACCGCTGCCGCCGAGCTCTGCGCGCCCGACCGGGCCGACCTGCGCGCCGGGGTGGTGGAGCTGGCCAATGCCCTCACCGGCCTCACCGCCGACCTGGTGGCGCAGCTGCGCTGGGATGCTGCGCAGGAAATCAACGCCCTGGGGCATGTTTCGCCATCGCGGCGGGTTGAAACCGGCCGCCAGCAGGTGGATGACCTCTTGCTGCGCCTGGGACAGGGCGCTCTGTATTGTCTGAGCTTAGAGCAGGCAAACCTGAAGGGACAGCGCGAACGGCTGCTGGCCCTCAACCCGCAGGCCGTGCTGGAACGCGGCTATGCCATTCTCACCCGCGCCGCTGACGGCCAGGTGATCAGCCGGGCCGGGCAGGCTGAAGACGGCCAGATTCTGCGGGCGCGCCTGGCAGACGGGCAAATGGACCTGAAAGTGTTGAACCATCAAATGGATGATGTGAAGGAGTAAACCATGCAGGCTGACCCCAATGATATTCAAGAAATGACTTATGAAACCGCTTTTGGCGAATTGCAGGGAATTGTGCGCGCGCTGGAAAGCGGCCAGCGGCCGCTGGATGAGGCCATTCGCCTGTTTGAACGCGGGCAGGCGCTGGCTTTGCGCTGCACCAGCCTGCTGGATGAGGCCGAATTAAAACTGCGCCGGGTGGGAGGCGAAGCGATTGCCAGCGCCAGTACGCAAAGCTGAAGCAGCATGAGCAACCCCCTCGATAACCCAACCCTGATCGCCGGGTTGATTGGCTGGTTTCTGGCGCAAACCCTCAAACTTCCCATCAACTATATGCGCACGCGCAAATGGAACTGGGCGCTCTGGTTCGGACCGGGCGGCATGCCCAGTTCGCATTCGTCCATCATCACCGCCGCCACCACATCCATCGGCCTGTTTGAAGGTTTTGATTCCCCGCTGTTTGCCCTGGCCTTTCTGGTGGCCATGGTCATCACCTACGATGCGGCCGGCGTGCGCCGCCAGGCAGGCTTTCACGCCAAAAAGATCAATATCATGATCAACGAATTATTCACCGGCCAGCCGCTTTCGCAGGAAAAGCTCAAGGAAGTGATCGGCCACACGCCGCGCGAAGTGGCGGCGGGTGTGGCGCTGGGCATCGTTATCGGCTTACTCGTCTGGCTAGTCTGGCCCAAATCCACCTGAGCAGGGCCCGCGGTTCGTTCACCCGCAGCGTCAGCATCGTCACCCCATATAACCCCACGCCAACAGCCAGCCCGCCCAACACAATCCATGCGCGCGGCTGGTTTGCCATTACCGTAAGCCACAGCAGCAGCGCGCCGCCCATCACCGCAGAGCCCAGCCCGGCAGCCCCCAGCCCGCGCCAGATCTGCACCCCATCCAGCCCATTCAGGCGGCGGCGCATGATCACCAGCAGGATGAGCATTTCCAGCGTGGTGGCGGTTGAATTGGCCAGCGCCAGGCCGCCGTGCGGCATCAGCCCCAGGCTGCCAAACAGGGCCGAAAATCCAAAACTCATCACAATATTCAAACCCATCGCCACCACCCCCACCGTCACGGGGGTGCGGGTGTCGTGCAGCGCGTAAAAGGCCCGGCTGAGGATCTCATACACGCTGTGCGAGGGCAGCCCAACTGCATACCACAGCAAGGCCCAGGCCACCATCTGCGTGGAATGGGCGGTGAAGGCGTCTTTTTCATACAGAAAGGCAATAATGGGCTCGCGCAGCAAAATGAGCCCCACCGCCGCCGGCAGCGCCAGCAGCAAAATGCCGCGCAGGGCAGCCGCCAGGCTGGAGCGCATCTCGTCCTGGCGTCCCAGGCTCACCTGGCGCGAAAAAGTGGGCAGCGCCGCAATGGCAATGGACTGCGCCACGGCCGCCTGCGGCATCAGCATCAGCGAAAAGGCCAGGGCCACCGCGGTAGCCGAGCCTTCGGCCTGGCTGAGCGCCAGCACGGTGTTGACGATAAAATTGAGCTGCACCACGGCCACGCCAAACAGGCGCGGGCCCATCAGCAGCAGCACCTCGCGCACCGCCGGCACCCCCCGGCCCAAAATGAACCAGTAGCGGCGCTCAGGCAGGCGAAACAGCGAGGGAATCTGCACCAGCAGGTGCAGGCCGGAACCCGCCAGCGCTCCCCAGGCCAGGCGGTGAATGCCGAGGCTTTGCGGCAGCAGCAGGGTGCCGCCGATCATGCCCAGGGAATACATGGCGGGGGCCAGGGCTGGCACCAGAAAACGCTGGTGGGCATTGAGAATGCCCATCACCAGGCCGCTGAGGCCAAAAATGGCAATGCTCGGCAGCATGATGCGCAGCAGATCCACCGTCAGAGCTTCCTGTCCGGCTTCCTGCCCGGGCGCCAGCACAAACAGGCCGTAGCGCACCACCTGAGGGGCAAAAATGGCGGCCAGCAGCGCCGCCAGGCTGAGAACCATCAGCAGCAGGTTGGCCACCGCCGAAGCCAGCTTCCAGGCCTCGCGGGTTTCGCGCTTTGAAAGCAAGCCGCTGAAGGTGGGAATAAAGGCCGAGCCCAGGGCTCCGCCGGCCATCAGGTTGAACAGCATCTCGGTCACCCGGTTGGCAGCATTGAAAGCGTCCATATCGCCGCTGGTGCCGAAAGCGCGCCCCAGCACAATGCCGCGCACCAGGCCCACCAGGTTGCTGAAAATAAACGCGGCCATCACCGTGCCGGCAGCGCGGGCAATTTGAGATTTGGCAGAAGGTTGAGAATCAGTCATAACAGCTCATCCGCCCACGGGCGGGGGCCCTTGTTCCATTTTTTTAGCGCTCGCCGCGAATTTCAGCTTCAAGCTGTTCGTAAAATCCGGCCAGGTAGGCATGGCGGGCTTCGGCCACGGCGCGGGCTGAGCGGGTGAACAGCCGGTCTTTGATCTTCCTCAGTTTAAACAGGTATTCGTGATAAGAGCTGTGCGGTTCGCCGGGCAGCTTTTGCCCGGTCTGGATAAACTGCTCGGAAGGTTCGGCATACACCGGCTGGCCATCCTGCACGGCATAACCGATGGTGCGGGCGGCGCCAATGGCTCCCAGCACATCCAGCTTATCCGAATCATATAAAATTTGCGCTTCAATGGTCTGCGGGGCCTCGCCGCCCGAGCGGAAACGGTGGGCGCGGATGGCATGCTGCACCGCCTCAATGCGTTCCTGAGGCCAGCCTTCGGCGGCCAGCTCTTCGGCGGCAAAAGCGGCCGAAAGCAGATGGTGATGCGAGCGCTGCGATTCTTCTCCCGGAGCGCTGCCGCGGGCATCGTGCAGCAGGGCGGCGGCGCGCACAATTTCAATATCCGCGCCTTCTTCCTGGGCCAGCCTTTCGGCCATGCGCAGCACGCGGATAATGTGATCAAAACCGTGGACGGGATCGTTGTAGTTATACCAGGCGCGGGCCTGTTCAAGGGTGGGCATTAGTTGACGGTAATCACTTTCATTATGTATAGAATGGCGCCCAAAATCACCACCACCACCAGTCCCACGCTCAGGACCTTCCACGCCAGGCGCAGCAGCCAGCGGATGATGGCAATGCCGGCCAGGATGGCAATGATGGCTCCAGCGGTGAAAAGGATTGCCTGGAGAAAATCAGGTTGAATGGACATGACACACCTCAAAAAGCGTAGATTTGACCCTTTTTGATCGTGTGTGTTACAAGATTAATGCCAAAGCGGTAGCCGAGATGGCGGTAATCATCTACTGAAAGGACGATCAAATCGGCCTGTTTGCCCGGCTCCAGCGAGCCAAGGCGCGCGGCGCAGCCGATGGCCGCGGCGGCGTTGATGGTGGCGGCGGCCACCGCCTGCCCGGGGGTCAGGCGCAGGTAGCGGCAGGCCAGGGCAATGACAAACTGCATGTTGCCGCACCAGGCCGTGCCGGGGTTGATATCCGAAGCCAGGGCCAGCAGCCCGCCTGCCGCCAGGATATCTCTGGCGGGGGTGTAGTGGGCTTCGGCCAGGCCAAAGGGCGTGCAGGGCAGTGAAACCGCCACCGTGCCGGTGCGAGCCATGGCGGCAATATCCGCTGGCGAGGTTTTGACCAGGTGGTCGGCTGAAACAGCGCCCAGTTCGGCGGCCAGGCTGGCGCCGCCCAGGTTTTCAAACTCATCGGCATGCAACTTCAGGCCAAAGCCCAGCGCGCGGGCCGATTCAAGAATGCGGCGCGACTGCGCCAGGTTAAAGGCGCCGCGCTCGCAGAACACATCCACAAAGGGCAGCGGCCGCCCGCCGCCGTGGCTCTGCCACCATTCCAGCAGGGCCGGGTGGGCCTCGCTGCACAGCAAATCGGTGTACCCTTCGGGGTCATCCTTATATTCAGGGGCAATGGCATGCGCGCCCAAAAAGGTGGGGATAATCTCCAGCGGGCCTTCAGCGTCCAGGTCCAGCAGGGCCTGCATCTGGGCCAGTTCCGAGCGGATATCCAGGCCGTAGCCGGTTTTGGCTTCGGCGGTGGTGGTGCCGTGGCGGAACAGGTCGCGGGCGCGCTGGCGGGTCTGCTCCAGCAGGCTTTCAGGGCTGGCGCTGCGCGTGGCCCGCACGGTGGAAAGGATGCCGCCGCCGGCAGCAAGAATATCCAGGTAGCTCTTGCCCTGCAGGCGCAGGTCAAATTCAGCGGCGCGGTCCCCTGCCCACACCAAATGCGTGTGCGGGTCCACCAGGCCTGGCATCACCACCCTGCCCGCGGCGTCAAAGGCCGGCTCATCCGGGTAAGCTGCGCGCAGCTCTGCGCTGGAACCGACCGCAGCGATGGTTTCTCCCCGGACAAGCACAGCGCCGTCAGGGATGATTTCCAGGCGGCCGAGATCCGCACCGCGCTGGGGCCCGCCGGCCAGAGTGAGCAATTGGGAAGCCGAATGGATGAGCATGGGAACCGCCTTTCATCAAACAAAATCAGGCTGAATTATCCCATATTTCAGGGCGGACTGGAAGGAGAAAAATGAAACCGGCCTTTTCTCCAGACATTGAAAGCTCAAAGCAGAGTGTGATTGCCAGATCAGGCCGCACCCTGCTCACACTTCAATATCCCCTGTCTTTAAAACCTTTCTCCGGTGAAAAGCCGCCTCATGCCTCAGGGGCCGGTGACCAGCGGCAGGCCCTGGGCTTTCCATTCGTTGATACCGCCAGCCAGACTGGTGACGGTGGTGTAGCCCATCTGCAGCAGATAGTCGCGGGCCTGGGCGCTGCGCCGCCCTGAGCGGCACATCACCACCACCTCGCGGTCTTTGGGCACCTCGGCCAGGCGGGTAGAAAGATCGCCCAGCGGGATCAGCACAGCGCCCTGCACATGGCCTGCATCCCATTCGGAGGTTTCGCGCACATCCAGGATCAGCGCCCCGGCAGCCTGCTTTTCAGCCGCTTCAGATGGGGTGATTTCGGCAGGATAAACAGCAGGAGTCACCGCCGCCCCGCCAGCGGTGGCAGCCGGAATCAGGGCGGCCGTTGGCGCTGCCGTCACCGGCTGGCTGGTGGGTGCGGTTTCCGGGTTTTGCCTTCCCCAGCCCAGCACCAGGCTGAGGATCATTAAAAAGGCCAGCAGGCCAATCACGGCCCATAGGATGGTTTTAATTTTCTTGTGGTCCATGCAATCTCCTCGCAGGCGTTTTTCACGCTTATTTTTTTACGGGCTCACATCCCCTTAATTCTACACCCATTCAAGGGCTCGAAGCATTGGAAATAAAAAAACGTCCTGCATGTGTTGGATGCAGGACGCCGGTTTCAGGTTACACGCAGATCAGGCTTTGCGGTTGACAGCGCCAGGCAGGCCGGCTGCGGCATTCAGGGCTGCCGCGTAACCGTTGGGCCGCCGCGGGCTTTTCAGGGCCGTGCTGCCGTCCTGGCTGCTGCCCTGGCTTTCTCCTGCGCCAGAGATGCCGCCCGCTGCAGAACCGCCCGCAGGCTTGCCGGTTTCCGAGCTTTTGCCGGTTCCGCCGCTGCCCTGGGCTGCGCCGCTTGCCTCCTCGGCTTTTTGCTCCTGCAGCTCGCTGCGGGCCTCCATTTCCATGTTGGATGCCTGGGCTGCCACAGAGCGGTCCTGCGCGGATGGGTCTGCCGGAGCCAGGGCCGCGGTGCGGATGCGCTGCGCTTTGGCAATGGTGGCTTCGGGTTCGTCTTCCTTGCTGGTGTCGATGGTCACCTCGCCGCCCACAGCGTAGAGTTTGTCATCGGGGCCGCGTTTGTATTCATATGCGGCGCCGCCGCGCACCAGCCCGCCACCTGCAGCGATATGCGCCTGTTCGTGCGCGCGCACCTCGCGGTCGCGCTGCTTTAAATCCTCCACTTCGCGCTGCTCAGAATCACTCAGCTCGGCACTGGAACCCTGTCCCTGGCTTTGCGGCTTCCCGTTTTGCTGATCGCGGGCTTTTTCTTTGGCTTCGGGAGAAATGATGGCCTGATCGGTTTGGGGCGGGATCAGCGGCTTCATGCCGGGTATCTGACGCGGCACGGCACCAGAACGGTCGCTTTGCTCCGTCCCGGTGATCGAAATGGGTTTGATTGCTCCCAGTTCGTCTGCCATAGGTAGATACCTCCTGTATGTGTTTTCGGCAGATTTCACTTAAACTTTAGCGATTTTTGGAAATTGGTCGGACCAATTTCCAAAAATCACCTTTTTTAGCTTCATCTGTCCTGAAAACAGCTTCAGGGACGGCTCAACGGGCACTGTCGCTGAACAATTTATTCCATGTCATGGGGCCAACAATCCCATCCGCTTCCAGCCCGTTATTTTCCTGGAAGCGCCGCACGGCTTCATCCGTCTTGGGGCCGAAAACCCCATCCGGCGTGCCCACTTCGGTGTATCCCAGCTCCACCAGGCGCTCCTGCATCCGCAGCACATCCTTGCCGTTCATATAGGGGGTTTTCAGCATCAGGTTGCGGTAGAAAGCCACCGGCGTGGGCGTGAGGGTGGGGGCGGCGGTGGGACTGGGAACAGGCGTGGGAGTGGCCGGCGCCGGGGTGATGCGGCAGTTCACAGCCGGGGCTTCGCCGGGCGGCAGCAGGGCCGCCCCACTCTGCCCCCAAAGGCGGGCTGTGCCTTCGGCGCCAACGGAGAGCAAAGTTCGCCCATCTGTTGAAAAAGCCAGTTTCTTCAGCCAGCTGATATGCGCTGCCCACTGGTGAATGACTTTTCCGCTCTGCACATCCAGAATGCTGACCTGGCCTGAGCGTTCGCCAACCGCCAGCAGGCAGCCGTCAGGGCTGAAATCGAGCAGCAAAGCCTCACTCTTCAATTCCAGGCCAGGGCCGCGCTCGCCGCTGCGGTGCCAGATCACCACGCCGTTGTTTTGTACGGCAGCCAGCAGGCTGCCGTCAGGGCTCAAAGCCAGGGCTCCGGCTGTGCCTGAATCATCGTAACCGTAAAACTCCCGCACCACAGCGCTGCTTTGCAGATCCACCAATTTGAAATTGCCTTCGCCAAAGGCCAGCCAGCGGCCGTCGGCGCTGAAAGCCATCTGTCTGTTTTCGCCTTCGCCGGCCACCGTGTTTTTTTTGCTGGTCAGATCCACCAGCAACGCCCTGGACACCATATTGTTTTTCTCGGATACAGAGATATTGATGGCCAGCCGGTTGGTGAGCGGGTTCAGGGCAAAGCCTTTATAAGCGTTAAACTGCGCGCCAGCCGGCAGGGCCAGGTTCTGAGCTTTGCCCGAACCGTCCACCGCCCACAGGCGGATCACATCATCCTCTCCGGCGCTGATCCACTGGCGGTTTTGCGGCGAGAAAGCCAGGTGCCGCACCGATCCGGCATGGGCTTTGGCGATTTCCTTCACCAGTTTGCCGCTGGACAGGTTGATGATGCGCAGCGTGCCGTCCGAAAGGCCGGCCGCCAGCAGGGGGGCAGTACCGTCGTAGCCCAGGGCGGCGCTGTTGACCTTGCGGGCATCGTTTTCAAAGCGCAAAGATGCCGCGGAACCGGCCAGGTCCCAGCTTTCAATGACGCCGCCCTTGGCCAACGCCAGCCGGGTTTCATTGGCCGGGTTGATCTCAAGCATGGGGACGCCCGGGTTCTCATTGGAGGGCATCCATGCGTTCAGGGTATCGCTCTTCAACACGCTTTCGGGTTTGGAACCATCGCGGGTGGAGTAGGTTTGCAGCTCTCCGGGATAAAGCAGGGTCACGCGCTTGCTCCCGGCGGCATAAACGATGTTCAGCATTTCGTACATTGGGTCGGGAATGCTGATGGTGCGGCTGCGTTTATGCGCGCTGGTTTCCCACACGGCCACATCAATGCGCGTCTTGAAAACCGGGCTGCAGTTGGGGTCATCTTCTGTGCAGGGCGGGTCCATGTAAACCATGCTGCACGCCACGGCAAAAGTCTGGCCAGATACGCCGTCCGAAAAGCATGAGCCGCTGCTGAGGCGCTCGCGGGTGCCGCTGTTGATGACGGCGCCCAGCATTTTCCCTGAGGTGACATCCCAGGTGCGCACATCGCCAAACAGGTTGGCCGTGTGCAGCAGCTTGCCGTCGGTGCTGAAATAGAGGCCGGTGGTGCGGATATCGGGGGTGTTCCACTCGGATATGGCCGTGTACGCCTCAAGGGTGCGCTTGAGCTTGCCGCTGCTGACCTCGTAGATTTGAACGGCGGTTTTGACAGGCAGCAGGTATCCCTGGGAGTCAATATTCTGAACATCCACCAGAGCCGCCAGGGTGCGGCCGTCGGGGCTGAGAGCCACCTGTTCTCCAGCGGCTTCCAAAACCAGCAGGCTGGCGCCGCTCTGCACATCCCAAACCTGCACCAGGTCGTCAAATCCGGCAGCGGCCAGGCGGCTGCTGTCGGCGCTGAAAGACAGGTCGTCATAGCGGGCTTTTGTCTCCAGCTTGCGGGCCACGGTAAGGGTCTGGGCATCGAGCAGCAGCACCGCCGTTTCGCCGGCGGCGGCCAGCCATTTGCCGTCGGGCGACCAGGCCACCTCGCGCACCTGGCCCAGCACGCCCGGCTGCACTTCTAAGAGGTTTTGCACAGCCGGGAAGGTGCTGCGCGTCAGCATCCAGTCGCCGGAGGGCGGCAGAGGCAGGGGGGTGGGGGTGGCGGGTTTGGCGGTGGCCTTGAGCGTGGCGCTGGGGGCTGCGGTGGCCGTTGAAAGCGTGATAGCGCGGGATGTTTCTGCATTTTTCACGGCGGGTTCCGGGGTATCCTGCGCGGGCGCATCAACCGGGGCCGTTGTGGGAACAGGGACTGCGGCTGTGGGTTGATTTTGCGCTCCGGCGCAGCCCGAAAGCAGGGTGGCAATCAACACAATGATGACGGATAAGCGGAAAAAAGATTGCGAGAACATGACAGGGCCTCCTTATGATCTGACCGGGGGGGTTCTTGTTAATATCTTACAACAGAACCGTCATTAAAGCGTCATAAATCATCCCGTTTCAAACCTCTTTCCACCTGGCAGCCGGCTCAGCCATAATAAAAAATCCTGTAACTGCTAAGAGATAGCGTAAAATGACCATTTAAACCGCTGGCTGAGTAGTTCGATAATGTGATATTTAGAAACCCACCCACCCCCCGCAGTAGCGAGGGCAGACCCTCGCTACTGCAGGGCGAAAGTTAATTAAAAATGTTTTTGTCCCGCTTTGCGGGACAAAAACGCCCCTTGCGGTTAATTTCCTGCTCGAAAATAGAGAAAATCCAGGAAAGATTCAAACAGAACATTGTCGAAGTAATAACAAAATCCTCCTGAAATGATTTTCAGGAGGATTGAACCGGCATCCTTTGAGGATGGTCAGGGGGTGATTTTGAAGACGGCGGCGCAGGGTGAAACCTGGGTGTATTCGGCCTGCCAGCCGGCCTCTTTGAAGGCCCGCAGGGCTTCATCGGCCAGCCAGTAATATTCCGGCTCCCATTCAGAGCCGAGCTGGTGGGCGCAGGCTTCCTGGGCGGCGGCATCCGGGAAGGTGATGTCGGCGATCACCAGGCGGCCGCCGGGCTGGAGGTGCTGCTCAAACAGGCGGCGAATTTGCGCCACTTTTTCTTCCAATGGAAAATGGTGGAAGGTGTAGCCTGAGACAATGGCCGTGTAGCGGCGCTGAAAAGCCGGCGGCCAGCCGGCGCGCAGGTCAGAGCGGGCAAAATTGGCCTCGGGCAGTTTTTCGCGCGCTTTGGCCAGCATTTCGGCGGAAAAATCGAGGCACCACAGGCGCGCACCCTGGGCCGCCAGCAGCACCGCCAGGTTGCCGGTGCCGGCGCCCAGGTCAAGCACGGCATCGCCCGGCGCCACATCCGCCAAACAGGCGGCGGTTTGCAGCACATCTTCATAGCCGTCAAAAGGAAAGCCGCAGCCGGTGCGTACGCTTTCGTCGTAGCTTTCGGCCCAGGCGTCAAATTCATCGGGAGGAAATTCGTTCAGGGTCATACCGCTTCCTCGTCCAGTCTGGTCAGGGTTCGGGGGTGGGCGCCGGGTTTCAGCGTTCGGCTTCGCCCACCGGAGGGCAGTCGAAAGGCACGCCGGCTTCTTCGCCTGATTTTTTGAGCATTTTCACCACTTCATCGAGCAGAGGAATGCCCTCGCGATGGTTGTATTCGGCCAGCTCAAATTCCTTTTCGCCAGCGATAAAGATGCGCGGCTGGCCTTCGGCTTTGGGCGCCTGCTTCATTTCCTGCAGCAGGCTGTCCATGTCGCGCTTGAATTCATCCAGGTCGCGGAAGGCATCCACGCGCAGGGCGGCAAAGAAATGCCCCACATCGGCAGGCCGGTCCACGCCGGGGTGACCCACCTGGGTGGCAAAGGCCGCGCCCGCCAGCACGCCGCAGAGAATATCCACCAGCAGGGCCAGGCTGTAGCCCTTGTAACCGCGCATGATGTCTGAACCGCCCAGGGCCATCAGCGCCCCGCCTTTCAGCACCTCGGCCGGGTGGGTGGTGATTTTCCCGTGACTGTCCACGCCCCAACCGGCAGGAATTTCCTTGCCGGCTTTGTCATAGACGGTGATGCGCCCAATGGGCACAATGCTGGTGGCCATATCCAACACAAAGGGCCGCTGGCTGCCCGCCGGCACCGCCACCGCAATGGGGTTGGTGCCCAGCATGGCCGTGCGCCCGTAGGTGGGCGCCACCAGCGGCTGCGCGTTGGTCAGGCTCAGGCCGATCATATCTTCGGGCAGAGCCATCATGGCGTAGTAACCGGCGATGCCATAGTGGTTGCTGTTGCGCACCGTCACCACGCCCATGCCCGATTCACGGGCTTTGGCAATGCAGCGCTGCATGGCCCTTTTGGCCACCGGCTGCCCCAATCCCGTTCCGGCATCCAGGGCCAGGGTGGTGGGGGTTTCGCGCAGCACTTTCACCTCCGGGCGTGGATCAATGAGCCCTTTGGCCAGGCGGTTGCCGTAATAAGTGTAGAGACGGATGATGCCGTGAGAATCAACCCCACGCAGGTCCGCGGCAAGCAGAATTTCAGCGGCAATCCGGGCGTCTTCTTCAGGGATGCCCAGGTGGCAGAAGGTGCGCACCATGAAGGATTGCAGATCGGCCGGGGCGTAGAGGGTGACCCGGCTCATTTTATTTACCGTTGAAGGCGCTCAGCAGAACAGCCACGCCAATGCCAATGAGGATCAGCGGGAAGAGCCACACCCACGGAATGCCAATAAAGGCCACGGTGCCCACGATGAGACAGACGGCGCCAAAGCCCAGCAGGCTGCGCACCGTCCAGTTGATGCGCCCGGCATGGCGGTAGACTTTCCAGGCATTGTAAAAACTGCCAGCGGCTGGAATGAGAATGGCGACGGCCCACCAGCGGAAAGGCGCGCTCAGGGCATTGAGATCGGCCAGGCCCAGGTTCTGCACCAGGAAGCCCCCGCCCAGCAAAATCATGCCGGCGCCGACCCACAGGGCCAGGGTCACCACGCGTTCAGCGCTGACGCCAACCACCAGGGCCGGGTCAGGCTTGCCGTTCAGCATGACGGTGATGCCCGGAACGATCAGCATCAGCGGCCACCAGATGCCCCAATCGAGATCGAAGAGGAACATCAGGCCCACCGTCAGGATGATCAGGCCGCCGCCCAGGCCGTTACGCACCAGTACATTGAAGGTGCCTTCGCTGCGTTTAAAGGCAAACCAGGCGCCCGAAAGCGCCACAAAAGCCGGAATAAGAATGAAGATGGCCCACCAGTTGAAGGAACCCTTCATGACCCCAATGGCCTGGAGGAAGAAAATGACGCCCAGGGAAATCAGTCCCAGCCCCCACCAGAGGCCGTCCATGCGCTTCCGTTCACGTTTGCCAAAAGGTTCGTCGTCCATGCAAAAATTCTCCTTCATAAATTAAAAAGGCTGGATGAGGTAATTATACCTGATCCTTTTATTAATACGCGCCGGGGCCGGAAAAGTTGCGGTTTTATTTAATTCTTTCTCATTTATCCAGCAGGGGATGGCTTAAAAAGACCAATTGGCTAACACATGGAACCAATTCTTTGCTACAATCGTCTTAAATTCAATGGATCAAAAAAATGGTGCATTGACAGGAAACGGCAGATCCGCCGCCCTGTTTTGCCGCCGTCAAATTTTTCAGGAGGAGAACATGAACAAGAATTGGATTGCCCTTTTGCTCGTCATTGCCCTGCTGGTGATGGGGTGCCAGGCTGCAGCCCCATCGCAGACCGCCAGCAACGCACCGGTGGCCCAGGATAAGGCCTTTGAAGGCGAGTCAGCCCCGTCAGCCGCTGCCAGAGACAGCTCCACTGGCGGTGCAACGGCCAACTATGCCGGCACCGGCCAGGTGCAGGAAGAAATGATCATTAAAAATGCCCAGATTTCCATCGTGGTGGTGGACCCGGCTGCCAGCATGGAGAACATCAACAAGCTGGCCAGCGAAATGGGCGGCCGCCTGGGCAGCTCCAACCTGTCGAAATACACCACCTCCGACGGCAGCGAATACCCACGCGCCAACATCACCATCTATGTGCCTTCTGAAAAGCTGGATGAAGCCCTGGCGCGCATCAAAGCCGAGGTGCAGGATCCTGCCACGGATGTGCGCTCTGAAAACGTCACCGGCGAAAACATCACCAAGGAATACACCGACGCCAAATCACGCCTGGCCAACCTTGAAGTGACCGAAAAACAGATCCAGAAGATGATGGAAGACACCAAAACCACCGATGAGGCGCTTGCGGTGTACCGCGAACTGACCAACATCCGCCAGGAAATTGAGGTGCTGAAGGGTCAGATCAAATATTACGAAGAATCAGCCGCCCTTTCCACCATCAGCGTGGAACTGACCGCCAAAACCTCGCTCAAGCCGGTGGTGATTGCCGGCTGGCAGCCGGCTGGCGTGGCCCGCGACGCCATCCAGGCGCTGGTTGATGCTCTGCAGGGCCTGGCCAACCTGCTGATCTGGTTCTCGCTCTTCTGCCTGCCCCTCATTCTGGTCTTTGCCATTCCGGCCTTCCTCATCTGGCGCTTCATCATCCGCCGCTTGTGGAAAGCCCGCAAGCCCGCCAAACCGGAAGCCCCGGCTGCTCCGCCGCAGGCCTGACCGCGCCATCTCCATTAACCATCCCTTCCCCCACGCCGGGGGGAAGGGATTTTAACAAAAGGAGAGTGCGATGCGCCGTCATCTAATATCCATTCTGGTTTTGCTCAGCCTGCTCCTGGCCCTGCCGGGGGCGGCTCAGGCTGCGCCGCCCGCCGAAACCCTGATTGTGCGCAATATCAGCCTGAACATGGTGGTGACTGACCCTTCCAGCACGGTGGATGCCCTCGACGCCCTGGTGAAAGGCGCGGGCGGCAGGGTGGATTACCGGACCACCTATGAAGCCTATTACCTGGGAGACCGTTACAATCACGGCCAGATGACCCTGCTGCTTCCGGACGCCGCTTACGAAACGCTTTACAGTCAAATCAAGGCTGTGGGGCAGGTGGTGGGGGAAGAAAACACCAGTTCTGAAATCACCGCACAGTGGGTGGATGCCCGCTCGCAAGCGGCTTTTTTACAGGGTCATGTGGACCAGCTCGAACGCATGCTGGCAAGCGCGGCCAGCACCGAAGAGAAACTGCGGGTGACCAATGATTTAAAGGATGCCCGCGAAGCGCTGCGCCAGCAGCAGGCTGTGGTGCAGTCCATGGAAGACCAGGCGGCTTTTGTCACCGTCAAACTGGTGCTGCGCGCGGTGGAACCCCTGCCCAAGCCCACAGCCCGGCCGCGCGAATGGGATCCGGCCATTCCGGCCCGCCAGGCCAGCGAGGCCCGCGATTACTTTTTCCGCTTTATGGCCGAGGGGGGCATCTGGGGCGGTGTTTACTGCCTGCCCCTGCTGCTGATCTGCCTGGGCCCGGTGGTGATCATCATCCTGCTGGTGCGCCATTTCAAACGCAAAAAGCCCGGTCCGGCAGCGCCGCCGGAAAAAAACGTGTGAACAGGTTGCCGCCCCTGATGAATCCATCAGGGGCGGATTTCAAAAACAACACAGTAAAATGGGGGATGTCCAATCCCAGACCAGATATATGAATTTTTGTAACTGGTTCGACAATGTTACATTAAGATTATTCATCACCCACCCCCCGGCCCCCTCCAGAAAATCGGGAGGGGGCGACTGTTAATTGTGGTTTTGTGTCTCCCCTTCGGGGAGACACAAAACCACGGGCGGTTAATTTCCTGCTTGAAAGCACTAAAAAATCAGCTTTTGATCTTTTCTTTTTCTTCCTTTGCGCCCTTAGCGCGCTTGGCGGTTCAAAAAAGACTCGGCTGAGTGGTTACGATTTTTTTTATTACGGCACAGGCATGTCATTTTTTGAACCGCGTGGACCTGCCCCTGCCGCCATTCGTTCAAGCCTGGCGCGGAAACACTGCGCCGATGGTTTTAAGAGCTTCACCCCTGAGAGATTGTCAACTCAGCCCCAAACCCTGAATGAAATCCAGGGGCAGCCCCCGGCCGCTGACCCGCTCGAGACGGATGGCGCCTGCGGGACAGGCTGACAGACAGCGGCCGCAGCCAAAGCAGCGCCCGTCCTCCAGGTGCAGGCCGCCCGCCTCCACTTTCCGCGCTTCAAAGAAACAGCTTTCCAGGCACAATCCGCAGGCGGCGCAGAGGGCCGGATCGGTGAGGGCGATATATTCCGAACGCAGCGGCTGATGGACGCCATGTTTAATGCGCTGCAGGGGATGGCAGCAGCAGGTGCAGCAGCTGCAAAGCTCGGTGATGCGCCCATCAGGGGTGAAGAACAGATGATAAATGGCTCTGCCGCCGGCCGCAGTTTGCACAACGGCCAGCGCAGCCCCGGTTGAAACAGGCCGCGCCTGGCGCAGATCTTCAGGGGCAGCGTGTTCAAACAGCAAACACACCTCCCATGAATCAGGTGGACAGTTCTGCTCCTGCGCCCGGCAGGGACAGGTGCGCAGAAAAGCCTGCCCGGCCTGCCTGATGACGGCGCGGGCCGCCTCTGGCGGAATGATCATCCGTTGAATGCCGTGTGAATCACACATGTTTCCTCGTTGATGGACAGAATGGCTTCGGTCTGCCCGGAGCGCTGATGGATATATTAACGTGAAACGGCCGTCAAAGCGAAGCAAAAGCTGTCAAATTCCCCCAGGTTTTTCTTGATGATGATGGAAAAATCACCCCAGCGGGGTGATCACCCCGCTGCTCACCTGCCACAGGCGGGTGTTTTGAATAAAATCGGGGGTGAAGAGTTTGATATCGGTGGTGGTCATCAGCGCCTGCTCGCCTTCCAGCAGGGCGGCCAGCAGGTCTGAGCGGCGCTGCATATCCAGCTCGGCCATCACCTCATCCAGCAGCAGCACAGGCCACTGCCCGGTGCGTTCCTTCAGCCAGGCCACCTCGGCCAGTTTCAACGAGAGCAGGGTGGTGCGGATCTGGCCGCGCGAGCCGTATTCGCCCAGGTCAATGCCGTTGCTGATGAAGCGCAGTTCGTCGCGGTGGGGGCCGCAGGTGGTGACGCCGCGCATGATCTCATCGCTGCGCAGGCCGTTCAGGCGCTGCAAAAAGCCCTGTTGAATCTGCGCCCGCGAAAAGCTGCTGCGGTCAATGCTGGTGGAAAGCGGCAGGGCATACTGCATTTCCACCGCCGGCAGGGGATCATAGGCAGGCTGGTAATGCAGGCGCAGCACTTCGCGGCTGGCGGTCAGACGCTGGTGCACCCGCGCCGCGTGCCGTTCCAGCTCCTGCAGGGCGGTGATGCGGTCATGAATCAGCGCTGCGCCGCGGTCAGCCAAAATGTTATCCCAGTAGAGCAGCTGGTCGGGGTCGCCGCCGCGTTCGCCAAGCTGTTTCAGCAGGGCATTGCGCTGCTGCAAGGCCTGGTTGTAATCGCTGAGGGCCTGGGCATAACCGGGAACGGCCTGGCTGAGGGTCAGGTTGAGGTAGCGGCGGCGGTCTTCAGGCCCGCCTTCGAGAATGCGCGACATCTGCGGCAGGAAAATCACCGCGTTGAACAGGCCGATGACATCGTTCCACGGGCGTTTGACACCGTCAAGGAGCAGTTCCTTGCGAAAGCGGGTGGGCTGGTTGGCGCCGTTGGATTCCTGGATGAGGCGGATTTCAAGGCGGCGGCTGCTGCCGGCGCGCATGAACGTGGCCACCAGGCGGGCCACGGCCTGCGGATCTTCAATGGCGCCAAAGTGGATAAGCTGGCGGTCGCTGGACGCCAGAAAGGAGGAATAGGTGGCCATGAAATAGACCGCCTCCAACAAACTGGTTTTTCCCTGGGCGTTATCTCCCACCAGCAGCACAGGCTGGCGCGGCACGTCCAGATCCAGCCGCGCGAAGGCGCGGAAGTTGGTCAGCGACAGATGGGTGAGGTACATCAGTCTTTGATGTTTTCGGCTTCTTCGGCGGTGGGCTTCCAGATGCGCGAAGCGCGGTCCACAAAGACCACGCCGTCGAGGTGGTCAATTTCGTGCTGGAAGATGCGCGCCAGCCAGCCGCTGGCTTTGATGCGCGTGGTCTGCCCGCGGCGGTTCTGGCCGCGCACGGTGATTTCGGTGTGGCGCATCACTTCGCCAGCCATGCCGGGCACAGAAAGGCAGGCTTCGACGCCGTTGACCGCCTCTTCAGAGGCATGGGTGATTTCAGGGTTGGCCAACACATAGAGCTTTTCGGGCGAGTTTTCATCGTCATCATTGACCGGGTATTCCACCACAATCAGACGTTGAGAAACACCCACCTGCGGGGCTGCCAGACCCACGCCAGGGGCATGGCGCATGGTTTCGATCATATCATCCACAAGCTGCTGGAACTCAGCGTCAAAAACGGTCACCTTGTGGGCTTTGCGCCGCAGCACAGGATCGGGCAGGAAAACAATATCTCTTAAGGGCATGACAGACTCTCTTTCTTTATATCCCTTTAAGGTTAAAGGTGTGGGCTAATTTTACCGCTATTTGGCCCAGCTTTCCATTGAATCAGAGAGATTCTGATTAACTGCTCAGCCAGTCAAACAAATACCGCTGGCTTCGACACGCTCAGCCAGCGGTGTTTCTCAGCTTGACTGAGTCGTTCGACCATGTCACATTTCCATCCTTCTTGCATTTTCAATGCTTTTTATCAGCACAGTAACCGCATGGGGCGTTTTTGCCCGGCTTTGGGGGCAAAAACGCCCCCAAC
This sequence comes from Chloroflexota bacterium, assembly GCA_029561345.1. Classification (GTDB taxonomy): domain Bacteria; phylum Chloroflexota; class Anaerolineae; order Anaerolineales; family Anaerolineaceae; genus JAKQJC01. The sequence goes on along the minus strand of JAKQJC010000043.1, from coordinate 107,248 downwards.
CAACGGTTTCCCCCGCCCGTGGGCGGGGCCGGGGGGGCCTCAGGGAGCGCGATTCAACTATTTTTACCAGAGTCTGAGCAGAGTTCGGGATTCTTAACCTTTCTGTGCGGCTGCCCGATGACCATGCCAGAAAGTGTTCCATCTGCCGCCGCTCTTTTGCAAAGCGATCAGCACATAGAGGCTGGCGGTGAAGAAACCCAGGGTCATCATCAAAATCACCCAGAGGGCAGCCTGCCAGGGCGATTTCTCCCGGTAAATGATCCAGCCTGAAAACAGGCTGAAACCCACATATAGATCCACCAGCGAGACAATGCCCCACGGCATGGCCAGCAGGGCAGAGCCTTCTTTGAGAAAATCGCCGCTGGTGAAAGCAAACACAAGAATGCCGGTCATGGCCAGCAGGCCGAGAAATGCCAGAATTTTGGCAGCTTTCATGAGACCCTCCTTTTACATAAATGTCAGGCCGGCCGGAGCCTGAAAATCCATCTACGCCGCCTCAGCGGGCAAAGCTCCGGATCATATCCGCCATTTCAGACAGGCGGTGAGCGGCTGGCAGCGGGCGTTCAGCAATGGCCGAAACGCAAAAGCCGCCCGGGCCAACATGCACGCCGATCACCGGGGCCAGTTCGTTAACCATGACCGGCTGGCCAGGGGCAGCCAGTTCGCGGTAAGGGCGCAGTTCTTCTTCAAAAGCTGCGGCGTCCACATCGCCGCTGAAAGTGGCGGCCAATTTTTGCAGCGGCCCCAGCTGGCGGGTCAATTCCAGAACGCGCGCCACCGCCTTGCCCCGGGTGCGCACGGGTTCCATGTGCGGCTGCCCGTTGTTCATCTTGAGGATCGGCCTGACATTCAGCAGGCTGGCCAGGCTGTGTCCCAGTCCCGACATGCGCCCGCTGCGGCGCAGGTAATCGAGCGTGTCGAGGCGGGCGTAGGAATAGGTGCGGGGGATCAGCTCCTCAAGCAGAGCCGTGATGTCAGCAAGGCTGCCCCCGGCGCGGGCGGCCTGTGCCGCTTCCACAACCAGCAGCCCCAGGCCCAGGGTCAACTGCCCCGAATCCACATTCACCACAGCCACCTCTTTAACTTCTTCGGCGGCCAGCTGGGCCACGTTTGAAATATTGCTCAGCTTTTTGGCCACGTGAATGGAAATGATGCCTGTGGCTCCGGCTTCAATCAGCCGGTGATATTCTTTCAAAAACGCGCCGGTGCCGGGGGCTGAGGTGGTGGCGGGCGGCTGACTGGAAGCCAGCCGGCGGTAAAAGTCGGCGCGGCTGATCTCCTGGCCGTCGAGATAGTTTTTGCCATCCAGGGTCACGTATCCCGGTATCACCGTGATGCCAAGATCCTGGACGACGCTTTCTGGAAGGTCACATGTGCTGTCGGTGACAATTTTAATATTCAAAACATCCCTCCTTCTTTCAAACATATACCAGTAAAAAAAATAGAATTTTAGTTTTTACCGGCCGGCGGGGCCTTTTGCCCCGGGGCCACAAAGCCGCGGTGATAAACGGCAAACCATTCTGAAAGCCGGTCCTGTTCGGCTTCCAGTTCAGCGCGCTTTTTCTTGGCCACCCGCTCGGCCATGCGGCGGTAAATGTCCTGCTGCACGGCTGAAGGGTTGAACACATAATTGAAACTGAACTTGGCCCCGCCCACCGAAATATAGACCGTGCCGAAATTGAACACCAGGCCTGCCAGGCCGTCGCGCTGATATTCGATGCTGAGAATGCTCTCGAGAGGTGCGGTTTTCTTTTCTTCTTTTGCAAAAGGCTTGCGTTCAATATCAAAAATCTGATCGCCAGTCACGCGGTAGATGTCGTTGCTCCAATCCATATATTCGTAGGTCCACCAGGCGAAGGCGGCCAGCAGGGCCGGTACCGTCACAATGCCCACCACCACCGCCGGCAGCCAGGGCAGGTAGCCCAACAATTTGATGATGACCAGGGCCAGGGCCAGCAGAAAGATCAGGGTCGGGCGCCAGACATGCGCCAGCAGGATGAGCCAGTGCTTGCGGTAGGTGATGGCACCGCCCTCTTCATAGCGCAGCATGAAAAAATGAGAAAGCAGCACCTGCAGGGGGCCCGGCTGCACCACTTTGGGCGGCGCCGGGCGCGGCGCGCCGCCGCCAATCAGGCGGCCGCCCGTCAGCGAATCGATGCGTCCGCGGATGGATTTTTCAATGAAAGCGGCGTCATCCTGGCGCTGACCCACACGGGCGCGCGTCCAGTATTCTTCGATCATCGAAGCCAGCTGTTCGGGGTAGGGCACCCGTTCCAGGCGGATGGGGCCGGTAAAGGTGCGCACAATCACATCGCCATAGCGGAACATGCGCCCCACCTGAGATGATTCCACGCCCACCGAAAGCACGGTGCCCAGGGGGGCCTCCTGGCGGCTGTCGTAAAGCGCCAGCACCTTTTCCACATACACCACACGCTGGTTGGTGACGATGTAATAATCGTTGGCCCAATCGGCATAATTCCAGGCGGTCCAGGCGCCGGTGCCCAGCACCCACAGCGCCAGCAGAACCATCAGGGAAATGGAGGCTGCCGGCAGCACAAAAGTATAGAGTGAGAGGATGGCAGCCACCCCAAACAGCATGGCGCCGAGCGGCCAGGCCATTTTCTGCCACATGAAGAGGGTGTGCTGGCGCGCCATGACATACACCACTTCTTCTTTATTAAGCCAATCGAGAGGGGTCTCGCGGAACAGGTGGCGGCTGGTGACCGCCACCACCAGGTTGGCCTTGAGCATGGGAATGCGCGTGATCAGATCTTCGAAATCTTCATGGCTCAGGCGCAGCAGGGTGGAATCGGCAATGGCGGTGATGGTGGCAGAGCGGCTGCTGTGGGTGATGAGAGCTTCTTCGCCAAAGTAATCGCCTTTGATCAGCGTGGCCAGCTGGCGCACCTGGTTCTGGCGGCGGCGGGTGATTTTCACCTTGCCGTTGAGGATGATGTAAAAGCTTTCGGCGGGATCCCCCTGCTTAAATAAAATTTGCCCGTCAGACAGGGCCACCGGCTCAAACTGGGCAGCAATCTTCTCCACCTCGGCATCTGCCAGACGGCGGAAGAGATGGATGTTTTTCAGCAGAGCGATGATTTGCGCCTGTTCGACGGGCATAGGGTTTTATTCAGCTTTCTCTTCAACCTCCGCAGGGGCTTCGGTTTTGCGGAAGACGATCTCGTTGTTTTCGTCCACATCCACCACCACGCGGTCGCCCTCAGAGAAGTCGCCCGCCAACAGGCGCACGGCCAGCGGGCTTTCAACGCGCTTCTGCAGCGAGCGGCGCAGCGGGCGTGCGCCAAAGGCCGGGTCAAACCCTTCCTGGGCCAGCCATTCCTGGGCGGCGGGGGTCAGCTCCACATTCAGACCGTGTTCGCTGAGGCGGCTCTGGATTTCCTTCATTTGAAGCAGGACAATTTCCTTCACCTGTTCCACCGTCAGCGGCGAGAACATAATGATTTCATCCACACGGTTCAAAAATTCAGGGCGGAAGGTGCCCTTGAGGGCTTTTTCGATGTTATCGTGAGCGCGGCGCTCTTCATCTGAATCATTGCGCGCCAGGAAGCCCAGCGTGCCGCCCTTGCGCACATATTCGGTGCCCAGGTTGCTGGTCATGATCAGCACGGTGTTGCGGAAATCCACCAGACGGCCCTGGCCGTCGGTCAGGCGGCCGTCATCCAGAATTTGCAGCAGGGCGTTCCACACTTCAGGGTGGGCTTTTTCTACCTCGTCGAAGAGGATCACGCGGTAAGGCCGGCGGCGGATGGCCTCGGTGAGCTGGCCGCCTTCTTCATAACCCACGTAACCGGGGGGCGCGCCAAACAGGCGCGAGGCGGTGTGCTGTTCGCGGTATTCGCTCATGTCAATGCGCACCAGGGCGTCTTCATCGCCGAAGAGAAATTCAGCCAGCACACGGGCCAGCTCAGTTTTACCCACGCCCGATGGACCAATGAATATGAAAGAGCCAATGGGGCGGCGGGGATCTTTCAGGCCGGCGCGGGCGCGGCGCAGCGCGTCGGCCACGGCATGCACCGCCTCGCCCTGCCCAACAATGCGGTCGTGCAGGCGCTCTTCCATGTGCAGCAGGCGTTCGGTTTCCGTCTCCATCATCTGGTTGACCGGAATGCCCGTCCACTGGTGAATGACTTCGGCAATATCGTCCACATCCACCTGGTCATCGAGTTTGTGTTCGTCTTCCCAGGTATCGCGCTTTTCAATAAATTCGTTTTCCAGGCGAATGCGTTCCGATTTCTTCTCGGCGGCGCGTTTGTAATCTTTTTCAACCACGGCCTGCTCTTCTTCCGCGGTCATGCGGTCGATGACGGTTTTCATTTCCTTCAATTCGGCAGGCAGGGAATAGAGCGCCACGCGCAGCTTGGCAGCGGCCTCATCCATCAGGTCAATGGCTTTGTCGGGCAGGTGGCGGTCGGTGACATAGCGCGCCGAAAGGCGAGCCGCGGCCACCAGAGCGTCATCGCAGAAGCTGATCTTGTGGTGCGCTTCGTAGCGGTCGCGCAGGCCGCGCAGCATTTCAATGGTATCTTCCACCGTGGGCTCTTCCACATAAACCGGGGCGAAACGCCGTTCAAGGGCGGCGTCTTTTTCGATGTGCTTGTGATATTCGTCGAGGGTGGTGGCGCCCACGCACTGCAAATCGCCGCGCGCCAGGGCCGGCTTGAGCATGTTGGAAGCATCCATGGCGCCCTGGGCTGCGCCTGCGCCCACCACCGTGTGCAGTTCATCAATGAATAGGATGATTTCACCATCAGAACGTTCCACTTCTTCGATGGCGGCCTTCAGGCGTTCCTCAAATTCGCCGCGGAAGCGCGAACCGGCGATCATCGCGCCCAGGTCCAGCGAAATCACCCGCTTGCCCATCAAAATTTCCGGCACGTCGTTGACGGCAATTTTCTGCGCCAGGCCTTCGACGATGGCGGTTTTGCCCACGCCGGCTTCGCCGATGAGCACCGGGTTGTTCTTGGTGCGGCGCGAGAGGATCTGCATGACGCGCATGATTTCATTGTCGCGCCCAATGACGGGGTCCAGCTTGCCTTCGCGGGCTGCCTGGGTCAGGTCGCGGGAATATTTTTCGAGGGTGCGGAAGCGGGTTTCAGCCTGCGGGTCGGTGACGCGTTGCCCACCGCGGGCCTGGAGAATGGCTTCGTTAACGCGGTCGCGGGTGAGGCCGTTGGTTTCCAGCAGGCGGGCGGCCGGGGTGTTGCGTTCTGAAAGAATGGCGAGGAAAATGTGCTCGGTGGAAATGTAATCATCTTTCAGGCGGTTGGCTTCTTCGTTGGCCAGGTCAATGATCCGCTTGACGCGCGGGGTGATGAAAATTTGTCCGGCGCCGCCGCCAAAGATGTTGGCTTTGGGGCTGGTGCGCAGGATGTAATCGAGGCGTTCGGTGAGCGAGGGCACATCCACTTTGAGGGTGTCGAGAATCTGGGGAATGACGCCCTGCGGCTGTTCGATGAGGGCCAGCAGCATGTGTTCGGTGTCGATCTGGTTGTGGCCGTAGCGCTGGATGATTTCAGCCGCGCGCTGGGCAACTTCCTGAGCTCTTTCGGTAAAACGGTCAAATCGCATCATGGTGAATTATCCTTTTTACACCCGCGCCTGATTGGCATGATTGTACGGGTATCAGGCTGATTATATCATCTACGCGTTAACGAAGTCACAGCGCCGTATAAGAAATATATCAGAATCACAGCAGTCGAGTTTATTTTAGCGGAAAAAGGAAAAAAAGGAAAGCCGAGGGGCATGCGCGAAAAGCCCGCCGGAGACATGCCCGCTCCGGCGGTTTCTTTATGGGATAAATTAGCGCTGCCCGCCGTCCCAGGCCATGAAGGGCATGTTGACCACTGCGCCGGGAATGCTGGTGGTCAGCTCGCCGGCCTTTTCGGCTGCCAGCACATCCGCAGCCGAGGTCAGCTCGCGAGCCTTACCTGCGTCGGCCCATTTGACCAGCACCACGCGCCGCAGGGGAGAATAACCTGCCGTGCCAGGCGGGTTATCGAACACATCGAGCTGGTAGCCCAGGGGGCCCTTGCCACCCAGGCCGTTTTCAAAGACATAGACCTTTGCCAGCATCGATTCAGGGGCGTCAGCCAGGGAAGGCACATGCAGCACCGGCGATTTCATCATGTTGGTGAGTTTTTCGGCCAGGGCCGCATCGGAGGCTTCGGTGTGTGAAAAATAAATTTCCTTGCCTGCGGCGTAAGCCTTGCCAGCGGGGATACTGGCATAGGGAATGACGCCGTCCTTGCCGGAGGCGTTGCAGGCGGTGAGCAGAAGGCTCAGAATGAGCAGGGGAAGCAGAAATTTACGCATGGAATACCTCTAAAAATCTTTGAAAGGTGGAGCGCTGCGGGCGGCAATTACAAGATTTTCACGCCGCGCAGGCGCAGGCTGTTGCTGACCACAAAGACGCTGCTGAAGGCCATGGCGCCGGCTGCCAGCATGGGGTTGAGCAGGCCGAGGGCCGCCACCGGGATCAGGATGAGGTTATATATAAACGCCCAGAACAAATTCTGGCGAATGGTGGCAAGGGTGCGCCGCGAAAGCTCAATGGCGCGCGCCACGCCGCGCAGGTCGCCGCTGATGAGCACAACCGGAGCCGAAGCCATGGCCACATCAGTGCCGGTGCCAATGGCAATGCCCACATCGGCCTGAGCCAGGGCAGGGGCGTCGTTAATGCCGTCGCCAACCATGGCCGTGACCGCACCGCCGGATTGCAGCGCCTTCACCTGGGCGGCCTTGTCGCCGGGCAGCACCTCGGCCAGCACCTCATCCACGCCCACCTGGCGGGCAATGGCCTCGGCGGTCTGGCGGTTGTCGCCGGTGAGCATAATCACCTTGAGGCCCAGGCGGTGCAGGCGTTCAATGGCTTCGCGCGAGCTGTCTTTCACCGTGTCGGCCACGGCAATCAGGCCGCAGGCAGTCCCATCCACAGCCACCAGCATGGCAGTCTTGCCTTCGCCTTGCAGGCGCTCCAGGTCAGCCTGCAGCGAGGCGGGATTCACGCCGCCGGCTTCCAGCAGGCGAGGGCTGCCCACCAGCACGCTGCGGCCTTCAATGACAGCGGAAATACCCTGTCCGGCCTGGGCCTGAAAACTCTCGGGCTCCGCCAGCGCCAGACCGCGGTTCCCTGCCTCAGCCACCATGGCTTCACCCAGGGGATGCTCACTGCCTTTTTCGGCCGAAGCCGCCAGGCGCAGCAGTTCATCGGGCCCGGCGGCGAAACCTGCCGCCACCACGTCGGTGACCGCGGGCTGCCCGCGGGTGATGGTGCCGGTTTTATCGAGCACCACGGTGGTGATGCGCCCGGCGCGTTCAAGGGCTTCGGAAGACTTCAACAGCACGCCCATTTCGGCGCCCTTGCCGGTGCCGACCATCACCGCGGTGGGGGTGGCCAGGCCCATGGCGCAGGGGCAGGCAATGACCAGCACCGCCACCATGCGAATGAGGGCGCGGGTGAAGGGGGTGATATCCGCGTTGACCGCCAGCGGCGGGCCAAAAACCAGCCAGGCGGTGAAGGTGAGCAGGGCCAGGGCCACCACAGCCGGCACAAAAATGCTGGAGATCTGATCGGCCAGCTTTTGAATGGGAGCTTTGCTGCCCTGGGCTTCTTCCACCAGGCGGATGATTTGCGCGAGGGCGGTCTCCTTGCCAATGCGCGTGGCTTCAAATTTGAGCAGGCCCAGCTTGTTAAGGGTGGCGCCAATGACAACGGCGCCGGGGCCTTTTTCCACGGGCAGCGATTCGCCGCTGATCATCGATTCATCCACCGCCGAGCGCCCTTCCAGCACCACGCCGTCCACGGGGATCTTTTCGCCGGGGCGCACCACGACCACATCGCCAATCTGCACATCATCCACCGGAATGTCGCTTTCCACGCCGCTGCGGATCACGCGCGCGGTTTTGGCGCGCAGGCCCATCAGCTTCTTGATCGCTTCGCTGGTGCGGCCCTTGGCGCGCGCCTCGAGGTATTTGCCCAGTTTGATGAGGGTGATGATGACGGCGGCGGTCTCAAAATAGACATGCCCCGAAAGCAGCCCAAAGGTCACCGGCAGCGAATAGAAGTAAGCCGCCGAAGAGCCCATCGCCACCAGCACATCCATGTTGGCCGAGCCAGAGCGCAGGGCTTTCCATGCGCCTACATAATATTGGCGGCCCACGTAAAACTGCACTGGCGTGGCCAGCACCAGCATCAGCCATTTGATCCAGGTGGAATGAGCCACTTCCATCGGCAGGAAACCCAGGTCGCCGGCCATGGAAAGCAGGAAAAGCGGCACGGTGAAGATGAGGCCGATGATGAGATAGCGACGCTGGGCGTCAATTTCACGCTGGCGCGCGGCGCCCTCGGCATCTTCGGCGCTGCCGCCAGCCTCAAGGGCTTCATAACCGGCTGCCGAAGCAGCGCGGCGCAGCTCAGCCTGGGTGACCAGGGTGGGGATGTAGGTGACGCGAGCCTGCTCGGAAACCAGGTTGATTTGCACCTCGCGCACGCCTTCGAGGCTGCGCAGGGCTTTTTCAAGACGCCGCGTATCGGTATCGGAGCCCAGGCGCGGGATGAGCAGCACGGCTTCGCCCAGAGCCACGCCGTAACCGGCGCGCTCCACGCGCTCAATCACGGCATCCAGGCCGGTGAGGGCAGGGTCAAATTCAATGGTGGCGCGCTCTGAGGAGAGATTGACGTTGGCAGCCTGCACGCCTTTGACTTTGCGCAGGTTGCGTTCAACCGTGGCCACGCAGTTGGCGCAGGTCATGCCGGTGATGGGCAGGGTGATGAGATGATTATCAGATTCGGACATAATTGACCTTTGGGCAGCCGGCGGATTGAGAAGAAAATGACCGGCAAATCCATTATACACACAACCGGAAGGCTGCGCCGCTGCCTGCCTCCTTTATACTCCCGGCAGACAGGCGTAACAATGAGTGATTATGCCTATTGAAGGCCGGGATGGGGGGTGCTAAACTTGTCTTTGACGGCAGACAGAAATGTCCTCTTACTGGTAGTTCTCTCCCCTCCTTATGCACCTGATCCACGGCGAGCAAAAGCACCGTGGATCAGGCGCCGTTTTAGCCGCAGCTCTGCCGCCGTCAGCGATTTGGGTTTTTATTATTTGCGGAGGTGCTGCATGCCTGAAATCATCCTTGCGTTGATCACCGGCCTGACCACCGGCGGCCTGAGCTGCCTGGCGGTGCAGGGTGGCCTGCTGGCCAGCTCGCTGGCCCACCAGATTGAAAACGATGTGGCAGGTGGTACCGGCGGCAGGCAGCCGCGCCTGGCTCTGCCCATCGGGCTGTTTTTGCTGGCCAAGGTGACCGCTTACACCCTGCTGGGCTTTTTGCTGGGGGCTTTTGGCAGCATGATCCAACTTAACAATACCGCCCGCGCTGTGCTGCAGTTTGCCATCGGCATTTTCATGATCGGCAACGCTCTGCGCATTTTGAACGCGCATCCCTTTTTCCGCATCTTCAGTTTTGAACCCCCGGCCTTCATCACCCGCCTGGTTCGCAAACAGGCCAAAAAGAGCGACTGGCTGACGCCGGTTACTCTGGGCGTGATGACGGTGCTGATTCCCTGCGGCATCACCCAGGTGATGATGGTGGCGGCCATCGGTTCAGGCAGCCCGCTGATGGGCGCCGCTCTGCTGGCGGCCTTTACCCTCGGCACCACGCCGCTGTTCTTCGCGGTTTCGTATGCGGCGGCGCGATTAGGAAGCGCCCTCGAAAAGCGTTTCATGACGGCGGCCGCGGTGCTGGTGCTGGTTTTGGGTCTGGTGGCCATCGACAGCGGCCTTAACCTGGCCGGCGCGCCATTTTCCATTTCAGGCCTGCTGTCCACCAATGCTGCCCCGGCACAGGTGCAGACCGTGGCTGAGCCCACCGCCGCAGCGGACCCCAACGTGCTGACGATTGAGGTGAAAAACAACGGCTACCAGCCGAACCTGATGCACGCCCCCGCCAACACAGCCCTTAAGCTGCGCCTGGTGAGCAACAAGGTCTATTCCTGCTCGCTGTCTTTCGTCATTCCGGCTTTGAACATCGAGCAGATACTGCCGAACACGGGCGAGGTGACCCTGGATCTGCCGCCGCAGGCTGCCGGAACCACCCTGCGCTACAGCTGTTCCATGGGCATGTACACCGGCAAAATCGTGTTTGACGGATGAGGAGGAAGGATGATCAAAAAGACGTATCAAATTGAAGGCATGGAATGCGGCATGTGCGCCATGCGCCTGCAGGAACTGGAAGACATGCTGCCAGGGGTGCAAACGGTGGAAGCCAGCTACCGCAAAGGGGAGATGGTGGTGGTGTTTGACGAGAATTTGGTGAATGACGGCGCCATCGCCGATGGCGTGGTCCGCCTGGGATACCAGGTGGTGGAAAGAAAGTGAGGAGCGAGCCTGCCCCGGCAAGAAGGCCCGGTTGTGTGTTGGGGGAATGCCTTGCCCCAAGGAACAGGTTCGCTCCGATAAGGGAAAATGAGACAGCGCCGTAAAATGGCGCTGTTTTTATTTTAATTTTGGGATGATGCCCGTCTGGATAAAGTCATCCAGCACCGCCCGGGAAAAATGGGGCTCATTTTCGCGAATCTCCAGACGGCAGGCGGGCAGCAGCCCGGCGGTGATTTCTGCCGTCATAAAAGGCACAGCTTCATCAGCCCGGCTGTGGCGCATGAACACCGGCGCGGTCACCCCGGATAATGAAAAGCCCCAATCCTGGCAGCGGATCAGCAGGTCCTGGCCCACGCCGAAAGCCTCATTCATCATGGAATCGCGGATGTCATCCGTTTCATAGGCTTCTGACGTCAGGCCGGTAAAAAACAGATCGCGGGCCAGGGCTTGCATTTCAGGCAGGGTGGCCTTTTGACTGAGGGGATAAGGCCAGCAGGCCTGAACTTGCGCGGCATAAAGGGCCGGGGTGCCGCTGAGAATATAAACATGACGAATTTGCTTCGGCAGCCGCCAGGCGGCAGCATAGCTGTATGGCGCGCCAGAGGAGATGCCCAGCACATCAAAGCGGTCCAGTTCAAGGGCTTTCACCAGCTCCGCCGCCACATGTCCCCATTCAGCCACGTTTTTCAGGCAAAATGGAGAGGATTCGCCGTAACCCGGCCGGGCCGGGCAAATGAGGCGAACGCCAGCAGCAGCCAGTTTTTCAAAGATGAAAATGCCGCTGATGCTGGCGATCAGGCCGTGATGGATGATAATGGGAAAGCCATCCGGCTTTCCCATTTCTGTGTATGAAAGAACCCGCCCTTTTCTATCCGGCAGCTTGAGCTGATTTTTATGAATAATCATAGATTGCGCGCCGGGTGGTGTTATGCCTGAAGCCCAGGTTTTGTTTTTACCTGCGTCCCATGCAGGTCAGGGAAGCGCGTGGGACCAAAGGACACATTGACCGTGTGCTCAATTTTCACGTCTGTTCCGGTGAAATGAGCGGTGAGGGTGTGGCAGAAGGGCGTGTTAACAAAATAGCATTTGAGCTCCAGGGTATCTGGCGCCGTCCAGGCGTAAGCCGAGGCCACGGGCTGCTCTCCTGCCGGGTCCAGCCGGCTGAGGCCAGGCAGCCAGGCGGCACTGCCCGCGGGCAGCACATCCTCACCCTTTGCGCCGTTGAGGGTCAGAGTCACCTGGCCGGGGGCAAAATCAAAGCGCGCGGTGCTGAGCTTGAGCACACGGTTGGATCGCAGCTTGAATGTTTTGCCTGAAAGCCCGGCTGCCAGGGGAGAATTGGGCGCGCCGGCCGGCAGGGGCAGCCTGAGGGCGGCCGCGCGGGCAGAGAGCTCCGTCAGGACGGCCGGATTTGCGGGCAGCACTTCTGCCTGGAAAGCCGGCAGCAGGTGCGCCCACACCTGGTCGAGCACGGCCTGCATGTCATTCTGGCCAGAAGTCATGGCCAGCACGGCATCCTGGTCAGGCATCCCCAGGCAGAACTGGCCGAAGGCCCCGTCGCCGCGGTAGGCGTTGTGGCGGCAGCGCCAGAACTGGAAGCCGTAGCCCTGTTCCCAATCGTTATCGGTTTTCTTGATGTGCTGCGTTTGAATTGAAGTGGCCTGTTCCACCCAGGCTGCCGGGATGAGCTGGCGGCCCTGCCACTGGCCCTTCTGCAGGTAGAGCTGGCCAAAGCAGGCAATGTCTTCGGTGCGCAGGGCCAGGCCAAAAGCCCCGGCGTTGATGCCGCGCGGGTCTGATTCCCAGCCGGGCGGGTTGATGCCCAGGGGTTCAAAGAGGCGCGGGGTGAGATAATCGAAAAGGGTCTGGCCGGTGAGGCTTTGCAGGATGGCTGAAAGCATGTAGGTGGCGCCGTTGTTATAGACGAACGGCGCGCCCGGGGCATGCTTCACCGGCTGCGCCAGGAAGGCGCGCACCCAATCGCCATCCGGCGATTTGAAGAGGGCCATGGTGGTGTCTTTGTGGTGTCCGGTGGCCATGCCCAACAGGTGGCGCACCTTCATGGCGGCCAGGTGCCGGCTCACCCGAGCCGGAAGGCGATCCGGAAAGAAGGAAATTACCGCATCATCCAGGCTCAAACGGCCCTCGCTGACGGCCAGGCCGACGGCGGTGGAAGTGAAACTTTTGGTCAGGGAAAAGAGGGTGTGGTGCCGCTCAGGGGCATAGGGCTGCCACCAGCCTTCGGCAGCCACCTGTCCGTGGCGCACCAGCATGAAGCTGTGCAGGCCGATCTGCTGCGCCTCAATGGCGTTGATGAAAGCCAGGATGGCGGAAGACGGAATGCCCAGGGCTTCGGGAGTGGAACGATTGATTCGCGGCATGGAAAACCTTCCTTTCAGGGAGTTTATTGGGTGGTGTTTTTATCCTACTTTGTGGGACGAAATACGCACGTGCGGTTAAATGACTGGTAAAAAGGTAGGGCGAAATATCCCATCATCAAAGTCGTCGAGGTAATTTTACGCCATTTTTGCCAGCAGGTCACCCCAGCGCGGGTCAGCTTGAAGGGTGATTAATTGCGGCAGCATCAGCAGATCATCGCGGTCATGGAAGCCCTTCTCAAAGGCGCTGTTCAGCCAGGCAAAGGCTTCATCAGGCTGCCCGAGGGCGGCCGCGGCGCGGGCCATGCCCAGGTCAATCCACGGGCTGGCGGCGCCGCGGTCGAGGGCTTTCTGATACCAGGCGCGGGCGGCTGCCGGGTCGCCGCGGTCAAGGCAAAAACGGCCGTTGACGGCCAGGCTGACGGTTTCATCGTAAAAGGCCAGGTAGGCGGGATAATCGAGCTTCTTCTGGAAACCCAGGCGCAGGGCGGTGGCCACGGAAGGGGTGTTATCGGCAAAGCAGTGCCAGCCGAAACGCACCACCCCGCGCCGCTGGCCCTCAGCCATGCAGGCCCGGGCCAGGGCGGTGGCCAGCCCGCGCTGGCGGAATCCGGGCAGGGCGGCAATGCCAAATTCGCAGGCTTCGGGTGTGTTGTATTCTGAGAGGCACCAGCCTGCCAGGGTGTTTCCGCTGAGGGCGATAAAGCCGAAAGAATGCTGTAAAAAGTCTTCCACCGAGGCGCGCTCAGAGACCATTTCCTCACGCAGGTCATCCATGCCTTCCAGGCCGTCTTCGGCCAGCAGGGCCGCATCCACCGCGCGCAGGGTCAGGCCGCCGGGCAGGCCGTCAAAGAGGACCGGTCCGGATGGGCAGAGTTCATAATATTCCCGTCTGGTGGAGATGGGGTCCTTGCCGGGCAGAACATCAGCGATGAAAGGTTCCCAGTTGGGCGCGGGGTAAAGGATGAAGAGCTCCTCGCCGGCCTGCTGGCCGGCCGGGTACACGTCATCCAAAAAATACCGCGCCAGGCGGGAGATAAATTCCGGGGTGGGTTGGCCGGCCAGCAAGGCGCGGTGGCCGGCTTTGAGCAGAGCAGCGCGGGGCGCGGCGGGGTCATCAGCAAAGAGGCTGGCAGCCACGCTGCCCTGCAGAATGGCCGCAGCTGCCAGGTGGTGCTGGAGGGGCTGAAAGACGGTCTCGAGGGAGGATGGGAAGGTGGGCATGCGATCTCCTGATAAAAAAAATGCGGTCAGAATGCATCTGCTCCTTTTCTTCTTCATCAGGAAAGGAGCAGATGGATCAGTGCGGCAGGATTACCGGGGGGTGAAAAAAATCAAAGCTGAAAAATTCGGGGTCTCTCACCCGGAGGGGAACACTGGCTTTTCGATGAAAGCTTCTTCCATGCTGCAAAACCAGTTGAATTTAAAAATATAATACAATGCATCAAGGCCGTCTTTCCAGCCGATTTTCTTGCCTTCCTGGTAGGTGCGCCCATAATAGGAAATCGGCACTTCATAAACCCGGCAGCCCAGCTTGGCGATTTTGGCCGTGACCTCAATTTCAAAGCCAAAACCAGAGGAGGTGATGATCATTTTGCGGATGATATCGCCGCGGAAGGCCTTGTAGCAGGTTTCCACATCGCTGAAATTGATGTCCGTCAGCAGGTTCGAGCAAAACGTCAGAAAACGGTTGGCCATGTAATGGCGGAAATAGAGAATCCGCGCGGCACGCCGCACCAGAAAGCGCGAGCCAAAGACCACATCAGCCTTATCTTCAAGAATGGGGTCAATGACATGCTGGATATCGGCAGGGTCATACTCCAGGTCGGCGTCCTGCACAATGACAATATCTCCATTTGAGGCGGCAAAGCCGGTGCGCAGGGCGGCGGTTTTGCCCTGGTTCTGCGGCTGGCGGATCAGGCGAATGCGCTCATCGGCTGCGGCAGCTTTTTCCACCAGGGCGGCGGTCTGATCCCGCGAGCCGTCATCCACCACAATGATCTCGGTGATTTGCGGCACTTTTTCCTGGAGGGCCAGCAGCACCTGCAGGATGGTTCTCTCTTCGTTATAAGCCGGAACAACCACGGAAAGGGTCATTGACATGGGGATCAGCGGCCTTTCTTGCCCAGGGTCGCGCCGTAAACGGTGAACACGGCATCACCATCCACGCCCAAAAGCTGGTTGGTCAGGTCGTCGTCATAGGCTCCGATGGCGCAAACCCCGCAATCAATGGCTTCAGCCGCCAGATACAAATTCTGGCAGACATGCCCGGCATCCAGGAAGAAATAGCGGTAGCTGCGCTCGCTGTAACGCCAGAAGGTGCGCTCGGCGACGGCGACCCAGAAGAAGGTCACTGCGCTGGTGAGCACATGCTTTTGCTGCAGGCAGGCCTGGCTGAGCTGCTGGGCCACATCAGCCGGGGCTTCCAGTTTCACCAGGCCGTGCTGGCTGGCGGCATAGCGGTACAGACCGGATTTCAGGCCGGCCACATTGTTCACCAGCAGGATGGTCTCCAGAGGATGGCGCGCGCCGGCCGAAGGCACCGTGCGCATGGTGACCTTGGGGTTCGAGGCATCGCGGATGCCCTGGGTGCACCACAGCAAGAAGGACAGTTCCTCCATCGAAATGCCATCAGAGCTGTACTGGCGGTGCGTGACGCGCTGTTCAATGGCGGTCCGCAGGTCCATGGCTGGCACAATCACCTCGGCAGGTTTGGGCAGGGGAATGACCTCACCGGGGGGCAGCGGCAGTTCCAGCGGCGGCTGGGGCTGCCCCTGTTTTTGCAGCGACAGGGTGAGGAACGGGTAACGCGTTTTGGAAAGGAACTCTTTGCCAATATGCATATGCCACCTCTTTCAGTCGGGGTTAACCCAATCGGCCAGGAAAGCCTGGTGTTTGACCGGTTCAAATTCGACATAGCGGTATTCAGCCACTTTATTCTGCTGGTAAGGATCATCTTTGAAAAAAGCCTGCAGTTTTTCAAGGCTTTCGGCACGCGCCACCACCATGCCGCCCACGCGGGGCGACTGCGGGCCTGAAAGAAGCAGCAGACCGCGTTCGTAACCGGTCTGCAGGAAGGCGCGGTGATGCGGCAAAATCTCAGCCAGGGCTTCAACTGGAACCAGGTAGGTGATTTCAACGATAAAGTGTTTCATGCGATGGCCTTTCTCTTCACATGGCAATCAGGGCCAGAATCATTGAAAGCACAATGATGATGGCCACAATGGAAAACAGCACCCGTTGAATGGCAGCAGCACGCTGCGCAGGGTTGACCCGCGGGCGGGGCGCTGATGCAGGGGCGGTTTTTTCAGCTTTGGGCTTGATGCGCGATTCAGCGGCGCGAATCACCCGGTGACCTTTCTTGTTAAGGGTCGCCACCAGCTTCACCTGGCATGCCGGGCAGGTCAATTCTTCTTCTTTGTAGCTTAATTTTATTTCGCCGCCGCATTTGGGGCAAAGAGCTGTTTCATACGTTTTCACGCGCAACCTCCAGACCGATATTAATACTTAATTTTACTCTAAATGCGCTTTAATCGCACGGGCAATTTCTTCAGTGATGCCGCGGACGGCGGTCAATTCTTCGACGGATGCCGCCAGAATGCTGTCAATGGAGCCAAAATGGGTCAGCAGCAGGCGCCGGCGCGCCGGCCCAATGCCAGGGACGGCATCGAGACGTGAGGCCAGGCCTTCTTTCGAGCGGCGCTTGCGGTGCGCAGTGATGGCAAAACGGTGGGCTTCATCGCGGATGCGCTGGATGAGGTAGAGCCCCTGCGAGTGGCGCGGCAGCAGCAGCGAAGTTTCCTTTCCGGGCACAAACAGTTCTTCTTCCTGCTTGGCCAGGCCGGTCACCGGCACCTTGTCCGTCAGGCCAAATTCAGCCAGCACCTTCACCGCCCGGCCAAGCTGGCCCTTGCCGCCATCCACCATCAGCAGATCGGGCAGGCGGGCAAAGGATTCATCTGGCGGCTTGCCTGGCGTTTGCCCCGCCAGCATTTCTTGCGCGGCCTGCCAGCGCCTGAAACGCCGCGTCAGCACCTCTTCCATGCTGGCGAAGTCGTCCGGCCCCACCACGCTTTGAATGTTGAAATGGCGGTAATGTTTCTTGGCGGGCACACCTTGCTCAAAAACCACCATGCTGGCCACCGATGCGGTACCCTGGGTGTTGGAAATGTCGTAACATTCAATGCGGTTGGGCGGTTCGGCCAGGCTCAGCGCCTGCTGCAGCTCGGCCAGGGCTTCGGTCTGGCGGCCCTTGTCGGTTTCCCATTGGGCGCGCAGAGCCGAGAGGGTTTCGGCGGCGTTTTCAGCAGCCATATGGATCAATTCGTGCGAGGGGCCTTCTTTCGGTACACTGATTTCCACCGTGCGGCCGGCGCCGCGGGTGCGCAGCCACTGCTGGATGATGTTGACCTCTTCCACCTCATTGGGCAGCAGCACCTGGGGGGGAATGGTGGCGGCTTCGGCGTAGAACTGCTTGAGGAAGGTGGCAATCACCTCGCTGTCGGCGGCCTCTTCGGTGCCTTCGAGCACGAAATATTCGCGGCCAATCAGCTTGCCGGCGCGGATGAAGAAGATCTGCACGCAGGCTTCGCCGTTTTCGCGCGCCATGGCGATGACGTCTGAATCGATCTGTTCAGATGAAATGACCTTCTGTTTTTCCACCACCCGGTCAATGGCGTTGATCTGATCGCGCAGGCCGGCGGCCTGTTCGAAGCGCAGCTCTTCAGCGGCTTTTTCCATTTCGGCCCGCAGGCGGTCCACCACCGGCTCGGTGCGTCCCTGCAGAAACAGGCACAGGTCGTCCATCATCTGACGGTACTGCGCCTTTTGAATGGCACCGATGCAGGGGCCGCTGCACAGCTTGATGTCGTAATACAGGCAGGCGCGCGGGTCCTGCCCGGTAATGGTGCGGTCGCAGCTGATATAGGGGAAAATGCGCCGCAGCACATCCAGGGTCTGGTGCACCGCCCACACACTGGTGTAAGGACCAAAATAGCGCGAGCCGTCTTCACTCATCTGGCGGGTGACGGTGATTTTAGGAAAATCGCTGGACCAGTGGACTTTAATATAGGGATAGCGTTTATCGTCTTTGAGGCGGATGTTGTAGCGCGGGCGGTGCTTTTTGATGAGGTTCATCTCAAGGATGAGTGCCTCCAGTTCTGAAGCCACCACAATCCAGTCTATATGGGCGATGTGGCGCACCATCTGGCGGGTTTTAAAATCGTGTTCAGCGCTGTTGTGAAAATAGGAACGCACGCGGTTGCGCAGGTTGATGGCCTTGCCCACATAAATAATTTCGCCGTTGGCATTCTTCATCAAATAGCAGCCGGGGCGGTTGGGCAGGGTATCCAGAATCCCTTGCACGTGTTCAGATACATCCATGCTGCAATTTTATCATAGAGTTCATTGCGGCGAAGGACGGGCAGGGGTGATCCCTGGCTTCACCTGCGCCAGAGGCGGGGAAAAAAGGCCGGTACGCGCCGACAGTAGGCCTGCCAGGCGGCGCCAAATTCAGCCTGCAGGGCGGCCTCCTCGTGGCGCGCGCGCAGCAGCACAACCGGGGCAAAAAGGGCAAAGAAAAGACTGGTCCAGGTGGCATACAGCAGCAGGCTGCCCAGCCCGGCCAGAACCAGGCCGCTGTACATGGGGTGGCGCACCAGGGCGTAAGGCCCGCCGGTGACCAGGCTTTGCCCGGCCAGCAGCAGTGCCCCCTGGCTGGTGGAAACATAATAATTGCGCCCCAACGCCAGCCTTCCCCACAGCACCAGCCCCATACCGGGAAAATAAAGCAGGCAGCCTGGAATCAACAGCGCCTGCTGCAGGGCCGGGTTCAGCGGCAAGGGGATCCAGCCCAGGGCGCTGAGTCCCAAATAGACCAGCGTGCCGGCAAGGTAAAACCACCATGCTTGGCGCCAGGCGGGCAGGCGGCCGTGAATGCGGCCGGAGGGCTGGCGCGCCCCGCGCCAGATGCCGTAGAGCAACACAGCCAGGGTGAAAAAAGCCAGCAGCCCGCCCAGGGTTTGCACCAGCCCTGTAAAAGTCATCCAGATTACCTCCATATATTCATGATACGGTGCAGGGCCGGGGCAATGCAAGAACTTTGGCATCCATTTTTTACATTAACGGCCAATCTGGCATAAAATAGAGAAGGTAGCATTTCACTTCTAAGAAACACATCTTCTAAGAACCGCATAAGGAAGGAAAAACATGTTCAGACCCATGAGAAGAAGCCGGCAGCAGCTGCCGGAAGCAGAAACCATCGAGATTTTAAAATCCGGCATTTCCGGCGTGCTGGCGGTGTCGGGAGATGATGATTATCCCTATGCCGTCCCGCTCAATTATGTTTACCGGGACGGCAAGCTGTTTTTCCATATCGCCACGGAAGGGCACAAGCTGGACGGCATGATGAGAAATGCCAAAGTGTCTTTCTGTGTGATTGCCAGGGAAGATGTGGTTCAGAAAGCCTTCACCACGCTTTACCGCAGCGCCATTGCATTTGGCCGCGCCCGCGTTGTGACGGACGATGCTGAGAAAAAACAGGCTCTTGAAGAATTAATCGCCAAATATTCCCCCGATTATTTCACAGAAGGGCTGCAGGTCATTGCCCCCGGCACTTCTGGCTGGCGCAGGGTCATCATTGTGGAAGTTCAAATTGAGCACCTGACCGGCAAGGCCTCGCTCGAAATTGTGACCGGCAAGCCCTGGGCCGTGGAAAACAAGGCCTGAACAGCGCAGTCTGCGCAAAGGAGAAAAACATGCCCCGCAGCCCCGTATTGAGCCCCTCGGCCCCCAAAGCCATTGGCCCCTATTCTCAGGCCGTCTGGACTGGAAACCTGCTGTACTGCTCCGGCCAGACCCCCATTGACCCCGCAACCGGAAAACTGGTGGACGGCGGCATTGGCGAACAGACCCGTCAGGCCTTCAACAACCTTGAAGCCGTGGTCAGGGAAGCCGGCATGACCATGGATAACGTCATCAAGGTGAATGTGTACCTGACCAGCATGACCAATTTCGCCGGGATGAACCAGGTCTATCAGGAACGCTTTTCGCAGCCCTATCCGGCCCGCACCACGGTGGCGGTGGCTGAACTGCCGCTGAACGCCCTGGTGGAAATTGAGCTGATTGCCGAAAGAGATCAATAAGCTTTTGGTATTTGCTCGATTGACTGAGCAGTTCGACAATGTCACATTTCTGTCTTTCTTGCATTTTCAACGCTTTCAATCAACACAGTAACCGCAAGGGCCGGGGGGTGGGCAATCTTTTATATGACCCTGGCAAAGCAGTTACAGCTTTTGTTTTCAGTATTTGCCCGGATAAAAAACCGTCCCCTGAACCGGTTTAGGGGACGGTTTTTTTGTGTGCTGGCACGGTTTATTCCGGCGCATTACCGAAAATTTCCTCGATCTGCTCGAGCACGTCATCGGTCATCAGGTCTTCCGCCTCGGCGGCCCCCAGGTTTTCGTCGAGCTGTTCCAGGCGGGTGGCGCCGGTGATGACGCTGCTGACCTCTTTGCGGCGCAGGATCCAGGCGATGGAAAGCTGCGCGGGGGTCAGGTCCAGCTCTTCAGCCAGGGTGGAAAGCAGGCGCACCTTGGCCACCCGTTCAGGAGTGATGCGGTCGCGCACCCAGGCCATGTCGGGCAGGGTGGCGCGGCTGCCCTCGGGAATGCCGTCGTTATATTTGCCGGTCAGCAGGCCAAAATAGAGCGGGCTCCAGGTGGTCAGCCCCAGGCCGTATTCGCGGCAGATGGGGGCCAGCTCATTTTCAACCCGCTCGCGGTGGAACAGGTTGTACTGCGGCTGTTCCATGGTCGGCGGCACCAGGTTGTACTGGCGGGCGGTGCCCACGGCCTGAGCCACCTGGGCGGCGTCCCACTCAGAAGTGCCCCAATAGAGCACTTTGCCCTGCAAAATCAGGTCGCTCATGGCCCGCACCACCTCTTCGATGGGCGAATCGGGATCGTAGCGGTGGCAGTAATAGAGATCGAGATAATCGGTGCCCAGGCGTTTCAGCGAGGCATGCACCGATTCAAAAATGTGCTTGCGCGACAGTCCCCGGCCGTTGGGTCCGGGCATGGTCGGCCAGAACACCTTGCTGGAAACCACCAGCCCTTCGCGCGGCAGGTCACGCATGGCCTTTCCCATCACCTCTTCGGCGCGTCCGTTGGCATACATATCGGCGTTGTCGAAAAAGTTCACGCCCTGTTCATAGGCGCCCTTGATGATTTCAACGGCATCGTCTTCTTCCACCTGGCTGCCAAAGGTCACCCAGGCACCCAGAGAAATTTCACTCACTTTAAGGCCTGACCGGCCCAGACGGCGGTAATGCATGATGTTGCTCCTTCTGTAACTGCTCAGAGGTGGTCGGGCCACCCTTGGCATCCTTCGCGGTTAATCTTCTGCCGGCTGTGCTGCCCACGGAAGATGGGCAAGGGCAGGCTCATTCCTTGGGGGCGCTGCTGTCGTCTTCGCCGCTGCCAATGCCCAGCGGCTGCCATTTGTGCGGATCGGCGCGCAAGCGGTGCTGAGCGCCGCCGCGAATGCGCAGTTCATCAAAGCCTTCAGGCTGGATGGACAGGCGTTCACCGTCCAGCAATCCGGTGATGCCGCTCTGCCCGGTTTCCAGGCGTTTGTGCTGGCAATAGGGGCAGGTTTTGGGATCGTGGCGGGTGTAGTCGAGCGGTTCCTCGTAGGTGGCAATATAGCCCTCGAAGTTGCGCAAAATGATGCGGTGATCAGACATGCTGATCAGGTAATTGGGCATCACCGGAATCTTGCCGCCGCCGCCAGGGGCATCCACCACAAAGGTGGGCACGGCAAAGCCCGAGGTGTGGCCGCGCAGGGCTTCGATGATTTCAATCCCCTTGGAAACCGGGGTGCGGAAGTGTCCGGCGCCTTCCACCAGGTCGCACTGGTAGATGTAATAGGGGCGCACACGAATGCGCACCAGGTCCTGCACCAGCTTGCGCATGATATGCGGGCAGTCGTTCACCCCGGCCATCAGCACCGACTGGTTGCCCAGCGGAATGCCGGCGCGGCTGAGCTTGTCGCAGGCCTCGGCCAGCTCGGCGCTGATTTCATTCGGGTGATTGACATGAATGTTCATCCACAGGGGATGATATTTCTGCAGCATGTCGGTCAGTTCATCGGTCACGCGCATGGGCATAAAAACCGGCACGCGCGAGCCAATGCGGATGATCTCAATGTGGGGAATTTCACGCAGGCGCGAAAGCAGCTCTTCCAGAACTTTGGGCGAGAGAGTCAGCGGATCGCCGCCCGAAAGCAGCACATCGCGCACCTGGGTGTTCTTGCGCAGGTAATCAATTTGCGCCTCAAAATCGCTGCGCGAGAAGGTGGCCGAGGGGTCGCCGACAATGCGCGAGCGGGTGCAATAGCGGCAGTAGGTGGCGCACTGCGTGGTGGTCAGCATCAAAACCCGGTCCGGGTAACGGTGCACCAGGCCGGGAACGGGAGAGTGCCGGTCTTCAGCCAGCGAATCTTCCATCATGCCGGTGAACGGAACAATTTCATCTGCCGTGGGGATCACCTGCTTGCGGATCGGGTCGTTGGGATCATCGGGATCAATCAGCGACACGAAATAAGGGGTCACGTCCACTCTGAAGAGGTTCTGGCTGCCCAGGGCGCGGCGTTCGCTCTCGCTGAGGGTCAGCACTTTTTCGAAATCCTCGAGGGAGTTCAGGCGGTGGCTGAGCTGCCAGCGCCAGTCGTTCCATTTTTCGTCAGGGACGTCGGCATAAGCAGGGGCGCGATGAGAAGGAAAAGAAGCGGCCATACACATCTCCAAAATAGAATTGAATGATTCAATGAGGCCAGAGCAGGCCTGGCCTCATCTGTCCAAAAGTCAACCGCGGTTGAATTTCAGCAACCGCCCAAACGCGGCCTCCAAAACAGCTGAACCGCTGTCTTACATGGATACCTCGTCTAATAAATCAATCTGCACATCCTGCAAGAAAGCGCCTTTGGCCTGGAAATCGGGCTGCAGGGCCTCTTTCAGCGGTATGAGCAGTTCGTGTGCCAGGGCGGGCACCTGGCTGCGCGGGCGGCCGGAAAACTTTGCCCCAACCAGGTCCGTCACCCGCTGGCCGATGATGCTGTTGAGCCAGGTGGTGTCCAGGGTCCCGCTGTAGCGCACCTTGCCGGCAGCGCGGATGCGGATGGGGCCTTCGGCGGCGCCGACAATCACGCCCATGGGCAGGCCCCAGTTGTGAACATTAACTGCGGCGCTGGCGGCCGCCGTTCCTACTGCCGTCTGACCCACGCGTTCCTGAGTCACAGCCCCGCTGCGCACCTGTTCAATCATATTGCGCCAGGCTTCGCCGCTTTCGCCGCGCAGGTGCAGGTCGGTGGTCTGGAACGGTCCGAAACTGAGCGTGATGGTCAGGAAGTCGTCCTTGTTCATGAAGCCGCGCTTGCTGGCAGCCGCCGCGCTGATGGCGGTGACGGGCACTTCCCACTGCACGCTCTGAAGTTTTTGCTTGGCCGTGGTAATGAAGAGCACCTTCTTGGTGGCCACTTCCTCGCGCTGTTCAAAAATCAAGCGGCGGTCGGTGAGGAAAAGCACGCCTTCCACGCCGTCGTTGTCGCCGGGCTTTTTCCAGTTGGCAGGCACGGCTTCAAAAGCGGCTTCGCCGCCCTGCAGGGTGAAGGTGGCATTTTTGATCTGGTTGACCGTCCAGAGGGCGTCTTTCACCTTGTCTTCAAATTCGCTGACTGCGTTTTGAAGACCCTTGTACATGGATTCCAGGCTGCGTTCCGCATCTGAAACCCGGCTTTCAAGGTTGGCAAGGCTGCTGCCCGCCGGAACATGCTGGGCATGTAGTGTCTGGATGGAGCCCATTTCGCTGGTCAGGGCGCGCTGGCGGTTGCCAATTTCATTGGTCACCAGCGGGCGCTGCCGCCGCCATTGATCGGTCAGGGTGGTCAGGTTATGTTCAAAAAAGCCTTTATAAACATAGCCGCCGGTGCGCAGTTCGGCAAGCATGCCGGGCAGCGCATTCAACGTGCGTTCAATATCGTCCACAGCCCCGTTGGCATCCTTGAATGCCAGCTTGTCCCTCAGACTGTTGAGCCGGTTCATCTCATCCTGCAAGGCATCCACCATTTCAACACCTCCGTGAAATAAAACATTCAGAGCTTATGCATCGAAAAAAACGGTGATTCCACTATAGCGCAAGGCGGATGAAAAGTCCAGTAAATAAATGTATCTGAAAAGCCTGAAAAATGTCGCCGTTTGCCATTATAATCATTAATATCTCTCAGTTTGTTGTTCGAGCCTCGCTTGGCTGCATATCCGGAGGATTTCTTCTATGCCCAGACCTCAAAACATTGTCTTTCAGCGCCGCATGGAACCCACCGAAGGCGCTTTCAGCCTGTCCATCCCTTCCACCTGGCTGATTGAAGGCGGCATTCAGCGCGCCAACCTGATGAACCAGGTGGTGAACGCCCAATCCATTGAAGCCAAGGTGGATTTCAGCATGAAAAGCGATCCCCAGGGCACCATCATGATGCGCTTTTGCCCTGAGACCAAGTTTTGCGACGTGCGCTATTCACCCGCCGGCATGATGGGCTTCTTTCCCCAGGGCAGCAATTACAACGGCATGATTGTGCATCCGGCCCTGCCGGCGGCGCAGTTTCTGCTGCAGATCATGTTTCCCTGGGCGCATCCCCAGGCGTCCAACGGCCAGGTGGTGGACCAGCGCCCCCTGCCCGATTTGATTGAGAAATACCGCCGCAAGCTGGCAGCCAATGCCATCCCATTCAACTTCAGCTATGACGCCGCCGCGGTCACCTACACCTATATGGAAAACGGCCGGCAGTATAAGGAACTGGCCATGACGGTGATTGAAAACCTCGGCGCCGCTGCCGCCGGCATGTGGAGCAACAAGGAATCCTGCTACATGCGCGCGCCGGTGAACGAATTTGATGATTGGGCCGGCCTTTTCCGCTATATGCTGGAAACCCTGATGCCCAACCCGGCCTGGGTGCAGCGTGAAATGCAGAATCAGCAGTTCCTGGCGCAGTCATTCCGCACGGCCCAGCAGGCCGAGCAGTACCGCGCCCAGCAGGCACTTGAAACCCAGCGCTATTTGCAGGATGTGGGCGCGCAAATTGTGGAACACCGCCGCCGCGTGAACGCCGAAATCCGCAACGACCAGTATCTCAACATGACTAACCAGGAAGAATATAAAAACCCCTACACTGGCGATATTGACCTGGGCAGCAACCAGTACCGCTACCGCTGGGTGAACAACAACAACCAGGAATTTTACACCGATGATCCTTCACAGGATCCCAATCATGTGGATGGTTTGAACCAGAGCGAATGGCGGCGCAGCCAGGTGCGGCCGCGTTACCCTGACCAGGGTTGACCCTTTTGCTGTTTTGTTTTTTCTGGTAAAGTGAAGCATATGAATCCACCTCCTTCCACCCTCCGTCTCGTCGCCGTCTCTGACCAGCCCATTTACCTGCGCGGGCTCTCTTTCCTGGCCGCTTCGGTGCCGGGCCTCTCGGTGATTGGCGAAGCGGCCAACCATGAAGACGCCCTGCAGCTCTGCCAGATGACCCATCCCGAACTGGTGCTGCTGGACCTGAAAACCGCCCCCGGCGGGGTGATGACGCTGGCCGAACATATGCAGGAGATTCACGCCGCCAGCCGCATCATCCTGATGCTGCGCCCGGATGAAGAAAGCCGCGCCCTGGATATTTGCGATTGCGACGGCATGTATGCCCTCTCGCGGGATATGGCTGAAGAAGCCTTCAAATCGGCCCTGGAGGAAATTGCCCGCGCTGAAAGCCCGCAGCTGGCTGACCGCCCCATCCCCGAACCGCTCCCCGCGCCGCTGCCCCACCCCATCACCTACAGCCGCCAGGAAATTCTGACCCGCGAACTGATGATGGCCGGGCGCATTCAGGAAGACCTGCTGCCCGAAGAACCGCCTACCATCCCCGGCTGGGAACTTTCGGTGCGCCTGATTCCGGCGCGCGAAACCTCCGGCGACTTTTACGATTTTATTCCCCTCACCCAGCACAAATGGGGCCTGACCATGGCCGATGTAACCGACAAAGGCATGGGCGCCGCCCTGTTCATGGCGCTGGCCAGCACCCTGCTGCGCACCTACGCCAACCGTTTTCCCACCCTGCCGGCCCTGGTGCACAACGCGGTCAATGCGCGCATCCTCACCGACAGCCGCGGGGCCACCTTTGTGACCGATTTTTACGGCGTGCTTGAGCCGCTGACCGGCCGCCTGATCTTTTCCAACGCCGGCCACCCGCCGGGCTATCTCATCAGCACCGCGCGCGGCCGCCAGGGTGTGGAACCTCTGCGGCCCACCGGCATGGCGCTGGGGGTGAGCGAAGACGCCCAATGGAAGCAAAAAATTGTGCGCTTCAGGCCGGGTGATTTCCTGATTCTCTACACCGACGGCATCACCGAAGCGCAGAACCCCCAGGGTGATTTCTTTGAAGAAAAGCTGCTGGATCTGCTGCTGGCCCAGGGCGGGCGCAGCGCGCAATCCATCCGCGATACGGTGATCGATGCCGTGCGCAGCTTCGCCGGCCTGGATTCCTTCCAGGATGATGTGGCGGTGATGGTCATCCGGCGCAAAGAGTGAGCCCGCGCGAAGATTATTGGAAGGGGAAATGAACTCAACCAGTTTGTTGAACATGGAACAGGTTTTGGATATCCGGCTGCCTGAAAACCTCAGGCAGCTCTGGCTGGCTTACCCGGAAGACATGGCCGCTGCCAGATGTGACTATTTTTCAGATGATCCCGAATGGCTGTTGGGACAAAACCAGATGCTGCGTGAAGATCCGGCCAGCTTTTTTGGCATGACCGCCTGGCCAGCGCATTACATTGTGATTGGCGAAGATGGCAATGGCAATGCTTTTTTTGTGGATTTACAGCGGCCAGGCCCGGTTTTCCGGTTGGATCATGCAGCCCCTGATCAGCCTGCTTTGCCTGTGGCAGCCAGCCCTGCTGAATGGATTCTGTGGGTGCGCGCCCGCCTGGCGGAAGATGAACAGAATGCAGCGCAGCTGCGGGAAAACGAAGCAAAACGCAAAGCCGCTAAAAAACCCTGGTGGAAATTCTGGTAGATGACCCACAGGGATGGCTTCCTGCCGGGTTGAAAATACTTATTTTTTTTAGGGAAAAGGGTGGGGCAGTTGGCTGATAAACCGTTCATCACCAAGGATCACCTTGAGGCAATAAAGGCGCGTTACCAGGCCGCGACGCGGGGAGAATGGGTTGCCCGCATTGAAGGCCGCGATGAAGGCGTGGAAAAAAGCGTCATTGTGCGGAAAGAGGGGCGGGAAAAAGCCCTCTACCTGGAAGGCGGCACGGTTGCAGATTACGAATTTGTGGCCCACGCCAAACAGGATATTCCCATGCTGGTACTGGAAATTGAACGCCTCAGAAACCTGCTGCGCGAACACCGGATTTCACCCAACCCCCATGCTGCCGTGCCGATCATTCAAGCGCTGGGGGTGTACCGCGTTGAGGCAACCCCTGAATTGCTGCAGGAAGCACTGGAGGTAAAATATGGCGGCGATTTTGGCAGCGAACGCGACCGCAAATGGGCCGAAGCCGCCGCTGCCAAAGAAATAGCCTCCATAGCGCTGATTGAACTGCTGGTGATCAACCCTGACGATGAGTTCACCCTCGAAGACATGCACCAGCCGGGTTCCGACCAGGTTCCTTATGAGGAAATGTATCTCAGCGAAGACGGCAAATCGGCCTGGCAGGATTTTCCTGCAAAAACGGGTCCGGGCAAAACAATGCGCCTGGTTTTTTACCTGCATTACTTTAAACCTGGTAAACCGCTGCTCACCTGTTACGGCAAGGTGGCTCTGCCGCCAATGCAGGAGATGCCTGCGCATTTGGCGGCGCTGACACCTTATCATCTAGTGGATTAAGCGTAGTGGATTAAGCGGCGCGCGGTCAGGCCTGACCAGGGCAAAGCAAAGGTTTGGCAAGCGGCTTCTGAAAACACATCAAAAGCCGTCTTTGGCCAGTCTTGACGTTTGGGCTCAGGTTCGGTATACTCAATGAGCCGGGGTGTAGCGCAGTTGGTAGCGCACCGCGTTTGGGACGCGGTGGTCGGCGGTTCGAGTCCGCCCACCCCGACTTTTCTATGTCTGCTGGAGGGATGATGGCAAAAAAGATCGACGGCGTCATTGAAGCTGTGCAATACTCCCATCAAGGGCTCATCACCCGGGTACGGATGTATGAACGCCGCGGCCCGGCTTTCTCGGATCATATCCTGCTTGACCGCAGCCAGCTCCTCCAGCGCCTGAAAGACCATAAAAACATCGTCACCGGCCAGCGCCAGCCCGCCCTCGGCGGCACTTTCACCACCGGCCCGGCCCTCACCCTGATTGAAAGCCACGGCAGCACCTTTATCGTCACCGGCTCAGGCGCGCAGAACCGGGATCATCTTGACCAAGTTCCCCTGTTCTGATGCCAAACCCTTTCCTCTCCATCATCATTCCCGCTTATAACGAAGAAAAACGCCTGCCAGAAGCGCTTGACCGGTTGGCTGCATTTTTAAATGAACAGACCTACTCATCTGAGGTGCTGGTGGTCGAAAACGCCTCCACCGACCGCACTTTTGAAGTAGCTCAATCATACCAGGACCGCCTGCCCCTGCGCGCCATCCACGAGACGCGCCGCGGCAAGGGCCTGGCTGTGCAGCGCGGCATGCTTGAGGCCGCCGGCGAATACCGCTTTTTCTGCGACGCTGATTTTTCCATGCCGCCCGCTGAAATCAACAATTTCATTCCCCCCCGGCTCAGCCAATGCGATGTGGCCATCGCCTCGCGCGAAGCTCCCGGCGCTGTGCGCTACGGTGAGCCCGCCTACCGCCACCTGGTGGGCCGTGTGTTCAACGCCATGGTGCGCATCATGGCCCTGCCTGGCCTGCAGGATACCCAGTGCGGTTTCAAATGCTTCACCGCCGCAGCCACCCGCGCTATTTTCCCTTTGCAAACCCTCACCGGCATGTCCTTCGACGCCGAAGTGCTTTTCATCGCCCGCCGCATGGGCTACCGCATCAGCGAGGTGCCCATCCCCTGGTATTTCAACGCCGACAGCCGCGTGCGCCTGGTGAACGATTCCATGCGCATGGCCTACGACCTGCTGACCATTCGCCTGAATGCCCTGCGCGGCCGTTATGACCCGCCAAAAGTTTGATCTCTCACTGGTGCCCCCCGCCCCCGATTTGAGCTTTGAGGCTCCCCTTTGGGCTGCCGGACTGCTGGCTGCCGGCATCGACGAAGCCGGGCGCGGCGCCTGGGCCGGACCGGTGGCAGCAGGCGCGGTCATCCTTCCCCCTGATGCTTCCCTCATGCGCACTCTCAACGGGGTGCGCGATTCAAAGGAGATGTCGCCCGCGTCCCGTGAGGAATGGGCCGGAGCGATCTGCCGGCATGCCCTGGCCTGGGGTGTGGGCATGGCTTCCAATGAAGAAATTGACCGCCTGGGCATTCTGCCCGCCACCCGCCTGGCCGCCACCCGCGCCCTGGCGGCATTGGAACCCCCACCCGCCCACCTGCTGCTCGATTTCATCACCCTGCCGGGCAACCCTCTGCCGCAAACCCCGCTGATCAAAGGGGACGCGCGCTCGCTGAGCATTGCCTGCGCCTCGGTGCTGGCCAAAACCCGCCGCGACGCCTGGATGGTGGAAGCGGAGACAGCTTTTCCGGGCTACGGCTTTGCCCGCCACAAGGGTTACGGGGTGAGCGCCCACCGCCAGGCCCTGCAGCGCCTGGGCCCCTGCCCCCTGCACCGCCGCAGCTTCGCTCCGCTTGCCGCGCCAGGGCTGTTTGATGCCCAAAATCTCTCTTCGAGTTAATCTGTAAGCAGCGTTTCGTGTTCCACGAGAGCATACAACCGGCTGCCGCAGGCCGGGCAGCTTAGTGCCTCTTTGTCCCTCTTCACCGCCTGGCCGGCGGGCAAAGCTGCACCGCAGGCCGGGCAGCCCGCTGCTGCATCCCATTCTGCCCTGACCAGTTCATCTTTTGATCCGTTGATCCAGCCGCTGAAGCCATCCCGGCGGCACGCCTGAGCCAGCCATTCTTCCAGCAGGGCAGGCGGCGCATCCAGGGCGCGAGTCAGGGCGGCCAGGGAAAGTTTTTCTCCATTTTTCATCTCCGTCAGCCGGACGCTCAGGTGGGTTTGCCGTTCCCGCAGCGCGGCCGCGCTGAGAAAACGCCCCCGTGCACGGTCCAGAAATCCCGGCAGGGCCAGCCCGGCCAGCAGTTCAGCCGTCTGACCGGCCGTCAATTCCACCGACCGGCCGGCTTCCGCCAGATCCAGCTCGGGGTTCTTCTGGACCATTTCTGCCAGGCGGGTTTCACGCTCCAGGCGGATGCTCTGGCGCAGCGCCGGCAGCACCTTGCGCAAGGCAAGGATTCCGCCAGCCAGCGGCGCGGCTGCGGCCGGCAGGCACAGCAGCCCCCAGGCGCCCGAGGCCGCCAGCAGCAGCAGACCGGCTGCCAGCAGCCCGGCAGCGCAAACCAGCCACATCCAGGCGCGCGGGGCGGGACTGCGTTCGAAAATGCCGGCAAAACCCAGCAGCAGCGCCGCTGCCGGCAGCACCAGCCCACCTTCCACAGCCAAGGCAGCCCGGCCGTTATCAGGCAGGGTGAAGAGAAACAGGCTGATGAAGCTGCCGAGAACCAGGCCAGCCAATGCCAGCCAGGCAAAAATCACCACCCCCTCTGCAGGGCGCAGCAGATGCCGGTTGTATTTCAGCAGATAGCGCAGCATTTCACCTCAGGGACATTGAATCAATCCGGTCGCCCAGAGGCAGCCGCCGCAAACCGGGTGAATGTTGCCAAAACAATCTTCCTCATTGGCATAAGGCATATCGCACGAATTACATACCACGCAGGGCGAAAAATCAAATATTTGCAGCCGTTCCCGCAGGGCAGCATAAGCCGGATCAGCCCAAATTTCGGGAAGGCTGTGGTCAAGCACACTGCCGCATGAGAAGGCTTTGGAGCGGCGCACATGCTCACCCAGGTAAGCCGAATGATCGTGCAGCAGGGGCAGGCACGGGCTCACGCTCCCATCCCAACGGATTGCTGTGCTGCCTTTTTCAATAAACGGACAGACGCGTGAACTCGCCGGGGGGCGCATTCCATCCAGAATCTCCGCCAGCACCGGCGTGGTCTGCGGCGTCCAATCCATGTGCGGCAGGCTGATTTCAGGGCCGCCAGCGCTGTACATGCGCCGGGTATACAGCCGCTCGTCATTTAACTCGGAGGTGTGCGCCAGCACATGGCTGATGGAAACACGCCTGACGCCCAGGCGTTCGCCAATGCGCAGCACCGCAGGCAGGTCGGCAATATTGCGGCGCATGGCCACAAAGGCCAATCCCAGCTCAGGCTGGCGGCTGGAAGCGGATTCTTTCAAAGCCGCCAGGCGTTCGAGGTTGGCCAGCACTCCGGGCAACGCCGCTCCCAGGCGCACATCCTCATAACTTTCAGGAGAAGCGCCGTCCAACGAAAACCAAAGACGTTCCAGTTTCAGGTTAATTAATTCGGCCGCCACCTCTTCCGTCAGCAGAACAGCATTGGTGATCATTTCCACCGCGCCGCCCAGGTCTTTAACCTGCCGGATCATGTCCAGAATGCGCGGGTGAAACAGGGGTTCGCCAAAACCGCCAAAAAAGACGGCAGGGCGCGGTTGAAATTGAACCATCCCTTCAAGGATGCGTTCAAAAACCCGTTCCGGCATCATCCCTCCGGATTCATCCCACACATTGCGCATGCAGGTGGTGCAATCGAGATTGCACAGGCTGGTCGGTTCAATATAAATCCGCTGCAAAGATTGCAGGCTGCGCCGCAAGGACAGGTGGGTATCCTGCCACTCGCCCACCAGCCGGTCGCCGGGAGATAACCCCAGGGCTGACCGGGCTTCAGGCGGCAGCACCAAACGCCCTTCCACATCCACTTCAATCTTCCAGACAGAACGACTCATACAGAACTCCAGCGATCACAGATTATTTTTCCGGCGTCTTGAGCTGGATCACCCAGCCTTCCGGCTGGATGCGCAGCGCATAGGCCGGGTCGGCGCGCCAGGTTTCCACCTCAGCCTTCCAATCGGGCCAGACGGCGTTCCCTCCCCAGGAGCGCGGATAAGCCTGGATGCCCCAAAAGAGGGCCGCGGCCAGCGCCAGCGCGCAGGCCCAGCGGGCCAGGCTTCCGGCCCCGGTGGATGACTTTTGGGGGCGGGTCAACCGCAGGCCAAAGAGCAGCATCCAGCCCATAAGCACATTGGGCGGCATAAAGGTGCGCTGATGAAAACCGGTTTTCATAAAGGAATATTTATCTGGAATGGCTGAAAACATCACCGGCAGCACCAGCAGGGTGGCAAAGCTGCCCAGAAAGAGAAACCGCTGCATGCGCGGCAAATTGAAGGAAAACAGCAGCAGCAAAACGGCTTCGCCCGCCAGAAAAAGCCGCCCCAGCAGCTGAAATTGATCCGGGTTCTGGCTGGTGAGCGCATAGAGCTGGTTTCCCCAGGCCGACGCCTGATCGAGGCCGGCGGCCAACAGGGCAAATGTCTGCGCGGCAAGGGTGGCGCCCAGAGTGGCGAAACCGATGAAGTTAAAGCGGTCGCCAATGTTGCCCTGATCTCGGTAAGAAAAAATGATGACCATGTGCGCCAGGGTGCAAAGCGCAAGGATGGCCGTTTGCAGCCAGCGCTGCTTATCTTTTTCGAAAAAGGCGCGCGCGGCAAAGAAAGGTGTCAGAAAACAGGAAAGCGTCCCGGTCAGGCCAGCCAGCAGCAGCAGCGCGCGGTAAATCCAGCGGCGCGCCGCGCCAGAAGGCGTCTCTTCCAATAAAATCAGAAAAGTGATGAGGCCAAAAATGGTGTAGCTGCAGGTGGTGTTCAACCAGGTTTCCCAGGTGAGCGCAGCAAACAGGTAAACCGCCACGCCGGCCAGGCGAAATAGCCAGCCTTTCCAGATGGGCGAGCGGCTCCAGAGAATGAGAATGATGGGGGTCATCTGCGCGGCCAGCGCCATCAGGGTGGTGACCAGCGGCGCCTGTTCCAATGGAGCCAGGTTAGCCAGAATGGCTGCCAGATTGGGCCAGAAATTCAAATAACCAAACTGCGGCAGGAAGAGGGTTTGATACCAGGGCAGGCTGAAGGCTGCCGCAAAATGCAGCGTGCCTTCTTCAGCCCAGAAACGCGGCAGGGTGAAGAAACGCGGCTCACGCAGGATAATGACCAGCAGTGACACCCCCCAAAAGAGCAGGCGGGCAAATGGAAAACGTTTTGCGGTCAGAGCCACGGGAGTGGATTTCATAGTGAGCATTATACACTTTTTTGCCAGGGTTTGTCGCCTTTGAATTCCAGCAAACATACGCTGGACCAAACCCACCGGTGCAGCATGGCCAGCACCGGTTTCCCGGCGTCAAAATGCCTTTAAGCCAGGTCATGATATTTCTCCTTCCTTTGCTCACGCTTCGCCCATCACGGTGATGGTTACCGTTCGGCGGGCCGGGCCGTCAAACTCGTAAAAATACACTTCCTGAGCCTCACCCATCACCAGCTGCCCGTCGCTAACGGGAAAGAGGCAGTGATTGCCGGTGAGCATGGATTTGATGTGCCCGGTGGGGTTGCCCGCCGTGCTGCCGTAGGAAGGCAGGATGCGCGCATGAGCATAGGGATGATCTTCCGGCACCAGTCGCTTCAGGGCGTCGTCAATATCGCTTTCCAGGCATTCCAGGGCCTCGTTGACGGAAATGCCAGTGGTGGTGTGCAGGGTAATCACAGCCGCTAGCCCGTTTTGCACGCCCGCGGCTGCCACTGCTGCCCGCAGGTGGGGGGTGATGACGATCATCTGGTGATATTGCTCGGTGAGCAGGGTGACTTTTTCAGTTTTAACCATTTTTTCTCCTTAAAGGGCTGGCGCTTTCCTGGAACCCGTCAGGCTGCCCTTTCCTGGCCCAGAAAAACCAGGGCGTTGCGCCCCAGCACCAGTTCCAGCGTGCCGGCCCGCCAGCCAAAGCTGCGCAGAGCTTCAATCATGCGCAGTTGCTCGAAACGCGGGTTGTTGGACCCAAACATCACCTGGTGGCGCAGGCTGCGGTCAATCCAGTGCTCGCCCAGGGTGCGCCGGAATACCTGTTCATAAAATTCGCGCGCGCTGTCAAAATACAGCAGGCCGGTGTCGGCGTAAACATTGGGATATTTCAGCAGCAGGGCGGCGGTTTCGGTGACCCAGGGCCAGCCAAAATGAGCCAGGCAGAAACGCAGCTTTGGAAAGCACAGGGCCAGCTCTTCAAAACCGGCCGGATGGCCGAAATGCCCCAGACTTTCGGGCTGCAGGCTGATACCCGCATGGAACATCACCGGGCGGTTGGCGCGCAGGCAGATTTCATACAGCGGAAACAGGCGCGGGTCGGCCGGAGAGAACTGCTGGCGCGCCGGATGCAATTTGAGCCCGGCCAGGCCCAGCCCATTAAAGGCCTGTTCCAGCACAGCGCAAGCATCTGCCCTGAAGGGATCCACGCTGGCAAAGCCAATAAAGCGCTCCGGATCCAGTGCCACCAGGCGCTGAATTTCGGCGTTGCTGACCACTTCCTGACCGGCGCGGGTGGTCAGGTCCAGCGGCAGCAGGGCCAGCCGGTCAATCTGCGCGGCGCGCATCTGGTTGAAAATGTGCTGCAGGGGGGCTGTACCCGCCTTATACAGGCCCAAGGTCTGGCGGCGGAAGGCCAATTGGGCAGAATCAGCGCAAATGGGCTCAAAAAAGGCCGGGTGGGTGTGGATATCAATCACTTGAGACATGCAGGTTCCTCGCTGTGAAAAAGCCGTCTGCCGGTTTGCGGGTGAACGCCAAACAGGCGGGTAAAGAATTGGCCGGCGCCCGGTGAAACTGCGCGCCGGCGTTACCCTGCCAGGGCTCGCCATCATGGAGGGAAGAAAGCGGTTGCAAGCAGGGTCAAAAGGCTAATCTTCCAACAGGGCGTTCACCCGTTCAATCGCCAGGGAGGCATAAAGGCTGGGCTCATTGATATAGGCGGTCACCAGTTCAATGGTGCAGTAGCCGCAGTAAGGGCTGGCCTCAATCTCGCGGAAGAGCTGGCGCAGGGGCATCTGGCCGTCGCCGGGCATCATGTGTGTGTCGGAATGCCCATCGCTGTCGATGAGATGGTAATGGCGCAGGCGGTCGCCCAGTTTCTTCTGGTAGGTCATCACCGGTTCGCGGTTGCAGAAAGGCGGGCAAATGTCGCACATGCCCACCAGGCGCGGTGAGTTGACCTCATCCAATGCGGCCACCAGGTCGTTGCAGTTGGTCACCACGTTGCTTTCATACTGGGTCAGGGCTTCCAGAACCAGGTCATGCTCGATGGCTTCGGCATGCGCAGCCAGTTCGCGCAGATTTTGGATCAGGCGAGGCCAGTATTCCGTCCGCGAGGTTTCGTAACCGGCGTGGGCCGCCGAAATGAGGGTGAAGCCGGCGCCCATGGCCTTGCCCATATCCATCGAAAGCTTGATGTAATCGAGGCTGTCGCGACGCATGGCTTCACTGCCGATCATCATGTTGTAGGGATAGGCATTGGTTTCAGGGGTGTAGCCCACAATAGGCATATCGTATTTTTCCGAGAGGGCCTTCAATTCGGCCAGGCCGCCCGCTTTCAAATCGGGAGCGTAGGCGTGCGGGCGTCCGCCCCAAATCTCAATGCCGTCATAGCCAAAACGCGCAGCATCATGGAAAGCCTGCTCCAGCGGCAGGCGCATGTAACCCATGGTAAACAGGCTGATTTTCATAGGATTTCTCTTTTCTGCAGGTCTTCAGGCGCGGATGCTGATGCCTTGCGTATCAATATTCAACCAGGCCGCCGTAATAGCGGCGCTGATCGGGGTTGTGATCTTTGTAGATGGACAGGTAGTAACTGAACCATTCCATCGGCACAAAGAGGACCATCGGCGCCAGCATGGGATGCAGCCCTTCGCCCAGCGCGGCGTAGTCAAACACAACGACGTTACGGGTGTAACGGCGGACAAAATTCAACGCCCGTTCCACGGTGTGGCGGCTGGCATCGGTGCCAAGCAAAAAAATGAAGGGCACGCCTTCTTCCACCACCTCCAGCGGCCCGTGACGAAATTCCGAGGCATCCAGCACCGAGCCGTGGGTCCAGGTGAATTCCATCAGGGTCACCACGCCCTCTTTGTAGGCTAGGGGGCGCAAAATGCCGCCCGCCACGGTGTAAATGAGCGGCCACTGCGCAGCGGTTTCACCCAGCTGGCGGCCGGTTTCCTCGCAGCTGTTAACCAGTTTTTCGAGCAGGGCGGGCAGCCGGGGCAGCTGCGCGGCAATAGCGCTGATTTCAGGGTGGGGCTGCAGGGCGTTGATGATTTCGATGGCAAAGGCATAGCTGATGAGGGTGTGGGCTTCCCAGATGCACTCGGCATGGTAATCAATGACACGGTCGCCCAGGGCAGCCATGGGGTTTTCAGGTTTGTTGGTCACGCTGACGGTGAAGACACCCCTGCTTTTGGCCAGCTGGAGGGCTTTGCTGGTTTCTTCGGTCTTGCCATAATGGGAAATAGCAATCAAAAGACAGGTTTCGTCCAGCTTGTGGGGCGGGTTATCGCAAAACTCCCAGCCGCTGTAGGCGGCGCAGGGAAGGGTGGAATACTGATCAAAAAGCTGGCAGGCGGTTTTGGCAGCCGAAAGCGGCGAGCCGCAGGCCACAAAATAGACTCTTTCCAGCCCGCGTTCCAGCATTTCAGCGCAGATGGCCTTCACCCGCGGCAGGTCGCGCGCCAGGATGTCTTTGACTTCCTGGACCATGCTGCCGGTCACCAAAAAATCCACTTCATTCTTGTCAATCTTTAACATGGTTCCATTCCTTTGAGGATTTTATGCGGCGGCCGGGTATGGCAGGGTTGTGCCCGACCGCCGCGAGGGTCAATCAAGCCTTTGTTTCGGCAGCTTTCTTCTTGTTCTGGTTTTCCCAGTAATAGTACGCAGGCAGGCCGGTCGCAACCACAATCACCGCGGCCACCAGGCCGGGGATGGGGGCCCACAGGAAGGTGGACCAGACCAGGATCATGCAGGAAGCGATGGCCAGGAAGGTCATCAACTGCCAGGCGGGGGTGCGGAAGACGGGGTTATAATCGGCACGCTTGCGGTTCCAGATGATCGAGCCGTAGGTGAGGATGTTCTTGATCAGCAGCACCAGGGTGAAGTAACCAAGCAGGTCGTTCAGACTGGAGACGTAGATCAGAATGATGCCCAGGGCGCACTGGATGATAATGGAGTAATCGGGAGTTTCGTATTTTTCGTTGACATGGCCGAAGACCTTGAAAAACAGACCGTCCTTTGCCATGGCGTATTCCAGACGCGGCTGGTACATGATGCAGCTTGAGAGGGAGCCGAGGATAACGATGATGCCGGTGACGGCCACAAACACGCCGGCGATGGGGCCAAAGACCGGCAGGCTGGCAATGGCATCTGAAATGGGCGCGGTGGAGGCCACCAGTTGATCGAAGGGCAGCAGGCCGCTGATCACCAGAGCCAGGGCCGAGTAAAGCACCAGCACAATGAGAATGCCGCCGATGAGAGCGCGCGGCATGGTCTTGCCGGGATCTTTGATTTCACCGGTCACGTAGGTCACCGCGCTGGTGCCCGTATAGGACCAACTGGTGGCGGAAATGCCCGCCAGCAGGGCGGCCAGGCCAACCGGGGCCGCGGCCGCGGGCGCTGCTGCCAGCATGTCGCCTTTGATGAAGAAAATACCAACGCCGATCACCAACACGAAGGGGAGGATCTTGGCGGCGGTGATGAGGGTCTGGAAATTGCCGCCGGTCTTGACCGAACGCAGGTGCAGGTACATAAAGAGGAGCACAGCCGCCGTGGCGATGATGCGGCCGGCCAGGTCGCTGATCGGCACAAGGTAGCGCAAGTAATTGGCGATGGCCAGGGCCATGATGGAGATGGACACCGGATCGTTGGCCCAGAAGGTGGCCCATCCGCTCAGGAAGGCCAGGGGACGGCTGCCAGCGTTTTTGAGGTAAATATAATCGGCGCCATCCACCGGGTAGGCAGTGGATAATTCAGCATAAACGAACATCTGGGGAATGATGATCAGGCCACCAATGATAAAGGCCAGAATGGTCATGAAGGGCGATCCGGCGGCAGCTGCAACCGAACCGACAGAGGAGAAAATGCCGGAACCCACGGTGGTTCCAACGGCAATGGCGAGCGCAGCACCGAGGCCCAATTTACGGCCAAGTTCTTTCGTTTCAGACATGACTTTAGCTCCTTTGAACAATTTTTCAGGTTATGTTCGCTGGAAGGTCAATTTTGGGTTGTATTGCTTGTCCCTGAAAAGGGTGTTATGATTGAACTTCCAGTTGGCAGGCGGGCGAGGTCGCTTCTCCTGGCAGGGATATGGCCCGCTCACTTGCATTCGGCTGGGGGCACGCACCTCACCATGGGTGCGTGTCTTTTATTTACTTGTGGGGACTTCTTCAGGCGTTCTTAAAATCTCCTTTTTATGTTGGAATGGTTTATTTTTCTCCCGGCTGATGCGGCACACCAGCCCGCGAGTAATGCACGGTGAAGCTGGCGCGGTCTGAACGGGTGAAGGACTGGCTGAATTCAATTACCCGCCCGGTTTCGTCGCGGCTGACACAGTCAAACATCAGCACCGCCATTTCGGGGTTGATCTTTAACGTGCGCGCATCCCTGGCATCGAGGGTGGTCACCGAAAGAGTCTGCCAGGCGGTGCTGAGGTGGATGTGATTGAATTCGTAAATATCGAAGAGCGAGAAAACGTTCAGGTCCACCCGGTCCAGATCGTTGAGCACGGCGCAAGGAATATAAATATCCTCAATGGAGACCGGCGCGCCAGAGGCAAAGCACAGGCGGCGCAGGGCAAAAATTTCATCCTGCGGGGCAATTTCCAGAATGCGGGCATATTTCAGCCCGGCGGGGCGGCGCGCCATGAACAGCACGCGCGTTTCGGGCACGGCGTCGCGCTCGCGCATGGTCTGGCGGAAACCGGTCAGACGCTCCAGGTCTCGGTGCATCTTTTTTCCAACCACAAACACACCCTTGCCCTGCACCGGTTTGATCAACCCTTCGTTGACCAGGGCAGTGATGGCACTGCGCACTGTCAGGCGGTGCAGGCCAAAAGCCTGGGCCAGCTCACTTTCAGATGGAATGGCCGAGCCGGGAATATATTCGCCGTCATCAATCCGGCTGCGGATGATTTCACGCAGCTGAATATACATGGGGCTGGGGCCGTTGGTGATCAGTTCGTCACCCACGGCTCAAATACCTCCACCACTGCGGCGGCGATCCTGGCACCGGCCTGCAAACAGCCCGGCACATCCTGTCCGGTCAGGTGGGCATGCATGAAGCCCGCAATAAATGCGTCGCCTGCGCCAACTGTGTTGACCACCTGGGCCGGGAAAACGCCGAAGGGGTAAAATTCACGGCCGTCATAGGCCAGGCTGCCCGCGCTGCCAAAGGTGGCCACTGCCATCCGTGGACCGGCGGCCTGGGCCTGCCGCAGAAAGGCGCGAGCCTCATCCTGCGCCGCGGCGGCAAAGGAGAAAAAGGCAAAATCCACCAGCGGCAGGGTCTGCGCCACCAGGGGAGAGTCTTTTTTGGTGGCGTAATCGAAGCTGATCAGGGCGCCCTGCGCGCGCAGCGCTGCCAGGTGAGCTTCAGCCTTGCCCCAAAAAGCTGTGTGCACCAGGGCATGGCTGGCGGCAAAGGCAATATCCTGCTCTGAAAAGGCCATATCTGCCAGCACGCCCTCAAGATAGTCGCCGTGAACACGGTCCCGACCGTTCATGTCCATCAGGGTGACGGCCGTGGGGCCGCTGGCGGTGTGAAAATGGCTGAGATCCACCCCCTGACCAGCCAGGGTTTCACGCATCAGGCGGCCGTAATCATCGCTGCCAGTGGTGCTGATCACCGCGGTGGGCAGGCCAAGCCGCTGCATGTTAACGGCAAAATCCACCACATTACCGGTCGGGTAGGCCCGCCCCAGACGCGGGTACACGTCCATACAGTTGTCGCCAATGGCGGCCACGCGCAAAGGTAAGTCCGTCACAGGTCAACCTCCCAGGCGCCCATGTAGCGCAGGGTTTGCGAGGCATTTTCAGCGCCCAAACGCAGGCATTCAGCCAGGCCGTGTTTCAACCAGAAGCCGCGCAAAAAACCTGCAATAAAGGAATCGCCCGCGCCCATGGTATCCACCACTTCCACCGGCACAATGCCGCCGGTGATGAAATTCCTGCCTTCGTAGAGC
This sequence comes from Chloroflexota bacterium, assembly GCA_029561345.1. Classification (GTDB taxonomy): domain Bacteria; phylum Chloroflexota; class Anaerolineae; order Anaerolineales; family Anaerolineaceae; genus JAKQJC01. Next base: position 67,155 of record JAKQJC010000043.1, on the reverse strand, counting down.
AGGCTGCCGTTTTCGCCGAGGGTGGCCACCACCAGCCCAGGACCTTTGGACTGCGCCTCGCGGAGAAAATCGCGAATGAAAGCATCATCGGCCGTGTAGGAGAAGAAAGCCAGGTCCACATACGGTAAAGCCAGGGACACCGTGGGGTGCTCCAGTTTGTCGGCGAAATCAAAGGAAATCAACCCGCCGCGCCGGTGCAGGTCAGGCAGATCATGCTCGATTTTGCCCCACAGACCGGTGTGAATCAAATCATGCTCGCAGAGAAAGCGGCGGTCATCCAGGCTGAGCTGGAAATGGGCCATCACGCCCTCATCGTAATCGCCAAACACGCGCTCGCCGTTGACCAGTTCCACCTGGGTGACAGCGGTTTTTCCGGGCAGGGTGTGCAGGTGAGAAATATCCACCCCTTTGGCTGCCAGAGCCTTTTTCATCAAGTCGCCGTACTCATCATCTCCCACCACGCCGGTATAGGAAGCCTGCTCGCCAAGGCGGCGCAGATACACCGCCACGTTCACCGGGTTGCCACCGGGGTAAGCCCGGCCATTTTTGTAGGCATCCATGCAATTATCGCCAACTGCCGCCAGACGCATCATTCACCTCCCGTCCCTGCATCGCGCTGCAGGGTGCCGGCAAAACTAAGTTTATCGGTGCGCGAAACCGATTTGACCAGTTCAATGGGGTCTCCCTGTTCATCCCAGGTGATGCCCTTGAGGAAGAACAGGGCGGCGCCTTCGGGCACCTGCAGCAGCCCGGCCTCGCCGGCATCGGCATAGGTGAGGCTGATCTCTTCGCTGCCGCCCATGGGCACAACGCCGTATTTGCGTTCCATCACCGTATAGAGCGACAGGCGCTCAAAATCATATTTCTGAATGCCGTTGAAACGCTGGCAGGGAAGGTGAACCGTTTCGAGGGTCACCGGTTCGTCATCCACGCGGCGCAGACGGATCAGCTCAAACACCTCGCTGCCCGCCGGAACCTTGAGCTTCTCGGCCATCTGGGCCGGGGCGGCAAAACTGCGCTGACTCACCAGGTGGTTATCCACCCGACGGCCCTGCTGCAGCACAAAATCAGAGAATGAGGTCAGGTCCTGCAGGTAGCGCTGCAATTTTTGCGGGGCCACAAAATTGCCGATTGCCGGCACGTTGTAGAGCACGCCCTCGGCAATCAGGCGCTTCACCGCTGCCCTGAAGGTCATGCGGTTGCAATCCCAAGCCTCGCACAGGGTGCGCTCAGAGGGCAGGCGGTCGCCCGGCTTGAGCTGCTGCTCAATGATGTAACACTCAATACATTCAGCAATCTCATCTCTAGGCCGGCTGTGTAGGTAAGGATGGTTCACGCGCTTGCTCCGGGGCTCAGGCTTCGGGTAAAAAGCGGCGCAGATAGGCCGCGCTGCGGGCAATGGAATCGTGGGGATTTTCCCAGTAAATCGCGTCGTTGATTTCCAGAGTCAGGTAGCCCATGTAGTCGTTGGCTTCGAGAATTTTGAGGTATTCCAGCAGGGGCAGGTGGCCGTCGCCCAGGATGAAATGGCCCGAAGGGCTGCCGTCGGCAAAGTGGATGTGCTGCACCCGCGGCCCCAGGCGATCAAAGAAGGGCTGCAGGCGCTCGCCTGAAACAGCCATGGCCACCAGGTCCACACAGCACTGCAGGGCACTGGAATCCACCTCGCTGACCATGCGCGCCATATCGGCGCCGGTGACCAACAGGTTCGATTCATAGGGCTGGAGTTGTTCAATGACCAGGGTGACGCCTTTTTCGGTGGCCTGGCGGCTGAGAAGGGCCAGCGACTCCACCGAGCGCTTCCAGGCTTCTTCGCGGGGTTCATCGCGCAGGCCCCAGCCCGAGGTGATGAACACGCGCGGGCAGCCAAATTCCAGCGCGTCTTCCATGGCGCGAATGAAATAGTTGAGGCTTTTGCGCCGGTAGGCGGGATCGCGGCCGGCAATATTGACCGGATAATTGAGCTGCTCGGGGGTGTACATAATCATGCGCATGCCGCGCGCTTCGATCTGGCGGCGCATGGCAGTGATTTTCTGACTGGCTTCGGCGCGGGTTTCATGGTCGTCAAAGCAGTAATGGGGCGCGCCAGCCCAAAATTCGATGTTTTTCAACCCGCATTGTTCCATCGAGTTGAGAAAGTAGTCGAAGGAATAGTGCCAGTACTGGACGCTCATCACCGAAATATGCTGCATGGATAAACGGGACATGATCACCTGTAATAAGATGAGTTTATACTTATTTTATACCATTCAACAAAAATAGTATAACATGGTATAAAAATAATGTCAACATATCTGCTTGAAGAATGCGAAAAAAAATTATCATCGCGGCTCAGGCTGAAAAAAAGTGTCTGATCTATCCCTTTTCCGTTTTGCTTGAGACACAAAAACGCAAAGGGCGCGCAGTTGTGCGCCCTTTGCGTTTATTCGGCTTTATCGGGTCTTATCTTAGGCCAGGCGCTTCCAGGCGCGCAGGCTCAGCAGGGTTTTCAGGGTCACCACGCCGCGCCAGGCGGGCCGGGCGGCCGCCTCCCACACGTCTGGATACTGTCCGAACCAGCTCCAGTTGGGCTCCCAGCAGCCTTCGGGGCTTTGCTGCTGGATGCGGAAATCGAGGTTGGTCTGGATCAGGTCGCGCGGGATCCATTTTGCGGCGGGGTTGTGGGGGGTGGGGATGAGCTTCAGCGGCTCAATGGAATAATTGAGCCAGGCCTGCGGGTTGGGTTCCAGGCTGTTGGGCACAATTTCCTTCAGGCGGGCAGCCAGGCGCTGGCGAAGCGGTTCCGGCAGCCCGGGCGCGGCCAGCAGTTCCAGGGCGTTTTCCAGGGAATCCGCCGAGGTGGGCAGGGCGGTGCTGGTTTCGGCGGCATCCACCACCGCTTCAGTCAGGCTCAGCAGCAGCTCCGCGGGCGCCAGGCCCGGAAGCTGCCACAGGGCGGTGAGGATGCTGGCGCGCGGCATGGTCTCGAACTGATCGAAAGTCTTCTCAAGGCTGCCGTTTTCATCGTTCCACCAGGGGGCATGCGGGGCGCTGCCGGTGCCGGGCGGCAGGGCGCGCCATTTCAGACTCTGCCGATCCAGGTTAGCCATCAGCCAGCCGGCCGCGCCGCTCACCAGGGGATGGCTGGCCGGGGTTTGCAGGGAAATGAGCGTGTGCAGGGCCAGGCTGGTGCACAGCGCCGATGAGAGCGGCGACTGCACATCGGCTTCCAGGCCGTGGCCAAAGCCGCCATCGGGGTTGCGAAAGGCCGCCAGCGCCTCGCGCGCGGCTTCAGCGGGGGCATTTTCAAAGTGATAACGAAAAAGGGCCTGTTCCAGGGGACGCGCCCGGTTCAGGATGAAGGCTTTAGCCTGTTGAAAAGCCTCTGAAGAGAGCAGGATCATGGTTGCCAGCCTTTCTCTGCCGCGGCAGACAGAAAATTTGAGAATGACCAGAGAAGATGGGACCTTTTAATGATATCACAAATCTAGAAAATGTGTTCTTTTTTGGCTTCCGCTGAAGAAGTGAATCCAGCATGGAGGACAGGGGGTCTTAATAAAATACGGTCAAAGCAGCATCTTTAAATCAAAAAGAGAAGCGCATCGCTGGATGGCTTCTCTTTTGTTGTTTTGGGACATTGGTCGATCTTGCGGCGGGAACCGTCACAAACGGAGATGAGAGAGCATGACCTTTGGCGTGCCGCAGGCAGGTCAGGCAGTGGGGGCGGTGCGCATGCGGCGCACAATGAAAATGACCACCACCAGCAGGGCAGCCACACCCAGCAGGCCGGGCAGGCCCACTTCATCCGCAAAACCGGTGTTGGGCAGGGCTGTTGAGGTCACAGCCGGGGCTGAAGTGCCGCTGGAGACCGTAGCAGTCAGTTTGGCGACGGCCGCCTGGGTCAGCAGAGCCGAGACGGTGGCCGTGCGGGGATCCACAACGCCAGCCGCCTGCTGCGTGTTGGTGGGGGTGGGCTGGGCAACCACAGGGGTGTTGGTGGCCTTGGGGGTGGCGGTGTAGGTGGGGGCCAGCTTGGGTGCTGAGGTGGCGGTGGCGGTTGGCGGAACCACAGCCACAGCCTGGGCCGTCAGGGCTGAAACGGTGGCAGTGTTGGACATATTAACCGCGGCAATGGTGGATTCGCGGCTGGCGCGCTGGGGGCGAGCCACCAGGAAATCATACCCGATGAAGGCCAGCACCGCCAGCACAAAGAGCACGCCCAGGCCGATAATGGCGATGATGAACGCTCGGTTATTGGAAGGCGGCGGCGTTGAAGAAGGCGTTTCTTCAGGGATCAGATCGAAATCGTCATTGTTGCCGTTGTCGTCTGTGAATACACTGTTGGTCATGATGTCTCTCCTCGTTCAATAATCTTTTCATAACTGCTCAGCCAGCAGCATGCTCAGCGCCGGCTGAATCATCACTTTATCGGTTTTATCCAATCACTTCCAGGTTGGCCAGCGGAATGGTGGCCGCGTCGCCATTCTCAAATTTTACCAGAGCCGCCTCCACGCGCAAGCCGCTGGGCATCACCACCGGTTCCAGGTTCAGTGAACTGACAGTGGCGGTGCGGCCTTTCATGTTGGGTTGCATGACTCGTACCGTCTGACCGGGGGCGATGATATCCAGTTCGCGCGGCAGGGGCGGGCGGTTGCTCACCGGCAGACCCACCACCAGTTCCGGGCGGCTGCCTTTCCAGCGGTCCCAGCCGGCGGTATTGATGGAGCCCTCGCGTTTTTCGCTGGTGGCCAGCACCTTGAACACCTGGGTGCTGTAGGGCAGTTTGCCAAAACCTTCCAGCACCATCACCGGCATGGGGGCCTGCATGGCCGCCCCTACCAGGTTTGAGCTGATGCTTGAAAAGATCAACGCGCGCAGTTTCATATCCGCCGCGGCCTGCAGCACCTCGGGGCGGTTGCAGCTGCCGCACACAATCACAGCCCCGCGCATGGATACATCCAGCTTGTCGGGGGTCATTTCCTCGTCGGGTTTCTTCACCGCCATCAAAATCATGCCCACATCAATGCGGCCGTTGCCCCAAAAACCCTGCACCAGTGAGCCAACGGCTTCAATATAGGCGCCACGATCGGGGATGAGTTCGGCCACTGTGCCGGAAAAACCGGCTTTGACGTTGATGGTGGTGGTTTCCAACTCCAGCAGCAGCCGGCCGCCGCGCACAGCCACCACCCGCCCAGACTGGGGGGCGCGCACGACGCGCGACATGATGCCCACCGGCCCGGCCAGCACTTCGCCTTCCTGAACCAGGTCGCCGGGCTGGGGCTGCACCAGTTCATCGGCTTTTTCTGCCGGTAAACCCAGGCCGCGCTCAATATCCAGCATCAGGTGGCGTGAGGGCAGGGTGGCTTCCGCAATGACATCATTGGCCGAAATTTTCTGCCCGCTGCGGGCCAAAATCTTTCCGCTGCACGGAAGCTGGCGCGCCCGCCGGATGGTGGTGAGGGGAAGGATGTGGGAGACTCGTGATAACATGAGCTGTGACCTTTATCTAAACTGTGCAAGTTCTGTGCCGGGCTAACCGCCCAGGCGCCAGAGCCACTTCTTAATCATATCCTGGCGCCGTGCATCATCGGGTGGAAGCACCAGAGGGCGGCCGCGGGCGTCAATCACCACGCCCAGGACGCCGCCCACCACATTGACCGCACCGCCGCGGCCGCTGCGGTTCATGCCCACATCGGTGTGCGCCAGCGGATCGAGATGAATGCGGGCGCGCTGCCCATTGGGCACCGGCAGCACCATCAGCGAGCCCTGTTTCACTTCAACACGGTTTTCGCTGCCGTTTTCCAATTCCACGCGGGCATGCAAAATGGTGCTGCCGTATTTGGCGCTGGAAATGGGCGAAATGACCGTGCCGAGGTTGAGGAACACGCCGGTGTCAATCACCTGCACCGGCAGAATGCTGTTAACCGCGGCCGCTGCGCCGAGCGCGTTGGCCAGGTTGTTCTGATCGAGCACAAAGGTGGTGGTGCCCACCGGCTGCAGGCCGTCCAGCAGCATCAACAGAGCCTGTCCGGGGGTGGGGGCCTGGGTAAGGGCCGCACCGCTGGCCAGAACGGGTTCAAACTGGTTGCTGGCGCCGGCTGCCAGGGTGCTGGCCACTGCCGGATAGCGCTGGGCGGTCTGGCGCACGGCCATGCGAATCACCTGACGGGTGACCGCCTGCTCGATGGACAGGTCTTCCAGTGTGGCGGGCACCAGGGCCGGATTGCTCAACTTGTTAAACAGGTAATCCTGCACATATTCGGGAGAAATGTGAATGGGCAGCCAGGGCAAAATATCGGTGAGCTGGGTCTGCATCATCAGGCTGGTCAGGCCTTCACCCACGCCCAGGCCGGCGCACACATTCAGCGAAAGACGCCCGCCGGTGGCCGCCGCCAGCACGGTATGCCCGCCGCCCACATCGAGCCCCAGCACACCCTTGCCCGGGTTATAGACCTGGCTTAAGAAACGGATGAGCCGGCCAAAGGCCTGGGCGCTGGGGGTCAGATGGCCGCCGCCCATCATGCTCAGGCGTTCAAGATGGCCGAGCTGCTGGTTGCGGATGTCAAAAATGGCTTCGTTAAAGGCCTGCTGGGATCCGTTGATGTTTTCCTGGTTGAATTTGGGGCGGATATTGGGGCAGATATGCAGACGCGAATGCACATCCAGCTTGGTTTTTACCTCTTCCACCAGAGCCTGGTTGCCGCCGTAAAGCACCTGAGGACGGGCGTCCACCGGCAGCAGGGCGCAGGCCGTGCCGACCACATCCAGCAGCTTGAGCACTGACTTGCTGGCGCCATTTTCGGTGCCGCCAGCCACAATCACCAAATCGGGGCGCGCTTTGAGGATGGCATCAATCTGATTTTCAACCTTGCGCCGGTCGGTCAGGCCGATGGTTTCAACCACCGCCGCATAGGACGAACTGGCCAGGCGGTAGGCGCTTTCCATAGACACATCAGAAAGCAGCGCCACCACCACGGTGTTGATCACCGGGCCGACCGAATAGGTGCTCACCACCGTATCCACGCCTGAACCATCCGTCAGCGAGGGGCCCATCACCTGGCCCTGGTCGTTGAGCAGGGTGCGGCCGCTGATTTCCTGCAGCCGTTCCAGCGCCGCGTGCACGCCTTCGTATATATCGTTGAAGGCGCCGGTAATGGTGGTCGGCGCACTGCCCATCGAAAGGAAATGGTAGGTCCCCTCTGACACATCGAACAGGAAAGCCCGAGTGTTGATAGAGCCGACATCAATTGCGAGTAAGGATTCTGAATCAATGAGTGACGTCATAAGCTGCTACCCACCGATCAACTGCCAGATAAAATTCCAGATAAATGCGCCGCGTTCCACCAGGGCGGTCAGGGCGGCGGTGAAAACCCCCGCAAACAGCGCGCCCAGGGTGATGCCGACGAAAATCTGCCCGATTGTCCCCAGTGTTTCCACCACTTTGCTGCGCTGCGGCGGCTGGTTGGGGCGCGGTTTGGCGCCAAAATAGAAGTAGAACAGGGTGCAAATGGTGCCGCCGATGAGGATGACGGCATCCACCATTTGTATCAACGGGTTCACCCCGCGGTCGGCGCCCGCCTTCAAATCCATCAGGTCAGCTGCGCCTTGAATTTGGGGCAAAATGGTGCCAAACACAGCCCCGCCGATGATGATGGCTGCGCCCGCGCCGACCAGAAAAGCCACCGGAATCATGCCAAAGCGCGACAGGCGGGGCGAAATTTTCAGCAGCAGCAGGGCGCCCAACAGCATGGTCACCAAGCTCCAAATTACGCCAATCCGATCAATTTGATCACTCGAGGAAAACAGCGGGATAAATGGCTGGGTAAGCTGCGGCCAGAGCACCTGGGTGAGGATGAGCAGGGTGACAAACCCGGCTGAAACCCCCACGAAAATGTAAGCCGCCAGGTGAAACAGCGCATTGTCATCCTTCACCAGGTAGCTCAAAACCATGAGGGTGAGTATGAAACCGACAATACTGAGCAGGATATCCGTCATGGTCTACGCCTCTTTGGTGTCCCGGGCCGGGATGGATGGTTTTGATTCGCCGCGCGACTTGATGAAGCTGCCGCCGAGGATGAGCAGGATGGACAGGAAGAGCGCAATCTGATAGCCGTCCCACTGGGCCTGGGCTGCGGCCGGTTTCAGGCGCAATTTTTCATAAACGGCGCCGCCTGAGATGCCTGAAATCAGGCCGTCGATCTGGCCGGTTTCAGCATAGGGTTGAAGCATGGGGGCAATTTGCGCGCTGGAGACCATCAGCAGTTTCCGGCCTTGCAGGGCGGGTTGAATTTGCTCCACCCAGTAACGCGCCGTGTCAGCGTCGTCGGTCAGCACCACCACAGCCACCGCATTTTTCAATTCGGGGCTTGCAGCCAGCGCGCGCAGCGCCAGCGGTCCGCCCGGCAGATAGCCGCTGTCGGCAGCCAGTTTATCCACCTGGCCAGCTATATCGGGATAGTTGATCTTGATCGAATGCAGCAGATCCTGAGCCAGGAAAGGTCCCGAGGGAACCGTTGAGAGGAAGGTCACCGGCGAGCCCTTGGCAAAGACATGCCCCAGCACACTGGAAGCCGCGGTTTCCATCTCACCCGCCAGGGCAGGCTCGTAATCCACCGCCACCAGCACCGGCGCGCCGTCGGGCAGCGCCTTGATGATGGTGTTCATTTCGCTCACGGCCGGGGTGGTGGCAGGGAAGTCCATCACGCGCGGGTTGAACCACACAGGCAGCCAGGCAGCCAGGATGATCAGCAGGGTCACCACCCAGCGGAAAATGCGCTGGGGGCTGAAGGCGCTGCTGCGGGCCGGGGCAACCGCCTGATTTTCGGATTTCAGCAGGCTTTCGAGGGCTTCAATGCGCTTCTGCTGCGCGTCGCTCACCTGCAGTTTGACGGTGTAAATGGGCGGGCGGCGGATATCCTGATCAAAGCTTTGGATCGGGATGGCGCCTTTCAACCCGGCCAGCGGGCCGCTGTTTTCAATGCGGGTATCCGCCTCGCTGGTGACCACCGGCTGCGGAGTGGCGGTTTCAATCGGGCGCATGGCCTGCACCCAGATGGGCAGCTCGCCTGGTTCAAGGCTCAAGCCTTCAACTGCCGGTTCTTCAGCGGCCGGAGCCGGTTCAATTTCTTCAGTCGGATTGATGCCCGAAAGCCAGTTTTGCAGTTCGCCTTCCATGAAGGCTGATGATCCTTCACCCGCGGGCTGCGGGGCAGCTGTTTGCGGCGCAGTGAAGGGAATATCGCTCAGCCAGGCGGCCTGTTCTTCAGCAGGCGCGGCGGCCTGCCCCATGGGCGCGCCCAGCCAATCGGGCTGCGCCCCCCATTCCATGCCAGGTTCAGCAGGCTGTTCTTCTTCTTCGCCCAGCGGGGCAGTGGTGGGCGGCGAATACATGCCCGGTTCAGGCTGTTCGGCCGCGGTGAAGGAGAAGGCCGGGGTTTCCTTGCTTTCAGAGAAGGTGCTGAAACTGGAAAGCCAATCGTCCCCCTCCGGGGCGGCCGGTTCAGGCGCAGCCGGTTCGGCCTGCTGCGGGCGCAGGGAGGTCAGCCAATCGGGCACCTCTTCGGCGGGTTGGGCAGCCGGAACGCCAGAGGCGTCAGGCGCGCCAAAGGCTGAAAGCCAGTCATTTCCGGCCTGAGCTTCAGCGGGAACCGGGGTTTGCGGCGCGCCAAAACCTGAAAACCAGTCTGACTCAGCCGCCTGGGGTTGAGCCGGGGTTCCGGCAGGGGCGGGCGGCTGCATTTGTCCCATCCAGTCGGGCAGGCTGCCAGCCGGAACGGCAGCGGGCTGATCTGCCTCAGGCGGGCGCAGCTCGGCCATCCAGTCGGGCAGGCTGCCTGCCGGAGCGGCAGGTTGAACTTCGGCGGGGGCCGGGGGTTCCGGCGCGCCAAAGGCTGAGAGCCAGTCATCGCCAGCAGCCGGGGCGGCAGCGGGCTGATCTGCCTCAGGCGGGCGCAGCTCGGCCATCCAGTCGGGCATGGCGCCGGCCGGGGCAGCAGGCTGAACTTCGGCGGGGGCCGGGGTTTCCGGCGCGCCAAAGGCTGAGAGCCAGTCGTCGCCAGCAGCCGGGGCGGCAGGTTGGGCAGTTTCAGGCGGGCGCAGTTCGGCCATCCAGTCGGGCATGGTGTCAGCCGGAACAGCAGGTTGAACTTCGGCGGGGGCCGGAGGTTCCGGCGCGCCAAAGGCTGAGAGCCAGTCATCGCCAGCAGCCGGGGCGGCAGCGGGCTGATCTGCCTCAGGCGGGCGCAGCTCGGCCATCCAGTCGGGCAGATCCGCCGCAGGCAAAGCTTCTTCCCCGGTCTCGCTGGCAGCAGAGCCAAACCCTGCCAGCCAGTCATCGCCAGCTGGCGCAGCTTCAGCAGCCGGGGGCTTCAATTCCGCCATCCAATCGGGCATGCCGCCAGGCAGGGCCGGTTCAGGCGCACTTTCAGCGGGCGGCTGGGCCTGCATGAAGGCAAGCATCCCACCCTCGCTTTGTGCGGGAGGCGGCGGTGCAGACAGTTCCGGTCTGACTGGCGGGGCTGTCAATTCGGGTTTGGATGAAACAGGCGCCGCTGGTACAGGTTCAGGTGCGGGCGCCTGAGCGGGTTCAGAGACGGGTTTGGGCTCTTCAAGAGGGGGCAGCCCGCCCGTGGGCATGCGCAGACGGCCGGTCACCCGGCGCACCGGCACATCACCGCTGGTATCTTCCTCAAAAGCCAGCCAGTTGGGCATTTCAGGAGCGCCCTGTTCAGGCTGGTTGGCCGGATGGGGTGCGGCTTCGCCGCCGAGTTCCTGCAGCCAGTTGGGCACTGTTTCGCCTTTTTCGGTGAAAATGGCAGCATTGCTGCTGCTCAAAAAGGCTTCCACCTCGCGGTCCATTTCTTCAGGTGAGAGCACAGCCTCTTCGCGGGGCGCAGCGGGTTCGCTGGCAGCGCTTTGAATGCGCGCCATCCAGTCGGGGGTTTCTTCAGGAGCGGCAGCTTCGGGCTCCACATCCTTCCACTCGCCCACCAGATTCTTGCGCAGCAGCATGGCGCTGGTGGGCTCTGAACCGGGCTCGGCCGGAGCAGAAGCGCTGGTGGGCAGGGTTTGTTCGGTTTCGGCGGCCACAGGCTGCGGCGCCGGTTGGGTCTGTTCAGCTTCAGCCGCAGCTTCTTCTGGGCCTTCATCGCCAAAAGAGCGCAGCCAATCGGGCAGATCCGGTTCCTCGGGAGAAAGGCTGCCGGTATTCAGGCGCAGGGGGGTAATGCGCGCCTGACAGAACTGGCATACTTCAGAGCCAGCCGGATTCATTTTTCCACACATCTGACAGCGTACGTCGGCCATAGGCTTTACCCGTTATATGGGCGGTCAACGCCCAGCAAGATGCGGATTCCGGCGGTCAGGCTGCCCAGGGCAACCCCGATTAACAGGCCGCGCGCACCGGCCAGCGGCAGGCGATTGATGAAGGCCACCACATCGTTGATCACTGGAATGTTGGATGAGGTTAAGAAGCCAATGCTGGTGATGAGAAACACCAACACGCTGATGCCAAAAGCCACCGCCATGATGGTGTTACGGCGCTGCTGCATAAAGCGGATCAAGGCAAAGGGCAGGGTCACCGCCAGCAAAGCCATCAGACTGGCTTCCACCGGAAACTGGATGCTGGTGACAAAGGCTTTGAAGTCGGCAGCCGCCGGTCCAAAGAGCAGGCCCAGCAAAATAGTGAGAATGAACGAAGCCAGCACCACCACGCTGTAAAGGGCATTCTGTTTTGAGCGGATTTTTTTGAGGTGCACAGAGAGCAGGTTGGCCACACCCACCAGGGTAGCCACAGAAGTCAAAATGGCCGCCATGTTCAGAAGGTATTTCAGCGGTTCATCCAGCCCTGGGCTGAACACATAGCCTGCCAGAACCAGCAATCCGATGAGGATGGTGAAAGCGGTGATCAAAAAAGCGTTCATAGAATACCCAGCGAGACGATCAGTTTATAGAGCGCGCCGAGCACAATGGCAGCGGCAATGCCCCAGCGCAGGATATCCTGCGCCCGCAGGCTGGCGCTGTGGAAGGGGCTCACCTGCAGGTAATGGCCAGCGGCGAAGAGCTCTTCGCCAATCAGCGATTCACGCGCCGCGGCATAGAGCACAGCCTGGGCTGGCAGGGAATCGGAAGCCGCCAGGGTGAACTGGTTGCGGTCCTCGGCGGCGTCGGCCAGCAGCGCCACCTGGGTGTCGAAATGCCCCATCAGGATATTGGCGGAAATTTGCTCTTCCTGGATCACCGGCAGGGTTCCGGCGACAAAGGCGGCCGGCGAGGTGCCGGTCATGCGGCCCTGGGTGGCGTCATACAGATCAGAGGCAAAGGCATTGCGGTAAGTGGTGCGCAGGGTATCCTGCGAGAGGATGGAAAAAGCGCCTTCACCAGTGGTGGCGATGGGCGGAGCATCGCTGATTGAAGCGTATTGGGCAATACGGTCAAGAACACTCAGCCCCATCAGCCCTGAAGCCCCCTGCTGACCGGTCAGGCTGCTGTTGCCCAGCGCCACATGCACGCGCGAGCCATCTTCGACGGCCAGCCCAATGGCCTGGCGCAGCTTGTTAAAAGCAGGCGCCTGGCGAAAACCGCGGTAAGGGCGCTTGCGGTGGATGATATTCATCACAATGATCAGAATGGCCGCTAGAACAATCAGACCCAATCCTATGAAATTAATCGTCACGGTGGTGTTCCTCCCGAAGGAATGCTGCAAATGCTTTTCCCTGTTCGCGGTCTTCCAACAACGCCAACAGGCTGTTGAAAGAAACGCCTGAACCGGCCTTTCCCAGAAAAGGTTGGCCCAGGTAAGCCGCCTGCGCGGCCAGGATGGTCAATGGGCCGCCCGCATCCAGCACAGCGCTGGCCAATCCATCTAATCCCCAGCGTTGCAAGAATCGAGCCCAACTCGTCCAGGTGGAATGAGCCGTTTGCATCATAATACAGTATAGCATAAGTCTAATAATTACAAATAGGTTTGGCGGGTAAATGGGGGTAATTTGGCTCAAAATTGGCATCAAAACAGCCTTTATTTATCCCTGCTGACCATTTTTGAAAACTACCCTCTTGCGCGTTTTTGCGCTACAATAATTAAGATTCCAATTCCTTTTTGTCTTATTCGTCTCGAGAAAGGAAAAAATATGTCTGTTAAGTTTACACCAACCCGCCTCAAAAGGCGGCTGCCCGTCCCTTCGGATATTGATATTGCCCAGGAAGCAGAACTGAAACCCATCACCCAGGTGGCTGAAGAACTGGGGCTGCTGCCTGAAGAACTGGAACTCTACGGTCCCCACAAAGCCAAAGTACGCCTTGAAGTGCTGGACCGCCTGCATAATGTGCCTGACGGCAAGTATATTGATGTCACCGCCATCACCCCCACCCCCCTGGGCGAGGGCAAAACCACCACCACCATCGGCCTCAGCCAGGCCCTGGGCGCGCTGCTTGGCAAGCGCGTGTTCACCTGCATCCGCCAGCCCAGCCAGGGCCCCACTTTTGGCATCAAAGGCGGCGCGGCCGGCGGCGGTTACAGCCAGGTGGTGCCAATGGAAGATTTCAACCTGCATCTCACCGGTGATATTCACGCCATCACCGCCGCCAACAACCTGGTGGCTGCGGCCATTGATGTGCGCATGTTCCATGAATCTGAAGCCACCGATGAGCAGCTTTTCGACCGCTTCTGCCCGGCCGACAAAACCGGCAAACGCCGCTTTGCCAAGAGCATGCTGCTGCGCGCCCAGAAGCTGGGCATTCACAAGACCGAACCCAACGACCTGACCCCCGAAGAGCGCCGCCGCATGTTCCGCCTGGATATCGACCCCGCCAGCATCACCTGGCGGCGCGTGATTGACACCTCAGACCGTATGCTGCGCGGGGTGACGGTGGGCAAGGGCGAGGAAGAAAAAGGGTTCACCCGCGAAACCGGTTTTGATATCACCGTGGCCAGCGAAATCATGGCCATTCTGGCCCTGACCACCGATTTGAAAGACATGCGCGAACGCTTTGGGCGCGTGGTCATCGGCGTCAGCCGTTCAGGCGAGGCCATCACCTGCGAGGACCTGGGCGTGGCCGGCGCCATGACCGTGTTGATGCGCGACGCCATCAAGCCCAACCTGATGCAAACCCTGGAAGGCACGCCGGTTTTTGTCCACGCCGGGCCTTTCGCCAACATTGCCCACGGCAACAGCTCGATCATTGCTGACCGCATTGCCCTCAAGCTGGCCGATTACGTGATCACAGAATCGGGGTTCGGCGCGGATATGGGCATGGAAAAATTCTTTAACATCAAGTGCCGCACCTCCGGCCTGATCCCGAACGTGGTGGTGCTGGTGGCCACGGTGCGCGCCCTGAAGATGCACGGCGGCGGCCCCAAGGTGGTGGCTGGCAAACCGCTGGACGCGGCCTATACCAACGAGAACCTCGAACTGCTGTCTGCCGGCCTGGCCAACATGGTGCATCACATTCGCATCGCCCGCAAGTTTGGCGTTCCGGTGGTGGTGGCGGTCAACCGCTTTGCCACCGACACCCCCGCTGAGCTGGAACTGATCCGCAAGGCAGCCGTGGAAGAAGGCGGCGCTGAAGACGCCCTGGTATGCGAGCACTGGGAAAAGGGCGGCGAAGGCGCGGTGGAACTGGCTAAAGCCGTGATGGCAGCGGCTGAAAAGCCTTCGCAGTTCCAGTTCCTTTATCCGCTGAGCGCTTCCATCAAAGAGAAGATCGAAACCATTGCCCGTGAAGTTTACGGCGCCGATGGGGTGGATTACAGCCCGGCTGCCGAAGCGCGCATTGAAGAATATACCCGCCTGGGGTTTGATGCCCTGCCCATTTGCATGGCCAAGACCCATCTGAGCCTGAGCCACGATGCCACCCTGAAAGGCGTGCCGAAGGGCTTCCGCATTCCCATTCGCGATATCCGCGCCTCGGTGGGGGCCGGGTTTGTCTATCCCCTTTTGGGCAAAATGGCCACCATGCCCGGCCTGCCCACCCGGCCGGCCTTCTATGACGTGGATCTTGATCTGGAAACCGGCCGCGTGTTGGGCCTGTTCTGAGCCTTTAATCAATTGAAGCCGGGCTGCGTCCATCACGGCGCAGCCCGGTCCACAGGGAGGTGGCGGTATGGCTGTGTTCGGCGCCCTGATCAACAACATCACCCTGCTCATCACCCTGAGCATCCTGTACAACTTCATCTCGCGGCGCTGGCCTTACGGCACCCGCACCCACCAGGTTCTGGCGGGTTTGTTGTTTGGTGTGGTTTGCCTGGCCGGCATGTTGAACCCTTTTGTGCTGTCGCCAGGCCTCATTTTTGACGGCCGTTCCATTATCATCAGCGCGGCGGGCATGTTTGGCGGCCCGCTGACCGCCATCATCACGGCCATCATCGCCGGCATTTACCGCGCCCTGCTGGGCGGCGCGGGCATGAACATGGGCCTGACCGTCATCACGGTTTCGGCCGTCATCGGCATCCTTTTTCATTACCTGCGGCGCCGCGATGCCCGCTTTAACGGATATTTTTGGGTGTTTTTGTTTGGCATGCTGGTGCATGTGGCCATGTGGGGGGCCATGCTGCTGGTACCTTCTCCTTTGCGCGGCATCACCTTCAACCAGCTCACCTTCCCCGTCCTCACCATTTACCCCATTGGCTCTTTCATTGTTTGCACCCTGTTTCTGGACCAGGAAAGACGCCTGCGCGCAGAACTGGAACTGCAGCGTTCCGATACCCGCTACCAGGTGCTCTACCGCGGCATGATGGATGGGTTTGTTCAGGTGAACATGGAAGGGAAAATTCTGGCCAGCAACCAGGCTTTTCAGGAGATGCTCGGCTACCGCGGTGACGAATTGACCCGGTTGACCTATATGGACCTCACGCCGCGCAAATGGCACGATATGGAAGAGCGGATCACCAGAGAGCAGATCATACCGCGCGGCTATTCAGAGCTCTATGCCAAAGAATATATCTGTAAAAATGGCGTCATTCTTCCAGCCGAACTGCGCGTGTATCTGAACCGCGATGAAAACGGGCAGCCAAGCAGCATGTGGGCGGCCGTGCGCGATATTTCAGAGCGCGATCGCGCCACCCGCGCCCTGGCTGAAAGCGAGGAGCGCTTCCGGGTTTTGTTTGAAGAATCACCCATTGCACTGTGGGAGTGCAATTTTTCAGAGCTTAAAAAACGTCTGGACGATGTGAAAAAACAGCCAGCGCCTGACTGGCAGGTCTATTTTGAAGAACGGCTCGACCTGGTGCGAGATTGGATTAAACTGATCCAGATTACGGCCGCAAACCGGGCCGCCCTGGCCCTCTTTGGGGCGGCAAGCATGGAACACCTGAATGGAAACCTGGCCCACATATTTGGTTATGCCTTCTTCATCAGCTTTTTTGCGCGCCTGGCCGCCCTGCCTGAATCAGAAGCCGCGCTGGAATCGGATGCTCATGGGCAGACCCTGAACCGCCAGCCGGTTTTTGTGATTGTTTCAGCCAACGGGCTTTCTGCAGCCAGCCCCTGGCAGCGCGTTTTGATCTCAATAATGGACATCACTGACCGTAAGCGGGTTGAAGAGGAAGTTCAGCAATACCGCCTGCATCTTGAAGATCTGGTGGCAGCGCGCACCCGCCAGCTCGAGGCCGCCAACAAGGAAATGGAATCCTTCTCCTATTCCGTCTCGCACGACCTGCGCGCCCCACTGCGCAGCCTGGAGGGGTTCAGCCAGTATTTGCTGGAAGATTACACAGCGGTGCTGGATGAACAGGGCAAAGGCTATCTGAATCGCATCCGGGCGGCCAGCCAGCGCATGAACACCCTGATTGATGACCTGCTGAAATTGGCGCGCGTTTCGCGCCTGGAATTTAACAGCGGTCCGGTGGACCTGGCGGCCCTGGCCCGTTCGGTGGTGACGGATTTGGAAACCAGCCTGCCCGGGCAGCGGGTGGAGTTTATCTGCCCGCCTGAATTGCCCGCCACGGCTGACGCCTCACTGATGCGCATTGCCCTGGTGAACCTGCTGAATAACGCCTGGAAGTTCACCGCACAGGCGGCCGCCCCGCAGGTTGAGTTTGGCAAGCTGGAGCAGGATCAGAAGGTGATTTATTTTATCCGCGATAATGGCGCTGGGTTTGATATGACCTATGCTGGAAAATTGTTCGGCGCCTTTCAACGCCTGCACGGCAGCGAGTTTGAAGGCAGCGGCATTGGACTGGCCATTGTTCAGCGCATCATTCACCGGCACGGCGGAGAGATCTGGGCTGAAGGTGAGGTTGGCAGAGGCGCAACCTTTTATTTCACCCTGCCGCCCCAACCATAAACGAAAGGCAACACCTTCGAAAAAAGCAGCACCCTGCATTGTTGCCGGGCGCTGTTGGTGAGATTAAGATTGCCCTGACGGGTTATTTTTGCAATTCGTCGAGTTTCTTATCCGCCTCGGCAACCGTTTCGGCCTGGTCAGCTGTGTAACCCGCCGCCCGTGAGGTGCGCTGCCACTGATTGGCGGCGACCACTGCGTCAGATTTGATCACACGCACCACATGCCCAAGTCCCATATCCTTGAGCTTTTTCATGGTATCCTGCATGATCAGGCGCACTTCTTCGCTTGCAGGCACAAATTCGCTGATATCAGAAACGATGCCAAAATTGGCTTTCAGCTTTTTGGCCTCTCCGGTAATCAAAGTTGCCACCTCCGTGATTTCAGGCACGGTATAGCGGCCTTTGATGGTCAGATAGAGCCTGTTTTTATTGGTGTTGACTTTAACCTCATGCATGATTGTTCTTGCCTCCTAAAAAAGATGTGTGATCATATTGTGCAATTATAAATGCCGAGGATGGCTTTGCCGATATTATTCTGAAGAATTGTTAAGTAATTACAAGGTGACGGGGATCTACAAGGCCTTCGCCTGCTTGATGACCTTCTTGATGCGGCCCGCCGGCGCCTCACTTAAGTATTCCAGCCGCTGCTCAAGGACGGCAATAAAGGCGTTGCGGTTGGCAGCATCCACCGCGGGCAGGGTCTTTTCGGCGTGCTGGGGAATATCTTTGGGCCGGCAGGTGTTAAGATGTTCAAGCAGGTAGGGGAAAATGGTCTGGCGGGCATCAGGGCTGGCGGCGGCGGCCAGGGCCAGGGCCTTTACGCCGTTATCAATGGTGATGACGGAACCGGAGGCCATGATTTTTTTGATCTCTTCAAAATGAGCAAAGATTTCAGCCGGGCGCAGGTGGGCAATGGTCCCCAGAGCAATCATGGCGCCCCACACCAGACGATTGTTGCGCGAGTGGATCATCTTGAGAAAATCGGCGCAGTAAGGGGCGATCAGCTCTGGGCGGATATAGGCGGTTTCATACAGCACCTTGATGCAGTCAGCCTGGATATCCGGGTCCTTGTTCCACAAGTTTTCGGCGATTTCGCGGATGCCTTCCACATTCCCGGCATTGGCCAGTTCGCGGGCCAGCTCCTGGTTGGGAACCTCGTCGCGGCGGTCTTGAAAATGAGCGATTTTTTCAAGAACGGTCATGATTATCGTTTTTTATACTTCAGAAAGATGAAACAGACCGCGCAGCAGCGGCAGGCTGGCCTGGGCGGCGCGGGCGCGGTGGCTGATCTGATTTTTCAGGTCGGGCGCCAGTTCAGCCATGGTGGCCTGGTATTCCTCCATGTAAAAAACCGGGTCGTAGCCAAAACCGTGCTCGCCGCGCTCTTCCGGGATGATTTCGCCAAAGCAGTTGCCCTCGGCATAGAAAACCTGCTCAGTGGGGGTGGCAATGGCAATGGTGCAGTGGAAATGGGCCTTCCAGGGGCGGGGCAAACCGGCCAGTTTTTCCAGCAGATAGGCGCGCCGGTCGGCATCTTTGGCGCCAGGTTTGGGCGAAAAACGGGCCGAATAGAGTCCCGGAGCGCCATCCAGAGCATCCACCTCAAGGCCAGAGTCATCGGCCAGCGCCGGCAGGCCAGTGGCGCGGGCAAAAGCCAGGGCTTTCAGCGCCGCATTTTCAGCGTAACTGCTGCCGGTTTCAGCCACATTCAGGCTTAACTGCCGGGTGAGGGGCGTTTCAAGGCGCAGGGGCAGGGCTGAAAGAATATGCTCCAGCTCGCGCAGTTTGCCTTTGTTCTCAGTTGCCAGGAAAAGCGCAGGTAAAGATGCCATAATTAATATTTTTATGAATTAAATATATATAAGTTGACTTTTATATATCGGCGTGATAAAATATGAGGGTAAATTTTATCTTTATTGAAGTCTTTATTTCATGACCTCACAAAAATACCCTTTGCGCATCAATGTCGGCTTCATCTCTAACCAGATGCTTGGTTATAGCCGTGATTTCCATTTCGAATATGATACTATTCTACTACAACCTGATTTTAAACTGGAACAGTTTAAAGGGGTAGCCAGAATCAGCCGGAATCCGCAGGGACTGCTGGCGCAGGTGGAATTTTCAGCCGTTGCAGAAGCCGAATGCGTGCGCTGCCTCGACACATTCGAACAACCTCTCCATACAGAATTCAGCGAGCTATACGCTTTTTCTTCCCGTTCCGTTTCCGAATCGGGGTTGATTTTGCCGGAAGATGGCAATATTGATTTTGGCCCCGTTGCGCGCGAATATTTACTGATTGAAATGCCAATCAGCCCGTTATGCCGCCCCGATTGCAAGGGATTGTGCATTGAATGCGGTGAAAATCTGAACCACGCCGTGTGCGAGCATCACGCCGAAAACGCGCACGTGTGAGTTGAATCTGCCGGTGAGATTCCAGGCCGGTCATCTGCCATCCACCATTAATCGTTCAAGGAGGGGATGATGGTTTATGCAGTTAGGCGCAAAAAGAAGACGGAAATTCTGGGCATGCTGCTTGAAAAAGCCGATGTGCAGGGTTACCTGACCACCGAGGATTTGATGGAATTCTATCCCAACGGTGATGAAGATGCCGAACATCTGACGGCAATTGTGGTTGCCCTGCGCCGCCGTGGGGTGGATATTCTTGACCGCGAGGCGGATTTTGAAGCGCCCGATGAGGACGATCTCAATCCAGATGACTTTGACACCCTGACAGACCTGGAACGGGTGGGTTCGGATGATACCGTTGGCCTGTACCTGAAGGAAATGTCGCGCGTGCCGCTGCTGCATGTGGAAGAGGAACTGCGCCTGGCCGAAGCCATTGAACACGGTAAGCAGGCCCGCAAGGAGCTTGCCAACCGCACGCTGCCGCCTGCCGAACGCGAACGGCTGGAACAGCTGGTGCAGGAGGGCATTCAGGGCCGCGAACACCTCATCAAGGCCAACACCCGCCTGGTGGTCAGCATTGCCAAAAAATACATCGGCCGCGGCGTCCCCTTTCTGGATCTGATTCAGGAGGGCAACCTGGGCCTGATGAAGGCGGTGGAAAAATACGACCATCACCGCGGCTTCCGTTTCTCCACCTACGCCACCTGGTGGATCCGCCAGACCATCACCCGCTCCATCGCCGACCAGGGCCGCACCATTCGCGTGCCGGTGCACATGATCGACCGTATCCGCCAGCTTTACCGCATGATCCATGAGATGGAACAGGACCTGGGACGCATGCCGCGCGTGGACGAACTGGCCACCGAAATGGGCCTCAGCCTGCGCAAAGTGCAATGGATGATGCGTGTTTCGTGGCTGCCGCTCTCCCTCGAAAGCCCGGTTAATGATGAAGATGACTCAGAACTGGGCATGTTTGTTGAAGACGACATCACCCCATCCCCCATTCAGGTCACCTATCACAACCTGCTGCGCGATAAAATCGAAGAAGTGCTGGGCACGCTTTCGCCCCGCGAAGCGCGCATTTTGCGCCTGCGCTTTGGGCTGGATAACGGCCATGCCTACACCCTCGAAGAAGTGGGGCAGAAATTCGGCCTCACCCGCGAGCGCATCCGCCAGATTGAAGGCAAAGCCCTGCGCCGTCTGCGCCATCCGCGCCGCGCCCGCCAGCTGAAGGAATACCTCTAATCAACCGCAGCCGCCCCTGAAAAGGGGCGGTTTTCTTGGCCATGTCATTGTTTGGTCAGTTTTATGACACAGCCTCAATTCGGCATTGTCAAAGAGGTTTTTAGCCCGGGTTCTGATGCAAACTTTCGCCGCAGTCTCATTTGATCTGAAAGGCTTGCATCAATTCCTTGAGGCGGCGGGCCATCTCATCGAGCTGCAGGGTTGCCCGCGAAATTTCCTCCACCTGGGCGCGCAGCTCGGCGGTCGAGGCGCTCACCTGTTCCACGGCGGCGCTGTTTTCCTCGCTGACCGAAGCAATATTTTCCACCGCCACCGAGACCTGCTCAGAGCTTTGCGCCATATGATAGGTGCCGTCCATATTCTGGCGCGCCAGCGCAGCAATGCCGCTCATCTGCCCGGTCAGGTTATCCAGCAGAGCGCTGATGGCCGCGGCGGCTTCTGCAATATCCTGCCCGGAGCGCTGGCTTTCGCCAGCTGTCTCCAGCAGGCTGTCGAGGGCGGCGCGGGCGGCGCCGGTCAGGGCGGCGTTGCGCTCCACCTCGCTGACGGTGGTATTCATGGCCTGCCCGGCTTCGGCGGCAGCCAAGCGAATCTGCCTGACCAGGTTTTCAATTTCATGCGTGGCCGTGGCCGATTTATCAGCCAGGCGGCGCACCTCATCAGCCACCACGCCAAAACCGCGGCCGTGTTCGCCTGCCCGGGCCGCTTCAATGGCGGCATTCAGGGCCAGCAGGTTGGTCTGCGAGGCAATATCATCAATCGTTTCGACGATGGTGTCAATTTCTTCCGAGCGCCGGCCCATCAAGGCCACCGACTCGGCGGATTTTTCGGCCGTGCTGCGGATGCGCTGCATGCCGTTGACCGTCTCGACAATGGTTTGCACGCTGCCGCGGCTGTTTTCAAGCGCTTTTTGCGAAATTTCCGCCTGGCTGCGGGCCTTGTTAGATACCTGGTGCAGCTCTCCGGCAATGCGTTCAGCCAGGCCGGCGGCCACTTCAATGGCCCCGGTCTGATCCTGGGTGCTGCGGTTGATGTTCTGGATGTCCTGCGAAAGCTGGTCCATGGACATGGCAGCCCCATTCACCGAGCCAGCCTGCTGCGAAATGCCTTCGGCCACCTGCTGGATGGTGTCGGCGATCTGGCCGGAGGCTTCTCCGGCCTGCCTGGTGCCGTTTGCCAGGTTAGCCGAAGAAAGATTGAGCTGTTCGGCGTTTTCAACCACCTCGCCAATGATCATTTGCAGGCTGGCGCTCATGCCTTCATAGGCCTGAGCAATTTTTTGCAGGGCTTCAATGGTGTGGTTGAAATTTTCGGCCAGCAGCCCGATTTCATCGTTCAGGTCATCCATGTCCAGCAGCGGGGTGGTGATGCTCACATTCCGAGTCAAATCGCCGCCGGCAAAAGCCAGGGTGGCGGCCTCGAGGTCTTTCAAATCAAAGGTGTTGATATGCCGGGCTGTCTCCGTCAGGCGCTGCACGGGGATGCTGATGCGGCGCGAGACGATCATGCCCAGGCCGAGGGCAATCAGGCCGCTGATGATGAAGGTGCCAAAAGCGATGAAGCGCAGGCGCTCTTTTTTGGCTTCAATATCATTGGCGCTAAAATCGATGGCCAGAACACCTTCCCGCTGCCCATCTGAACGGTAAAAAGGCGCGTAACCCGAAAGCACCGTGCCCCACGCATCGGTATAAAAATCATCTTCCAGGGTCACCTGGTCAAGGGTGTCAAATTGTTCGCCCAGCACCGGCCCAGGTTCGGCATAGACATCCCCCACATCTGACGGCTCATCTTCCTTGGTACCAGGGTCCACCACAAAATAAATGTTTCCATCGGCATCCTTGCGCATGGTGTAGACGTAAAGGATATCCGGAGATGAATCGCGCACATATTCCAGGCGTTTTTGAATACCCAGGTAAGCAGAGCCGCTCTGATCTTCAATCGTGTTGATCTGGGCATGTGCATCCCCATCCACCTCCAGCGCGGCAATGCTCACCAGGCTGGTCAGCTGCGTGCGGATCTGCCCCATCAGGCTGGCTTCCATCACGTAATAGAGAGTCAGACTGCAAATGAGGCCCGATAGCAGTGCCAGAGCAATGTGACTGATGGTAAGCTTGACACGAATGCTGTATAAGCGTCTGGATTTTGCCATAAATGCCCTCCAAGCAACAAGCCTTTCCTCAATGACATATAAATTTTACACCCAATGCACTTTAAAACCCAACCGGGCAGGCCGCCTGCCCGGCATCTGAAATGAATGGGCTGATTTTTCACTCATAATACAGCTTTAGGGTTAGAATCAAGCTGTATAGACCCATTTTCATTGACCAGCATGTTCTATTCTTCCTTTGTTGAGGCAGCCGAGTATGATGATCCCTGGTTTTTCCCGTTATCTTCAGGCCGTCCGCAAACTGCCCGGCATCATAAGCCTGTTCAGCCTGCTGCTTTGGAGCAGCACCGGCGTCAGCCAGGCGCAGCCCCTGGTGGAACCCATCTACCTGCCTCTGATCATCCACCAGACCCGTCCCTATTACGCCGCCGTGAGCGGCCTCAACGGCAACACGCGCAGCATCTTTCTATACGGGCAAACCCTGGGAAATCACGCTGATATTTTTTCAAAAATTGGCGACAGCATCACCGCCGATGATGATTTTCTCTACCCCATCGGCGACGGGAACTATCATCTGCGCGATTACGGCGAGCTGGCGCCGGTGGTGGCCTATTATTCGCAGAGCGCCGCGCGGGAAGGGCGGAACTCCTTTTCCAATTTTTCACTGGCAGCCCACAGCGGCTGGACCACGGGCTACATTTTGAACCAGTCCTATGCCAACAAGGCCGTCTGTGGGGAAATGGAAAGCCCGCTGGCCTGCGAATATCGCATGGTCAGGCCGTCCATCGCGCTGATCATGCTCGGCACCAATGATGTCTATCTGCATGTGCCCATGGCTGAATATGAAGCCAATCTGCGCACCATCCTTCAAATGACTCTTGATGCAGGCATCATTCCGGTGCTGAGCACCCTGCCGCCGATGATGATCGACTGGACGGTGGAACCCATCCAGCAGGCCAACGCCTTGTTGAAAGCCCTGGCCGAAGAATATAACATTCCCCTGTGGGATTACAACGCCCTGCTGCTGCCTCTGCCCAATTACGGCCTGAGCAGCGACGGCATTCATCCCGATAACCTGCCTGGCGGAGCGGCTGATTTCACCCCTGAAAACTTGCAGTACGGCATGACCGTGCGCAACCTTTCCGCCCTGTATATTTTGCAGGCCGTTAAAGGGGTTGCCAACCCTGAAGGCCAGCTTCAGGATGAAGCTGCCCCCATTCCAGATGAAAACCAGTTTCCCTATCCCTACCCTGACGAGAGTGATCCATGGAAGAGCCAACCCTATTGAACCTGCTGAACGAAATTCAATCCATCGCCCGCAATGGACTGCATTACAGCTCTGGCAATGTCTATGACCGCGAGCGTTACGAAAAACTGCTGAACCTGGCGGCGAAAGAATACGGCGGCCTGCTGCAAACCCCACCCGAAGCCATCCACCAGTGTTTTCTGGCTGAAATGGGGCAGATCACCCCCAAGCTGGGGGCCGACGCCGCCATTTTTGACCAGGAAGGACGGATTTTACTGATGGAACGCGCCGACGGCAGCGGCTGGTGCCTGCCCTGCGGTTGGGTGGAAGTGGGTGAAAAGCCGGCGGATGCCGCGCGGCGTGAGGTGCGCGAAGAAACCGGCCTGGAAGTGGAAATCACCGGGCTGGTAGGGGTGTTCACCCGCCAGCCCAGCCCGCACAACGGCCCCATGACCATGGTGGCGGTGGTGCACCAGGCGCGGGTGACGGGCGGCGCACTGACCCTTTCACACGAAGGCCTGGCTTTGCGTTACTGGCCGCTGGATGAAGTGCCGGCCTGGCACGCCAACCATGAGGATTATGCCCGCGCTGCCCATGCCCAGTGGAAAGCCGGCGGCGCCCTGCCCTCCATTTCTTGCTGACCATCTGCGCAGGCAGGCGATTTTAAGTTACAATCTAAGCATCTCTGGTTTTTTATAAAGGATCCGCACGGATGTTTCCTGGCTGGCTTTTCACCCTCCTGGTTTTGCTCCCCAATGCGCTGATGCTGCTGCGCCCGCCGCAGCAGGTTCCCGGCAACCTGAAAACTGATAAGAAGCTGGAAGCACTGGAACGCGCCGGGCAGGCAGGGTGCTTTATCCTGCCGATCTTTTACCAGGCCAGCCTGAGCGCCCCCTGGTGGCAGGCCGCCGGCCTGGGGCTGGCCGCCGCGGCCCTCCTGTTCTACTATGCCGGCTGGCTGCGCTACCTGCTGCAGGGGCAGGCCTTTCGCCTGCTGTTTGCGCCCATGTGCCGGGTGCCCATTCCCCTGGCTGTGGCGCCCGTGATCTATTTTTTTGCAGCCGGGCTTTTCCTGGCCGCCTGGCCGCTGGCCCTGGCGGCTTTGCTTCTGGCCGCCGGCCACCTGGGCGTGAGCTGGCAAACCGCCCGGCAGGTGAAAGAATGGGAGGAAACCCATGAAAACTAAGTTGAGCATCCTTTTCAGGTGGCTGGGGCAAATCCTGGCCCTGCTGCTGGCATTGGTTTGGGGTCTGTTTTTTCTGGAACACATGGCCTGGTTTGTGGAAGTGGATAAACCCCCGCTCGAAATATGGCTGCGCCAGGGGGTGCATTTTATCATGCTGATCGGCCTGCTGCTGACCCTCAAGCACCGCCTGACCGGCAGCCTGATGGCAGCCGGGGCTGCCATCCTGTTTTTCAGCCCTTTCATTCCTTACCAGGACGGCATCACCTATATTTTGATCACCTCCCTGCCGGCCATCTGCTTTGGCCTGGCTTTCTGGCTGGGACGCACTGCGAAAAAAGGCCGGGCTTAAAACCCGGCTTTTTTAACCATTCGTTTGAATCTGCCTTTCAAATCGGGCTCAGCTGCCCGGAGTGTGGTTATTTGCGTTTATACACGCCGGTCAGGCTGACCTTGGCGATGATATGATCCTTCATGGCCGCGTCCACCTTCGTTTTGGTGGCGCCGGCCGGCAGCCCCAGGGTGGGAATATCAAGGGCATACAATGTGAACACATAATGATGCGTTCCAGCAGGCGGGCAGGGGCCGCCGTAGCCTTGTGTATCGTAATCATTCACCCCTTTCAAACCAGTGTCAGGGCCGTTTTTGATCTCCGTCATGGCAACGGCCGTGGCGGGAATATCATAGGCCACCCAGTGGACAAAGTTTTTCGCATCTGTGTCAACCATCAGCAAAACAAAGCTTTGTGTGCCTTCAGGGGTGCCTTCCCAATACAGGGCTGGCGAGAGGTTTTCACCGGAGCATTGGCCGCTCATTTTGTAAGCGTGTTTGATGGGTATTTCACCGTCATTTTTAAAAGCCAGGCTGGCAATCGAAAAAGGCGGCGGCGTGGTGGGTAAACCGGTGGGGACCACCTTTGTGGGCATGGGCGAAGGGATGGCATTGGAAGGGGTGGTGGGTTTCTTAACCTGCGCGGCAGCCGTGGGCGTGCTGCCGGCCGTGGGGGTGGCGGCGCTGCAGGCGCTGGCCAGCAGCGCAAGGACCAGGACAAGAATGATGACACGGTGTTGCAGTTTCATCTCATTTTCTCCTCACTTGATCAGGCTTTTTTCAGCCGGGATGAGCGCCGTGAAAGCCAGATGGCCAGGCCTCCCAGCGCCAGCACACCCAGCGTGCTGGCGGCAAAATCCTCCAGGCTGGATGAACGTTCAGGGAACAGCGATTGCGATATTTCTTCCAGGCCTATGACGGCCGTCAATATCAGGATGCCCCCTATTTGCCAGTGCGCCGGCAGCGCCAGCATCAGCACAAAGGCCAGGCCGCCCATCAACAGAAAATGCAAGACCTTGTCCATGTTGGGGGTGTCAATCAGGTCAAGAATGAAACCCGGCAGTGCGTTGCGGTCAGCCAGAATGACCATGATAATCATCGCCGGGATGACCAGCAGCAGCGCACGGCGCGCCGTCTTCTGAAAGACAGGGGCAGATGGGGAGGGTTTCATTTGAAAATCTCAGCCAGAATGCTGCGCCGCGGGGCAAGGGGATCCACCAGCAAATCCACCGCCTGGCCGGGCTGGTAGAAAGCAACCTGCGATTTCAGGCTGAGATCCACACTGCCTGTATATGCCCTGCCATTGAAACTGTATTTCCAGGCAATGCGCCCGCGGCCGCGAAACAGCATCACTTCTTCGATCACGCCGGTAATCAGCTGGCCGCCGCGGTAAAGCCGCACCAGGCTGGTGAGCCGCCAGGCCAGGCCGGCGGCCGCCAGCAGCGCCAGGCCCGGCAGCAGGATGGTCAGGCCGTTGGCGGCTGTTGCGAAAATGAGATCAAAAAGCGCCATAAGCGAAAAAACGATCATCACCACGGCAAACAGAAAGGTCCAGTAATCGAGTGAAAAAATTTTGGATGCGGAAGGCGGCGTATTCATTCAAAGAATTTTACCGCAAATGAGGCTGCTGCGCAAAGAAAAATGAAGCTGACGTAAAAGGGTTACCCTGACCCAGGCGGCAGGATGAGATTGCTGAAGCAGCCACAGCACATCTATGATAAAATTACAATGCTTAACCAACCCCAGGTTCCTGACCAAATGGCCGATTTTTCTGTCTGTCAGGCTGGAAAGTGATGGCTTTCGTGTGACCCGTTTTTTTTAGGCGGGCGTGTTTCAGGAAACTGCGTCATCCATGCCGGCATTGACCATTCATTGAAACCAAACATTTCAATTCAAGGTAAAAAAAATGAACGATGAGATTGATTTAAAAAAATTTATCCGTTTTCTATTTTCGAAATGGATCTGGTTCCTGGCTTCCGGGCTGGTGGTTTGCACCGCCACGGGGCTTTATCTTGGGCTATCACCCCAAAATTTTGAAGCGACGGCCATGGTCATTATCACCCGTCCGCGCAATATCCCCAACTTCGACTCGCGTTTTGAAACCCTCACCAATTTCGCTCCCGCTTACAAAGCCTACCTGGATCTGGCCACCGGAGATGAGCTGTGGCTGCCGTTATTTAATGAATGGGAGGCTGTTCATACTGAAGATAAATGGATCCTCCAATCCTTTAAGAAAATGGGCAAAGCCAGCGCTGGCTCTGATCAGAGCGTTATTATGCTGACCATAAAGTGGAAAGACCCTGAAGAAGCAGCCCGGCTGGCCAACGAATGGGCTGAGTCTTTTGTGCGCCTTGCCAATGAAATCTATGGCGGCAAAAGCCAGGAACAACTGCTGTTTTTTCAGCAGCAGTTGAATGATTCGCGAGCCGATTTGGAAAAGAAATCGGCAGCCCTGGAAGATTTTATGGCACTCCATTCCGTGGAGGCAACTGAAAATGAATTGGATGCCCTTTTAAGCGAGCAGCAGGATTATTTAAACCGCAAGCGGTCCTACTCATCCCGGCTGATGGATGCGCGGTCCATTATTGAACAATTAGAGACCCGTCCAGCCGATGTAACCTCTGTGGCAGACCAGGTCACGTTTTTGATGATGCAAACCCGCCTATACACCACATCCGGCTCTTCCACCCCCTTCCTGTTGCAAATTGATCCTGCCACAATCAATTCTGGCAGCCCTGAACAACAAATCATCATGCTTGAAACGTGGATCAAATCCATGGAAAACCAATCCACTGCTGTAGAAGAACATCTCAAAGAACTGGAACCCCAGATCCTTGAGAAACAGCAGAAATTTCAGAAGTTGAATGATGAAAAAGCCCGCCTGACCCGTGAACAGGAGGTTGCCAAAGAAACCTTCACCACCATGGCCCGCAAAGTGGATGAAAGCCGGATTTTAACCATGGATGAAACGGGCGATGTCAAACTGGCCTCCAATGCCATTGCCCCGCAGCAGCCTGTATCCCGCTATGTGCTTCAATATACCGTTGTAGCTGGCGCTGCCACCATTTTGTTGATCGGCATTATCTTCAGCATCCTGTACTGGTGGCGCAGCATTAAAAGCTCAAACGGCTCTGAACAGGGGCAAACTGAAACCAGCAAAGCAGACCAGGGCTCTCATTAGCCGCCCAAAATATGATTGAGCAGGGAAGCGGGTTGCAAATGTAACCCGCTTTTCTTTATCAATTGCCTGCCGCGCCTGCGTCAGGCCGCCAGGAAAAAAATTCCAGTTATCTTATCTTCCTAAACGTTTTGGGATACAATACGATCACCATGTCAAATTATTTATCAGAACTTGAGAATCACAGCATTTTCATCCTGCGCGAAGCCTATGCTCATTTTAAAGAGCTATGCATGTTGTGGTCAATGGGCAAAGACAGCACGGTGCTGCTCTGGCTGACGCGCAAAGCCTTTCTCGGACATGTTCCCTTCCCCCTGGTGCACATTGACACCGGCTACAAAATTCCTGAAATGATCACCTACCGCGACCGCCTGACACGTGAATGGCGTTTACCGATGGTGGTGGGGATGAACGAAGCGGCCCTGCTGGAGAAAAACACCTTTCCAGATGGGCAGGTGGACCGCCTGACCTGCTGCCGCCTTTTAAAAACCGACGCCCTCACCCGCACGCTCAACGGCCAGGGCAGGCGCATGCGCTTCAACCATGAAACCAGCCGCTATGAAGAAGAACGCAATCCAACGCCTTACAACGGCGTGATTGTGGGAGCGCGGGCTGACGAAGAAGGGTCGCGGTCAAAGGAACGCATTTTTTCTCCGCGCGATGCGCAGAATGAGTGGCACGTGGCCGGGCAGCCGCCGGAATTCTGGGGCCAGTTTAACACCGATTATCCCCCCGGCACGCATGTGCGCATTCACCCTTTGCTTGATTGGACCGAGCTGAACATTTGGGAATATATCGAGCGCGAGCACATTCCCACTGTTTCGCTTTACTATAACCAGGGCAGCGGGCGGCGCTACCGCTCTCTGGGTTGTTATCCCTGCACTTTTCCGGTGGAATCGGAAGCGCGCACCGTCAGCGATATCATTGCTGAACTGCGCGATGGTAAATTTGCACGCATTGCGGAACGTTCCGGCCGCGCCCAAGATAAAGACGACGGCGGCAGCCTGGAAACCCTGCGCCGGGAAGGATACATGTGAACCCAACCCAGGCCGAACGATTGATGGTGGCCTTTGTGGGCCATGTGGATCACGGTAAAAGCACCGTGCTGGGGCGGCTGCTGGCGGATGGCGGCTTGCTGCCAGATGGCAAGCTGCAGCAGATTGCCGATTACTGCGAACGCAACGCCCGTCCCTTTGAATATGCCTTTCTGATTGATGCGCTGTCAGACGAACGCAGCCAGAACATCACCATTGACGCAGCGCGGGTGTTTTTCAAAACGCCCCGCCGTCATTATGAAATGATTGACGCCCCCGGACACATCGAATTCATTCGCAACATGATCACCGGCGCAGCGCGCGCAGATGCAGCGGTGCTGGTGATGGATGCGCAGGAGGGCGTTCAGGAAAATTCCCGCCGCCACGGCTACCTGCTGCACCTGCTGGGTGTGCGCCAGGTGATTGTCATTATCAATAAAATGGACCTGGTGGATTTCAACCCTGAACGTTTTGAAATCCTGAAAGAAACATTCTGCGGTTATCTGGAAAGCGTGGGAGTGCAGGCCCATGCGGTGATCCCGGTGAGTGCACGCGAAGGCGACCAGGTGGTCAACCGCGGCCTGCACATGCCCTGGTATACGGGACCCACCTTGCTGGAATGTCTGGACCATCTGAGCAAGCCTGCCGAAGCCGCCGAGCTGCCCTTTCGCATGGCTGTGCAGGATATTTACCGCTTCACGCGTTTTGGCGACGGCCGGCGCATCATCGCCGGACAGGTATCCAGCGGGCGGTTGGAACAGGGGGATGAACTGATCTTTTATCCCTCTGAGAAGCGCGCGCGGGTGCGCAGCCTGGAAACCTTTCCGTCTGGCGGAAGGGAAAGCGTGGAAAGCGGGGAGCCTGTCAGCCTGGTGCTGGAGCCGCAAATTTACCTGCGCCGCGGCGAACTGGCGGCCCATCCCCAGCACCCGCCCATAACGGGCGACCGGCTGAAGGTAAGCCTGCTGTGGCTTGGGCAAAAGCCTTTGCACCAGGGCCAGACCTGCCTGCTGAAGCTGGGCACATCCCGCGTGAAAGCCCGTCTCCAGACGGTGATGCGCGTGTTCGATTCAGCAGATGTGCTGCACGGCATGGAAAAGAGCCAGGTAGAATCCAACGAGATTGCTGAATGCGTGCTGGAACTGAACCGCCCTCTGGCCTTTGATTGCGCGGAAGATTTTACAGACACCCGCCGTTTTGTGCTCGTGGATAACTATCAGATTTGCGGCGGCGGCATCATCCTTGAAAACCTGCCATCCGCAGAAAATTCCTGGCTGCGCAGCACGGTGGCGCAGCGCGGGCAAAAATGGGTGGGCGGCCGCCTGACCATGGAAACGCGCGCCGAGCGCTACGGACAGACCCCCTGCCTGGTGATCATCACCGGCCGCAAAGGGTTGGGCCGCAAACGGCTGGCCGCCGCGCTTGAAACCCGCCTGTTCAATGACGGCGGACTGGTCTATTATATGGGCATCGGCAGCCTGCGCGCCGGAGTGGATGCCGACCTGAAACAGTCTCAGGATCCGGAAGAGCGCCGCGAGCATATCCGGCGCATGGCTGAGGTGGCACACCTGTTCCTGGATGCCGGCATGATTCTGATTGTCACGGCGGTGGAGCTGAGCCATGCCGATTTGCAAATTATCCACACCGTCACCGGCGCTGATATGACGCGCGTGGTTTGGGTTGGCGAAAAAACCACCGACCTGAATGAAGATTTGTGGCTGCCAGATGACATTGATGATGCGGAGGCGGCTGCGCAGCAGGTGCAGAACTGGCTGGCATAACATCATTATTAAACAGACCCCTGTTAAACAGCCCCCCGTCAGAAGCACCTGGCCGGCAGCCACCAGAACAAAATCTCGGCAAGATGGTTCACACAAAACCTTGATCTCCCCGACCGTTTTCCAGGGAAGTTCAGCTCCCCAGTTCCTTCACCAGGGCCTTATCCAGCAACACCCACTGATAGGGTGCGCCTTCAGGCGCTTCGGCCACAAACAGCACCGCCTTGCCCCCAATCAGAATGGGACGCAGCCAGTCGCCGGTATAAACGGTTTCGTCGGGGTTCAGCGGGGTGCCGCGGTGCGAGCGCACCTCGTCCACGTGGATGCGCTGGCACAGGTCGGCCACCGTGTAGGTGTGCACGGGCAGGTCGCGCAGGCCGGGCAGCCAGACAAACCGCCCATCGTTGCTGCCCTTGCGCAGGCCCACCGCCGCCAGCGCGCCGATCACGCCGTTGCCGCTGCCGGTGATGGCCTTGAGGTCAATTTTTTGCGCGGCGGCCAGGGCCTGGGCTTCTTCAAGCTGCACCTGGCGGCGCTTGGCCTTCTGACCAAAATCCACCACCTCGTCTGAAACAATATCCCACAGCACCACGCACAGGCCAGCATTGGCCTTGGGGGCGCTGAATTCCTTGATATGTTTTTCGCAGACCGGGCACAGATCGTAATAATAATCGCTCAGCACATGCACCAGCAGGCAGGCCGCCGCATTGGAGGTGGTGCGGTGGATGGCCGGCGACGGACAGAGCTGGTGGCGGGTGACGGACTGCACACGGGCCAGGCCGGTCTCATGCAGCATGGCACCCAGTTCGCGCGCCAGAATGGCGCTGCCGCCGGTGGTGGGGTTGTCGGTATCATCAATGCCAATCAGAACGCGCATGCCTGTCCTTCTATTCCGCCGCGCTGCGCTGGCGGTAAAGATCGAGGGTTTCGACGGCATGGCGCAGGTGGGGGATGACAATGCTGCCGCCGACAATCAGGGCTACATTAAAAGCTTCATAAAGTTCAGCGTCGCTCCAGCCGGCATCCACGCACTGCAAGATATGATAATCAATGCAGTCATTGCAGCGCAGCACCATCGAAGCCGTCAGGCCAAGCAGTTCCTTGGTTTTGGCATCCAGAGCGCCATCCTTATAGGCGCTGGTATCCAGGTTGAAAAAACGTTTGATTCCCAGGTGTTCAATTTCATTGATGCGCTCATTCATGCGGGTGCGGTATGCAGTGAATTCATCCAGCCGGTCGCTCATTTTCAGCCTCTTTTGCAACGGATCATCAAAACTTACGTATATTGTATAGTCAAACAAATAAAACCGGAAGGTTTTAGAAAATTTTGACCACCGGAGAAATAAACCCCGGATCCATTGCAACGTTACGGAGAAAAAAATGAGCCATCTGACGATTGAAACTGAAAAGAACCCCGGCTGCCTGATTCAACTGCTCTGGTTTGGTTTTATTGGCATCTGGCTGGGCCAGGTCTGGATTGCGGTAGCCTGGTTATTGATGGTCACCATCATTGGCATCCCCTTTGGGGTGATGATGATGAACGCCCTGCCCAAGGTGATCGCCCTGCGTAATCCCCCTCACCGTGTGGTGATCACCCGGCGCGGCGAGGACGGCCTGATCTCACGCACAGTGGAACCGGAACAGGTGAATATTGTCCTGCGGGCCATCTATTTTGTCCTGATCGGCTGGTGGCTGAGCGCCTTGTGGATGGAAGCTGCCTACGCCATCAGCCTGACCATCATCGGGCTGCCGGTGGGCTTCTGGATGTTTGACCGGGTGCCGGCTATCGTTTCTTTGCACCGTTAGTTTTGCGGCCCGCGGGCGCGGGCTGGCGGAATGCCGCCAGCGTTCCGCCCACCACCACCACCACCAGCAAAACGCCCCAAAGGATGATGTTGTCGGTGCTGACCACGGGCATTTCAGCGGGCGAAAGCGTCGGGCTGGGTTCCACCTCCACCTGGGGGGTGGGCTCAGCCTGTTTTTGCGGCACCGGATGGCTGCTCCAGGCCAGGCTGCTGATAAACAAGATGATGACAAAGGCGATCAAAACCAGGGGAGAGAATTTTTTTTCTTTGGGCTGAGGTTTCATAAGCATCAGGGTCCTTTAAGCTGTTGGGCAGCGGCGCGGGCGGCAGCCGAAGGCTCGAGCTGGCCGCGCAGCACCTGCAGAGCGGCATCGCGCATCACCGGCCCCAACCCGCTGAGCACATCGTTGGCCGGGCGCAAGCGAGCGGTAAGGCAAATTTGCCTGAAAAGGGCCTGGTGTTCAGGGTTGGCGCCCACTTCCATGGCCGTTGGATAAAGCGGCAGATAACCGGTGCTGGAAATGAGCCCTGATTGAGCGCCATCTTCAGTGAAAATTTGAGCCAGTTCCAGAGCAGCTGTTTGCGAGCTGATCTTGCTGGCGGTCAGAGCCCAAACCCAGCCGTCAGCCAGGATGACCGTATTTTGCGGATCCAGGGGGAGAATGGGTGTAAGCACAGCATCCACTGTGGGCTCGTTGAGGGGGATGTGGCTCCACACCACAGTGTGGTTGGCGCGCTGGTCGCGGTACGATTGCCAGGCAAATGAGAAACCATCATATTGGGTCACCCAACGCGGGATGCGCCCGGCATGAATGCCCTCATCGAGCAGAGCCAGGATGTTTTCAAAGCTCACCGGGTCCAGGTTCAACTGCGGCTGGTTTTCCTCAATGGAGGCCCCCGTCGAAAGATACAGGGTCAGCAGAGTCAGCGCGCGCGGATCAGCGCCGGGGAAGGTGAGCAGGCCGATTTGCTTAAACAGCGTGCTCCAATCCAGGGCGGGCGGCTGGTCGCCCGGGCGGGTGGCCATGATCAACGCATCGCCGGCAAAGGGCACACCAAAAGGCACACCCTGCACCAGGGACAGTTCGCGGGCATAAGTACAGGTATCGGTGCTGTTGGGCAGCACTTCGGGCAAGGCGTCGAGGGGTGAAACCAGCCCCTTGATGGCGGCGGTTTCCAAATCGGTTCGCGATAACAGCAGCAGATCGGGCACCAGAGCCGGGGCTTCAATGCGCGCCGCTGCCAGCGCGTCGAGCATGCTGCCGGGGCCGCCCGAGGTTTTCAGACGCACCTTGAGTTGCAGTTCAGGATGCAGGGAAGAAAAATGATCGAGGCGGTCCTTGATCATTTGTCCTGCCGGGGTGTCAGCAGCAGGATCAAATTCTGGCGGCAGCCAGACGGTCAGTTTCTGCACAGCATCGAGGGCCGGGGTGGGTTCGACGTTTGGGGTAAGGGTGGGTGTGAGTGACGAGGCGGTATGAGTGGGGCTGCCAGCGGAAGGCTGGCCTGAGCCGCCGCTGCAGGCGCCCAGCACAGCGGCCAATACCAGGATCATTCCCAGGCAAAACAGACGCCTGAAGGATGCTGGAAAATTCAGGATGGGGTATAAAAATGAAGGGGATAAATGCGAAAATTTCATGGGTATGGGTTTGCTCCGGCCGGAAAAAAAACCAGCCGGAGCAAACCAAATAAATGGATTAGAGTTTGATGGGATTGGCCACCAGAGCGGTGACCAGCTTGACCACATTCAGCACATCCTGGTAATCGACCATTTCGGACGGCGAGTGGATGTAGCGGCAGGGCACGGAAACGCAGCCCGCCGGAGCGCCGGCGCGGGCAATTTGAATGGCGTAGCCATCGGTGCCGCCGCGTTCCAACACTTCCATCTGGTAGGGAATGCCGTTGGCTTCGGCAGTGTTCACCATCCAGTTGACCACGCGCGGGTCAGCGATGAAGCTCGAATCGCGCACTTTGACGGCTGCGCCCTTGCCCAGGCTCACTTCCATCTTGGCGCCCTTGGGGGTGTCGCCGGTGCGGGTCACATCCACGGCAAAGCCCACTTCGGGGGCCACGCCAAAGGCCGCGGTGGTGGCGCCGCGCAGGCCCACTTCTTCCTGCACCGAGAAGACGTAATAAACCTCGTTGGGGGTTTCCTTAAGCTGGCGCAGGCTTTCCACCAGCACCGCCGCAGCCACGCGGTCATCCATCGATTTGCCCACCAGGCGGGCGCCCAGGTCGAGCATGGGGCGTTCAAAACCGCCCACATCGCCCACCTTCACCGGGCAGTTTTCGCGGCTGGTGGCGCCGGTGTCGATATAGAAGCTCTCGAGGCCGGGGATTTTATCCATGCTCTCGATTTTTTCCACGCCGATGACGCCGCGCGCGCCGTTCATGAACCACACGCGCCCGCCCAGGCAGGTGTGAGGAGCCACGCCACCAATGGCGATGAAGCGGGCAAAGCCGTTTTCATCCACATGGGTGACCATCACGCCGATTTCATCAATATGCGCCGAAATCATCACGCGCATGCCGCCTTCGGCTTTGGTCCCTTTGCGGACAATCAGGTTGCCCAGGGCATCCACACGCACTTCGTCGGCCAGGCCTTCCACTTCCTTGCGGATCACTTCGCGAATCACATGTTCGCTGCCTGAAGGTCCGGGGGTTTCAATCAGTTTTTTAATCAGTTCTTTCATGGGTTGCCTCAATAGATGATTCGAGAGAATTAACGTTGTAAAACAGCCGGCGTAAGCTGGCTGAGCGCGGCCTGCAGCAGGCGCAGGGTGTTTTCCCAGTCTTCAATGCGGGCCAGGCCAGCCGCCGAATGGGCGTAGCGGCCGGGCACGGAGACAGAAATGCTGGGAATGCCTGCGCGCTGGCGGTGGATGGCGCCGGCGTCGGTGCCGCCGCCGCCGGGCTGGCGGAACTGGTAGGGAATGCCGTTGGCTTCAGCAGTGGCCGCCAGGAACTTCACCAGGCGCGGGTCGGCAATGGTGGAGCTGTCCATCACGTAGATGGCAGGGCCAAAGCCCAGGCGGGTGTTGTAGCTGATGTTTTCGCTGTCATCCCAGGCGGGCAGGTCGTTGGCAGGCGTCGAATCGACGGCAATGGCCAGGTCGGGATCGAGGGAAAAACCGCTGACACGCGCACCGCGCAGGCCCACTTCTTCCTGTACGGTGAAGGCCGCCAGCAGGTCCACATTATCGGGAGCGTGTTTCACCAGCTCAATGAGGGTGGCCACGCCAAAGCGGTTGTCGAGGGCTTTGGCGCGCAGGCTCGGGCCAATCCGGGTGAAGCGTGTGGCAAAGGTAGCGCGGTCGCCCACTTTCACCTTGCCGGCGTTATCCGGACCGACGTCAATTTTCAGGGTTTCGAGCGGAATGGTCTGTTCCAGCTCTTCGCGCTTGCAGAAGTGGATCGGTTTGGCGCCGATGACGCCGGGAAGGTGTTCCTTGCCGACCAGCACGGGCTTGCCCACCAGCTGGCGCACATCGAGGCCGCCAACCGTGTCAAAGCGGAAAATGCCGCCTTCGTTGTCTTCCATGATCATGAAGCCCACTTCGTCCATGTGCGCGGCAATCATCACGCGCACACGGTTTTCACCTTTGCCGCGTTTGGTCACCAGCAGGTTGCCCAGGGCATCGGTGCGCATTTCATCGGCCGCGTCCTTCAATTGTTCGGTGATGATGGCGCGAACTTCGCCTTCATCGCCCGAAACGGCGCAGGCGTTGCACAATTTTTCAAGCAGTTCAAGCTGTTCTGCGCCAATAACCGGCGCAGGGGTGGGGGTGGCGTTTGTATTCATGGGTTATTTGTCCCAGGTGATTTTTTCCACAAAATCCGCCTCGGCCCGGGTAATAAATTCGGCCATCAGGCGGCCTGTGCGGAGAATATCTTTGATGCTGACCGTTTCGACGGGGGTGTGCATATAGCGCAGAGGAATGCCCAGCACCATGCAGGGAATGCCTTCAGCGGTCACCTGCACGCCCATGGCGTCGGTGCCCGACATGCGCGGCATCACATCCATGTGAATGGGAATTTCCAGCGTTTCGGCCAGGTCTTTGAAGCTGTTGTGCAGGGCGGGATGCACATTGGGGCCCCAGCCGAGGGCCACACCCTTGCCGAGGGGATAGGTGTTGAATTCGTTGGCGCCGGGGCCCTTGGCAAAGGTCACATCAATGATGATGGCCAGGTCGGGGCGCAGGTCGAAGGCCGAGGTGAAGGCGCCGCCCAGGGTTTCCTCTTCAGAAACCGAGGCCACCGCCCACACATCCCAGACGTGTTTGCGTTTTTGCAGTTCATCCAGGCACACCGTCACTGCCGCCACCGAGGCGCGGTTATCGAGGGTGTGACCTGAGAGGGCGCTTTTGCCAAGCTGGACCGGCGGCTGGGCGAAGGAAACCAGGTCGCCCACGCGCACCAAACGTTCCACATCCGCCGGCAGCAGGCCGGTATCAATCAGCAGGTGCTCCATGCTGACGGGCTTGGCAGCAAAACCCGGCGGCAGCAGGCGCACGGGCGGCTGCACCACCATGGCGGGCAGGTCTTCGCGGCCGTGCACGGTGACCATCTGGCCGGGCAGAATGCGCGGATCCACCCCGCCAACCTGGGTGAAGCGCAAAAAGCCGTCCTTGATGCCCGTGACCATCAGGCCGATGGCATCCATATGGGCCATCATCAGCAGGCGCGGGCGGGGTTCAGGTCCGCTGCCGCGGCGCAGGGCATGCAGGCTGCCCAGACGGCTGACCTGCATCTCGTCGCACAGCGGTTTCCAGGCTTCGGCGATGATTTCGCGCGCCGGGGTCTCGTGGTTAGAGAGGCCTGAAACAGACAGTACTTTTTCGAGGAATGGGACGATGTCAATCATAGAAAAAGGTTTCTCTCCTGATCAATAATCCCAGCTAGGGGGCAACGGTGGGAGTTTCGGTGACTTCCGGTTCGCTGGGTGGGGGGGTGGGGGTCTCGCTGGGCAGCGGGGTTGGTGTCAGTGAAGGTTCAGCCGTGGCCGTATGGGTGGGCACAAACTCGGTTGGCGTGGCGCTGACCGTGGGTGTGGGGGTGGCGGTGAGGGTCAGGGTGGTGGTAAGGGTCAGGGTGACCGTGGGCGAAGGGCTTGGGGTGGCGCTGGTGGTCGGCGTGAAGGTCACAGTGGGAGTGTAGGTGGGCACAGAGGAAGGGAACGGCGTGACGCTGGGCAGGGGCGTTTGCGTGGGCGGCAGGTTGGGGGTCAGCAAGCGGGGGGTGGGGGTGGCGTTGGCCGATGAAATGACCGCCTGGCCCAGCACCCAGACTCCCAGGCCGAGGCAGTAGCAGGGCAGGGTTGCCAGGATGATGAGGGTGAGGATGTAGCGGGTGCGCGCCCGGCCTGAATTCATGCGGCTGTGTCCTGAAAGAATGGGAAATGCCTAGAGTTTATAGCCAATCTGGCGCAGGAAGCCTTTGCGCCAGGCAATGCCCGCTTCGTCTTCGATGCCTTTGGGCTTTTCGCCTTCAATGACGCCCAGAATGCCGCGGCCGGTGCCGTTATCGGCGATGATCACTTCGGCGTCATTGGCGGTGGCGCAGTAGATGCAGGCCACTTCGGGCACCATCTTGATGGCATTGAGCACATTCACCGGGTAAAAACTTTCGCCCAGAAAAATGATGAAGCTGTGGCCGGCGCCGATGGCCAGCGCGTTTTTCTGCGCCAGCTCAATGAGGGCGGGGTCGTTGCCCGACCAGCGCACCAGGCACATGCCCGAGGCTTCGCAAAAAGCCAGGCCAAAACGGATGCCCGGAACGCCGTTCACCAGCGCTTCGTGCAAATCTTCGACGGTTTTAATAAAATGAGACTGCCCCAAAATAAAATTGGTGGCTTCGGGTTTTTCAACCCTGACGCTGACAAGATTCATGGATGATCACTCCTTTCACAGCCAGGCCAAGATGGGAACGCGCAAAACAGCTTTGCACACTCGTGATAAGTATATCACAGAACGGCAAGCCCATTTTTAAAGTGAGCTTTTTCCATGACACCCCGCCCGGCGATTCAGATATAATGAAAGAGAATTCGCAACCAACCTGACAATGCTGAATACATTGCGCTTGCGC
This sequence comes from Chloroflexota bacterium, assembly GCA_029561345.1. Taxonomy (GTDB): domain Bacteria; phylum Chloroflexota; class Anaerolineae; order Anaerolineales; family Anaerolineaceae; genus JAKQJC01. The sequence continues at coordinate 27,501 of JAKQJC010000043.1, read as the reverse complement.
CGTGTTTTGCACCTTGGGCAGCGCAGGCGTGCAGATACATGGGTCACACCGGAAACCGGCTTTATCCTGCCAACCTGCCCTCGTCAGGGGGCAAAGCGGATGGCGGCCTTTGCCACAATAATACAGCTCAGACCGTTATTTCGCTTTTCGATGGATATTTTTTTCAGATGGAGGCGTGATGAAACGCAAATGGAGCTCTGCCGTTATTTTTTGCCTGGCGCTGACCCTGCCGCTGGCTGCTGCCGCGCCGGTTGGGGCTGCCCCCCAAACCCCCGCTGATGTTCAGCTCTTCATCCCCGTGGTCATGCTCAATTTCCTGCCCGACGACATGGTGCTGATACCAGCCGGCACTTTTCAAATGGGCTGCGACCCGAACCATAACGGCGGCTACCCCTGCAGCAATCAGGCCGAACTGCCCCTGCACACCGTCTATTTGAGCGCTTATTGGATCGACAAATATGAAGTGACCAATGCCGCCTATGCCCGCTGCGTGAGCGCAGGTGTGTGTACCGAACCCAACAACCTCTATTCCTATTCGCGTACCTATTATTACGGCAATCCTGATTATGCCAGTTACCCGGTCATTTACGTGGACTGGGGCCGGGCAAAAACCTTTTGCGAATGGCATGGCAAGCGCCTGCCCAGCGAGGCTGAATGGGAAAAAGCTGCCCGCGGATCAACGCCCCAGGCCTACCCCTGGAGTGATGCCCTGCCCGGCTGCAGCCTGGCCAATGCCGCCAGCACCCCCGACGGCGGAACCTGCCAGGGAGATACGGCGCCGGTGGGCAGCATTTCGGCCGGGGCCAGCCTCTACGGCGTCATGGATATGGCCGGAAATGTGGCCGAATGGGTGAATGACCGCTACGACGCGCTTTATTATGCTGTTTCGCCATCCAGCAATCCTCCGGGGCCGGCGGTGGGCAATATCATGGCCGTGCGCGGCGGCGCCTGGAACAGCCTGTGGAGCGGCCTGCGCACCGCCAACCGCAGCCAGAAACCCGCCTACCTGTTCAGCGACCAGCTCGGCTTCCGCTGCGCCCGCACCCCCTGAACGCGGGCTGTGGATAAGTGGCCAAAAACTGTGGATAACCCCGCCGCAGACGTGGATAATTACGGGGGATAACGTGGATAAATTGGCGCAGCCCGGTGGATAAACCGGGGCGGCTCTGGGGATAAGCGGTGGATAAATCCGTTCAGGCTGGTCCGGCGGCAGGCGGCTGCTGCGTCTGCGCCAGGTAAAACTGCGCGTATTTCCGGTCGGTGCGCCCGATATGGTTGACGATCCAGGTGAAGGTGTCGGTGAGAGCGGCGCGGAAGGCGGCCTCATCGTAATTGGCCAGGCGCGGCAGCGATTTAATGAACGCGTTTTTGAAGTTCTCATGCACTTTGGCATGGTCTTCAAGCTGGGGGAAGCCAATGCGCGCCATGAAGGCTTCTTCGTGGGCGAAGTGATCCACCACATAGTGGGCGATGGTCAAGCTGAAATATTCGATGGCCTTGCTCTTGCTGCCGTCGGTGATCAACTGGTGGACGGTGTTGAGCATGTTGACCAGCTTGATATGCTCCTGGTCAATTTCATCAATACCCAGCTTGAATTCAGCTTCAAAATTAAACAGATCTTTTGCCATGAGGGTGCTCCAGAAAACGGGTAATTAGCCCATATAAGGTGAAAATTATCTTGTATAGGGGTATATTATACCCGCATCTGGCGAAAATGGGGATGTTTGATGGGAACAGCGCGGCTACTTCACCTGAATAGACTTTATCCACAGCCGGGGTTGACCAGGCGGACGATCCACAGCACATCAAGGCAGGCCAGCAAAGCCAGCCCCAGGGCGGGCAGCAGAGCCTTCAGCCGGGCCAGGCCGCGCAGAGAGCGGTCTGCCAGCCGGGCGGAGAGGATAAACACCAGCACGCCAGCGGACAGGATCACGGCAATGACGCCGGCCCGAATGCCCTGAACTGCGCTTTCCCTGTACTCGGCGGCATTCAACAATTGAACCAGATAAACATCATAATATGGGCCATTTGAGTGAACAGAGGCTGCTTCAAGATGACCAGAAACCGACTTAAAATCATATGCCGATTTCTTTAACCTGCCTTGTGAAAGTGGCACATTGTTACTGAAGATCTCTGGCGCAGTTTGGGTGAATACGTGTGGAGCATTCACGTGGGTCTATTGACACGTGATGCGCGGCAAACGCGCCACCGGCGTGCTGGCGGTGCGCGACGATCTGATCAATGCCGGAGCGGAATATGTGGATGCACCGGTGGTGCGCGATGGCAACATCATCACCAGCCGCGTGCCCAACGACCTGCCCGACTTTTGCTGCGCTATCATTGCTGCACTGGCCGATTCCGGAGGCAACAGAATAATGGATTGACAGTATAATATAAGCATCACTTTTTATTTGGAGGAACCTATGGCCGTCCTTCGTTTATCTTTCCAAGATGTTAACAGCCGCCCCCTGACGGCGCTTGAAATTTCAGGTGATATCCGCCTCAAAGATATGATAGGGGATATCCTGGCCGCCCTGGGTCTGGATCCAACTGCCAACTGGCAGTTTTTCCTGGTGGAAAATATGCGCAAACTGGAAATCCGCCTGGATATGACCTTTGAACAGGCTGGGGCAAGAGACGGCAGCATCATCCAGGTGCAAACCGGGGCGCGCCAGTTCGGCCGCTACGAACTGCGGCGCAAAATTGGCGAAGGCGGCATGGGCGTGGTCTGGGAAGGCTATGACCCCAACCTGGGCCGCAAGGTGGCCATTAAAGTGGTGCGCGACGAATACGCCCGCGACGAAGACATGATGCAGCGTTTCACGCGCGAAGCGCGGGCAGTGGCGCGGCTTTCGGGCCACGGCAACGTGGTTTCAGTGTTCGACTTTGTCTATCAGGCCGGCCAGGTGCCTTTCTTCGTCATGGAATTTGTGGATGGCGAATCATTGGATTACCGGGTAGGTGAAGGCAAGAAACTCTCGCTGGAAGAAATCTGCGAAGTGCTCAAAGGCGTGGCCAGCGCCCTGGATGCGGCACACCAAAAAGGCATCATTCACCGCGATATCAAACCTTCCAATATTCTCTTACAGCATGATCCCCACAGCCCCAACAAACTGGTGCCCAAGCTGGTGGATTTTGGCCTGGTGCGCGTTTCAGGTGAAAGCGGCGCCACCCGCACCGGCATTGTGGTTGGCTCGCCGCCTTATATGTCACCTGAGCAAATTCAGGGCGAACCGCTGACCCGCCAGTCGGATATTTACTCGCTGGGGGTGGTGGTCTATGAAATGGTGGCCGGGCAGAAACCCTTCCAGGGCGCCAGCACCAAGATTCTGGTGGATCATCTCAATGCCAATCCGCCGCCCATGCGCCAGTTTCGCGATATTCCGCCGCAGTTGGAACAGGTGATCTTAAAAGCGTTGGCCAAACGGCCAGAAAACCGCTATGAAAGTGCTGGCGAGTTTGCCGCTGCTTTTGAAGAAGCCCTGTTTGGCAAGGCTGGCAAAGGCGGAGCCAAAGAAGCCAGCGGCTTCCGCATTCCTCCGCTGGCCATCTGGCTGGTGGTGGGCCTGATTGGCCTGATCCTGCTGGGCGTGGGCGGCTTCCTTGGCTTCCGCGCTCTCACCGGCGCGCGGGCCATGGCCCAGGCCGAAAAAGCGCTGAAAGACAAGAACTATGCTGAAGCTCTGACCCTCTACCAGCAGGTGCTGGAAAGCCAACCGCAAAACCCGGATGCACTGGCTGGCGCCGGCCTGTCGGCAGAAATGCTGGATAACTGGCCTCAGGCCAGCCAGTATTACCAGACCTGGGTGAACGCAGCTCCCGAAGATAAAGACGCTTTGCTGAAACTGGGGAATGCTTACCTGCATACACAGGAGTACGATAAATCTGAAGCGGCTTTCAACAAAGTGGCTGGACTGAACAACGTTGCAGATGAAGACAAAAACCAGGCCGCCGAAGGCGCGCAAAAGGCTTTAATTGGTCAGGCCGATAACTGGATTGCCAAGGGCAATTATGAAAAGGCGGAAGAAATCTACACCGGTTTTCTGCAGCGCTGGCCCAATGATGCGGATGGCCTCAAACAACTGACCAAACTATATATTCAATGGAACCGGATCAATGATGCGGTTGGCTGGGCGCAAAACTGGGTGGCCGCCAGCCCCACGGATGTTGAGGCTTTGCTGACTGCGGGAAATGTGCTTGAACAAACTGGCGATATCACCGGAGCCATTGATTATTACCGCAAGGTCACGGTTCTGGATAACAAGAACGGCGCAGCCTGGAAGGCACTGTGGAATACCTACGGAAAAGCTGGCGAGATCAATGGCGCATTAGACACAGCGCTCAACTGGAATAAACAGCTTCCGGATGATGCCGAAAGCCAGTTTGCCCTTTGTGATTCCTACACCTCAATCCGCGACTGGAAAAAGGGGGAAGAACAATGCCAGAAGTATAACCTCCTAAAAATGGATGATGCCCGCGGCTGGGCCAACCTGGCTTATATCTATTACTCAAGCAATGTGGATAAAAATAAAATTATCGATGCCGCTTACAGATCCCTGGATATCAATCGAACAGGAAATGTGCGGGCTTATTATGTGCTGACCTACACGGTTCTTTTCGAGGGCAATCCCGATGAAGCACTGCTGCTTGCCCAAGAATGGCTGCAAAATTGCCCTGATAGCGGCGCTTTAGCGCATGCCGCCATGGGTACCATTTATGCCTACCAAAAAAACTATGATTCGGCGCTTCTCGAATTCGGCGCTTCCCTGGGTATTCAGGAAAGCCTTGAAGCATACTATGGACTTACCTCAGCATATTTCTCAAAGTGGGATTGGGAAAGGACAATTACCAGCGCCCAAAAATGGAACACTTATTGGAACAAAATGTATAATGATGATTATCCGATTGCCCTGGCTTACGCTGGATGGTCATACTTTAATTTGGGTAATTACTCACAGGCAGTGGATTATTTATCCAAAGCCTATGCCTCATCTAAACCTAATGATGAAATAAGAAATGATTCCACCTACATTGCTTTAGGGTCTTCTTATCTCCAACTCCAGCAATATGAAGCTTGTGTAAGTATATTTAATGATTGGATTACAGCCGCGCCTAAGCGTGCAGCGCCTTATGCTTACCTTGCAGATGCCTATATGAATATGAAGCCCCAACGCTGCGACCTTGCCAGGCGCAACGCTGAAAATGCATTGCGTTTGGATCCGGGCAATCCCATGGCCAATAACGTCATGATATTATGTCCAAAATGATCCTGGAGAAAGGGTGATCTTTGATATGTGATCGCCTTAGAATTATTGCCATTAAATAGCTAACGCTGATTCTTTGGAAAACGGCTTAAGGCATTACACATAAAATAAGCATGGAGCGAGAAAACAGGTCCAGGACTGCTGTTTCCAGAACGTCCTGGATCTGTTTTTTTTGTCCTATCTTGATATTTTTTTGCCAGTCTCAATTGAATTCAAAATAAAATAGGTGGATACAAGAAAGCCTGCAGAAACTGGCAGCATTGTTCGATTAATAGAAGTTGTCAGATGCCAATTTAAATCTGCTGGCGTAAGCAAGTAAATCGTGATTATCCCCATACAATATATTGTTGTAGCAAAGATCGCTAGAAGACTATCCTTGGGCAAATAAATCCCTCTATGCCAGGCAACAGAGGCAAAAAACAGTAAGCCCAAAAGCAACAATGAGCCTTTTATTTGATCATATACATTTTGGATGATAAGCATGTAAGAACCATCATTCAGACGGTTTACAATTCTTTGCACAGATTGGATTGTGCCAATTTCCAAATCATTTGGAAGGTTTAAAGTCGTTTTATATATATTCCAAATAATATAAGGTGAAATTAAAATTAAGCTGATTAAAATGTGTTTCCAATGGTTCTTTATGAGATTTTTTATCGAAAAAGGCTTTTCGAAGAATGGGACATTAATGTTTACCACCAAAGAAAAAGACTTGTCTTGAGAAATTTTCGTGAGAGAAATCCAATTAAATGCGATTAATGGAATAATCGCAGACAATATGACTAAATTCCCTTCATTTTTGATCAAAATTGTTGTCAACAAACAACACAGACCAGATACTAAATCGATTTTTTGGTGAGTGTCTGAAAATCTGCCCAAAAGAAGCAGAGCTATTGAGAAAAACAAGGCAATATTTCCATCTTGCAGGCCATTTACAAGCCACATGTGTAGAGATAGTGGAATAAAGAGCAATAAAGCAATAAAACTAAAGGATTTACGAGCAAAAGTAAATAACCAGATTATGGCGGGTACAAGGAGATAAAATAGTGAGATTTTTGGGAAAAATTCATTCCAAAAACCCACTACATAAGATACTTGAGCCGCTATTGCCGGAATTAAATTAGGGTACTCTACATGTGAAAAAACAACTGAGGGATGAAGCCATCCCGCAGAAGGGCCAATAGAGCCAGCAGTAAAAATCATCTTACTGTGTAGAAAAAAAATGGACCGGGCGTCCCATTCGATCAAAGGGTCAGCAAAGACAGCCCCAAGGTATATCAAACAAAGAATAATAGCACCAATCCATTTATTCATAAAAATGGGGGCCAATACTTGTTTATAGTGATATCGGAAAAAATAGAATCCGAAACAAACAAAGCCCAAAACGGCAATGAAACCACCCATGAGTAAGCTGGCAATTAACCCCTGAACGCATAAAAAGATCCCCAAATTAATAATCATTCCACATAATAAAGCTAGGGGGACTTCTTGCAGCAATGAGAAATCTTTAGTTTTTTTTATCAGACTTCCATGTAATAAGGGTCCAATAATAACCCAACCCAAACCTAAAAAGTAAAACAATCCCAGATTGATGAGTAAAAACAATTTAATTAAATTAGTTGCAGTAGACAAGGGCAATATCCTTTTCTTTATCAATTTCTGTGCATGCAGGGTTATTGTTTATCTCATCAAGAAAAACCAACAAATAGGGGGATGAATCTTCCATTTTAATGGGCCAGGCTGATTCTACAATACGCTGCCTGATTAATAAATCTTGAAACATTCTATCTGATATTTTGTAATTTTCCACTTGGTGAGTTTGTAATAATTGGAGACCCTGCAAGGCTGCAGGAGGTAGAACTTCTATACCAGCACCGGGTGTGAATATTGAGTTTAACGTTTCATTGGTCATATACAGTGCCTTCTCGTTTGCCATTTTTAATCTGACCAATGTATCTAGTGTGGGCACCGTTTGAGGAATGAAAATTAGCACTGATATAGCAACCAAAACGAAGTAAGAAGGGCGGGCTATAAGAAGGATTAAGAAAACGACAATTAAAAACAATGCGTAAAACTCATACCCTTTTGAGTATTGGAACACGGCCCATATAACCAGCAGGATAAAACCAATCCATAAATCAAATTTCTTCGCAATTGATTTATGGCCAAGTAATAAATTTTCCTTAATTAATTTCAATTTATCCATTTTTATTGCCCCGTTATTGAATTTGCTTTGAAATATATGCTCATCATTTTCATCATCTCCTAATTTTGGTTTTGTGAGGACAGTAAGACTGGTTGACTGGTAAAAGAGTCCTTCAAACTGCAAAACCAATTGAATTTGAGAATGTAATACAGGGCATCAAAACCATCTTTCCAGCCGATTTTCTTGCCTTCCTGGTAGGTGCGCCCATAATAGGAAATCGGCACTTCATAAACCCGGCAGCCCAGCTTGGCAATTTTGGCCGTGACTTCAATTTCAAAGCCAAAACCAGAGGAGGTGATGATCATTTTGCGAATGATATCGCCGCGAAAAGCTTTGTAGCAGGTTTCCACATCGCTAAAATTGATGTCCGTCAGCAGGTTCGAGCAAAAGGTGAGGAAGCGGTTGGCCATGTAATGGCGGAAATAGAGTATCCGCGCAGCCCGCCGCACCAGAAAACGCGAGCCAAAGACCACATCAGCCTTATCTTCAAGAATGGGGTCAATGACATGCTGGATATCGGCCGGATCATACTCCAGGTCGGCGTCCTGCACAATGACGATATCCCCGGTTGAAGCGGCAAAGCCGGTGCGCAGGGCGGCTGTTTTGCCCTGGTTTTGCGGCTGGCGGATCAGGCGAATGCGCCCGTCGGCTGCGGCAGCTTTTTCCACCAGGGCAGCGGTCTGGTCCCGCGAGCCGTCATCCACCACAATGATCTCGGTGACTTGCGGCACTTTTTCCTGGAGGGCCTGCAGCACCTTTTCAATTGTTTTTTCTTCATTATAGGCCGGGACAATCACGGAAAGGGTCATAAGCAAAAGTTTGTGTCCTTTCTTTATTATTCTGCTGACAATAAAAATTTTGTCCTCTCAGGCAGAAAGGAGATCTGAAGGTTGAGCCTGATGAAACCGAAAAAATATTCACAAGCCGGGTACATCATAATTTTCTACGGCTCCATTTTACCCTAAAACTTGGGTTTAACCCATTGAGGTGACCAAGCCTTTTCACACCTTTCTTTAAGTCAGGAAAAGGTTGCAAAAAAGACCTTCTTCGGTAAATTGAAAGCTCTGAAACCTGCAAATCACCGAGGTAAGCCTAATTGGAGTCTATCACAAAAACAAGCACACGGGAACAAACAGCCCCGCCAAAACTTCAGTCATCATTTGCGAAATACTTCAAAACCCTGAGCAATTTCACCAATGACCTTGACGTATTTTCCAACGGTGATAGAATAGCGCCTAATGTTTGACCAATCTGTGCTCCTCCGCTCCCGTCGTCCGATCCCGCTTCTCTCCGAGAAGACCGGGAGTTTCCGCTTTGGATGACGCGCTGAACGCCAGATAACCCTAATTTTCCCCACATCAGCTTAAGTCAACCCAAACAGCTCTCCTTCTCGGAGAGCTGTTTTTTTATTTCCCCCTGCCTGGGCCGCGTTCAGACAGGGTTGCAGATCCAACAAGGAGAAAAAAGAAATGGCTGCCAAACAAAAACCGTCCATCAAAAAAGTGGTCCTGGCCTATTCCGGCGGGCTCGACACCTCTGTGATTGTTCCGTGGCTCAAGGAAAACTACGGCTGCGAAGTGGTGTGCTTTTGCGCCAATGTCGGCCAGGGCGACGAAGACCTGGCCGGACTGGAGAAAAAAGCCCTCAACAGCGGCGCCAGCCAGCTCATTGCCCTCGACCTGCGCGAGGAACTGGCTGCTGAATATCTCTTCCCCATGCTCAAAGCCGGGGCTGTTTACGAACACAAGTACCTGCTCGGCACCTCGGCCGCCCGCCCGCTGATCGCCAAGCACCTGGTGGAAGTGGCGCACCAGGTGGGCGCCGATGCTGTGGCTCACGGCGCCACCGGCAAAGGCAACGACCAGGTGCGCTTTGAGCTGACCGTGATGGCGCTGGACCCGCGCCTGAAAATCATCGCCCCCTGGCGCGAATGGGAAATCCGCTCGCGCGAAGATGCCATTGCCTATGCCGCCAGGCACAATGTGCCCGTCACCGCCACCATCAAATCCATTTACAGCCGCGATTCAAACCTCTGGCATCTTTCGCATGAGGGCGGCCTGCTCGAAGATCCGTGGAACGAGCCCGAAGAGAGCATGTTCCAGATGAGCACCTCGCCTGAGAACGCCCCCGAAGAAGCCGGCTATGTGGAAATTGCCTTCGAATGCGGCACCCCGGTATCGGTCAACGGCGAAAAGCTTTCGCCAGCCAAAATCATCGAAGTGCTCAATGCCATTGGCGGCGCCCACGGCATCGGCCGGGTGGACCTGGTGGAAAACCGGTTGGTGGGGATGAAATCGCACGGCGTATATGAAACCCCCGGCGGCACCATTTTGCTCTTTGCCCACCGCGAACTTGAATCACTGGTGCTGGATGGCGAAACCCTGCATTTCAAACAGCACGTGGCCATCAAATACGCCGAGCTGACCTACAACGGCCTGTGGTTCACCCCCCTGCGCGAGGCGCTGGACGCCTTTGTCAACAGCACCCAGGGTCCGGTCACCGGCACGGTGCGCCTCAAGCTCTACAAGGGCAACATCATCAGCGCCGGCCGCGTCAGCCCCTTCAGCCTGTACCGCGAGGACTTTGCCACCTTTGGCCAGGAAGATGTCTATGATCAGAGCCTGGCCGAGGGCTTTATCCGCCTGTTTGGCCTGAGCCTCAAAGTGCGCGCCCTCAACGGCCTGCCCATCTCTGGCCTGGATATGCCCAAACCCGATTATTCCCGCTTCAAACGCGACTGATTTGCCTAAAGGAGGCGTCATGACCCTATGGGGAGGACGGTTCTCAACCAAACTGGACGAAAAAGCGTGGATGCTCAACACATCCCTGCCCTTTGACCGGCGGCTGGCCGCGCAGGATGTGCTCGGCAGCATCGCCTGGGCTGGCGCGCTGCTTGAAGCTGGCATTCTCGATGCGGCAGAACATGCCGCCATCTGCGCCGGCCTGCAGGCCATTGCGGCCGAATTTGCCAGCGGCGCCTTCGTTTTCGTCGAAACAGACGAAGACATTCACACCGCGGTGGAACGGCGGCTGGGCGAGCTGGCCGGGCCGGCGGCCGGAAAACTGCACACCGGCCGCAGCCGCAACGATCAGGTGGCCACTGATTTCCGCCTGTGGCTTCTGGAGACCCTGCCGCAGGTGGATCAGGCCATCGCCGGTCTGCAGGCCGCCCTGCTGGCGGTGGCCCGGCGCAATCAGACCGTGTTGATGCCCGGCTACACCCACCTGCAGCGCGCCCAGCCCATCACCCTGGCTCACTGGCTGTTGAGCCATTTCTGGGCGCTCCAGCGTGACCGCAGCCGCCTGGCTGACCTGCGCAGCCGCACGGCTGTGCTGCCGCTGGGCTGCGGCGCGCTGGCCGGCACGGCCTTCCCCATTGACCGCGAAGCCCTGAGCGCGGCCCTGGGTTTTGACCGCCCCGCCGAGAACAGCCTGGATGCGGTTTCGGACCGCGATTTTGCCGCCGAATTTCTCTTTTGCGCCGCCCTCACCGGCCAGCACCTCAGCCGGCTTTCAGAAGCCATGGTGCTGTTCACCACGGCCGAGTTTGGCTTCTTTGAACTGTCAGATGCCTTCTCGACCGGGTCGAGCCTGATGCCGCAGAAGAAAAACCCCGACCTGTTTGAACTGGCGCGCGGCAAGGCCGGCACCCTGCTGGGATTGCTGACCGGGCTGATGGCCACCCTCAAAGGGCTGCCCTCCACCTATGATAAGGATCTGCAGGAAGACAAGGCGCCTGTCTTCCAGGCCACCGACACCCTGCTGGCCATCCTGCCGGTGCTGGCCGGGGCGCTGGAAACCATGACCATCCGCGCAGATAAAATGCGCGCCGCCCTCGACCCCGGGCTGCTGGCCACCGACCTGGCCGATTATTTGGTACGCAAAGGGCTGCCCTTCCGCGAAGCGCATGCGGCGGTGGGCAGGGCCGTGCGCCTGGCCGCGCAAAAAGGCCTGCCCCTCGACCAGCTTTCGCTGGCTGAATGGCAAAGCCTGGGCCCCTTTGAGGCCGATGTGACCCGCGTCTTTGATCCGCTGGAAGCTGTGCAGCGGCGCAGCGCCGCCGGCGGCACCGCCCCTGAGGCGGTGGCCCAGCAGATTGAACAAGCTCAAAACCTGCTCCAAGGAGAAAAATCATGAACACTGTCGTTTGCCCCGAATGTGAGGCTGAAATCACCCTCGAAGCCAGCACCGAAGTTGGCGAAATCATCGTCTGCCCCGATTGCGGTGTGGATCTGGAGATCACCGCGCTGAACCCGGCGGCCTGCCAGCTTGCGCCGATGGAACAGGAAGATTGGGGGGAATAACCCCCGCGGGAGCGCGTGATGCAAAAACGATATCATCTTGGCGTGATCTACTCGCGGGTGCGGGTGGAGGAAAAATGGATTTTCGGCGCGATGGAAAAGCGCGGCGTGGATTATGAGCGGCTGGATGACCGCGAGATCGCCTTCGATCTCGACCATCCGGAGCCCTGGCAGGCTTTTGACGCCGTGCTGGAACGCAGCATCAGCTACACCAGCGGCCTCTATGCCCTGCGCATGCTGAATGCCTTTGGCGTGCCAACGGTGAACAGCGCCGTGGTGGCCGAAATTTGCGGCGACAAACTGGTGACCAGCGCCGTGCTGGCGCGCGCCGGCCTGCCGCAGCCCCATACCATGACCGCTTTCACCCCCGAGGCAGCCCTCGAAGCCATTGAAACCTTCGGCTACCCGGTGGTGCTCAAGCCGGTGGTCGGTTCGTGGGGGCGCCTGCTGGCCAAAATCAACGACCGCGATGCCGCTGAGGCCGTGCTGGAACACAAGGCCACCCTCGGCTCAGTGCAGCATTCGGTCTTTTACATTCAGGAATATATTGAGAAACCCGGCCGCGATATCCGCGCCATCATGGTCGGCGACCGCGTTCTGACCGCCATTTACCGCAAATCGGCCCACTGGATCACCAACACGGCGCGCGGCGGCGAAGGCGAACTTTGCCCGCTGACCCCGGAAATGGAAGCACTGTGCCTGCAGGCCTCCCAGGCCGTGGGCGGGGGCGTGCTGGCAGTGGATCTGGTGGAGCATCCCCAAAAGGGATTGCTGGTCAACGAGGTCAACCACACCATGGAATTTCACACCGCCCAGCCCGTCAGCGGGGTGGATATTGCCGGTGAAATTGTCAATTATGTGCTGGAAGCGGCCCAGGCCGCCCGGCAGGTAAAGGAGCAGGCAGCATGATCAATGTATCCATTGTTGGCGCATCGGGCTACGGCGGCGGCGAACTGCTGCGCCTGCTGCTGGGCCATCCCCAGGCAGCCGTCAAACAGGCCACCTCACGCTCACACCTGGGTGAATATCTCTACCAGGTACATCCCAACCTGCGCAAGCGCACCCAGCTCAAATTCTGCGACCCCGCGCAGCTGGAGCCGGTGGATGTGCTGTTTCTGGCCCTGCCGCACGGCGAAGCCCAGAAAAAGATCGCCGGTTTTGCCGGGCTGGCGGGCAAAATCATCGATCTTTCCGCTGATTTCCGCCTCAAAGACATGGCGCTGTATGAAAAATGGTACGGCGCGCCGCACGCTGCCCCTGAATGGCCGGCCCGCTTTGTCTACGGCCTGCCCGAACTGCACCGCGCCGAAATGGCCGGCGCCAGCTACATCAGCGGGGTGGGCTGCAACGCCACCGCCAGCAACCTGGCCCTGCTGCCGCTGGTCAAGGCCGGTCTCATTGACCCGGTCAGCCCGGTGATCGTCGAGATCAAGGTGGGTTCGTCGGAATCGGGCGCGGAGGGTAATGCTGGTTCGCACCATGCCGAGCGCGCCAATGTCATTCGCACTTTTTCGGCCTTTGGCCACCGCCACACCGCCGAAGTGATCCAGGAGATGGGGCTCAGCCATGTTTCGCTGACCATGACGGCAGTGGACCTGGTGCGCGGGGTGCTGGCCACGGCGCATGCCCAGGTGAAGCCGGGCGTGACCACTAAAGACCTGTGGAAGGCCTACCGCGCCGCGGCCAGTGAAAACCCCTTCATCCGTGTGGTCAAAGAGCAGCGCGGCATTTACCGCGCGCCAGAGCCCAAGGTGCTGGCGGGCTCAAACTATGCCGATATCGGCTTCGAGCTGGATGAAAGCAGCGGGCATGTGGTATCGCTGTGCGCCATCGACAACCTGATGAAAGGCGCCGCCGGCAGCGCCGTGCAGTGCCTGAACCTGGTAATGGGCTGGGATGAGATGACCGGCCTGGATTTTCCCGGCCTGCATCCGCTCTAAAAAAGATGAATCCGAAAAGGATAGAAATGTGACATTGTTGAAGCAGTTTCATTTTAGAACGGCTAAAGCGGTCATATAGGAGAAAAAACAATGCCTGCTGAATCTATCATTGTGGTCAAACTGGGCGGCGCTGAAGGCGTCGATTTCTCAGCCATCTGCGCCGACGCGGCCAGGCTGCTGGCGGCAGGCCAGAAACTGGTGCTGGTGCACGGCGGCTCGGCGGAGGCCAACGCACTCGGCGAAGCCCTGGGCGCTCCGCCCAAATTCATCACCTCGCCCTCCGGCTACACTTCGCGTTACACTGACCGCAAAACCCTGGAAGTGTTCCTGATGGCGGTCAACGGCAAGGTCAATTCGCTGCTGACGGAACAGCTTCAGGGCCTGGGGATCAATGCCTTTGGCCTCAGCGGCCTGGACGGCCGCCTGATCACCGCCACACGCAAGGATGCCGTGCAAAGCGTTGAAAACGGGAAACGTAAAATCATCCATGACGATTACACCGGCAAAATCGAGCAGGTGAACACCGCCTTGCTGGAAACCCTGCTGGCAGCCGGCTGCCTGCCGGTGATCGCCCCGCTGGCGGTGAGCGAAAAAGGCGAAGCGCTGAACGTGGATGCCGACCGCGCCGCGGCCAGTGTGGCGGGCGCGCTGAAAGCCGAGGTTCTGGTGCTGCTGACCGCCGCGCCGGGCCTGATGGCCGCCTTTCCCGATGAAAGCACCCTCATCCGCCAGCTGCCGCAGGCCCGCCTGCCCGAAGCGCTGGAAATGGCCCAGGGACGCATGAAAAAGAAGGTGCTGGGCGCCGAAGAAGCCCTGCAAAACGGCGCCGGCCGGGTGATCATTGCCGACGGGCGCGCGGCAAACCCGGTTTCGGCGGCGCTGGCCGGCGCCGGCACGCACATTCAGTGACCAGCCTGTAATTACTTTAACAATGTCATATTAAAGATTGCCCACCCCCCTTTCCCCCGCAGTAGCGAGGGCAGGCCCGCCCGTGGGCGGGGGAGACCGTTAATTGGGGGCGTTTTTGCCCCCAAAGCTGGGCAAAAACTCCCCATGCAGTTACAGTGCTGATTGAAAGCATTGAAAATGCAAAGAAGGATAGAAATGTGACATCAGCGGTTACAAAAAATCAACCAAACCGCTGCTGAGCGCTTTCAACAGCTGATGCCAAAACACTGAGGGCAGTGACGAAATTTGAGGAGAAGAAAATGGATCTTTCAATGAGCTCAACCGATATCATCGAAACGGAGGCGCGCCACACCTCCGGCGTGTATGCCAAGCAGCCGCTGGCTTTTGTGCGCGGCGAAGGCGCCACCCTGTGGGACGCTGGCGGCCAGGCCTATCTCGACTGCTCCTCAGGGCATGGGGTGGCCAACCTGGGCCACGCCCATCCCAAAGTGGCCGCGGCCATCGCCGCTCAGGCAGCCCGCCTGGTCACCCTTTTTGAAACCTTTCCCAATGATCAGCGCGCCGCCCTGATGTCCCGGCTCACCGCCCTCACCCCCGGGCTGGAGAGGGTGTTTTTCTGCAATTCGGGGACTGAAACGGTTGAGGCGGCGGTCAAATTTGCCCGCCTGTCCACCGGGCGCAGCGGCATCATCGCAGCCATGCGCGGCTTTCACGGGCGCACCCTGGGGGCGCTTTCGGCCACCTGGAACAAAAAATACCGCGAACCTTTTGAACCGCTGGTGCCGGGTTTCAGCCATGTGCCCTATAACCAGGTCGAAGCGCTGGAGAAGGCCGTCACCGAGGAAACCGCCGCGCTGATTCTGGAGCCGGTGCAGGGCGAGGGCGGGGTCTATCCGGCGGAAGCGGGTTACCTTGAGGCAGCCCAGGCCATCTGCGCGCAGCGCGGTGCCCTGCTGATCATGGACGAGGTGCAGACCGGCTTTGGCCGCACCGGAAAGATGTTTGGCTACCAGCACAGCGGCATTACCCCCGACCTGCTCTGCTGCGCCAAATCACTGGCGGGAGGCCTGCCCATGGGCGCGGTGCTGCTGGGGCCAAAGGTGCAAAACCTGGTCCCCGGCGCGCACGGCTCCACTTTTGGCGGCAACCCGCTGGCCTGCGCGGCGGCCCTGGCCGCCCTGGAGGTGATGACCACCGAAGACCTGCCCGGCCAGGCGGCCGAAAAAGGCGCGTATCTGCTGGCAAAGCTGAAAGCCATAGCCTCGCCGCACATTCGCGAGGTGCGCGGACTGGGCCTGATGATCGGCATCGAGCTCAAACAAAAAGCGGCGCCTTATCTCAAGGCCCTGCAGGAAAGGCAGATCATTGCGCTGAATGCCGGTATGACCGTCATCCGGCTGCTGCCGCCGCTGGTGATCACCTATCCGCAGCTCGATACCGCCGCCGCCGCCCTTGCCGCCGTTCTGACGGGGGATGCGGCTGAGGAAAATTGAAAGAGGAGAAAAACCATGACTGAAACCCTGATTGAACTGGTGAAACATTACAGCCCCTCCGGCGCGGAACAGGGCGCCGCCACCTGGTTGACCGGACGCATGAAAAACCTGGGGTTTGATGATGCTTTTGTGGACGGCGCCGGCAATGCCGTGGGGCTGATGGGCCAGGGCGCGCGCCAGATGGTGCTGCTGGGGCATATCGACACCGTGCCCGGGGAGATTCCCATGCGCATTGAGGAGAACGTGCTCTATGGGCGCGGCTCGGTGGATGCCAAGGCGCCGCTGGCCTGCTTTGTGGACGCGGTGGCGCAGGTGGGGGCGGTGGAAGGCTGGCAGTTCGTGGTGATCGGCGCGGTGGATGAGGAGCGCAACTCTGACGGCGCGCGCTATGCCGCCGGGCAGTACCGCCCCGATTTCGCCATCATCGGCGAGCCCAACCGCTGGGACCGCATTTCCCTGGGCTACAAGGGCCTAGCCGCGGCGGAAATCACCCTGCGGCGCACCCAGGTGCATGCTGCCAGCGGCGAACAGACCGCCTGCGAAGCGGCCGTGGATGCGTGGCTGGCCATCAAAGCCTATGCCAGCGCCTATAATGCGGAAGAATCGCGCATTTTCGACCAGGTGATCCCCACCCTGCACAGCATTGAATCGGGGGGCGACGGCTTTGAACAGTGGGCCACGCTGAAGCTCAGCACCCGCCTGCCGGTATCCATGCCGCCCGAACAGTGGTACAACGAGCTGGAAGAGCTGGCTGCCGGCGCGGAGGTGATTCGCAAAGGCCTGCCGGTGCCGGCCTGGGCCTGCGAGAAAAACACCTCTCCGGTGCGCGCCCTGCTCAGCGCCATCCGCAGCCAGGGCGGCGCACCCAGCTTTGTCTATAAAGCCGGGACAGCCGACCTGAACACAGTGGCGCCGGTCTGGCAGTGTCCGGCGGTGGTTTACGGCCCCGGCGATTCATCCCTCGACCACACCCCCAATGAGCATATTTCGCTGGAGGAATACACCCGCGCCGTGCAGGTGCTGGTGACCATGCTGCGGAAAATGACGGGGTGAAACGAGGTGTAAAAAAGCCCTCACTTGAAGTGAGGGCCGGGGATCGGTGGAGCTAAGGGGCGGTTTCCAGGGTCTTGAGCACATCTTCAGGCACGGTAAAGCCTGCCTGCTGCGCTTTGGTGATGTACTCCCTGGCCAGTTTAGCATCGGGGGTGGTGGCGGTGAGGTAGCACAGGCCCATGGCGTAATTGATGCCGCCCTGGGTGCTGAATTCGCTGTACACCTGGGCCAGATACGGCATGGCCTTGCCGCAGTCCTGCAGGGTGAAATAGGAAAGACCAATGTACAGCTGCGCGTCCATCACATAGGGAGAGCTGGCCTGTTTATACAGTTTTTCCGCTTCAAGCAGGGCGGTCAGGGCTTTCTCAGGGTTGCCCAGTTCAAAATGCAGGGTGCCCATGCCGAAATAGCCTTCGGGGTTGTCCGCGTCGGTGCGGATGAGCTTTTCAAACCAGGCCATGGCCTGATCATTCTGGCCCTGCAGGCGGTAGGCGTTGGCCATGTTCTGCATGGCCACGGTGTTTTCAGGCATGATCTCCAGCGATTTTTTATACCAGTCAATGGCCTCATCCAGCTTGTTTTGCCGCCGCATAATCAGGCCCAGGTTGTCCATGGCATCGCAGTAGCGGGAATCGAGCTCAATGGCCTTGCGGTAAAGCACCTCGGCTTCGGCGAATTTCTTTTGTTTATCCAGGTTTTGGGCGCTGTTGTAGGCCTCGCGGGCGGCTTCATTTTCAGTGGGGCAAAACACATCCGTTGATTGAGAGCGCATCAGCGCCGTGGGCTCAGCAGCCGGCCCGGCGGTGGGTTCAGGGGTGGCAGCGGGCGTGGGGGCGGTGCAGGCCGAGGCCAGCAGCAGGCAAAGCATGGCAAACCATAAGCGATATTTCATCCAATTCTCCTTAAATCGTTATTTCACGTCCTTCAAAGCATCCTGCACATCCTGCGGGATATCCATGCCGGCATCCTGGGCTTTGGTGATGTATTTTTTGGCCTGCTGCAGGTCCGGCGGCACCGTGTTCAGGTGACAGACCCCCAGCACATAGTTGATCTGCGCCTCATCAGAGAAGGTATCATAGGCCAGTTCCAGGTATGAAATGGCCTTATCGTAATCTTCCAGGTCGTAGTAGGTGAAACCCAGGTAATACTGCGCATCCACCAGGTAATCGGAGCCGGTTTCGGTGTAAATCTTTTCGGCTTTGCTGAAATAAGTCAGCGCTTTTTGGGGATCTTCTTTTTCATAATAGATGATGCCCAGGCCGTAATAACCCTCGGGGTTATCCGGTTCCACCTGGATCAGCAGATTGAAGTATTTTTCCGCCTCGGCGTCCTTTTCCAGCATGGAGTAGGTGTAAGCCAGGTTTTCCACAATGGCAGGGTCGTTGGGGTCAACGCTTTCCAGCTTTTGATACCACACCAAAGCCTCGGCCGGACGCTCCTGGTAGCGCAGAGCATCGCCCAGGCCCAGCATGGCTTCGCAGTAGGCGGGATCGGTCTTGAGGGCTGAAGTGTACAGTTTCTCAGCTGTCTCAAAATCATCGTCAGACATGGCGCGTTCAGCGCTCTCTAAATCGGCCTGCGCCGCTTTCAGCCCGTTCGAGCAGACCAGCTTGCCCTCCGCAGCGGTTTTGCCGCCCGGGGCAAACTGCGCCAGAGAGCAGGCCGGAATGACCAGGAGCAGCACAACCGCCGCCAGCAAAATCCAGTTTTTTTTCATGAAAGCGCCTCCTCAAAATGAAAGATGGCCGCGGCGGGAGTCTTTGTTTTCCTGCTCAGGCTGTGGGCGGCCCCTGATGGGGCTGTGGGTCGCTTCATTATACCATCCCTGTTCCGGTAACTGGCAGGAAAATGCCATCTTGACGCCGGAACAGTTAAGTTATATAATCATTAAGCGTATTAATTGATTAGACTCTTAACCAAAAGGTGTTTTTTTATGTCCCCCACATCCCCCGCATCTGATGAAATGATCCAGCAGGCCATTGAGCGCATCTGGGAAACCCTGCCCTCCACCTGGCACACCGTGCGCGGTCAGGTCCGGCGCACCGCCGTAGAAGAATTTGGCGTCACCCTCGAACAGTTCCATGTGCTGCGCCATGTGCGCGGCGGCAGCGCCACCGTCAGCGAGGTGGCCGAAGCCAAGCAGATCAGCCGCTCGGCGGTCAGCCAGGCGGTGGATGTGCTGGTGGAAAAAGGCCTGCTCACCCGCGTGCAAAGCCGCACCGACCGGCGCTATGTGGCGCTGGCCCTCACCCCCAGCGGCGATGCGCTGTTAAATGCCGTTTTTGCCCGCAACCGCGCCTGGATGCAGGCGCAGATGGCCGGCCTGGCGGCGGATGACGCAGAGGCCCTGCTGCACGGGCTGGCGGTGCTGCAGGGGCTCTTTAAAAACGCCTGAAGGAATTTACCGGCATGAAAGACCTTAAAAAACTGCTTCCCTTTGTCCGCCCTTATTGGAAACTGGCCGCGGCCTCGCTGGTCTTTTTGACCCTGCTGGTGTTCATGGATCTGTCCATCCCGCGCCTTATCCAGCGCATCATTGACGAGGGCATCGCCAAAAATGACAGCGGCGTGGTCATTTCCACCTCCCTGCTGATGCTGGGCATTTCGCTGCTCAGCACGCTGATCGCCGTGGGCAACAACATCACCTCGGTGCGCGCTGGCGAAGGCACCGCCCGCGACCTGCGCGAAGCGCTTTTCATCCATATTCAAAACTTTTCCTACGGCAACCTCGACCACTTCACCACCGGCAACCTGATGGTGCGCCTGAGCAGCGACACCGGCGCGGTGCAGCGTCTGCTGCAAATTTCACTGCGCATTGGCACGCGCGCTCCGCTGATGATGATCGGCAGCCTGATTTTGATGATCAACACCGACCGCAGCCTGGCCCTGACCATGCTGCCGCTGCTGCTGGTGACCTCGGTGGTGATCGGCTTCTTCAGCGTCAAAATGGAGCCGCTGTTCCGCGTGGTGCAGAAAAAGCTGGACCGCCTGAACACCGTGCTGCAGGAGAACATTGCCGGGGCACGCCTGGTGAAGGCTTTTGTGCGTGCCGACCACGAGGCCGGCCGCTTTGGCGAGGCCAACGAAGACTTCACTCGCCGCACCATCCGCGTGATGCAGTTTATGTCATCCATGTCGCCGGTGCTGAGCATGTTTGTCAACCTGGGCATGGTGGTGGTGATTTATGCCGGCGGCCTGCAGGCCATTGATGGCCATCTTTCGCTGGGCCAGATTGTGGCCTTTACCAACTATATGCTGACCACCATGACCCCGCTGACCATGATGTCGAACCTGGCGAATGTCTGGGCCAACGGCATTGCCTCAGCCCAGCGCATCAACGAGGTGCTGGACGCGCGGCCCGAAGTGGAAGATGCACCCGATGCCCGGCCCCTGCCCGCGGCGGTTTCGGGGCGGGTGGAATTCCGCAATGTCAGTTTTCACTACAACGGCAGCAACGACAGCCCGGTGCTGGAGCAGATCAACCTGACCGTGGAACCCGGCCAGACGGTGGCCATTTTAGGCGCCACCGGCGCGGGCAAAACCTCGCTGGTGAACCTGGTGCCGCGTTTTTATGACACCTCGGAAGGAGAAATTCTCCTCGACGGCATCCCTCTGCGCAGTATCCAGCAGGATACCCTGCACGGGCATATCGGCGTGGTGCCGCAGGAGACCATCCTGTTTTCGGGCAGCGTGCGCGATAACCTGCGTTACGGCCGCCCCGAGGCCAGCGACGCCGAGGTGGAGCGGGCGGCGCGCGCCGCCCATGCGCATGACTTTATTATGAAGCTGCCCAACGGCTATGACAGCCGCGTGGAAGAGCGCGGGGTGAACCTTTCGGGCGGGCAAAAGCAGCGCATTGCCATTGCCCGCGCCCTGGTGGCCAACCCCAAAATCCTGATTATGGACGACAGCACCAGTTCGGTGGATGTGGAAACCGAAACCCACATTCAAAACGCGCTGAAAACCCTGATGGCCGGCCGCACCAACTTTGTGGTGGCGCAGCGCATCAGCACGGTGCTGAACGCCGATAAAATTGTGGTGCTGGAGCGCGGCCGGATTGCTGCCGAGGGCACCCACGCCGGACTGATGCAGACCAGCCCCATTTACCAGGAAATTTACGATTCGCAGCTCGGCGGCGGCCCTGTGGAAAACGGCCAGCCCCTGGCTGAAGCGGAGAGGACCCTATGACCACGCCCACCACGCGCGACCTGCGCGCCCAGATGATGCCCCGCCGCCCCGGCATGCCCGGCAAGATTGAAAAAGCCCGCAATACGCGGCAGGCCCTGCTGCGTCTGGCCTTTTATTTGAAACCCTTTTACCTGCCCATGGCCAGCGTGCTGCTGCTGGTGGTGCTCTACAGCCTGCTGGCCCTGCTGGGTCCTTACCTGATGGGCGTGGCCATTGACCGGTTCATCGGCGCAGGTGATACCGCCGGCCTGGGCTGGGTTGCCCTGCTGATGCTGGTCACCTACCTGCTGAACAACCTTTTCCAGGCGGCGGCCAACTGGGTGATGGCCAGCGTTTCGCAGCGCGCCCTGCGCCAGCTCAGGCAGGATCTGTTCACCCATATCCAGAGCCTGCCGCTGAAGTTTTTCGACGCCAACCCGGCCGGCGAGCTGATGAGCCGCCTGACCAACGATATTGACGCCATCAACCAGGCAGTGTCGCAAAACGTCACCTCGCTGATTGCCAGCCTGCTTTCGATGGCCGGCATTCTCATCACCATGTTTATGCTGAATGCCTGGCTGGCCCTGGCCACGCTGATTGTGGTGCCGGTGATGTTCTGGTTCACCCAGTTTGTCGCCAAATACACCCGGCGCGGCTTCCGCGAGCTGCAAAAGCAGCTCGGCGGGCTGAACGGCGTGATGGAGGAAGCCATCAGCGGCCAGAAGGTCATCAAAGCCTTCCGGCGCAACGAGAGCGTGGTGGCCGCCTTCCGCGAACACAACCAGGCGGTGTATGAGGCCGGCGTGACCGCCAATTCATACGCCCTGCTGCTGATGCCGCTGACCAATGTGCTGGGCAATTTTTTTGTCATTGTGCTGGCGGGGCTGGGCGGCTGGCTGGCCCTGCAGGGACTGGTGAGCGTGGGCACCATCGCCACCTTCATTAACTATGGACAGAGCTTCATTCACCCGCTGCGCTCGCTGGCCAACATGTACAATGCCATTCAGGCTGCCCTGGCCGGGGCCGAGCGCGTATTCGATGTGCTCGACACAGCGCCCGAAACGCCCGACGCGCCGGATGCCCTGAAACTGGATCAGATGCAGGGACATGTGCGCTTTGAAGGGGTGCGCTTTGGTTATCACGCCGACCAGCCGGTAATCAAGAACATGACCCTGGATGTGCCGGCCGGACAGATGGTGGCCCTGGTGGGGCCAACCGGAGCCGGCAAGACCACCATTATCAACCTGCTGACGCGCTTTTATGAGACCCAGGCGGGCACCATCACCATTGACGGCGTGGATATCCGCCAGGCAGCCCGCGCGGGCCTGCGCCGCCAGCTCGGATTGGTGCTGCAAGATACCTTCCTGTTTGCCGATACGGTGATGGAGAATATCCGCTATGGGCGGCTGGACGCCACGGATGAGGAATGCATGGCGGCAGCCGAAATGGCCGACGCGGATCATTTCATCCGCCAGCTTCCCCAGGGTTACCAGACCGTGCTTTCAGAGCGCGCCAGCAACCTGAGTCAGGGCCAGCGCCAGCTTCTGGCCATTGCCCGCGCCATCCTGGCTGATCCGGCCATCCTGATTCTGGATGAAGCCACCTCCAGCGTGGATACCCGCACCGAGGCGCGCATTCAAAAGGCTCTGCTGCGCCTGATGCAAGGGCGCACCAGTTTTGTCATTGCCCACCGCCTCAGCACCATCCGCGACGCTGACAATGTGGTGGTGATCAACGGCGGCGAGATTGTGGAACAGGGCAGCCACGCCGCCCTGCTGGAAAAGCGCGGCTTTTACCACCACCTGTATGTGAGCCAGTTCAAAGGCCAGGCTATTTGATGGATAGAGATTAAAGAAGTGATGTCTTGACGAGAGAATATATCAGGGGTATTTTGTCCTGCAAAGCGGGACAAAATACTCCGTGCAGTTGATTTCCTGGTTGAAAGCAAAGAAAACGCAGGCAAGGTTGAAATGTGCTGTGATTAAACTGTTCAGCCAGGCCAGCATAAGTTTCTTTTATCATCCTTTGCGCTCTTCGCGTACTTTGCGGTTTAAAAAAAGACCCAGCTGAATGGTTATCCCATTTTTTCATTCTCTCCCTAAAAACCGGCCGACTCGCGGTATAATGAGGACATGAATGCAACCGGTTTCATAAACTCCCGGCGCGACCTGTGGGTGATGCGCCTTTACTATTTAATCTGGCTGGGCGGCGGCGGCAGCATTGGGCCGTTCATGAACCTCTTTCTGGTGCGCCAGAATCTGAGCGGCACGCAAATTGGCCTGATGGTGGCGTTGGGTTCGGCGGCCGCGCTGGTGGCCGCCCCTTTCTGGACGCGCCTGAGTGCGCAAAATTCCCGCCCGCTGCGCCTGCTGCAAATTTCGCTGGTGCTGCTGGCCCTGGCCAACCTGCTGATGGTTTCGCAGAGCGTCTTCCTCGTTCTCACGGTGGTGTTCATCCTGCGGGTGCTGGTCAGCGCGGGCATCACGCCCCTGTCTGATTCGCTGGCGGTGCGCGTCAGCGAGGCCGCAGGCGCCGGCTTTGGCAGCATCCGTGTATGGGGGTCGCTGGGCTGGGCCTTTTTTGTGCTGGGCACCGGCGCCCTGGTGGAACGCGCGGGCATTCAGATCACTTTCTGGGTGCATGCCGCGGCCCTCAGCGGCGCAGCCCTGCTGCTTTTTGGTCTGCGTCCGGCTGGCGCCGCCAGAACAGAGCGCAAAACCAGCCTGCCCTGGCGGCAGGTGGCCGGAACAATGCTGCGCAGCCCGGTGCTGGTGGGCCTGGGGGTGATGCTGTGCATCAACGGCCTGGCCAACAACGGCGTGGGCCAGTTTGAAAACGTTTATCTCGACCAGCTCGGCGCGCGCGAAAGCATCATCGGCGTGGCCAACATGGTCGGCTCGGTGATTGAGCTGCCGGGCATGCTGTGGGCCGATTCCCTGCTGCGCAAGCGCAACCCGGGCACACTGCTGCTGGTTTCGGTGGTGATGACCGGCCTGCTGCGCGGCCTGGTGTTTTTCTGGCCGTCTGTGGAAACCATCATCCTGGCGCGCGCCATCACTGGCATTTCGTTCAGCTTTTACACCATCGCCCTGATCAAAACCATCTGCGGTGAGGCTCCGGCCGAAGGCACCGCCACGGCCCTGGCCATTTTCACCGTCACCCTGCCCAGCCTGATCAATATTCTGGGCACGCCCCTGGCTGGCATGGCCTTCGATGCAGTGGGCGCTCACTGGCTGTACCTGGTGGCCCTGGTGGGCTACCTGCTGGGCAGCGCCGCGCTGGGCCTGGGGCTGTGGAAACGGCGGCAGCAAAAACAGGAGGTCATCCCCGCATGAGCAATAAACCGGGCATTTTATGGTTCACCGGCCTTTCGGGCAGCGGCAAAAGCGCGCTGGCGGGCTCCGTCCAGCGCTATCTGCAGGAAAACTGCGGGGCGCGGGCCTACATTCTCGATGGCGACGTGCTGCGCACGGGCCTGAACAGCGACCTGGGCTTTTCGGACGCCGACCGGGCGGAGAACATTCGCCGCGCCGCCGAGGCCGCCCGTCTGCTGGCAGATGCGGGCCTGCTGGTGCTGGTCACCTTCATCAGCCCGTTTCGCGCCGGGCGCCAGATGGCGCGCGAAAAAGCCGTTCCTTTTCCCTTTGCCGAGGTGCATGTGGCCTGCCCGCTGGAGGTGTGCGAGCAGCGCGACCCCAAGGGGCTTTACCGGCGCGCGCGCGCCGGTGAGATTCCTCAGTTTACCGGCCTCACCTCGCCTTACGAGCCGCCTGAGGCTCCCGAACTGCGCATCAACACCGCCGAGCTGACCCTTGAAGAAAGCACCGCCCGGGTGGTGAGCTTCCTGCTGGCGCAGGGCTGGCTGGAGATGCAGTAATGAACGGCGAAATGACCATCAGGCCGGCCTGCGCGGCCGACCAACCCGCGCTGATCCGGCTGGTGGCCGGGTTTCGCGCGGCGCTGGCTGAGCTGCGCGGCGAGGTCCGCCCGCCCGATTTGACCGCCGCGGCCGGCGAACTGGCGGAATATGCGGCAAAGGATTTTCCGGTGTTTGTGGCCGAAGATGAAACCCCGGCGCTGACCGGCTACCTGGTCTGCCGTGTGGATGGGGATGTGGTGTGGGCTGAATCGCTGTATGTGACGCCGGAATGCCGGCGGCAGGGGGTGGGCGAACGGCTGTATGCCGAGGCGGAACGCCTGGCGCTGGAACTGGGGGGAGATAAGCCTTATAACTGGGTGGATCCCAACAACGATAAGATCATCCGCTTTTTGCAGAAGCGCGGGTACAATGTTCTGAACCTGATTGAGCTGCGCCACGCCCATCCCGGTGAGGCGCTGAACAGCACCATCCGCGTGGGCAAGTTTGAATTTAAAAGCCGCCCATAACCAGAAGGCGAACCCAACCCAATCAATTAGAAACAGCCCGGCCCGATGTTTTCACGGGTTGGCTTCAAGCTCGGCAAGCAGCGCGGCAAACCATCCCCGCGCAAAGCCGTGCGACTGCAGCCCGTAATCAAGGGTTTTCAGACGGTACCGGGCCACCTCTTTGAAGGCGTCGGGCACGCAAATCTGGCTGTAAAGGTCGTTCATCTGCGCCAGCTCGCCGTAAACCAGGTCAATTTTGCGGATGATTTCCCGCAGCACCTGCTTTTTCTGTTCCACATCCGGCAGCAGCCCCAAAAAATACACCTTGGAGAGGCCGGTCACTTCCAGCTTGCTGGGCGGGATCTCATCCTGCATCCACTGGTAAAAGGCCGCCCGGCCGCTTTCAGTGATGCTGTATACCTTCTTGTTGCGCCCGTTTTCCACCCGTTCTTCCATCACAATCATCCCTTTGGCCAGCAGGTTCTTGAGGGTGACCTGCAGGCTGCCGTAGCTGGCGCTGTAAAACAGGGAGATGCCCTGCTTGAAGGTCTGGTTGATTTCGTACAGGGTCAGGCTTTGCAAAATAAGCAGTCCCAAAATGACAAATTCCATCGCGCGTCCTTTTTAATGATTGACAGGCCAACGGCTTTATGTTACTATTAGATATATAACTAATAGAAGTATAAAGCCGTTTGCTTTATAAAGAAAGGTAAAACAATGGGCTTTTTCAAACCGCTTTCATCTGACCAGGCAGCGCGTCATCTGACGCGCTATTTCCAACAGCTCAAAGCCAAAAAACCAGACCGCCCGCTGCAGGCAGCGGTCAGCGCGCCAAAATTGGGCTTGAATTTCACCTTTCCATCTGATTCTACCAGCCAGCCCTATCATATTGCAAGCATTGGCAAGATGTTCACCGCGGTTCTCATCCAGCGACTGGCTGCCGGGGGCGCCTTTTCCATACAGGACCCCATCCATCCCTTCTTTGTGCCCGCTGAACTGGAGCGTCTTTTCGTCTTCCAGGGTGCCGATCACGCCCGCCAGGTGACCATTGAGCACCTGCTGGGCCACACTTCGGGCATTGCCGATTATGTTGAGGGACGCACCCTCGACGGCCGGGTTTTCCTGAAGGACGTGCTGGCCAACCCGCGCACCCGCTGGACCCCGCAGGCCCTGCTCGATTTCACCCGCAGCCGCCAGCAGGCGGTGGGCGCGCCGGGACAGGTGTTCAACTATTCCGACACCGGTTATGTGCTGCTGGGCCTGCTGATCGAAAAAGTGACCGGCAGATCCTTCGCCGAAAACCTGCACGCGCACTTTTTTACCCCGCTTGGCATGCACGACACCTATCTGATGTTCTATTCAAAAGCGGCCAGCCAACCCCAAAAAGAAATCCAGCCCATCTGGATGAACCAACAGGAAGTGAGCCGCTTTGAAAGCCTGAGCTGCGACTGGGCCGGCGGGGGCGTCATTTCCACCACCGCCGACCTGATCAAGTTCAACCGTGCGCTGCGCGCTGGCGAATTGATTGGGCTGGATGTGGTGGAAAGCATGGACCGCTGCCCGCACAAATTCCAGCCGGGCATCTATTACGGCCTGGGGATGATGGAAATCCGCTTCAAAGATTTCTTCTTTCTGCTGGGCGGGCTGCCCAGGGTGAGGGGACCTGATGTTCGGACATGAGTTCGGACAAGCAGAAGCAAAATGGCCTCGAAAAGGATAAACTTGGTTTTCCACGACCAGTGATATCCAAAACGAGGCTTAATGAACAAGTTTATCAACAATCACGAATATATGGCAGAGTTG
>JAKQJC010000030.1 GCA_029561345.1 Chloroflexota bacterium | reverse complement strand
GCGGCTACCGATATGCTTGCGAAGCAATAAAAATGCTTCCGCAAAAACCTGATGATAATTTATTAGCCGAGATTTTCCAGAAAATGGCCTGTTTGGGCGCTATTCACCCGGTTTCAAGTTCGTAATTGGCGAAGGTATTGACCGTCGTATTCATTAATAAATCCTGGAGGAGGATCCCGTAATGCGTACTTTCAAATTCTTGAGTATCCTGTTGATTGTCGTTATGGTGCTGTCGGCCTGCACGACCGGCGCTGCCGCCAAGAAAGAAATCAAAATCGCCATCCTTGCACCCCTTTCGGGCAGCCAGCCCTCGTTTGGCCAGATGACCCGTGACGGCGCTCTGTTGGCCATTGAAGAATGGAATGCCAAGGGCGGCGTGCTCGATTCCAAGATCGTCGCAGTGGTGGAAGACAGCCAGTGCACCCCTGACCCCGCTGTGAACGCGGCCAACAAAGTCATCGATCAGGATAAAGTGCACTACATCATTGGCGAAGTCTGCTCGAAGGCTTCCATTCCGATCTCTGAAATTGCCAATGCCAAGAAAGTTGTTCAGATCAGCCCCACTTCCACCAACCCGGATGTGACGGTTGATAAGGAAGGCAAGACCAAAGACTTCATCTTCCGCGCCTGCTTCATTGACCCGTTCCAGGGCAAAGTTGGCGCCAAGTTCGCCATCGAAAACCTGAAAGCCAAGACGGCCTTCATCATGGTGGATCAGGCGAACGACTATGTGAAGGGTCTGGCCTCCTTCTTTGAAGCTTCCTTCAAGGAAATGGGCGGCACCATCGTTGGCACCGAATCCTACACCGGCAAAGATACCGACTTCTCAGCCATTCTGGCCAAAGTTGCCGATGCCAAACCCGATGTGGTTTACCTGCCCGATTACTACAATGTGGTCAACCTGGTTGCCAAACAGGCCAAAGAAAAAGGCATCAATGCCTCCTTCATCGGTGGCGATGGTTGGGACTCATCTGATCTCGATACGGCTGCCGCTGATGGCGGTTACTTCACCAACCACTACTCGCCCGATGATCCCCGCCCCGAAGTGCAAAACTTCCTGAAGGCCTTCGGCGCCAAGTACAAGAATGACAAGGGCGAAGCCAAGGTTCCCGATGCGCTGGCGGCTCTGGCCTACGATGCCACCAACCTGATGATTCAGGCCATCAAGGAAGCCGGCACGGATGACGCCGTCAAAGTGAAGGATGCCCTGGTCAAGATCAACTTCAAGGGCGTTTCCGGCACCATCACCTTCGATGCCCAGCACAATCCCGTCAAATCAGCCACCATTCTGGCTGTGAAGGACGGCAAGGTTAAATTCGAAGCCGTTGTCAATCCCTAATTAACACCATTGATCGGGGGTGGCCGTTGAGGCCGCCCCCACCTTTTTTCTAAATCTTTACGAGGTGTCAGGCAAATGCAACAGGCAGCTTCCAAAACCACCCCACCCACAATCAGTCACCGGCCCCCCCTGGCATGGATTGGCCAGGGATTTTTACTTTTGCTGGCCGCTCTCGCTGTATTCGTGATTGTTAAAAATATGATTGATAACCCCCCGCTCTTCATCCAGATGGTGATCAGCGGGCTGCAGCTCGGCTTTGTGTATGCCCTGATTGCCCTGGGCTACACAATGGTTTATGGTATTGTTAAACTCATCAACTTTGCCCACGGCGATGTGTTCATGGTAGGAGCTTTCATCAGCTTCTACTCAGTGGCCAAATTTAACCTGCACCAATGGCCTGCGATGGTCTTTCCCGGAATGGACGGTCTGCTGGTCACCATCATCGGCACCACCACCGTCATCCTGATCTCCATGGTCATCTGCATGGCTCTGGCGGTCACCATTGAACGTGTGGCCTACAAGCCTCTGCGCGACGCTCCGCGTATCGCTGCTCTGATCACCGCCATTGGCGTCTCCTTCTTCCTTGAATTCTTCGGCGCGTTGAATTTCGTTTTCTCGCCCCGTTTCATCCCCTATCAGCGCCCCTTTGACGTCGTGGCGTGGTATATCAAGGATGGCATCTACCAGGTTCAACCCGGCCAGGCTCCGCCCGAAGGCGCCATTACCTTTTCGAACATTGTGCTCATCATCATGATTGCCTCCATCCTGGTGCAGATCTTTCTGCAGTTTTTGGTGCGCAAAACCAAAATCGGCGTGGCCATGCGCGCCACTTCCTACGATAAGCAGGCCGCCCGCCTGATGGGCATCAATGTGGACCAGGTCATCTCCTTCACCTTTGCTATCGGCGCAGCCTTCGCCGCCCTGGGTGGGGTGCTCTACGCCATCGCCTACAGCTCCATCTGGACCCAGCTGGGCATCCTGCCCGGCCTGAAGGCCTTTGTGGCCGCCGTGCTTGGCGGCATTGGCTCCATCCCCGGTGCTTTTGTCGGCGCCCTGATCATGGGCCAGGCCGAAGCCATGACCATGGGCTACATCTCGACCCCCATGCGCGATGCAGTGGCTTTCTCCATCCTTATCATCGTCCTGCTGGTCCGCCCGACCGGCATCTTCGGTGAACCTGAAAAAGAGAAAGCCTGACAGGAGACGATCATGGATACCTTCTTCTTAGTTGCCTCATTGGTAAAAATCATCGCCATCCTGGCTTATATCTACGGCCTGTTGTGGGTGATGGGTCACGCCAACCGCTGGGTTAAAATTGGCGGCATTGTGCTCGCCTTTGCAGTGGTGCAGCTGGCCCTCACACCCTTTGGCGATTTTCAAATCCTCACCGCTTTCGACCAGGGCCTGCTTTACCAGGCCTGCGCCATGACCATGGTGGCCCTCGGCCTCAATCTGATCTACGGCTTCAACGGCCAGTTCAGCCTGGGGCAGTGGGGCTTCTACGGCATCGGCGCTTACTGCGCGGCCGATATCACCTACCGCTGGATCAACGGCGATTCGCGCGGCCTGATTGTGGTAGCCTTCGGCGTGGTGCTGGTGGCCCTGGCCATCTGGGGAATTGGAAAATTTCTCAGCCGTTACCGCGGCATTCCGGTGATGTCATCCTTCACGCTCTACCTGCTGGGAACCGTTGCCGCCGCTGCGGTGGCTGTGTTCATCGGCAATGCCCTCCAACCCCTTCTGCAACCGGCTCTGGGCACCCCAGAAAACCCCGGCTGGCTGAATTCTGAAATTGCCCTCCAGGTGGTGTTCTTCCTCGCGGTGATCCTGGCCGGCGCTTTTGCAGCCATCGTCAGCTTCCTCTTTGGTCTGCCGGTGCTCACCCTCGGTTCCGATTACTTCGGCATCGCCACCCTCGGCTTCACCATCGTCATCAACACCCTGATGATCAACTCTGACACCATTCTGCCTTTCCCTGAAATGAAAGGCGGGCGCGGCATGATCGGCATTCCCAAGCTCACCACCTGGTTCTGGGCTTTCGCCTTCATGGTGCTGGTCATCATCGTCATGCGCAATTTTATCCACTCCAGCACCGGCCGCACGGTCATGTCGGTGCGCGAGGATGAAACCGCCGCTCGCGCCATGGGCATTGACATTGCCGGCACCAAGCTGCTCTCCTTCGTGGTCGGCAGCCTCTTCGCTGGTTTGGCTGGCGGCGTGTATGCGCACTACATCGGCTTCCTCAGCCCCGGCACCTTCGATTTTCTGGTGGGCTTCAACCCCCTCATCATCGTCGTCTTCGGTGGCCTGGGTTCCATGAGCGGCACCGTGGCAGCCTCCTTCGGCTGGATCTTCTTCCTCGAAGGGCTGCTGCGCGTCATCCTCAGCCAGATGGGCACCGAGGCTCCGACCTGGCGCTTTGTGCTCTACCCCATTGCCCTGCTCCTGCTCATGCTGCTGCGGCCGCAGGGTTTGCTCGGCAACACCGAATGGGGCTTCCTGAAAGCCAAAGTGATTCCCCTCAAGGTTGAGAAATAGGAGAGGCTGCCATGTCCAAACAAAACACCCAAAATCCTCCCCTGACCCTCGAAACCATTGGCCTGACCAAGCGTTTTGGCGGCCTGCGTGCCGTGGGCAATGTCAACCTCAAAATCAAAAAAGGCGAACTGGCTGGCCTGATCGGCCCCAACGGCGCAGGCAAAACCACCGCCTTCAACCTCATCACCGGCCTCTATAAGCCCACCGAAGGCGAAATCCTCTTCCAGGGCGAAAGCATCGTCGGTCCTGAGCCCTTTGAAATCACCCGCATGGGCATCGGCCGCACCTTCCAGAACATCCGCCTCTTCTCCAACCTCACCGTTCTGGATAATGTGCGCATTGCCTACCACCCCCATGCCGGCTACAGCCTGTTCGATGGCATTGCCCGCACACCCAATTACTACGCCAAAGAAAAAGAGTTGACCGAAAAAACCCAGGAATTTCTGGCCATTTTCGGCCTCGAAAAGCTGCAAAACGAGGTGGCCAAAAACCTGCCCTACGGCGAGCAGCGCCGCGTGGAAATTGCCCGCGCCCTGGCCTGCAACCCCCGCCTGCTGCTGCTGGATGAACCCGCGGCCGGCATGAACCCCAAAGAAATTGTCGAACTGATGGACCTGATCCACCTGATTCACGACCGTTTTGATCTCACCATTTTGCTCATCGAACACCAGATGCGCGTGGTGATGGGGATCTGCCAACACATCACCGTGCTCGATTTCGGCGAGGTCATCGCCGAAGGTACGCCCAAAGACATCCAGGAAAATGAACGCGTTGTCGAAGCCTACCTGGGAAAGGGAGCTGGCCATGCTGCTTGAAGTCAATAATATCAACGTGTATTACGGCGCCATTCACGCCCTGCAGGGCATTTCGTTCAATGTAAATGAAGGCGAAATTGTCACCCTCATCGGTGCCAATGGGGCAGGCAAATCCACCACCCTGCGCACGGTCTCCGGCATGATCCGCCCGCGTTCAGGTTCCGTGGTCTATAAAGGTGAAGATATCACCATGACCGCTTGCGAAAAGATCGTTGTCAAGGGCATCAGCCATGTTCCTGAAGGCCGCAAAATCTTTGCCCCCCTCACCGTGCGCGAGAACCTTGAAATGGGCGCTTACACCCGCTCAGACCGCAGCGAGATCGCTGCCTCCATGGAACGGGTTTTCGCCAGCTTCCCCCGCCTCAAGGAACGCATCAACCAGCTCGGCGGCACCCTTTCTGGCGGCGAACAGCAAATGCTGGCCACCGGCCGCGGTCTGATGAGCCGCCCCGCCCTGCTGCTGCTGGATGAACCTTCCATGGGCCTCAGCCCGCTGCTGGTGCAGGAAATCTTCCGCATCATCAAGGAAATCAACTCCCAGGGCACCAGCATCCTGCTGGTGGAACAAAACGCCTCCATGGCGCTCTCCATTGCCTCCCGCGCCTATGTGCTCGAAACCGGGCGCATTGTGATGGAAGGCAAAGCTTCTGATATCGCCAACGACCCCAAAGTCAAATCGGCTTACCTGGGCATCTGATCCTTCAATGCAAGCAAAACGGCCTCTTATCTTAAAGAGGCCGTTTTTGTTTTGCTGCCCCTCACTGGCAGATGAGCACGGGAGAGGGGGTTTGCCGCAGCACCCGGTCCACCGTGCTGCCGGTCACCAGTTCCAGCACCGGAACCGCGCCGTAGCTGCCCATCAAAACCAAGCTGCCCGGCTCAGCTCTGGCTGTCTGCAGAATCAGGTCTGCGGCCGGAATCTTTTCATTAATAAAATTGGCAGAAATATTTTTTGCCTGCAAATACTGCCCGGCTTCCTGATAAATCTCATCAGCGGCGCCTGCCATCACCACTTTCAAAGGAAACTGCCAGCGCGAAGCCATGTAAGCCGCCAGGGTCAGGGCTTCATGAGCCTTGGGGCTGCCGTCATATGCCAGAACCAGCCGCTCAATTTGCCCGCCGCAGCATTCCGGCACAGCCAGAATGGGCCGCGGGCAGCGCCGGATGATG
Source organism: Chloroflexota bacterium (assembly GCA_029561345.1). Lineage (GTDB taxonomy): Bacteria > Chloroflexota > Anaerolineae > Anaerolineales > Anaerolineaceae > JAKQJC01. Next base: position 18,233 of record JAKQJC010000030.1, on the reverse strand, counting down.
GTGCGCAGCCCTGAACTCAGGCGCGCCAGCAGCTGATCAGACGGGGGGTGCAGCACGCTCAACACCACCAGATCCATCCACACCGCCTGCGCGCACACCTGGCGGGCAATTTCACCGGAGGCCAGTGCAAAGGTGCCCCTGCGGTTGAGCGCCTGGCAGCGCTGGTCAAATTCAGCCTGCGCCTGCTGGGCATTCAATGAGTCTGCCTGGCGCTCGCTCGGCACCACATACAGTCCGTGCAGGTTCGCCCCGCCTTCCTTCTCAGCCAGAAAAGCCGCCAGCTCCAGGGCATGCCAGCCAGCTGTGCGTCCGCTCACCGGAACCAGAATATCCTGCAGCCATTGGTCACCCAGCGGCCCTTTCACCGCCGGGGCCAGGGTGGTGCTGTCTTCCAGTTCATCCGGCGTCAGCGCATCCAAAACCCGCCGGCTAAGCCGGCTGATGATCCTGCCGATGCGCGGGCTGGCTTTGTCCACCAGGTCAGCAGCGGCAGTTTCAGCCCGCACCCGCCAGCCCAGGCTGCCAGCCAGCTGCTCGCGGTGATCGAGCACCCACAGGTAGAGATCGGTTTCAGAATAACCCGGAAACTCGCGCATCACCCCCAGCTGCCGCACCATCTGAACCACTGGCAGGTAGAACTGCTCATACCAGTGGCGCACGGCCTCTTCCATCGAAATTTCGCGTTGAAAGTCCACCCCCATGTAATAACGGTGTACAGAAATATGCTCCAGCAGCAGGGGCGCGTTCCCTGGCACGGTCATGGTCAGGGTCACGCCAGGGAAATAGTCGTCAAAGTGGGTCTGGCTGAGAAACTCGGCATATTCTTCTTTGATAATCAATTCCCGCGGGCTGATATCCGGGGTCAGCGGCACGCGGGTTTGCATTTCGGTCACATATGCCTGGATATGCGTGGCCTTCATACCGCGCGCCACCGAGACGCGGTGGTGTCCATCTTTGACAAAATAGACATCGCCGATTTTATACACATCAATGGGATCCAGTCCGGTGCGCGAGAAATCGGTCATCGCCAGCTTCACCCGTGCCCAGCGGTCACCGTCGCTGTCTTTGAGGGGCAGAAAATCGCGGGTGAAATCCCCTTCCCGGCCCACCGTGCCCACAATCGCATCCAGAGGAATATCCTGCAGGCCGCGCGAAGCCCCGCCCGCCAGGCGCAGACGGCGCGAAATGTCATCGAAAGGCAGCAAATCCATCGATCGGCCCGTCAGGCGCGCCAGCAGTCTTTCCAGACTGGCCCGGCTGCGCAGGTCGCGGAAATCGTTAAGGGCTGAATGATAATTCAAGGATTCTGATGACATGCCTTTTTGCTCCAAAAGAAGTATGGTTAATTATATCTAAAAAGGGATCTGAAGAATCCATTTATCGTAAATTTCCCCCGATAAAACACCCTCCTTTTCACGGCTGGAAAAGGAGGGTGTTTGGGTAAGCCGTCAGGCCCGTCGTCTGCCGTTTTTATAGGACCTGTAATAATACAGGCAGGTTCCCAGCCCGGCCAGCAGAAGCAGCACCGGCAGCCAGTAAACGCTCGTGCGCATGATCACAAAAGGTGTTTCAAAAAGAAAATGCGCCACAAATTCCCAACCCTGCATCTGCCATAATCCCGGCGTCAGGTAACTCATCTCAGGCGGGTTGGTCAGGCCCGAAATGAACACCGTCACCAGCGGCAAAAAGGCGATCAGCGTTGAGCTGCCAATATAAGCTGCATAGCGCTGGTGGCGCTGGCGTTCAGAATCTTCATCAGAGAAGATATCCTTCGGCGCGCCGCTGCTGGGCGTGTAAAAATAGTAATTGTATCCGCCCACATTGGCGGCCGCGCAGCGCCAGCCGCTATCTTCAAACAATGCCAGGTAATCGCTTTTTGCTTTGGGGTCGCTGAACTGGCGGAAATCAATCTTATAGGTCAGCGGCTGCGGCGTCATCTTTTCAAAGGTGTAACTGCCCCACCCCGATACCCCAATCAGGCGCCAGCCTTCAAGGGCCATTTTCTCCAACCAGGCTTCTTCTTTCTCAAAGTGCCAGAAGAAACGGATCATGTTCATTCGGGCTGCCATATTCACATTCATTTCCATGTTTCACTTTCTCCTTCCAACAAAGGACGGCTCACAGACACCAGAGTCTGCATTCTTTTATATTCCATCACCAGCACCTGGCTGCCCAGGTCTGAAAGACGGTAAATCTTGCGCCGTTTTTCGGCGTCTTCGGCCACCAGCAAAATCAATCCCTGTTTTTTCAGGTTGTCGAGGGCGCCGTAAAGGGTCCCCGGCGCAATATCCACGCTGCCGCAGCTCAGCTGCTTCACCTGCTGCATGATGCCGTATCCGTGCAGCGGTTCGCGCAGCGACAGCATGATATAGTAGGTGGTTTCTGCCATGGGTAAAAATTTGTTCAGATTCATGGTTCACTTTCTATATCGTATCTCTTTATATAGATCATCTATATATCGTCTAGCTGTATATAGTATAACGATATAGATGGTTCCTGTCAAGAGGCGTCTTGCCGTTTTGCCAGGACTTTTCCTAATATTTTGCATCTGCGAACAGACCTGAAAAACAGCCCATCAATCAGAAACATCATGCTATAATTCCTTAATGGCCTGCTGGCCCATCACTGGAGCAAAAATAAATAACCATGACCACTTTCGATCCGATTTTCATTCGCAATCTTCTTCTTGTGCTGACTGGTTTTTCAGGCGCCTTCCTGGTGGCCCTCTGGCTCAGCCTCATCGCCTGGACCTACCGCGATATCCGCAAACGCAGCCGCGATTCCCTGCTGCACATTCTGGCAGTGCTGGTGGTGGCGGTATTGTTTTTGCCGGGCATTGTCATCTACCTGATCTTGCGCCCGGCCCACACCCTTGAAGAAGAATACCAGCACACGCTTGAAGAAGAAGCCCTGCTGCAATCCATCGAAGACAACCCCCTTTGCCCCGGCTGCGGCCGGCGCATCAAGGATGATTGGGTGGCCTGCCCCAACTGCCACACCAAGCTTAAGAAACCCTGCCACCAGTGCAGCCGTTTTATGGAGCTGGCCTGGAACCTCTGCCCCTATTGCGGCACGCCGGCCCCCGGCATGCGCAAAGAAAATGCGAGCATGGATGATGCCCTCCGATCCCTGCCTGTTGAACCACCTGCTGAATAACCCCACCGTTGGAGATGGAATTTGATGCTGACCACCACCCATTATGACCCCATTGATTACCTCGTGGTGGGGCACCTCACCCAGGATCTCACCCCCGACGGGCCTCGCCTTGGCGGCACGGCGGCTTATTCGGCCCTCGCTGCCCGCGCCCTGGGTCTGCGCGTGGGCATCGTCACTGCCTGCAACCCAAAAATTGATCTGAGCATTCTGGCCGGCATTCCAATTGCCCTGATTCCCTCAGACGTCTCCACCACCTTTGAAAACATCACCACCTCCGACGGGCGCATTCAATATCTCTATTCCTCTGCTCCCGTTCTCGATGCCACCTGCGTGCCGCAAACCTGGAAAAACACCCCCATCGTTCACCTCGGACCGGTGGCCCAGGAAGTGGACCCCACCCTGCCCCGCCTGTTTGAAAACAGCCTGATCGGCCTCACCCCCCAGGGTTGGCTGCGCAGTTGGGATCAGGAAGGCCGCGTGAGCGCCTGCGAATGGCCTGAGGCCAGTTTTGTTTTGGAGCGCGCCACAGCTGCCGTGCTCAGCATTGAAGATGTGCAGCGCAATGAAGAACGCATTGAAGAAATGGTCACCTCCATCCGCATCCTCGTCGTCACCGAAGGCGCCCAGGGTTCGCGGCTTTACTGGAACGGCGACCTGCGCCGCTTCCGCCCGCCGCAAATGGTGGAAGTGGATTCCGTCGGCGCGGGCGATATTTTCGCCGCCGCCTTTTTTGCCCGCCTGCAGCGCACCCGCGACCCGTGGGAAGCTGCCCGCTATGCCACCTCGCTGGCCGCCGCCTCCGTCACCCGCCCTGGGTTGCAGGGCATTCCCCTGCCCGCCGAGGTGGAAGCTGCCGCCAATGAAATCATCACCACAGGGTAACCAGATGGCGCACACCTACACCCTGGTTAACCAAAAAGGCGGCGTGGGCAAAACCACCACCGCCATCAATCTTGCCGCCAGCCTTGGCCAGCTTGGCCAGCGCGTGCTGATTGTGGATATTGACCCCCAGGCCAATGCCACCTCATCTCTCGGCATCGATAAACATACCGTAGGCAACGGCGTCTATGACACTCTGATTGGCGCCGCCACCGCCGCCGCGCTGATTTTGCACAGCCCGCGCTTCAAAATCTCCATCCTGCCGGCCTCGCCCGCCCTGGCCGGCGCCGAAGTGGAACTGGTGGATGCGCCTGAGCGCGAAAGCCGCCTGAGAAACGCTCTGGAACCGCTGCAAGGCCGCTACGATTACATCCTCATCGACTGCCCACCCTCGTTGAACCTGCTGACCATCAACGGCCTGTTGGCCGCGGCAGACGGCCTGATCATTCCGGTGCAGTGCGAATACCTGGCTCTTGAAGGCCTGGGGCAGCTCACCCAGACGGTCAACCGCGTGCGCAGCTCGCTTTTCCCCGGCCTGTCCATTCGCGGCGTGGTCCTCACCATGTATGACAGCCGCACCCGCCTGGCCACCGATGTGGTCGGCGAAGTCCGGCGAGTTTTCCCCGATAAAGTGTTCAACAGCGTCATTCCCCGCAGCATCCGCCTGGCCGAAGCGCCCTCCTATGGGCAACCCATCACCGCATACGATCCCGCCTCGCATGGCGCCAAAGCTTACGCCAGCCTGGCCAGCGAACTGCTGGAGGGCGACGGCGTTCCTATCAAACCACCCCAGGAAGGCTAAAAAAACGATGGTCAAACGAACCGGCTTGGGAAAAGGATTGGATGCGCTGATTCCGGCTGCCGAACCGGCCGCCGCCAGCGGTGCCAGCCAGATTCCCATTGAAAAGATTCTCGCCAACCCGCGCCAACCGCGCACCATTTTTAATGACGCCGACCTGGCCGAACTGGCTGATTCCATCCGCGAACACGGCGTGATCCAGCCCCTCATCCTCACCAACGGCGCCCAATCGGGGCAATATACTCTGATCGCCGGCGAGCGGCGCCTGCGCGCTGCCCAGATGGCCGGCCTGCAAACCGTGCCCGCCATTGTGCGCCACGCTTCTGAACAGCAGCGCCTGGAAATTGCCCTGATTGAAAACGTGCAGCGCGCCGATCTGACCGCCCTGGAAACCGCTGAAGCCTACCAGCACCTGCACGAAGAATTCAATCTTTCTCATGAGGAAATTGCCGCCCGGGTGGGCAAAAGCCGGGCCAGCGTCACCAACACCCTGCGCCTGCTGCGTCTGCCCGATTCTGTGCGCGCCGCCCTGGCTGAAGGAAAAATCACTGAAGGTCATGCCCGCGCCCTGCTGGCGCTCGCCACCCCGCAGTCGCAGGCAGCCGCCCTGCAAACCATTCTGCAGCAGGCCCTCTCTGTGCGCCAGACGGAAGAACTGGTGCGCAAGCTCAGCGGCCAGCGCCCGCCCCGCCCGCCCAAAGCCGGGCCCACGCCCGAAGTCGAAGCCATTGAAGCCCGCCTGCGTTCCAGCCTGGGAACGCGGGTTTCACTGCGGCATGGCAAAAAAGGCGGCACTTTGACCATCCATTACTACTCAGAAGAAGAACTTAATGCTATCATAGATCATATCATCAAGGAGTGAAGACATGCTCATTCTGTATCATGCTCAGGTCCACACCTCCAAACCCGGCGGCGCCACCGCCCTGGCGATTGACGGCGGGCGCATTGTCGCCACTGGCTCTGATGCCGATATTCTGGCAGAATTTGGGTTCCGCGCCCAGCGCCAGGATATGCAAGGCCGCACCATCTGGCCCGGCCTGATTGATGCGCACCTTCACCTCTCTTTCTATTCCTTTGGCCTGCAGCGGGTCAACGCAGAAACCGCCTCTCAGACTGGCTGCCTGGCCGCCGTGGCCGAAAAGGCCCGTCAGCTTGCCCCGGGCTCGTGGCTGCTGGGTCACGGCTGGAACCAGAACATCTGGCCCGAAGGCTTTGGCACCGCCGCCATGCTCGACCAGGCCGCCCCTGAAAATCCCGTCTTCCTCACCTCTAAATCCATCCATTCTGCCTGGGCCAACAGCCGGGCGCTGGCTCTGGCCGGAATCACCGCCAGCACCCCCGACCCCGATGGCGGCGCCATTCAGCGTGATGCCCAGGGCAACCCCACCGGCATCCTCTTTGAATCAGCCATGAGCCTGGTGGAACGGGTGATCCCGGCTCCCACCCTGGCTGAAATGGAACAGGCTCTGCTGGCTGCCCAGCCCACCCTCTGGCAGATGGGCCTCACCGGCGTTCACGATTTCGACGGGCCGCTGTGTTTTGCAGGCCTGCAAAACCTCGACCAGCGCCAGGAGCTCAGGCTGCGCGTGTTGAAGGGCATTCGTCACGAAAACCTGAACCAGGCGGTTGAATTGGGCCTGCGCAGCGGCTTTGGCAGCGAATATCTGCGCATTGGCTCCCTCAAACTCTTTGCCGATGGCGCCCTCGGTCCGCGCACTGCGGCCATGCTGCAGCCCTATGAAGGAGATGAAAAAGAACGCGGTTTCCTGATGCTCGACGCCGAGACCGTCTTTGAAATTGGACAGAAAGCTGCCCAAACCGGCCTCAGCCTGGCCATTCACGCCATTGGCGACGACGCCAACCACCAGGTGATCAACGGCTTTGAACTGCTGCGCAAATGGGAAGAGGCGCAGCGCCTGCCGCATTTGCGCCACCGCATTGAGCATGTTCAGATCCTGCAGCCGGCAGACCTGCCGCGATTGAAGGCCCTCGATATCATCGCCTCCATGCAGCCCATTCACGCCACCTCCGATATGATCATTGCCGACCACCATTGGGGCGAGCGTGCTCGCTATGCCTATGCCTGGCAGAGCCTCCTGCAGGAGCATACCCGGCTGGCCTTTGGCTCCGACGCCCCCGTGGAATCACCCAATCCCTTCTGGGGGCTGCATGCTGCCGTCACCCGCCGGCGCATGGACGGCACCCCGGGAGAAGAAGGCTGGCGTCCAATGCAGCGCCTCAACTTGAACGACGCTCTTCTCGGCTATACGCAAGGCGCTGCATACACCGCCGGCCTTGAAAATTTGCAAGGCCAGCTTGCCCCGGGCTTCTGGGCCGATCTGATTGTCCTGGATGTCAATCCCTTCACCGTTTCGCCCGATACACTCCATTCGATCAGACCCACCGCCACCATGGTCGGCGGCGAATGGGTCTGGAGAGGATAAATCACGCATGGCCGTCCCTTCTGTGCCCCCACCTAATGCCCCACTTGAAGCCCTTGTCAGCCGCCTGGGCGATTATATGGTCGAAAAAGGGATCCTCACCCCCGCCGATTTGCAGCGCGCCCTCAGTTACCAGCAAAGCCTGCGCAAGGAAGGCCAGCAAATGCTCCTTGGCCAGGTGCTGCTTGAACTCAACCTGGTGGACAAACAGACTCTCGACCAGGCCATTTCCGAACGCATCATTGAGCTGCAAACCGCCCTGATTCAGGCCAACCAGCAGCTTGAACGGCGTGTTGAGGAGCGCACCGCCGAACTTCAGGTGGCCCTCAAAAAGCTTTCCGAACTTAACCAGCTCAAATCCAACATCATCGCCAACGTCTCTCACGAACTGCGCACCCCCATGACCCACATCCAGGGTTACCTCGAACTGCTTTCCACCCAGGCCTTCGGCCCGCTGACCCCTGAACAGGATGATGCGCTGAAGGTGATGTCGCGTTCCTCTGAACGCCTGCGCCAGCTCATCGAAGATATGATCCGCTTCTCTACTGCCTCGCAGGGCGAACTGACCCTCAAGCTGGGCATGGTGGACCTGGCCTCCATTTTCCAATATGCCGCCGGACGCTCTGTGACCAAAGCCAAGGAAAAAAACCTGGCTCTGGGCGTGCAACTGCCGGCAGATACCCCCCCGGTGAAAGGCGATTCAGAAAAAATCACCTGGGTCATCATCCAGCTTCTCGATAATGCCATTAAATTCACCGATCCGGCCGGCCAGGTGGTGATGAGCGCAAAGATGGATGGCGAATTTGTCCGTGTGGCCGTCACCGATACCGGCATCGGCATCCCCGCTGACCGTATCAATGAACTGTTTGAACCCTTCCACCAGCTCGATGGCTCAAGCACCCGCCGCTACGGCGGCACCGGCCTGGGCCTGGCCATGGTGCGTCAGATCATCGAAGCGCATGGCTCCACCGTGCGGGTCTTTTCAAAAGTAGGCAAAGGCTCTCGTTTCGAATTTAACCTGCCCATTTATTCGGAATAAAACCATGTCTCTTTTCAGCTATGCCCTGACTGCCGAAGAAATCAACCATCTGTATTCTATTTCCCGGACCATCAACCAGGCCGAGGATTGGAAACAGTGCATGGAGCAAGTTGTGCCGCTCCTGCGCTCTCTGATGATCTTCGACAGCATTGTGGTCTATCTGTATGATCCCCAGGCGGCCCAGCTCGATGTCGGATATGCGCGTTCCATTGGGCGCGGGCGCGCCAACGGCACCGATATTGCCTGGGGCGAGTCAGCCGCCAGTCAGGTGCTGCAGAGCCGCCAGCCGCTTCACCTGGAACCAGCCCTTGAAGGCGACAGCCGTCTCGATCAACCCTACATCACCGCCCTGCCCATTCTTCACCACAGCAACCTGCTCGGCGTGTTGATCTTCATCCGCTTTGGTGAACACACCTGCACCCCCTCAGATATGGCTTATTCATCCATCTTCGCCGAAGAACTGGCCCATCTGCTGAACCGCAAAACCCTTGAAGAAGCTGTGGCGCGCCTGGAAGCCGAACAGCAGCAGGCCCGCCTGCAGGAAGATTTCATTTCCACCATCTCCCACGAACTGCTCACCCCTCTGGGGTTCATTAAAGGCTATGCCACCACCCTCCTGCGCTCTGACGCCACCTGGGATGATAAAACCCGCCGCGAATTTCTCACCATTATTGACGAAGAGACCGACCGCCTGCAGGAGCTGATTGACAACATGCTCGATTCTGCCCGCCTGCAAAGCGGCACCATGAAAATGGATTTTCAGCCGGTGCGCCTCGATGCCCTGCTGCGCGACACTGTGATGCGCGCCCGCACCCATCATAAAAACCTGCAGGTGCTGCTCAATATCGAGACCACCCTGCAGCCCATTCACGGCGATCCGCGCCGCCTGTCGCAGGTGTTCGATAACATCATCGGCAATGCCATCAAGTATGCCCCCCAATCGCCCATCATCATTTCACTGACCCGCAAAAACCACGACCTGCTGATTTCATTTCAAGATCACGGCCCCGGCATTCCTGCCCAATATGTGCCCCACCTTTTTGAACGCTTCTACCGCAACCCTGAACAGGCCATGAAAGTGCGCGGCACCGGTCTGGGGCTCTATATCTGCCGGCAGCTGGTGGAGGCACACCACGGCGACATCTGGGTTGAATCATACAGCGGTGAAGGCACCACTTTCTACATTCAGCTGCCTGCCAGCATCGAACATATCGAAAAGAATCTTCCTTTAGCCAATCCTCGGAGGCGTTATGAGCCGAATTCTGGTGGTTGATGATGAACCCCGCTACCTGCACCTTCTCCGCATCAACCTTGAATCAGAAGGGTATGAAGTTGTGACAGCCTCCAACGGCGAGGAAGCGCTCGAAATTGTCACCTCTCAATCGGTGGACCTGGTGCTGCTGGATATCATGATGCCGCGCCTGGACGGCTTTTCCACCTGCGAGCGCATTCGCCAGTTTTCAAATATTCCCGTGATTATGCTTTCGGCCAAAGGGGAGGAAAAGGACCGCGTTGCCGGGCTGGATACCGGCGCAGATGACTATATCACCAAGCCCTTTTCAGCCACCGAACTGTTGGCCCGCGTCCGCGCTGCCCTGCGCCGCTCTCAGGTCACCAACAAAGCTGCCGCCGAAAACAGCCGTTTCTTTGAACATGGCAGCCTGGTGATTGACTTTGCCCGCACCGAAGTCAGCCGCAGCGGCAAGGTCATTCCCCTTTCTGCCACCGAATACCGCCTGCTGGTTTTCCTGGCCCAAAACATCGGCAAGGTTCTTTCCACCGAACAACTGCTTGCCAATATCTGGGGACAGCAGTATAAAAGTGAAAAGGAGATTCTTTGGGTTACCATTGCCCGCCTGCGTCAGAAACTGGAAGAAAATCCCCATTCACCCCAGCACATCCTGACCCGGTCAGGGTTGGGATACTACATGCCTGCTGAAACCAAACAGCAGGAAGATCGAAAGGAGAACATCGGATGACCACTCAATTTGATGATAAGGGAAAAATTTTCACCAATGTCATTTCAAAAATTCCTGTTCCGGTGACGATTCAAACCATCACCCATCGAGTTCACGGCGAGATTTACGTCCGGCCAAGCGAACGGGTCAAGGATGAGCTAAACCGTTCAGAAGATTTCCTGGCGGTCACCGATGCGGTCATTTTCGATGCCGATGGCAAAGTCATGCACCGCTGCAGCTTTCTGACCATCAACCAGACCCACATTGTCTGGCTGCTGCCCGATGATGAGGTCGTGTCAGAATAGCTTTTCAGGTCTTTAAGAGAAGACCCACACCGCGGTTCTTGAATCCATCCTTTCAACAGGACCCCAGCCCCTTATGGTTGGATGAAGAGGAGGCCCATGACGGCACCCGCTGCACCATCAGGAAGTTCTTCTGGATCCGGATCGCCCCTGCGATCCCCGGAAATCCAAAAACTGAAAGCACATATCACCAGTCTGGTTGCGCGCGAAATTGAGGCCAACCCGCCGCCGCCCGCGCAGCGCAAGGAGGCCATTTCGCAGTTGCTTCAACAGGCTTATGTCAGCACCCGCGTCCAGCTCCCCACCACCCTGCGCGACCAGCTCTTCCATGAAATCATGGATGACCTGGTGGGTTTCGGCGCCATCCAGCCCCTGCTGGATGACCCGGACATCACCGAAGTGATGGTCAATGGCGCGCACCGTGTTTATATCGAGCGCAAAGGCAAACTGACCAAAACCAATGTCTCCTTCGATAACGACGCCCAGGTGATGCACCTCATTGAGCGCATCATTCTGCCCCTCGGCCGCCGTGTGGATGTGGACAGCCCCACGGTGGATGCCCGCCTGCCCGATGGCTCGCGCGTCAACGCCGTCATCCCCCCTGTGGCGCTTGACGGCCCCACCATCACCATCCGTAAATTCCAAAAAGGCAAGCTCTCGGTGGACCAGCTGATCGAGTTCGGCTCCCTCACCCGCCACATGGCTGAATTCATTCGTGTGTGCGTCATCTCACGTCTGAACATCATCATCTCCGGCGGCACCGGCTCCGGTAAAACCACCCTGCTCAACGTCCTCTCAGGTTTCATCCCATCTGACGAACGCATTGTCACCATCGAAGATGCCGCTGAACTGCGCCTGCAGCAGGAACATGTGGTGCGCCTTGAAACCAAGCCCGCCAATGTGGACGGCACTGGCGCCGTGGTCATCCGCGACCTGGTGCGCAACTCGCTGCGCATGCGCCCCGACCGCATTGTGGTCGGCGAAGTGCGCGGCGGCGAAGCCCTCGACATGCTTCAGGCCATGAACACCGGCCATGACGGCTCGCTGACCACCCTGCATGCCAACGCCCCGCGCGACGCCCTGGCCCGCCTCGAAACCATGTGCCTGATGGCTGGCATGGATATGCCCCTGCGCGTCATCCGCGAGCAAATTGCCTCGGCTGTGGATCTCATTGTGCAGCAGTCGCGCATGAAAGACGGCACGCGCAAGGTCACCGCCATCACCGAAGTGGCCGGTATGGAAGGCGACACGGTGGTGCTGACCGACATTTTCAAATTCGAGCAGACCGGCGTCGGCCAGGATGGCAAGGTGCTGGGCGAATTGAAACCCACCGGCATCCGCCCGCTGTTCACGCCGCGCCTCGAAGCGGCCGGCTTCAAGCTGGGCCCCGAAGTGTTCGGGGCCAGCCTTTCCAACATGCTCGGCAACCGGCGGCGCTAATTTTCGCCTTATGCTATAATTGGGGAAAGGTTAACTATTGGAAGGAATGAGCATTTATGGGCGTTAATCCCTTAGCAGTCAGTATCCGGGCCAAAAAACTGGGGGTGCTCATCTTTGATGCCCGCCGGTCTTCGCGGCGCAGCGTGGAAGAATGCGCGCAGGCCATTGGGGTCACCCCCGAGGTATTTCGCGCCTACGAAAATGGTTCAAGCGCTCCCTCGCTGCCCGAAATTGAGACCCTGGCCTTTTATCTGGATGTACCCATCGATCATTTCTGGGGCAGCCGCTCTCTTTCAGAAAACACCCCCGAAAACCGCATCAGCCAGCTTGAACGCCTGGCTCAACTGCGGCGGCGCATTGTGGGCGCCACCCTGCGCCAGGCGCGCACCGCGGCCAACCTTTCACCCAAAGAAATTCACGAACGCACCGGCATCAGCGAAGACAAACTGCGCAGCTATGAACTGGGCGAGCAGCCCATTCCGTTGCCCGAGTTGGAACTGCTCATCAGCGCCACCGGCAGCCACCTCGACACCTTCCTCGACCAGCGCGGTCCGGTCGGGCAGTGGTACCAGGAACAGCGCGCCACGCAGAAATTTCTGGAACTGCCCGATGATCTGCGCGACTTTGTCTGCCAGCCAGTCAACCAGCCTTACCTGAAGCTGGCCAACCAGCTCAGCAAACTTTCAGTGGAAAAACTGCGCGCCGTGGCTGAGAGTTTATTGGAGATTACATATTAATGAAAGACCTCTCAGTGGTTGAAGACCACTTTCAGCAGGGAAACCTGGCTTTTCAAAACCGCCGCTACACAGAAGCCGCAGCCGCCTTTCGCGCCGCCGGTGAAGCCGCGCGCGCCGCGGGCGACGCCCTCAAAGCCGCCGAAATGGACAATAACCTGGCTGTGGTTTTGCTGCAATCGGGCGACCCCGCCGGAGCCCTCAAAACAGCCGAAGGCACCGACGCCCTTTTTGCCGATGCTGCTGACCCACAGCGCCAGGCCATTGCCCTGGGCAACCAGGCCGCCGCTCTCGAAGCCCTCGGCCGCCGCCCCGAAGCCCTTGAAAAATACAAAACCTGCTCTGCCCTGCTCAAACAGGTTAACGATCCGCAGCGGCGGGTTTCCGTCCTGAAATCCATTTCGGCTCTGCAAATGCGCTCCGGGCAGTTTCTTGAAGCCCTGGTGTCCATGCAGGCCGCCCTCGACCAATCACCTCAGCTTTCCCTGCGCGAGCGCATGCTCAAAGGACTGATCGATATCCCATTTCGCATCCTGAACCGGTGAGGTTATGAGCGAATTGACCGTCCGTCTTGCCGAGGCAAGCGATTTTCCCAGGCTTGCAGAATTCATGAACCGCAATCCACTGGTATACCGCCATCTGGATTGGAAAACCCCGCTGGAATGGATCGGCGAGCAGCCTTTTTTGCTGGCTGAAGATGGCAATGATCTGCAGGCCATTCTGGTCTGCGTGCCTTATCCTGCCTCTGCTGCCTGGATTCGCGTGTTTGCCACCCTCGATGAACACATGCCCGCGCGCACCTGGCGCCCGCTGTTTGCCGCCGCCCGCGACCAGATCCGCTGTCAGGAGTCTTACTGCCGCCTGCTGGCCCTCAACCTGCAGGGCTGGTTTGCTGAGCTGATCGAAAATTCAGGCTTTAAAACCTTTCAGGACATTATCATGCTGGAATGGAACGAACAAACCCCCATTCCCCTGCTGCCTGAACTGCCCGAAGGTCTGAGCCTGCGCCTGATGACCGAAGAGGATCTGCCCGGCATTTACGACATTGACCGCCTGGCTTTCCAGCCCATCTGGCAGTATTCTCTGGATGATCTGAACGAAGCCTTTGAACAATCGGCCTTCAGCACGGTGGCTCTGATGCACGGCGAAATCGTGGGCTATCAAATCAGCGCCTGCTCCTTTTTCACCGGCCACCTGGCCCGCCTGGGCGTGCACCCGGCCTTTCAGCGCCACAACATCGGCTTTGCCCTGGTGCACCAGATGCTCAATGAGTTCAAGCGCGAAGGCACCTGGAAGGTCACCGTCAACACCCAGAGCGACAACCTGGCCTCGCTCTCCCTCTATGAAAAAATTGGCTTCGTCCGCACCGGCGAATCCATTCATGTATACCAATACCCAGGAGTCTGATTTCCCCTTTATGAGCCCCAAATCATTGCGAACTGAAATGCGCGAGCGCCGTCACCGGAATCAGCGCAATCAGACCATTTTCACCCTTACCGCCGCCGGCATCATCGCCCTGTTGCTGCTGGCCTTTTTCCTCTATCCTGTTCTCTTTCCGCCAGCCCCCGGCCCCACCCTGGCCAAAGGCAACCCGCAGGCCAAAGTGGTGGTGGAGGAATTTGCCGATTACCAGTGCCCTGCCTGCCAGGCCTACCAGCTGGGCATGGCCCCTGAAATTGACGCCAGCTACGTGAACAGCGGACAGGCCTATTTTATCTTCAAGCCGTTCAGCTTCCTGGGTGATGAATCCTTCCAGGCTGCTGAAGCTGCCTACTGCGCCAGTGATCAGGGCAAATTCTGGGAATATCATCAGCTCCTCTTTAAAAATCAAAAGGGAGAAAACGTGGGTTCCTTCACCCGCGAAAACCTGCTGAGCCTGGCTGAACAGGCCGGTCTGGATGTGGACACCTTCCGCAATTGTTACGACAGCCAGAAATACACCCGCCAGGTGCAGGCCGATGTGCAGACAGCCCACAATAAAGGCATCAACAGCACCCCCAGCTTCCTCGTCAATGGCAAAAAGGTCTCTGCCGGCCAGCTCGATGCGGCCATCAGCGCCGCCCTGCAAACCCCCTGAGCGCCTTCAGGCGTGATGTTTATCCACGGTGACAGGATTGGCCAGCGTGCCGATCCCGTCAATATTTACTTCCACCTGGTCGCCTTCCCTGAGCGCATCCGCCCCGGGCAGCGTGCCCATCAACAGCACATCTCCCGGCTCCACCGTCATGATCGAGGTCACATAAGCCACCAGCTGCGCCACCGTCAGCGGCAGGTCGCGAGTGGAACCCATCTGGCGCAGCTGCCCATTCACGTAGCAGGAAATCAGGGCATCCACCGGGTCAAATTCGGTTTCAATCCACGGTCCCAGCGGGCAGAAAGTGTCGAAGGCTTTGGCCCTCATCCACTGCCCGTCGCGGGTCAGCAGGTCGCGCGCTGTGATATCGTTGGCGATGGTATAGCCCAGAATATACGCGGGGGCGTCTTCAGGGGTCACCCAGCGCCCGCGCCGCCCCAGCACCACCGCCAGTTCTGCCTCGTGCTCCACCTGCTGCGATTGCGGCGGCAGGCACACCGCCTCGCCCGGGGCAGCCAGCGCGCTGACCGGTTTGAGAAAAAGCTGCGGCGGGCCGGCCTGATCCTCGGCACCGTAATAATCCACCCCGATGATCTTACCGGGCAGCACCGGCGGCAGCAGGCGCACTTTTTCCAGCGGCAGGGTCGCTTCCATGCGGCGGTATTCGCCAAACAGCGAACCATCCACCCGCCCCACCTTGTCCTCCAGCAGCCAGCCGTTGAAGACCTGCCCATCTCTTTCGCAATAGCGAATCAGTTGCATCTTGATTTAGTCCATCTTTAAGGTATAATGAAAACCATCACCGGGCGGGTAGCTCAGTCGGTCAGAGCACATCTCTTACACAGATGGGGTCGCAGGTTCGAGCCCTGTTCCGCCCACCAATCCAAGACTTCCAGATGAAACGCCTTTTGGAAGTCTTTTTATTTTAAAACCTCACCCCTTATTCATGTTTCTGGCCGTCAGGCATGGTGGTTCCCGCCAGCGATTTGGCCCGCAGCAGACGGTAATCGGGCGCATTGGTGCCGCTGAGGTTGGCTCCAGTCAAATTGGCGTTGGTCAGGTCGGCGCCGCCCAGGTTTGATTCGATCAGGTTAGCTTCGCTCATATTCGCCTCAAACAAGTCCGCCTCAATCATCACGGCCTCGTGCAGGTCCGCCTTCACCATCGAAGCCCCGCGCAGGTAAGCCCGGCGCATATCTGCGCCGGTCAGGTTGGCGCCGTCGAGGTTGACCCCGCCCAGGTTGGCTTCATGGAAATTGGCGCCGCGCAGGTTGCAGTCGCTCAGGTTGGCGCCCACCAGCACCGCGCCGTGAAAATCAGCGCCGCGCAGGTCTGTCCCGCTCAAATCCACCCCACACAGCCACAGGGGTTTGGGGCTGTTGATCAACATATAAATTGCATACCGGTTAAATTCCGCCATTGCTCCTCTGCTTTCAATCCTCGTATTCCATCACCTGATGGAAAATGTCATCTCTATTGAGTATACACACAAGGCGCAGAAAAGCCAAATCCACAGGCGCCTTTTTCAGGTCACCAGTTCAGGCGGCAGATGATCTCCCCGGTTCACATAGACCACCCGTACCTCTTCCGGCAGAAAATCGTACCGCGTGATGCAGGTGTTCCCCAGGCCAATCCATGGACCGTTCTCGTAAGGAATTTTCAGCACGGCGCAGAAAAAGTAATAGCTGAAAGCTGCATGGCTGACCAATGCCACCCGGTGATCGGTTCCGCCGTGGGTTTCCAGCAGCCAGGCCAGCACCCGGCTGGCCCGCTCGGCTGCCTGGGGGCTCGTTTCGCGCGGCCGGCAGTTCCACCAGCCGTCGTTGTGCATCTCGTCTGGCAGGGTCAGGTGGGGAAAGCGCTCCGCCAAATAGGCGCGGCTTTTGCCGGGTTTGCCGTGGGGTTCGCCGGTTTCCGGATCATCCAGGTACACCCCGCCGGCCTCATGAATGGACTCCAGCCCCACCAGCGGGAGCTGCAGCGCTTTTGAGACATAGCTGGCGGTGTCAATGGCGCGCACCAGCAGGCTGCAGTAGATGTGAGTGAGGCCAAAACCCCGGATATTGTGTTCATCGTAATTGATGGCGCGGTCCACCCCCGGCCGCGACAATAACCGCGCCAGGCACTGCGCCTGCAGGTGGCCGGTTTCCGTCAGTTCAGGATCATCCACCCGCCCGGCCGATGAAAGCGTTTGCTCATAGCGCAGGTTATTGGCAGATTGTCCGTGGCGAATAAAATAAAGCTGCATGACTCGATATCCTCCAGGGTTTTGATTGTACCACACCCTTAAGCCCTGCCGGCTGCCGGAAAAGAAACGGGTGCACTAAAATATTGTTAGGAGAGCAGACAAAAAAGGGCCAACCTGTTAAGATATATGTTCTGACACAAAATAATAACAGGGGCTTACCATGAAGTTGAGCACAAAAACAATTGAACTGAAACCGGCTCTGTAGCTACTGCCAAGGCCAGAGATGCCTGGCTCAGCAATCAATAATGTGATTTGGCTGACCCCCGGGCAATTCTTCCCATAAATCAAACCCTTTCAGCACGCACCTTTGCTTTGTAAAGATATTTGAAAGGAAGTCCCCATTTCGGGAACTTCCTTTATCATTTTCTATAAGGTGCTTCTCGTTTTTACGGGTAAGGCTGTGGCGTCGAGGCAGGTTTAACCACAAAAGTGGGTGTAACAACAACTTTGGGGCTGCTCTTTTCCACCTCCGGTATTTCCATGACCGAATTATTTTCAAATCTTAACGCCGTTCCTGAACCGCCTCCGCAGCGCATCACCAAACCCACATCATCCACAAGGAAACTGGTCGGTTTTGTGCTATTGCCTGTCCCTTCAAACGATAGTCTCAATGTTTGGCCATCATATTGCTGTAAATTATAGATGGTAAGGGATTTTCTTACCCACTTTTGTTTCGAAGATTCGTCACTGATGGCGTCAATATTTTGAATAAACCCCCCATTATGATCTCTTAACCTAACGTAACCGTTGTGCAATCAGTGGCCGAATCGTGAAAAACGGCCACAAAGTGCAAGATTTTTGAACCTTACCAACTGAACACGGACCCTGTAAGCTCAAAGTCATCCGAGTGGAACGAGGAATGGCGATGAGCGAAAATGAAGAGCAAATTCAGCAAACTCAGCATGCTTTTTTAGTGGCCTGGGGCCAATTTGCCCAGGCAAAAGGGTTGACTCAACGAATTGAGGCGGTCAAGCTGCGGCAGAAGAACTACTACCATCGGCCACAGACCAAAGTGCTGGAACTTCTGGTGGCGATTTTGGGTGGTTTGAAGCAGTTGCAGGAGATCAGCCTGGCGGCGCATCCGCTGGACAAGGATCAGGCAGTTGCAGAAGCCTGGGGACAGACTGGATGGGCAGATTACAGCGGGGTCAGCCGTACCATGA
>JAKQJC010000029.1 GCA_029561345.1 Chloroflexota bacterium | reverse complement strand
GACGGTTGACCTCAGCAGCTACAATATCCAGATCACCACGCCTTGGTTCTGGATCTCCTACGAGGATATGGGACTTGCCCACTACTTCCTCTTCGACGCCACCTACGACTACACCACTCCCACCTACCTGTTCATCGGCGGTGACCTGTATACCTCCACCAGCACAGGCGAATGGGCCATCGGCGCGTATGTGCAGACCGGTGGACCAGCCTTGTATTTCCCGCCTGAACCCACTGTCGCCCTCAATGGTAGTGGGAATCCCGAAGTTACCTGGGCTGCTCTGAGTGGAGCGGCCAGTTACGATGTGTACGGCTCACCGGATCCTTACGCCGCGGATCCCTGGACACTGCTTTCGGACAACCAGATCGGGACCACCTACACCTACACTGGCGCTGCGCCTATGCAGTTCTTCAAAATCGTGGCCTCCACCAATATCGGTGGCGGCAGAACCGCCCGCAATCTCAATCCCAGGACGCTGCCCAACGCGCCTGAATTGATCCGGGCCGAGTTCGAACCGATCAAACCATAATCCACCAACATCTCCTTAGGCGGACCCTGTTCGCCATGATCAAGGTGAGCCCCCGCCAACGCGGGGGCTTTTTTTGCCCCGGAATCCAGCCCTGGCGGGAATAGCCAACTATGCAGCAGGAAAGGGGTCCCGACTCAGGCCGCGCCTATTTCGGCATCATTGAGGGGCATTACCCGGAGGGCCTGGATTCCGTCTCTGCGCGCCAGAGGCGCTCCGTTCCGGAATGACGTGTCCGGCTGGGCGTTCAAAGTGGTCCGAGGCTGGGAGATTGGCTTAAAAGCCAGCCTTCCAGGAGCAACCTCAAAGGATGCTACTCCCGGCCCTGAATTTCAACACCCAAATCCCCAACATCAAAAGGGAAGCAGGTCATACATCTTACTGGAAAAGTCAGACAGGTCCTGCCACATCGGATTCATTTTCTCGATCATCTCCAGTTTCTTTACCCGCCGGTACTTTTTGATCCGCTTCTCAGCCTGGATTGCGTCGTCTCTGCTGGCGAACACCTCATACCAGACCAGCATATTCACTACATACTTTTTAGTAAAGCCGGGAATTTTGCCTTCCTTGTGTTCCAACATCCTTCTGGCCAGATCGTTGGTAACTCCTGTGTAGATGGTGCCGTTGCGTTTGCTGGCCACGATGTAGGTGAAGTATTGTTTCATATGAGAAAGATTAATTATGAACGGCTCGTGCGCAAGATTGGGATTTTTTTTTGTACCGCATTCCAGGGGCGCACGTCATTCCGGGGTGTCGGGGTCCTCGAGGGAGAGCGCAGCGAGCCCGTGGGGTGACGTGGGCCCCCGGAATCCAGCCCTGGCGGGAATAGCCAACGCAGCAATGACGGTGGGTCCGACACAGGCCGCACCTGTATCGGCACCCTTGAAGGGCATTACCCGGATGGCCTGGATTCCGTCTCTGCGCGCCAGGGGCACTCCGTTCCGGAATGACGTGTCGGATCGGGCTGGGTTTTCAAAGTGGTCTGAGACAGTCAGAATGTATCTCTTCACTACACTTCACGCGTAACACATAACGCTCAACTGCTTCTTCGTGTTAATTCGTGTAATTCGTGGACAAAAAAACACCCGCGGCAGGCAGAAGCCCACCGCGGGCTGGAGTTGTATGGTTGATGGTTTATTTCATCAGGATCATTTTACGGGTGGCGCCATAGCTGCCGGCCCGCATCTGGCAGAAGTACATTCCGCTGGAGACCGGTTCGCCGTTGGCATCGCGGCCGTCGAAGACAACGCTGTGCCTGCCGGAGTTCAGCGCTTCATCCACCAGCCGGCGCACCAGCTGGCCTTTCACATTATAGATGTCCAGGGTCACGGGGCCCGCCTCTTTCAGGCTGAAGCTGATGGTGGTCTCGGGGTTGAAGGGATTGGGATAGTTGCCCTGCAGTTCCGTGACCAGGGCCGGCACGCTGGGATCGTCGCTGCTCACCAGGCTGCCGCCGTCGGAGTGGGCGGAGAAATCGTCCACATAGAAGACAAAGGCGTCGTTGGATACGCAGCGGATGGCCACATACACGGCCTGGTTGTCATAGGCGGAGATGTCGTAGACATATTCATGCCATTCGGTGGGCGCTTCCACGTATTCGCCGTCGTTGATGTAGGTAAATCCCTGCACGATCACGCTGGGCAGGGTGCTCACGCCCACGCGGAAACGCTCCAGGCCGTACTGCGCGGTGTGGGATTTGGCGAAGAACTTGATGGAGCTGTTGGTGCCCAGGAAGAGGCGCGGCGTAACCAGGTAATCGTTGTTGGGAGGAGTGGTGGCCGCGAAACAGGCCGCCATCTTGCTGCCGCCGTGAGGGGTGAGCGTGGTGATGGGCGGTGTGGTGGCGGACGGGTTGAAGATGATGTAGGCCATTTCTCCGCCGGAGCCGGGGAAAGTGACATCCGTGATCCCGTAGGTGTCGGAGTGGTCTTGGTCGCGCAGGGTCCAGGGCGCGAAGGTGAGGGCGAAATCCGGATAATCCTCAAAGCCGTCTGAGAAGAACATTTCCGCCAGCTGGAAGTTCAGCTCGATGGTAACGGTCGCCGGGTCGGATTCGCCGGTGGGGGCAACGGAGGTAACGCCATAGACGTAGGTGGCGTTGGGCAACCCCACATCGCGGTAGGAAACAGCCTCTTCGTCAGCCAGGGTGGCGATCAGGGCGCCGTCGCGGTAAACCTTGTAGCCGGTTACCAGGCGGCTCTGCTGGGAAGGCGTGAAATGCCCCAAAGTGAGGGGCTGGGGGGCGCTGTAATAGTTCGAAGCCAGCGTCACCGGACCGCCAGACCGGGCGGGGGGAGCGAACTGGGCGAAGGCGCGGATATTCCAGTTGTAGGTGAGGGTGGGCGCCACAATGGACAAGGTGGTCCACTGCCCGCCAAAGTACATCATGTTGCCTTTTCCCTCGATCTGGGGACCGCTGTCGCAGCCGGCGGGATTGCCGCCGGTGGTGTTCACTTCATAGCCGTAATAGAGGTCGCCGGTGGTGGGGATGGGGATCTGGGCTGTGAGGATCACCGTGTTCCATTCGTTCATCACGGGATTGGACACCACCTGCGAATGCACCAGGGTGCCGGCGTCCGTGGCGGAGCCTCCGGTCCAGACCTTCACCGTGTAAACGCAGCTGGCAAAGACAGGCACAAACTCGATGCGGGTGAGGGAGCGCCCGGCGTAGGGGGCCAGGTCGTCCTGGGTCCAGCGGTGCGCGACGTCGAAAACGATGGCGGAGCTGGTGCCCACGGAATTGCCGAGGTCCATGTTGCACCAGGTGATCCAGTTACCTTCGGGATTGGCCCAGTTGAGCACGACATCGCGTTCCTCGGCCACCGCGGTGAGGTTCAGGGGCGGCAGGATCACGGGATCGACGTCGGCCAATACGGGACCGGCCTGGGGTGACTCACCGGAGGTGTAATAGGCTGAAACGCCATAGCTGTAAAGCCCGGAGGGGAGCGCCAGGTCGTGGTAGGCCAGCGAATCGGGGTTGTCGATGGTGGCGATCAGCGCCGCGTTGCGGTAAACCTTGTAACCCAGCAGCGCGCGGGTGGGCGGCGGCGCCGTCCAGGCCAGATGCACGTCGTGGTCATCAACGGTGGCCGTCAGGTTGGTGGGCGGCAGCAGCTGTTCCACCCAGACATCAAAGGATATTGTATCCAGGTAGATGTAAAAGAGGTCGGCCTCGCTGTAGCCCTTGAAGCCAAAATGGTAAACCCCGGTGCCGGGGGCCTGCATCACGCCCTCGCCGGCCAGGTAGCTGACGTTGCTGATGTTTTCGTTCACCCAGATCTGCTCGCTCAGAACGTCCGCCGTGGGCGCCGTTCCCCAATACAGGGCCAGCTTTTCAGCGGCGTCCGGGCTTCCGCCGCGATAGTAGAAGCGCAGCTTGTAGTAGGTGCCCTCGGTAAGTTGCAGGGGCGGCAGCAGCAGCCAGTCGTTCATGGCCAGGCTGCTGTTAAAGCGGATGCGCGCGCAATTGGGCTGGCTTTGTGCGTTGCCGGCATAGCTTTCCCAGGTATAGGCGTCGCCGTTGGTGTTGATGGTGGTCCAGCCCAGCGGCAGGGCGGGCGGGGTGAGATCATCAAAATTCTGGTTGTAGGGAAAGCTGGTCACGGTGGGGTCCGCCAGGGTGGTGAATTGCCAGACCGGGCAGTTGGCCGCGTCGCCATAGGTGTTGAACGGCACGATCTTCCAGTAGTAGGTGGTGCTGTAGCTGAAATCGGCTGGATCGTAGCTGGTGCCGGTCTGGGTGGCGCCGTTCACGAGGTTCGTGGGCGGATTGTCCGTACCCAGGAAGACCTTGTAGCCATCAACCACCCCACCTCCAGCCACCCAGCCCAAGATGGCGGCGATGGCCACGTCGGTCGCGTTGTCGGCGGGATCGGGATTCACCGCGGGCAGGGGCGGTTCGCCGGTGGCAGGGGGCGCGAAGGTGAAGGTGAGCCCGCTGGCGGGATAGACCGTGGCGCTCAGGGCGCAGAAATTGTTGGCGGCGGTGCCGGGATTGGTGGCGGCCCAGTCCGTGGTGGTGGTGCGGTTGTTGAAATCAGCGGTGGAATCGCCGCGCAGGCCCACCTGGATCGCCTGGTTGGTGGTGCTGGTGACGGCGCTGAAGGGGCCGTAGGCGAACACGACCTTGTTGCCGTTTTCCTGCAGTTGGATCTGGAAAGTGAGGTCGTCATTGGCGGTGGCGGTGGCCCCGCGGCGCCAGTTTTTCCACTGCACGGTGAACACCCGGTTGGGCGACGATCCGGAACTCAGGTACATCAGCGTTCCGGTGTCCCGGCTCTTGAGGTCCCTGCCGATGGCCGCCACCACGTTGTTCGTGCCGGTGGCGGAGCTGATCGGCTGATTGCTGGTAACCACTTCCGCGCCCAAGGCCAGAAAGCCGTTGCTGGCCACGCTGGCCTGGGTGTAATCCACCCCGTTGTAGCTGAAGGTGAAGCCCAGGGGCAGGGCGTTGAACACCTCGTTGTCGTTGGCAGGGGTGCCCAAAACTGTACCGCCGGTTATCTCTGTGAAAGTGCCGGTGGTGGAGGTGAAGGAATACTCGTTCACGGATGCCCAGGCGCCCAGCCCAAGCAGTGAACAGAGAAGCAGGAGAAGAATTCTTTTGCTCTTGTGCATCGTTACTCCTTGTACATTAATAATATGTGTAGGTCTGATCATTAGCTGCCGGACAGGTCCCGATCCTTGGAGGACCAAAAACCATGACGATATCATTATCTTGAACCCATAAATCGTGTCAAGTATTAAATTGCGCCCTGCCGGAGACCGCGGTATTGGCCCAAAACGAGATCGCAAAACCAGGGAAAATGCTTTGAAAAAAGAGGAAGAAAAATGGGAACGCGGAAAAGCACGGAAAAGACGCGGAAAGGCACAGGAAAAGAAGGGTTCACACAGATTTAGCAGATCACGCCGATGTGAAATAGAACGCGGATGACAGGATCGGCAGGATAAAAACGATAAAAACAGAGGGACAGAGAGACAGAGGGATAATGGAACGCAGATGACGCAGATTATTATGATCCACGCTATTAAAAACCGATAAACCAAGGTAACGGGAAAAGACTTTTTGAAAACAGAGGGACAGAAACATGGAGAAGAGAGACTGAGACTAAGGGACAGAGAGAGCGAGGGACGCGATGACATTGGGATCAAGGTAATTCGTGTGAATTCGTGTAATTTGTGGACAAAAAATAGGTCACGGAAAAGCGCAGAAAAAGGGGAAAATGCTATGGAAAAAAAGGAAGAAAAATGGGAACGCCGAAAAGCACAGGAAAAGAAGGGTTCACGCAGATCACGCAGAAAAAAACGCAGATTGACACAGATTGTTCATTTGATTGAAATCCGTAAATCCGTGCAATCCGCTAATCCGTATGAAAATGGAACCCGGATGACAGGATCGACAGGATAAACGATAAAAACAGAGGGACAGAGAGAGCAAGGGACGCGATGACATTGGGATCAAGGTAATTCGTGTGAATTCGTGTAATTTGTGGACAAAAAATAGGTCACGGAAAAGCGCAGAAAAAGGGGAAAAGCGATCAGAAAAAGAAGAAATGACGGGAACACCTGTAAACGCTGAATCCGTAGAATCAGTTTCATCCGTTGCATCCGTAGGGCAATGGAACACGGATGACAGGATCGACAGGATCAGAAGGATAAAAGGAGGGATGGGGACGATGTGTAATTCCAGGTGTGGGTTGGTGTTTTACCATTCCAGCCATTCTCTTTTCCCCCAATTCGTGTGAATTCGTGTAATTTGTGGACAAAGAATGGGTCACGGAAAAGCGCGGAACCAGGGAAAATGTCTTGGAAAAAAAGGGGGTCTCACGCAGATCTCGCAGATTTCACAGATACATTGTTGGCCCGCAGATCACGCAGAAAAAGACGCAGATTTACGCAGATTTGAATTGTGAATGACGCGCTCGCGGCTGCAGTTCATATTTCTGTTCTCTCTGTGGCTCTGTCCCTCTAAGACCTTTGCGTAATACCAAAGAGTCCAGCTTTCCAGGATCTACTTTGTAGTTATCCACAATTTTTTCAAATATTCTCAACATGAACCCTGAAAAAGCTCAGTTATCCACACATTTTGCGCTTTTTCCAGCCCCTTTT
>JAKQJC010000025.1 GCA_029561345.1 Chloroflexota bacterium | reverse complement strand
CGTGCCCAGTTCCGACACCCGCTGCGCCAGCTGTTCGTTCGTCCGCCGCACCTTTTCCATGCCTTTGGTGGTTTCATTCACCACCCGCGCCCCGTTTTGGGCTGCCTGCGCCGTGCGTTCTGTCTCCACCGTCACCGCCTGCGCTGCCCCCGTCACCGCCTCAATGGCCGCCGAAAGGGTTTCACCAGCTTTCAAAGCTCCCGAAAGACCCTGGGCCTGCTCTTGCGCGCCTGCGCGGATGGCTTCCACCCCGCGCGACAGTTCCACCATCGCCTTCTGCGTCTCGTCCACCACCCGCGTCTGCTCGGCGGCCCCGTGCTTGATGCCCACCACCGCATCTGATAAGGCATTCATCTGCTGCACCACCTGGTTGACGCTCTTGGCCTGCTCCTGGGCCCCCTTGGCCACCCCGTCAATCGAGCGGCTCATCTCTTCCACCGAATTGGCTGTCTTTGAGACGGATTCCGTTTCGGTGGTGATGCCCTTGGCCACCTGCTGGATGGTGGCGGCAATCTGGCTGGTGGCCCGGCTGGCCTGCCCGGCTGCCGTGGAAAGCTGGGATGAGGCGCCGTCCAGTTCGCGGGCATTTTGGGCCACGCTGCCCACCAGGCCGCGCAAATTCAGAATCATTTTGTGGAAGGCATTGCCCAGGGCATCTTCATCAGATTGCGGCTGCACATCGTTGGTCAGGTTGCCGTCCGCCATTTGCGCGGCAACTCCGGCCATTTCCTGCAGGTAGGCCACCATATGGTTAAAAGCCGCTGCCATTTGCCCCAGCTCATCTTTGGATGTGTTGGTCACCTTGACATTCAAATTGCCGGCGGCAATCCGGCTGGCTGCCTGGTTCAATTTGACAATCGGCGCCGCCACAGCTGAGCCGGTGATAAACACCATCAGCGCCAGCGCAGCCAGGGTCAGGGCCACCCCCACCAGGATCATCTGCAGCAGGCTGGCCGTCACCGCATCCGTGACCCGCTTTTCGGGAATGTTCAGGTTGAAGCTCCAGGGGGTGGAATTAACCACCCGGATGGGTTCAAAAACAGAGATCAGGCCGTTGCGCTCATAGATGACCGCCTTACCCTGCTGCACCGTGGCAAGATACTCATCCCCGTCATTGGGGTGTAATTCCTTCAACGACTGGCCAAACAATTTGGGGTTACGGCTGACGCCCAGGAGATTGCCCTTATAGCTGATGACCGCGCCTTCGCCCATTTCCACATCAATGCCGTCCACCCATGCCTGGAAAAAGTCCACCTGAATGTCAATGGTGACAATACCAACCACAGTGCCCTTCACAATGATGGGCGAAGCTACTGAAGCCAGCCACATATCCTTTTGCGTGGTTGGGTCATTATAGAGATATGGGTCAATCAAACAATCTGCCTTGGTGTTCTTGGGGCAGGCGTAATAATCGTAAGAGGAATCCGTGGCAAAGTCGGAATTTTCCGTCACCTGAACGGCATTGCCGCCCTGGCGGGTCCACCAGGCCCAAAACCAGTCGCCGTATTTTGGATCAATGGTGCTGTCAAAGGCGCCCGGCGCCCACGATGTATAGGTGTTTAACAGATCCGGATTGTCAATCAGAAGCTGTTTGAGGTACCCCGACACCTGGCTGCGCGAAAGCGGCTCATTGGCTTCTTTCGCGGCGGAAAGCGCCTGCGCCAGGGCATGGGCCGTGCTCATGGCATTCCCCAGGCGGTTTTCAACCTTGCGCGCCTGCGCCACGGCCAGCGCGGTGGCTTCTTCCTTGGCCAGGCGAATTTCCCGGTCCCTCAGAGTCAGGGCGGAATAAACGATCATGGCGATGGCCAGAAACACCAGGCAAAGACCGGCCCAGAAGGCGATTTTGATGCGGATGGAATTAAGGGATTTCATGGCTGCCCTTTCTATGTTTTTTTAACCAGCCAGCCCCCCATCTGGCATTGAACACGGATAATGGGACTGCTTCAGGGATGAAATACCCTGAAAATAGGGCAATACTGGCAAAGGCTGGATACCAGTATATCTATTATAGATTCGCCGGTAATGTGAATCAATAGCTAAAACGCTGATTTTCCACCGGCGGGCAGCCGCCTTGCAGGGGCAGGTAAAATGCCGCTTTGGCATGACTGCTTTGAGGGCCTTGATTTAAAAGAAAATTTGTTCTATAATAAGAACATGGATACACTGGACCGGATTTTGCAAACCTGCCGCGAAATGGACGTGGAAGCCGATGGCGACGCCAGCCCTCTGCCCGAACCGCTTGCCCGGCCGGCTCCCACGCCCTACAACCCCGGCTGCCGCGATCAGCTTCCCGTTGGCACGGCCGCCCTGCCCAACGGCCAGCAAATCACCCTGTTGAAAACCCTGCAAAACACCGCCTGCGAAAAAGATTGCTACTACTGCGCCTTTCGCGCCGGGCGCGATTTTCAGCGCGACCGTTTCACGCCGGATGAAATGGCCCGCGCTTTCATGGATCTCTACCGCGGCGGCGTGGTACAGGGGCTGTTCATCAGCTCCAGCATCTCCGGCGGAGGCATGCGCACCCAGGATAAACTGCTCGATACCGCCGTCATCCTGCGGCAGCGCATGGGTTTCCGCGGTTACCTGCACCTGAAGCTGATGCCCGGCGCTGAACGCGACCAGGTGCTGCGCGCCATGCAGCTGGCCGACCGGGTTTCCATCAACCTCGAAGCCCCCAACACCAACCGCCTGCAAAACCTGGCTCCCCACAAAATTTTCATGGAAGAGCTGCTGCAGCCGATGCGCTGGGTTGAGGATATCCGCCGCAGCCTGCCTGGCCGCCAGGGCTGGAAAGGCCGCTGGCCTTCCCTAACCACCCAGTTTGTGGCCGGCGGCGCCGGCGAGAGCGACCTGGAACTGCTCAGCACCACCGCCTGGTTGCACCGCGAGGTGAACCTGGCGCGGGCCTATTTCTCCCGCTTCCGCCCGGTCAGCAACACGCCGCTGGAAAACCAGCCCGCCACCCACCCGCTGCGCGAGCACCGCCTCTATCAGGCTTCGTTTTTGCTGCGCGATTACGGTTTTGACCTCGAAGACCTGCCCTTTGCCCTCGACGGCAGCCTGCCCCTGCACCGCGACCCCAAACTGGCCTGGGCCATGGCCAACCTGGCCGAATGTCCGGTGGAAATCAACCTGGCCAGCCGCCGCGACCTGCTGCGCGTGCCGGGCATTGGCCCCAAATGTGCCGACGCCATCCTGAACGCCCGCCTGCTGGAACCCATTCACACCCTCGGCCAGCTCCGCGCGCTGGGGGTGGCCTCGGGCCGCGCCTCGCCGTTCATCCTGCTCGACGGCCGCCAGCCCGACCAGCAAATGCGTCTTTTCTAACCCCTCTCCAATTCAGCCACCCTGAAAAGGCGAAAACCACCTGTCCTTTTGCGGGGATGAATTATAATCAACGCAGGAGAACATCATGGATTCCTGGGGTTTCACCGCCACAATGCGCCGTTCAGGCCGCTGGATCATTTTGATATACCTGACCCTTTACACCGGCTGGCTGCTGGTGAATACTGCCGTCCCGGCCGAACGGCTGCGGGTGACCTTTTGGGCCGCCCTCTTTCCCGCCGCGGCCATTTCCCTGCTGGCAATCTGGATCAGCCGCAGCACCGCCCACCTCGGCTGGGGCTTTTTGGGCGCCGGCCTGCTCAGCTGGTTCCTCAGCGATTTGGGAACCTGGCTGGCTTTTCCCCCTGCACTGACCGATTTCTTTCATCTCGCCGGGCTGCTGCTGATTCTGATTTCGCTGTTCATGGTTTCGCAGCGCCGCCAAAGCCGCCAGGCCCGCCTGCGTCTGCTGATGGATATGACCATTTCATCGGCGGCCATGCTCACCCTTTTCTGGCAGGCTTTTGGCCAGCCTGCCCTGGCCGGATCTCCTCTGCAGGGATCGCCCCTCTTTGCTCTTTTTGACCTGCTGCTGATGCTGGTGATCATGAACCTCTTTCTTGTGGCCGAGCCCGGCAGCCTCAAACGCGATTTTATCTGGATCTGGGTGGGGCTGACCATATTCACCCTGCGCGACCTGGCTGCTGGCATCTGGTTTCAGCCCGACAGCCACCCCGCTTACCTGATGCAGTCGCTGGGTTATGCCTGCCTGGCTTTTGGCCTGATCCAACAGGGCGTGCCAGCCGCCCCGGTCAGCCGCTTCCGCCTGGCCTTTGAAAAACGCCTGCAATCCAGCCTGCCGCTGCTGGCCACTTTTCTGCTGGGCGGTTATTCCCTGTTGAACTGGTACCTGGCCGGCGCCACAGATCCGCTGGGATTATGGGTAACGGTGGTGCTGGCCCTGGCCCTGATTGCCCGCCAGGGCATTGTGGCCGGTGAAATGGAATTTCAGCAATATGCCGTGCTGGTCAACAGCATCGCCGAACCCGCCTTCATCTGCGACGCCCAGGGACGCCTGCGCATGGCCAACCCCGCCCTGCTTGCTTCCATTGATATTCTCCATGCCGACGACCTGATCGGCCAGCCTGTGCTGCGCCTCTTTACCCCCGAAAGCCTGCCCCCCGATCTGCTCAAAATAAGCCTGCGCCAGGGCTGGTCGGGCGATATTCAGATGCGCCGTGCTGACGGCTCCACCCTGCCAGTGACCCTCACCCTGCGCCCCATCTCCCGCTCGGGCGGCGAGCGCCTGGCCCTGGCCGGCACCGCCCACGACCTGACCGAACAGAGAAAACAGCAGGCCGCCCTGCAGCAGGCCTATGACCAGGTGGCCCAGGCGCACCGCGAACTGGCTGAATTGAACGAACAGCTCGAAGAAAAGGTGGCCGAAAAGACCTCCAGCCTTTCCGAAGCTTATGCCCGCCTCGAAGCCCAGCATCAGACCCTGCAAAAATTGGATGAACTGAAATCAGATTTTATTTCGCTGGTTTCGCACGAGCTGCGCGCCCCGCTCACCAACATCAGCGGCGGCATCGAACTGGTGCTGCTGCGCTCGCAGGAATTTTCTCCTGCCTCGCGCCAGTCGCTCACCCTGGTGCAGGGCGAAATCCGCCGTCTGAACCAGTTTGTGGAGACCATTCTGGATCTTTCGGCGCTGGATGCCGGACGCATGCCGCTTTACCTGGCCCCGCTGGCGCTCAGCGAAGTGGTGCGCACCCTGCGTGCCCAGCTGCACACCGCCCGCGGCGCTGAGCGTGTGGGCTGGGATATCCCTGCCAATCTGCCCGCCGTGCTGGCCGACCCCCGCGCCATGACCAGCATCTTCTTCCATTTAATAGATAACGCGCTCAAATATGCCCCTGAAGGCGCCATCACCATCCAGGCGCGCGCCGCAGATGGGACAATGGAAATCAAGGTGATGGACCAAGGTCCCGGCCTGGCCCCCGAAGCCCTGCCGATGCTCTTTGAAAAATTTTACCGCTCCCAGGGCGATTCGCAGCTGGTGTATGGGCACGGCCTGGGGCTTTATATTGTGCGCCGCTTCATTGAAGCCATGAACGGCGATATTTCCGCTGAAAACCGGCCGGAAGGCGGCGCCTGCTTCACCTTCCACCTGAAAGCCATTGAGGAGAAAGATGAATAAAAAACTGCTTCTGTGTGACGATGATGCCACCTTGCTGCGGTTTATGAGTGAATTTTTCCAGACCGAAGGCAGCTTTGCCATTGTGACCGCCACCAACGGCCCCGAAGCCCTGCGCGTGGCCTACCGCGAACACCCCGACCTGGTGGTGCTGGATGTGATGATGCCCGGCATGGACGGCTGGGAAGTGTGCGCCCGCCTGCGCGAGCTTTCTGATGTGCCCATCATCCTCATCACCGGCAAATCCACCGAGGCCGATAAACTGCGCGGCTTTCACCTGGGGGTGGATGATTACGTGACCAAGCCCTTCAGCTTTGCCGAACTTTCGGCACGCATCCAGGCCATTCTGGGGCGCCGCCGCGCCCCCGGCGCCGATTCGCGCGACGTGTTGATGGCGGGGGATGTGATCATTGATGTGGATAAACGCCTGGCGCGGCGCGGCGAAACGGAAATTCCCCTCACCCCCACCGAATTTCGCCTGCTGGAATACCTGGCCCGCCGCCAGGGCCATGCCGTCAAGGATGCCGAGCTGGTGGAAGCCATCTGGGGCAGCTACCGCAGCGAAGATTCCACCACCGTGCGCCGCTATATCTGGCTGCTGCGCCAGAAAGTGGAAGCCGACCCGGCCAACCCGCGCCTGATCCTTACCGTGCGCGGCTATGGTTACCGCATTGGCAGCGAAGAAGGGCATGATTGACCCCAGCCGGGTAAAAAGATGACAAAAGTCAGTCCAAATGGGGGACAAGTGTAGAAGAGCTGACATAATTTTAGTGCTAGAATGAAGCATGGCGACTCGTGTCTGCGACCGGCCGCCATGTCATAATCTTATTTTTTAACCACATATAATGAGGAGCGTTTATGACCCAGGAAGACCCTCGAATTGTTGAACTGCGCGCCATGCGCGAAAAGGTTGCTCAGGGTGGCGGAGCAGACCGGATTGCCAAGCAGCACGCAAAAGGTAAAGGCACCGCCCGCGAACGGCTGGCCATGCTGTTTGACCCCGGCACCTTCTTTGAGCTGGAACCCTACAGCGCCCAGCGCGGCGACATGGACGGCGAGAAAATCCCCGGCGACGGGGTGGTGACCGGCTTCGGCCAGGTTGAAGGCCGCACCGTGTATGCCTATGCCCAGGATTTCACCGTGCAGGGCGGCGCCCTGGGTGAAACCCAATCCAAAAAAATCTGCCGCGCCATGGATATGGCCGCGCAGAACGGCGCCCCCATGGTCGGCCTGCTCGATTCCGGCGGCGCCCGCATTCAGGAAGGCGTGATGAGCCTCGGCGGCTACGCTGAAATTTTCCGCCGCAATGTTCAATATTCCGGCATCATCCCCCAGATCAGCATCATCATGGGTCCCTGCGCCGGCGGTGCCACCTACTCTCCGGCTGTGACCGACCTGATCATCATGGTCGAAAAGCAATCTTACATGTTCATCACCGGTCCCGAAGTGATCAAATCGGTCACCAATGAAATCATTGATTTCGAAGGCCTCGGCGGCGCTGAAGCCCAGACCGCCGTCAGCGGTGTGGCCCATCTTCACCTGCCCTCCGAAAAAGAAGCCATCGATGCCTGCAAACGCATCCTCAGCTACCTGCCCTCCAACAACGTGGACAACGCCCCCACGGCCGCCTGCAGCGACGACCCCGCCCGCATGGACGAAGAACTGAATCACATCGTTCCGCTGGAAACCACCGCCGCTTACAGCATGCACGAGGTTCTCGAACATGTGGTGGACCAGGGTTCATTCCTTGAAATTCAGCCCAACTTTGCCCGCAACGCCATCGTTGGCTTTGCCCGCCTGGCCGGCCAACCGGTTGGCATTGTGGCCCAGGAACCGCTCTTCATGGCCGGCGTGATTGATATTGACGCCTCCGATAAGATCGCCCGCTTTGTGCGCTTCTGCGACAACTACAACCTGCCCGTGATCGCCTTTGTGGATACCCCCGGCTTCCTCCCCGGCGTGGACCAGGAACACCGCGGCATCATCCGCCATGGCGCCAAGATCATCTACGCCTTCGCCGATGCCACCGTGCCCAAAATCAGCGTCATCACCCGCAAAGCCTACGGCGGCGCTTATGTCGTCATGGGCAGCAAATTCCTCGGTGCCGACCTCAACCTGGGCTGGCCTTCGGCTGAAATCGCCGTCATGGGGCCCGACGGCGCAGTGAACATCATCAAGCGCAAGGAAATTGAAAAAGCCGCCGATCCGGCTGCAGAACGCGCCCGCCTGGCAGAAGAATACCGCCGCGAATTCCTCAATCCTTACGCGGCTGCCGAAAAGGGTTACCTCGATGACATCATCGAACCCAAGGAAACCCGCCCCCGCCTGATCGCCGCCCTGCAGGCCCTGCGCGGAAAATCGGTTAATGTTCTGCCGCGCAAGCACGGCAATATCCCGCTCTGAGCCAAGGAGTGAAACAGCATGTCTCCCATTGAGCAAGGTTTGCTGATCACGCTCATCGGCATGGGGCTGGTCTTCATCGTTATTGTCCTCCTGTGGTTTTTGATGGACCTGCTGGTCCGCTCCACCGCAGACAAAGTGGAAGAAGAAGAAGAAACCCCTGAAGAAACCGCCGATGTGACGCCGTTGACCGAGGAAACCGCCCCGGTTATCGCCTCTGATATCAAGAAACGCGCGGCTGCCGCCGCCGTTGCTGTTGCCCTGGCCTCGCGCCGCGGCATGATCCTTCCGGCGCAGGCCGCCGCGCCCGCAGCCACCGTGGGCGGCTGGCAGGCTGCCCACCGCTCCAGTCAACTCTTATCCAAAAATGTGCGAGGTCGAACGCGATGAAAACTACCGTTAAAATTGATAACCAGTCTTTTGATGTTGAAATTGGCGACCTGAACGCCCGGCCCATCATGGTTGTGGTGGATGGCGAAACCTTCGAAGTCTGGCCTGAAGAAACCCGCGCGGCTGCCCCTGCTGCCGAAGCGCCCAAAGCTGCCGCCGCTGCCCCCCGCCCCGCCGCGGCTCCGGCTGCGGCCCCTGCCGGCCCGGTCAACAAGGCCAGGGCTGTGTCTGCCCCCATCCCCGGCACCATCATCAGCATCGCCGTCAAACCCGGCGACAGCGTGGCCCAGGGCCAGGAACTGTGCATCCTCGAAGCCATGAAGATGAAGAACACCATCCGCGCCGGCCGCGCCGGAACCATCGCCGCCCTCCACGTCAAGGAAGGTGATTCAGTCAAGCACAACCAGGCTTTGATGGAATTCGCCGACTAAGGAGAAGCCATGGACTTTACCCAACTTTTTGCGGAAATCCTGAAAGGCTTCAGCTCCTTCTATTGGGGCAACGCGGTGATGATCCTGGTGGGCATCATCCTGATCACCCTGGCGGTGGTCAAGGAATATGAACCGGTGCTGCTGCTCCCCATCGGCTTTGGCTGCATCCTCGCCAACATTGGCATGTCGTCCGAGACCGGTATGATGAAGGTCATCTACGATGCAGGCATTGCCAACGAACTGTTCCCTCTGCTGATCTTCATCGGCGTGGGCGCCATGATTGACTTCACCCCCCTGCTGGCCATGCCCAAAATGGTGCTGCTGGGCGCGGCCGGCCAGTTTGGCATTTATGCCACCCTGCTGCTGGCCCTGCTGCTGGGTTTCCCGCTCAACCAGGCCGCCTCCATTGGCGTCATCGGCGCCATTGACGGCCCTACCGCCATCTTCGTCACCACCAAGCTGGCCCCTGAACTGCTCGGTCCCATTGCCGTGGCGGCCTATTCCTACATGAGCCTCATCCCTATCATCCAGCCGCCCGTCATGCGCCTGCTGACCAGCAAAAAGGAACGCAGCATTCATATGGAATATGTGGCCCGCCCGGTTTCCAACCGCGCTCTGGTGATCTTCCCCATCGGCCTCACCGTCATCGTCAGCCTCATCGCCCCCGATGCCGCACCGCTGATCGCCACCCTGATGCTCGGCAACCTGCTGCGCGTCAGCGGCGTGGTGGAACGCCTGAACAAGATGGTGCAGAATGAGCTGATCAACATTGCCACTCTCTTCCTCGGCCTGGCCATCGGCTCCACCATGACCGCCCAAAGCTTCATCAACCTGCAAACCCTGGCCATTCTGGGCCTCGGTCTGCTGGCCTTCGTCATTGACACGGCTGCCGGCCTGATGTTCGGCAAATTCATGTGCTTCGTCACCGGCGGCAAAATCAACCCACTGATCGGCGCCTGCGGCATCAGCGCCTTCCCCATGGCCGCGCGCCTCTCGGCCAAAATGGCGGCAGATGAAGATTACAGCAACTTCATCCTCATGCATGCCATGGGTTCCAACACCGCCGGGCAGCTCGGCAGCGTCATCGCCGGCGGCCTGCTGCTAGCGCTGGTCAATGCATTTGTTCACTAACGGCTCTCAAAAAACAGGCTGGCATTCCGCCAGCCTGTTTTTTTGTTTAACCGCTTATCTGATATAATCGATAACTATGGATGAAACCACCAAGATCATTATTGTCGTTGTCGCTGCCGGCATCTTCTATTTCCGCCTGGTCACCCTGCAGTGGGGTAAGGCAAAAAAATATCGCGAAGCCAACGAAGAACTGGCGCGCCAGGCTTCTGTTGGTAAAAAGAAGAAAAACCAGCCGGCGCCTCCCCCTGCGCCCACCCTCACCTTCCAAATCAGCTCGTGGCCGCTGGTGGGCATTGGCGTGGCTTTGGTGATCATCGGCATGCTGATGAACCTGATGGGCGCCAATGTGGCCGCCTGGCTGCCCGGCTGGTGGTGGCTGCCCACGGCGGCCGGTCTCGTGGTAATGAGCTTTTCATTTAAGTGATACATACCATGACCAAACCTAACTGCCCCCAATGCCAAAAAAGCGACCGCGTGGAAAAGGTCAGCACCATTTATGTTCAGGGCATCAAACCTGATGCAGAACTGCCCGGTGATAAGGCTGCCCAGAACGCCCTCAGAACCCTCAGTCAGCGCCTGGCCCCACCTGCCGGCAAAGGCCAGGGCCTCACCCGCCCCATCCACCCCGACCTGATGGTGGGCGGCTTCACCGCCATCGTCATCCTCATCATTTACAACATGGCAGCCTCACAACTGCAGATGGTTCTGCCTGCCGCGGTCCTCGCCGCCCTGGCCCTGGTAATCTATGCCCTCACCCGCAAAAAAATCATTGCCCGCTTTGAAAAGAAACAGAATAATGAAGGCGGCAGCCAGAAAAAGGCCGAAGCAGCCGTGGGACGCTGGATGCAGCTCTATTACTGCGGACGCGACGACCTGGCCTTCAACCCCCTCACCAAAGCTTCCATGCCGCCCGAAGCGGTGCGCTCCTACTGTGTGGATCCCCCGCCCGGGGAATGATTTTTCCCGCAGAGAGCACCCCCCTCCCAACAAAAACGCTCCCCTCGCAGGGAGCGTTTTTGTTGGAATCAGGCCGTTGGTTATGTGCCAATCAGCGGAAATTCGCCTCGGTCAGCCGGTTCAACCGGTCCACATGGGTGGGATCAAAGGCATCGCCGAAACGGGTTTTGGGCATGGTGGCCTTTTTGGCCATCATTTCTTCATACTCGGCGTCTTCCACAAAGGCCACCGCGCGGCCAATGCTGGCTTCGCCATCCACAAAGCGCCAGGGGAAGAAACCGACCTTGAAGCGCTTGTTGAGCAGCAGGTCAATTTCGCCGCCAAAGCATTCGGCGTGGATGATCGAATAGGGGAACATTTCAATGTGCATCAGCTGGTACTTATCATCGCAGAAGTAATCTTCCAGCGACATGCCAAATTTCTTGTGGAACATGATGTCGGCCTGCTTGGCCTGGCGCGGCATCCACTGGCGGATGATGGTGTTCATCGGGTGGTCGGCGCTGCCGCAGTCCACCGCAATCCAGCGCAGTTTCTTCTTTTTGGCCCATTCCGCAAATTCACGGTCGGGACCCGGGTGCTTGACCATGTAGCGGATTTCGTCCGCGGTGGGCATATCCCAGCCAAAGTGGTGGTAACCGGTGTGAATCACCAGGATATCGCCTTCCTTCACTTCCACGCGGTCTTCGACCATCTTGCTGGTATAGACATCGTAGTCGCCGCAGGCATCGCTCAGATCCACAATCGCCGCATCGTGCACCAGGTAATCCATATCCAGGCTGGCCATGTCTTTGCCCGGGGTGTAGAAGTGAATTTCACCGTCGAGGTGGGTCCCCAGGTGGTTGGAATGCGTCAGCACCTGTCCATTCGCGCCGTTGGGGGCCAGGCGTTTGAAGTACTTCACCTGCAGGGGTTCATAAGTCGGCCAGGCGGGGGTTCCGATGCCCAGAGGAATGGTCAAATCGATTAACTTCATAACAATCTCCTTTCCAAACGTCAAGAATTCAGGCTGCTCAGATGAGCTGTTTATAAGGTTTCGAAGGCGTCAAACGCCTCTTTGAAACAGGCCATCGGGGCGCGCAAAATGCCCGCGCCGATGCCGCCCACGCCGGGTTTCTTGTGGGCAATGCCGGTGTTGATCTGCGGCAAAATGCCGGTTTCAACCACCTTGCGGATATCCATGCCAAGCGGAGTGCCGCGGAAATTCAGCACCGGGATGGTGAAACCGTCGTGCTCGCCAGCAGTGATTTCATACATTTCCAGGGTGGTTTGCTTCGCCAGTTCAGGCGTGCCGCCCACAAACTTGGTGATGGCGGGCGCCGCGGCCATGGCAAAACCGCCAAAGCCGGCCGTTTCGGTGATGGTGCTGTCGCCGATATCCGGGTTAGCGTCTTCTTCGCCAAAGCCGGGGAAATAGAGACCTTTGACAATGCCGGCCGGGGCCGTAAACCAGCGTTCGGGCATGGCCGAAACACGAATGCCAATATCCGTGCCGTTGCGCGCCATCACCGTCACCAGGCTGCAGCCCGGAATGCCTTCCGCCGGCTCCAACATGGCCTTGCCGGCGGGCATGCTCAGGTTAAGGAAGAAATGGTCGTTGCGGTCGATGAATTCGATCACCCGCGCCAGGTCTTCGTTATTCTGGCTGGTGCGCGCCAGGGCCGGGCCAAAAGCCCGCAGCAGCAGCGAGGTGGCCGCGCGGTTGCGGTTGTGACACTCGTCGCCCATGTGCAGAGCCTGGGCAATCAGGCTCTTGATATCAATGCCTTCAGGCAGGGTCTCCAGGGCACGGCTCAGCACCGGGTAGAGCACCGTTTCCATCCATTTCAGGCGGGCATATACTTCCGGGCCCATGCCGCCGTAGCGCAGCACCTTGCCCAGGCCTTCGTTCTGCGTGCAGTAGGCCTTGTTGCCGAAGGCCTTGTTTTCCAGAATGAACACCGGCATGGAGGGTGAAACCACCCCCGCCATCGGGCCAACCGCGTGGTGGTGGTGGCAGGGCGAGAATTCAATCTCGCCGCCAGCGGCCATCTTTTCCGCCTCGGCTTCATCTTTGGCTATGCCCTCATAAATCAGGGCGCCCATCACGGCGCCGCGCGTCGGGCCGCACATGCGCTCCCAGGTGACCGGCGGGCCGGCATGCAGGAACATGCGCGAATGCATGCCCGGAATGACATCTTTGGCCACGCCCATGCCCACCAGCACCGGCCGGCCGGCTTTGATGCGCTTGACGGCTTCATCGTTGGCGGCATCAATGTCAATGCCGGCCTTTGTCACCATCAGCCGCTTCACCCCTTCAGCCGGGGGCTTCCAATCCAGATCCACCACCGGCACATCCTGGTCGCGGATAGATTGGGCCATGCTGCCGAGGCCAATGTTGACCACGGTGACGGGCTTTCCAAACAGATCGTTGATTTTATGTTTTTCCATGGCTCACACCCTTCCTCAAGCGACCAGCATGCCGGCCAGGCGCGAGGCGGCTGCATTGCTGCCGCAGATGATGGCGCCTGCTTCGGTGAGCGCCGCTGATTGGCGGCTGAGGCCCTGCGGATCCTGCTCGGTGCCGGTCACAGAGGCCACAATGAACAATTCGCGGCCGGCATCATGGGCAATCTGGCGGGCCTGGCGGATGGCCGGGCCCAGTTCTGAGGCCGGATCCATATGCGCGCCGTAACCCAGCACCACATCCATGATGATCACCGCCACTTCGGGGTCGTGGGCTTCCTGCAGCAGGCGGCGGATGCGCAGATCGTTGTCGATCATGGGGTGCGGCCGCCCAACGGTGAATTCCTCTTCGCCCAGGTCAATGGTGCAGTGGCCCTGGCTGCGGGTGGAATCGGCCATCTGTTTATGTTTATCCAGCGGGGCATTTGAAAGCACTGTTTCGGGGATCAAATCGGTCCAGATCACCTGCGCCTCGTAGCACAGCGTCCCGCCCGAGAACAGGCCGCGCAGGTAGCGCTGGCCGGGCTTGAGTGCTTTCTTCAATCCGGCAGCCTGTTCCTTCAGGCGCAGGGTTTCGGCTTCAATTTGCGCCTTCACATCGCCAATGGGGGCGCCGGCCACCTTGGCAGCCAGCAAGCCGCCTTCTTCCAGGGTGCGCGCCGGAATGGCATTGGGAACGGCCTTCACCGCTTCCATATCGCC
Organism: Chloroflexota bacterium; assembly: GCA_029561345.1. GTDB lineage: Bacteria > Chloroflexota > Anaerolineae > Anaerolineales > Anaerolineaceae > JAKQJC01. The sequence goes on along the minus strand of JAKQJC010000025.1, from coordinate 15,746 downwards.
GCCCATGAAGCATACCACAGTGGGTTTGGGGCAAAGGGCCACCTGCTCCAGCACCTTTTGGGTCACCGAGGGCGCCGGGGGCTTGCCCACCAGTACAATCACCTGGGTGGCGGGGTCTTCCTGCAGGGCTTTCAGGCCGGCCAGCATCATGATGCCGCCGACGGATTCCTTCAGATCGCGCCCGCCGGTGCCGATTCCCTGGGTGATGCCGACGCCGTTTTTACCCAGCAGGGTGGATACTTCCTGCAGGCCGGTGCCGGCCGCCGAGACAATGCCCACCGGACCGGCGGGGACGACATTGGCGAACGCCAATGCCACCCCGTTGATAATCGCAGTTCCCGCGCCGGGGCCCATCAGCAGCAGGCCGTGATCGGCGGCATACTGTTTGAGGGCAATTTCATCTTCCAGCGAAACATTGTCGCTGAAAAGCAGCACATGCAGTCCGCGGCGCAGGGCTTCCCAGGCTTCGTCAGCCGCATAGCGGCCGGCCACCGAAATGATGGCCACATTGGCAGCCGGGCTGCTCTTGACAGCGGCGCGCACGGTTTTTGGCCTGAAGGCTTCCGCCTCGCCCGCCGGACCGGCTTTCTTCTGCAGCAACTTTTCTGCTTCCAGAAGGGCATTCGCCGCCGCATCTTCAGGCGCGCTGACGGCAATCACCAGGTCGTTCGGTGTCGCCGCCTTGACCTCATCCGTCAGCATGCCCGCCTGTTCAAGGATCGATTTGTTGGCTTCGGTGCCCATCACCACAGCCGCATCGCTCACACCGGGCAGCTTGCTCAGCTCGCGCGCCACCAGCATTAAGCTGACAGAGTCATGATATTCACTGGTCTTGATCAGTGTTTTTACTGCCAAGGTCAAACTCCTTTCACCAAACCCGCTTCCATCAGCGCCAGGAACACCTTCTCGGCTGAGAACGGCGGCGCGCCCACGCGCACACCCGTGGCGGCATAGATGGCGTTGGCCACTGCCGGCACGGTTGGCACCAGGGAATGTTCGCCAATGCCGCGCGCGCCAAAAGGCCCGTCGTCCTGGGCCGTCTCAACAATGATGCTTTCGATATCTGCGGGTGCGTCTGAACTGGTGGCAATGCGGTAATCCACAAAACTGGGATTGATCACCACGCCGTCTTTCAGCCTGAGCGTTTCAAAGAAGGCTGTGCTGAGCCCCTGAACAAGCCCGCCTTCCATTTGAGCCTTCACCAGTTTGGGGTTGATGGCCTTGCCCACGTCAAAGGCGGCCACCGCCTTGATCACTTCGACGCGGCCGGTTTCAAGGTCCACCTCCACCTCCACCGCCTGGGCGCCGGTGGTGTAGTGCACCACCGAGCGTTCGCCCTGGCCGGTTTCGGGGTCCAGGCCGGTGACGTAGGTGGGCATGAATTTGCCGCGCCCGACAATCGGGCCGCCGATCCAACCGTTGAAGTTTTCGCGCGGCATGCCGTAGATGGTGATATCCTGCAGCGAGATGGATTCTTCCGTCTTGTAAGAGATCACATTGCCGTTGACGATATCCAGGTCGTCAATGTTTTCCTTCCAGGCTTCGGCCACCACTTCCAGAATTTGCCGTTTGGCATCCTTGGCCGCGGCCATCACCGCGTTGCCCATACTCCAGGTCAGGCGGCTGGCCACCGTCTGCCATTCGTAGGGGCTGTAATCGGTATCCACCGGCCGGGCAATGCGCACATTTTCAAATGGAATGCCCAGCGTCCCGGCGGCAATTTGCGCCATCACCGTGAAGGTGCCCTGACCAATTTCCTGGCCGCCGAGACCCACCGTGGCAGTGCCGTCTTCATTCATTTCAACCCAGGCGCTCGAACCGGCATTGGGCGACATGGCGGGGGCTTTCCACATGATGGCCATGCCTTTGCCGCGGCGTTTATTGGGACCCGAAGCCGGGTGCACCTCATCCCAGTGAATGGCTTCCCTGGCCTTCTGGATGCATTCCGAAAGTCCGGTGGGGTGCATCTTCATGCCGGTAAGGATGATATCGCCGCCGCGCACACAGTTGCGCAGGCGAATTTCGGCCGGGTCCATCTTGATGGCATGCGCCAGCTCATCCACACACTGTTCGAGGCCGGCGTGCATTTCGGGCATGCCAAAGCCGCGCATGGGCCCGCCCACCGGGTGATTGGTGTAGACGCAGAAGCTGTCCACCGAAACATTCGGCACGCGGTACGGGCCGGTGCCTGAATAACCCGAAGCGCGCGTGATGTTCACACCGTACTCGGTGTAGGCGCCGCCGTCCCAGTAATAGCGGTTTTCCATGGCCAGAATCTTGCCGTCCTTGTCGCAGCCCATCTTGAAATAGGCCACCACGCCCTGGCGCACAAAAGCCGTGTGGAATTCTTCCTCGCGGGTCAGCAACAGCTTGACCGGGCGGCCGCGCACCTTCATGGCGATGGCCACCGCCAGCGCTTCCATGCTCACGCCCGCCTTGCAGCCAAACCCGCCGCCAACATAAGGCGCAATCACTTCCACATCGCTCTGCGAGATATGCAAAGCCTTGGCGATCAGGTTGCGCTGGGCAAAGGGCGATTGCGAGCTGCCCCACAGGGTGATTTTGCCCCGGTCATCCACCCGTGCCACCGCCACATGGGTTTCAATCGGCACATGCTGGATGTGCGGCACACGGTATTTGTGCTCCACCACCGCCGCGCACTGCGCCCAGGCGCTGGATGTGTCGCCCTTGCGGATGCGGAAATGGTTGGAAATATTGGTGTCGGCCTTGGGGAAGATGAAATTGGCCACCGCGTAATTCTTCAAATCGGGGTGCAGCAGGGGGGCTTCAGGGGTTGCGCCGTATTCAGGGTCGAACACGGCCGGCAGCACTTCATATTCCACATCAATTAAATCCAGCGCCTTTTCGGCAATCTCTTCAGTGGTGGCGGCCACCCCCGCCACCGGATCGCCAACGTAACGCACGCGGTCCGTGGCAAAAATATGGCGGTCCTGCAAATACAGGCCCAGGTAGCCGTCAAAACCTTCGCCGGTCACCACAGCCTTGACGCCGGGCAGGGCCAGGGCCTTGCTGCCGTCAATTTTCTTAATCAGAGCATGGGGGTGCGGACTGCGCTTGATGCGCGCATGCAGCAAACCGGGGCCAAACTGGATATCATCGCCAAAAACGGCGGAACCCGTCACTTTTTCCAGCGCATCAATGCGCTGCACATTTTCACCCACAGGCTGGGGAATTTTTTGGGAATCGCTTTTTTCCATTGCTTCCTCCTATTGGGCGGCCTGTTTCTGCATCTGGGCAGCCTGTTTCACCGCCGCAATAATCGGCACATAACCCGTGCAGCGGCACAGGTTGCCCACCAGGGCATCGCGAATTTCGTAATCGGTGGGGTCGGGGTTGCGATTCAGCAGCGCGCGCGCTGAAATCAGGATGCCGGGTGTGCAAAAACCGCACTGCACCCCGCCCTGATCAATGATCGCCTGCTGCACCACGTCGAGCTGTCCATCTTTGGCCAGGCCCTCAATCGTCACCAGGTCGGCGCCTTCGCACTCCACCGCCAAAATCATGCAGCTGTTGATCGGTTCGCCGTTGAGCATCACCGTGCAGGCGCCGCATTCGCCCGCCGCGCAGCCGTTTTTGGTGCCGGTCAGAGCCAGGCGGTCGCGCAGCATTTGCAGCAGGGTGGTGTTCGAAGCCACATCCACCTGCTCCGCCACGCCGTTAATCTTCAGATTAATTCTGTGTAAAGACATCTCTCACCTCCGGGCCTTACCTGGCAGCGGCTGAAAGCCGCCCCCAGACATCAACAAGGGCCTTGTGGGTCAGGTTGCGCACCATGGCTTTGCGGTAAACCGCTGAGCTGCGCACATCATCAATCGGCTTGCAGGCGTCCATCGCCGCCTGGGCGGCTTCTTCGAGCAAAGCCGGGGTGATGGTTTTTTCAGCCAGCAGTGCCTCGGCTGGGGCCGGAACAAAGGGCGTGGGCGCCACCGAAGCCAGGGCAATTTTGAACCGGTAGCCAGAGGAGCTTGAGGCATCCGGGTAACCCAAAACGGTGATGCCCACAATGGACAGATCACCAATGGCATTGCGCCCAAGCTTGATGTATTTTCCCTGGGCCCCCCTGGGAGCTGGCGGAAAATGGATGGAGACCACAATATCGCCCGGCTGCAGGACCGTTTTCCCCGGTCCTTTAAAGAAAGTTTGCAGGGGTTCGAAACGGAAGCCATCCACACCATGGACTTTGAGTCTGGCATCGAAGGCGATGCACGCGCCGGTGGTATCGCCGGCAGGAGAAGCATTGCAAATGTTGCCCACAATGGTGGCGCGGGTGCGCAGCTGGTAAGAGGCCACCGAATGGGCCGCCTCAGCCAGCAGGGGGTAGTGTTCTTTCACCAGCGGCGAAGCCACCACCCGGTTCATATTGACCGCCGCGCCGATCACCAGTCCGGCCGCCGGGTCATAGGTGATGTCCTGCATGCCTTCAAGGTGCTTGACATCCACAAGATATTTTTCTTTCCAGAAGCCGTCCCGCATGCGCACAAAGGTGTCGGTGCCGCCCATAAAGGGGCGCGCCTCGCCCACATGCGCTTTGAGGAACGCGCTGGCTTCAGCCAGACTGGCAGGTTTCACATAATCAAATTCAGGAAGACCTGGATGCGCAGAATGCATAAACCACATCCTCTCTTTGTTTTTCAGGTTAGGTTATCAGCGCGGGCCTGTTCAGACATCCAGACAGGCCTTCTTTAGAAGACTCAAGGGCGGGTTGACCCGCCCTTGAGCTTTGGTGTTTTATGATCAGTTCAGATTTTGCCGTTCCTCGACGCCAAACAGCTTTGGCGGGAGCAGCAGGAAGATCAGATTCATTAAAATGCCCGCAATGGCCGCGAAAACGATCGCGGGAATGCCGTTGGGGAAGATCACCGGGATATTGAAGGGGAACATGCCGTTGGACAGACCCATGGCGCCGCCGATGCCGCACACCAGGATGGTGGCGCCCACTGCCAGCTGGCGCGGTTCAAACAGGTTGACCTTTTCAGACTGGATGAGGGCCACGCCCTGCATGCCGATGACGCCGAAGAGGTAGATGGCCAGGCCGCCGGTGACAGCGGTGGGGATGGTGTTGACCAGAGCGACCAGCGTGCCGCTGAAGCCCAGCAAAATGGCCATGCCGCCTGCCGTCATCAACACGGCAGAAGAGTAATTGCGGGTGATGGCCATCAGGCTGTTGTTTTCGCCGTAATTGGTGCCGGCGCAGCCGCCCAGCATACCCACCACCACGTCATCAGAGCCGTCGGCGATCAGGTTCAGGCCGATGAGGCGCTTGATTTCCAGCGTGGGCCGGCCCAGTTCCTTGGCCAGCTGGTCAATGTAGAGGCTCATCTGGTACAGGTGAGCGGTGGATTCGGGGATGGTGGCGATGGCAATCAGCGAGATGCTGACAAACGCACCCCAGGCACGTGCATCACCAAAGGCTGGCAAAGTGATGGGGGGAATTGCAAAAATGGCCGCCTTGGTGACCGGTGTGAAATCGACCAGCCCCAGAATGGCCGAAAAAATATACCCTACGATTGCACCAAAGAGGATGGGCAGCATCCCCAGCAGGCCGCGGTTCTGCAGGTAAACCGAGAAGGCCACGGTGAAGAGCAGGGTGACAAAGGCCACCAGCCAGTTGGCGCTGGCCATGCTCAGGGCTGTACCGGCCAGGGCAATACCGATGACCATGGCCATGCTGCCGGTGATGATGGGCGGCAGCACCCTATCCAGGCCTTCCTTGCCAATCTTCATGATCAGTAAGCCAAAGAGGATTTCGACAATGGCCGTGCCGAGGATGCCGACCTGAACAACCGGAATGCCGTCACCGCAGTAGGTTGTGGTTTTTGAAGCCATGCATTCCGGTGTGACAATATTCATGGTGGTGACCACCACCGTAATATAGCTGAAGCTTGAGCCGTAATAAAGGGGGATCCGGCGGTTCGAGACCAGCAGGGCCACAATGGTGCCCAGGCCGCTGGCAAGGAGGGTGACGCCGACGTCAAATTTGGTGAGGATGGCTACCAGGACGGTAGCAGGGAACATGGTCAGGACTTGCTGAAAACCGAGACTGAGCATGGGCCCAATCGCGGGAACATCTTGCGGTAAATAGCCGCTAACTTTGCCTTTGGTGGCAGTTGCCATGATTCTCTACTCCTTATTTTGGGATATAAATTGTTATTGAGTGGACACAATGATGTGTCAGACACGGTTGCCATAACAATATATCTGCGTAAATTGGCAAAGACCACCTCCTTCCAACATACCAGGATCACGCAACAGCTCGGGCATGGATTATTTGAACCGGTTTTGAGCAGTTCCCCTGCTCAACGTCTGCCCCACAGCAGATTGTTGAAGGCAAAGGGAAGCATTCTCCTGGCTTCGGCCTTCTGAAAAGACCAGACAGCCTCCGCTTGCAAAGGCAGGGCTCAACCGACGGCATCTCCCTGGCCAACTGAGCAGTCACAATTTATGCCAATGCCACCCCCACACCATTGATTATATTCAGATAACGCTTTAAATCAAGCGAAAAAAACCGCAATGTCAGACAATCTTGTAAATCTGATATTAAAGGGTAAAATAGAAGCGTGAAAAAAACCGCGAATGCCTCTCTCACCGCCACCGCCTGCGGCCCGCTGGCCAATAAAATGCTCGACCAGAACCTCTTTGGCAGCATCATGGGCCTCACCTCGCGCGGCGCCTTCATGCAAATTGAGAATGACGGCATCTTTTTCCTGTCGCATGAGCCCTGGCGCGGTCCGTTGACGATTAACATCAAAAACCCGCTTTCGGGCCTGGAGTTGCGCGCGCCGCTGCGCATCCACGCCCGCCAGGTTCATTTTCCTTCCATCAACAACAGCCTGCACGTGCCCGAAAAATGCGTTTGGGAACCTGAGCTGGCTCAGTCGCTCCAATCTTACGAGGATCAGTTTGTCACCCTGCATAATCTGGCCGAAGCCCTGGTGACGCAAAAAGGCCCCGAAACCTGGGCCGTGCTGCTGCTGGTCAACGATCATTCATTAAGCGAAGGCCTGGCTCTGCTCAGCCGGGCGCTGCGCACCGCCCAGTGGGATGAAGCTCTGAACGCTCTGGTGCCGTTGATGGGCATGGGCCGCGGCCTCACCCCCTCTGGTGATGACTTCACCATTGGCCTGCTGCTGGCCCTCCACCACCTCAAGCGCCTGCAGCCCGATCTTAACCTGCCGCCCATTTCCTTCGTCAAGCAGGTAAAAACCATCGCCTCCCAGGTCACCACCCGCCTGAGCGCCAGCCTCATCGAGTGTGCCGCCGAGGGTATGGCGGATGAACGCCTGATGGACGCGCTGAAAGGGCTGCTGGAAGGCAGCCTGCCGTTCGAAACGCTTCTGGCTTATTTATCTGAATGGGGAAATTCTTCCGGCGCCGATGCCCTGGCGGGCATGGCCACCGCGCTCAATCTTCAAACATCCAGCCGGTAACCCACCCCGCGCACGGTGATGATCAGGCGCGGATTCGCCGGGTCGGGTTCAATGGCTTTGCGCAGCCAGCTCATGTGGACATCCAGCGTGCGCGTATCTTCCGTGTAGGTTGTATCCCAGGCTTTAATGAATAATTCTTCGCGCTCCACCACCTGACCGGGCTTTTCCATCAGGATCTGCAGCAGGGTCACCAGGCGGGGGGTCAGTTTGGCCTGCTTGCCCAGGCAGCGCACCTGGCGCTGCTGCAAATTCAGGCGCACCGGCCCCACATGCAGCAGGTCTTTTTCTGGGGGCGGCAGCACTGCCTTGATGCGGTTGACCAGTTTCTGAATGGTGAAGGGCAGCTGCAGCAGCACCTCTCCCGTTTTGCCGTCCGGGGTGGGCTGCCCGCCTTCCAGAATGAGGATAATGGGAAGATGATCCATGCGGTGATGAATGGATTCGCAAATGCGCTTGCCGCTGGAACGCAGCGAAGCCGCGTCCACCACCACCAGGTCCGGATCGATATTTTCCAGCCTTGCCAGGGCAGCGCTGCCGTTAGGCACACTTTCAACCCGGAAACCCTTCTTCTCAAGGCCTGGAGAAAACGATGTGTGGCTGGCCCGTTTTCCTTCAATCAATAGAATCTTTGCTGTCATTGAACCTCTTTAAGGTGCGCTGATTATACTCCCAACCTTAAATTTAATGTTAAAAATCGTTGTCATATCTTTATCGTGCTTTGTCAATGCTGCGTCCCTGGCTTCTGACATGTTCTTCACCTGGCCGATAGAAATGGACCGCAGGCGGCTGTTTTCGCCTGGCAATTGCTCCGCCGATTGGCTGTTTTTCGGTTGCATCCAATCCCTCCCCGTGTTAGAATCAAACAAATTCACATCATATAATCCCCCTGCGGGAGGTGCTTATCTATGTCACGAATGGTAGAAATGGTCATTGACAGCGTCAGAGTCAGCCTGACCAATCAGCAGCGCATCGTTGTGCTGCGCGAACAGGGTGTCGAGCGCTACCTGCCCATCTGGGTGGGGCCCTATGAAGCCGAAGCCATCACCATCGCCCTGCAAGAAATCGAAGTATCCCGGCCGCAAACCCACGACCTGCTGAAAAACGTGCTGGTGGCGCTCAATGCCCGCCTCTTGCGCGTGGAGGTAATCTCGCTGCGTGACGACGTTTTTTACGGTAACCTGGTGGTGGATGTCAATGGGTCGGTCATCGAAATTGACACCCGGCCCTCCGATGCCCTGGCCCTGGCTGCCCGCACCCATGTGCCCATTCTGGTGGCCCGCGAAGTGCTGGATACCGCCGGCATTGTCCCCGATTCCGGCGAAGAAGAAAGCGAGGAAGAGGAAGAAGCCGTTGATGAAGATGAATCGGCTTCCTTGCCCGAGCGTCCCATTCAAAAAGAGCCCGATGAAAACCGCCTGTCGGTCTTTGAAGATTTCCTTCAAGGCCTCGATTTGGGTGGTGATGATGAATCCACTCCGCCCGATGATGACGATGAAGACCCCAAGAAGGGAAAATACAAGGACAAGAATAAACCGCGCTGAACCATCCAGTCGGCTTACCGGCCGGGGCAGGCAAACAGCCCCGGCTTTTGTTCTGATATTGTCTTAGGTGTAGTTTTTTTTCTCAGTGCAGGCAGCCCATGAGCGACGAACCTTCTGTTTCAGAACTTCAACTGCAAACCCAGACCATTCCTCACAGCCGCGAGGCCGAAGAGGCCATGCTCGGCGCGGTGCTCATCAACCCCGAAACCTACTACGACATGGCCCAGATTGTCCACGCGGACGATTTTTACATTCAGCGCAACCGCTGGATCTGGGAGGCCATTGTGCGCCTGCGCGAACAACTCGCGCCGGTGGATCTGCTGACCCTCACCCAGGAACTGGAGCGCGCCAGCCACCTCGCCGATATTGGCGGACCGGCTTACCTTACCGCCCTGATTAACCAGGTGCCCAGCTCGCTCAACGCCGATGCCTATGCCAAAATCGTCGAACAGAATGCCGTGCGCCGCCGCATGCTCAGCGCCGCCAATGATATCGCCCGCCTGGTTTACAACCAGGAACAGAAGGTCGAAACCATCATTGATGAGGCCGAAAAAGCCATCTTCGGCATCAGCGAGCGCCGCACCAGCCGCGATATGCAGACTCTTTCGCAGGCCCTCAGCGATTATTACGACAAGGTGGATGACCTTTCGCGCCGCCCGGATGAAATTCACGGCGTGCCCACCGGCCTGATTGACCTCGACAAGCTGCTCGGCGGCCTGCAAAAATCAGACCTGCTGATCATCGCCGGCCGCCCGGGCATGGGCAAGACCGGCTTTCTGCTGTCGATTGCCAAAAATGCCGCCCAACGCCACAAAAAGCATGTGGCCATCTTTTCGCTGGAAATGTCCAACGAACAGCTCGTGCAGCGCATTGTGGCCCAGGAAACCGGCATCGACTCGCAGCGCCTGCGCACCGGCAAGCTGAAAGAAGAAGAATGGCCCCTCTTCACCCAGGCCATCGGATCGCTGGGCCAGGCCACCATGTTCCTCGACGACACCCCCGCCATCACCCCCCTGCAGCTGCGCACCAAGTGCCGCCGCCTGCACATGGAATACGGCCTCGACCTGGTGATCATTGACTACCTTCAGTTGATGACCGGCGACAACGTGCGCGGCGACAACCGCGTGCAAGAAGTCTCTTACATCTCGCGCAACCTCAAAATTTTGGCCCGCGAGCTGAACGTGCCAGTGCTGGCTGCCGCCCAGCTCTCCCGCGCCGTGGAGCAGCGCCCAGATAAAAAGCCCATGCTCTCCGACCTGCGCGAATCGGGCAGCCTCGAACAGGATGCCGACATCGTCATGTTCATCCACCGCCCCGACGCCATGGAAAAAGACAACCCCCGTCAGAACGTGGCCGAAATTCTGGTTTCAAAACACCGCAACGGCCCGGTCGGCTCGGTGGAACTGGTTTTCCTCAGCAACCTGGCGCGCTTCGACAACGCCGCCACCCACGGATAAGCCATGTCAGAACAGCCTGCCCGCTTTCGCGGTTTTCCGGCTGGGCGCGTGCGCCAGATGCGCCTGCCCGAGCCTTTCTTCCACGACCTGCTGCCCCTCATCGATCACCTCGGCGAGCTCAAGCTGACCCTCTATGCCATGTGGATTCTCGATCAGCTTGAGGGCGATTTTCGCCTGCTGCGCCGCAGTCACTTCACCAACGATCCCGCCCTGCTGGCTGCCCTCGGCGGCGAAGCCGGCCTGGATGAGGCCCTGGCCCGCGCAGCCCTGCGCGGCACGCTGCTGCAGGCGCGCGTGGACCTGGCCCAAGGGCCTGAAATCATTTATGTGCTGAACACCCCGCGCGGCCAGGCGGCCATCAGCGCCATTGCCGCCGGCGATTGGCAGCCCTCCGGCGACCCGCAGCAGCCCATCCGCCTGCAGGCCCCCCGCCCCAACATTTTCCGCCTCTACGAGGAAAATATCGGCCCGCTCACCCCCATGATCGCCGACACCCTCAAGGAAGCCGAAACCACCTACCCCGATACCTGGATTGAAGATGCCATGCGCATCGCCATTGAAAACAATGTGCGCCGCTGGCGCTACATTGAGGCGATTTTACGCGCATGGAAGGAAGAAGGACGCGATGAGAAAGCTCGAGGATTTACTCAAAAAGACAGCCGGCGGTTCATCGAGGGCGAATTTGCCCAATTCATCCACCACTGAACCGTCGGGCACCATCGGCGATCCCGCCTGCCCCATCTGCCACGGGGTGGGTTTTGTGCGCCGCGACCTGCCGGTGGATCACCCGGAATTTGGCCGCCTGCAAATCTGCACCTGCCGTTCCAGCCAGGTGACCCAGGCTTCGCGCCGCCGTCTTTTCCAGGTCAGCAACCTTGAAGCCCTGCAGCACCTCACCTTTGAGACCTTCCAGCCGCGCGGGCGCATTGGCCTGGGCACCTACCAGTCCACCTCGCTCGAAAGCGCCTACAACCATTCCCGCCAGTTTGCTTCGTCACTTTCGGGCTGGCTGCTGCTGATGGGCGGCTACGGCTGCGGTAAAACCCACCTGGCGGCGGCCATTGCCAATTTTGCCGTCAGTCTGGGGGTGCCCACCCTCTTCCTCACCGTGCCCGACCTGCTCGACTGGCTGCGCTACACCTACAGCTCGGAAGACACCTCCTTTGAGAGCCGCTTTGAAGATATCCGCACGGCGCGCCTGCTGGTGCTGGACGATTTTGGCACCCAGAACGCCACCCCCTGGGCGCAGGAAAAACTGTTCCAGATCATCAACTACCGCTATATCAACCGCCTGCCCCTTGTCATCACCACCAACCTCAGCCTCGACGATATCGAAGGGCGCATCCGCTCGCGCCTGCAGGACCCCGACCTGGTGACCAGCTTGCGCATTCTGGCCCCCGATTACCGCAACCCCAAGGACGACGCCGGACACCACGAGCTTTCCACCCTTGGCCTGCATTCCAACCGCACCTTTGGCACTTTCAGCCTGCGCCAGGGCGAAGGAATTGCCCCCACCGACCTGAAAAACCTGGAGCGCGTCTATAACGCCGCCCTGAAATATGCCGAAGCGCCTCGCGGCTGGATCATCTTCTGCGGCGATTACGCCACCGGCAAAACCCACCTGGCCGCCGCCATCGGCAATTACCGCGCCGCCCAGGGCTACCCGCCGCTGATGGTGGGCGTGCCCGACCTGCTTGATCATCTACGCGCAGCCTTTAACCCCAACAGCGCCACCCCTTACGACCGGCGCTTCGACGAAATCCGCACCACCCCCATGCTCATCCTCGACGACCTGGGCACCCAAAGCTCCACCCCCTGGGCGCGCGAAAAGCTCTATCAGCTCTTCAACCACCGCTATAACGCCGAGCTGCCCACCGTCATCACCCTTTCCGGCACCGTCGAAGAGCAGGATCCGCGCCTGGCCAGCCGCATGGTGGATCCCCGCCTGTGCGCCATTCACGCTCTCACCGTGCCGCCTTACCGCGGCGGCATTCCCTCGGCTGGCGCCCCCGCCCGGCCGCCGGTGCGCCGCCTGCGCCGCAGCCAGTAACCAGCGCCGTTCTGGTAAGGGTTTTATCTCTAGTCTTTGAGCCATCCAAAAAGAATTTATCATCAGGGCTATTAATACCTTTGCCCTCAGGCAGCAAGAAAAGAAAGCGCTGCTCATCACACTAGTTTTTGTGCTAACATCATGTATACGAAAATCATACAAAGTGTCAATGCAGCGCAGTTACCAAAGGCATTGTAATAAAAAATCTTTTTTGGTTTATACTACATATGGTGGCCAATCAAAATTTTCTTAAGTTCCACTGGTCAGGAAAAAGATGTCATCCCAAGCTCAAATTAATCCATTAGGATATGCTTCTATTGAATTGCGCAAAGATTCTGGTGCACATTACACACCCTCGATACTTTCGGATTTTGTCGCATCGCATATTGCTGCTCAAATTGACTTATCATACTCGACAACTATTAAAATTCTTGACCCCGCTGTAGGTGATGGAGAATTAATCATTTCTTTGCTCAAGGAGGTAAGAAACATCTGGAAAGGTAAAAATATCGAGGTACACGGATTTGATACAGATCAAAATGCATTAAGAATTGCATCCAAGCGAATGCAGGAAGAATTTCCCGATACACCAGTTTTTTTCAGCAATGAAGATTTTTTAGATTATGCTATCCAGTGTGGAAGGAATGACTTATTCAGTCAAAAAATTGAAAAATTCGACATTGTAATAGCCAATCCCCCTTATGTAAGAACTCAAATATTGGGGGCTAAAAATGCGCAGAGAATCGCAAATATTTTTAATCTTTCTGGCAGAATCGACTTATATCATGCCTTTCTTCTTGGAATTTCAATGGTTCTTAAACCTGGTGGTTTAGCTGGTGTGATCACAAGCAATAGATTTATGACCACGAAATCCGGAGGATGTGTAAGGAGTGCAATAATTAATGAATTTACAATCATTCATGTGTGGGATCTTGGAGATACCCAATTTTTTGAAGCAGCTGTTTTGCCCTCAGTTTTATTATTAAAACGAAAAAACGGCAACGAAACTTATAGAGTTCCCGGTTTTACCTCAATATATTCAACAACGACAAGAGTTGAAGATTGTGTAGTTGCTAATGTTCTTGATGCGGTTAATTGTCCTGGAATAATAAAAACAGAATCTGGGCAATTTTTTGAAATAAAAGTTGGTTTGCTTGATCATGGTCAGAGTAATGACGGGGTGTGGCGTGTCTCAACTGTGAATTCTGATAATAACTTATCAATGGTCAGGGCAAATACTTATTGCACCTTTGGGGATATCGGAAAAATTAGAGTCGGAATTAAAACCACAGCAGACAAAGTTTTTATAAGATCAGATTGGTCGACCTTGCCTAAAGATGAACAACCTGAACTCTTATTTCCTTTGATTACCCATCACGTAGCTAGAAGATATCGAATGGATGAATCTTCGACGCCACTATTTGTACTTTATCCACATATTTTCATAAACGGCAAGAGAACCACCGTCGATCTAAAGGACTACCCTAATACTTCAAATTATTTAGAAAAGAACAGAGTCACTCTTGAAGCGAGAGATTATGTGATATCGTCTGGAAGGAAATGGTTCGAGATATGGGTTCCGCAAGATCCAAATGCATGGTCAAAGCCAAAACTAATATTTAGAGATATTTCTGAAGAACCGACTTTCTGGATTGATCTAAATGGTGGAATAGTAAATGGTGATTGTTATTGGCTAGTTAGTGATACACCGGATCATGATGAATTGCTTTGGTTAGCCCTAGCGATTGGAAATTCTTCATTTATAGAATGGTTCTATGATCAATCATTTAATAATAAATTGTATTCAGGCAGAAGACGTTTTATGACCCAATATGTAGAGAAATTTCCTCTACCACAACCCGACACGGAATTGGGCAAGGAAATTATAAGATTAGCAAAAACCGCCTATAGCAAGGCTTTATCAAAAGAACTTGGGATAATCGAAAAAGAATTAGATATTCTAATTTGGAAATCTTTTGGCTTATCAAATGAAGAAGTCTCTCGGTAGTGGAATCTGTAATTTTGTGTTTCTCACTTTTCCAGCAAACTGGGTAAACCTGTTAAAAAAGTCTTCACCAGTAGTTAGAAATAGATGCGTAAGGGTTACTTTATTTCCATCCAAAACAGCATAAAAAATTACATATCGTACATCGCAATGCCTAACTGCTTTATTTTTCAATCTGGGTATATCAAGTGCCTCAATACTAGAAGGCAATACTAATCCCAAGTCAATTGTAGGGGACATTTGTAATTTTACTTCAACTAATTGGTTCAAAATATCAGGGAATTGCCCGCCATCATGATATTCAGAAAATCCAAGAGATTCACAAACAAATTGGTGAAGAATAGCACCCCTATTTCTCTCTTGATCACGTCCTAGATCCAAAAATTCCTTACCAACGAGTTTTTTTATACGGTTGAAAACTTCAAATATTGGAAGTAAATATTCTGCTATTGGTGGCTGATTAGGACTCTGATGAAGTATTTGAGGAAAATCCAAATTATCGCCAATTATTTCTTGAACATTGCCAGTATCATGTGGGCTTATAAGTTCAAACTGCTTATCGGCTAATACAATACGCGCTTGATACTTTTGTGTTAAAGTACCAGTATGATCAAGGGCAGCTAGATTTTCACCAGTGATTACCCTTATCTTATCGATAAGATCATCTTCTGTTAAATGAATTATCACATAACGACGAGAGGGGGAAATATCTTCGTTCCAAATTTGTAAATTATTCGATTTTTGAATATACGTATCAAAAGATTGTCCTGGGAATCGAGGTTGCGTCTTTTTAAATGAATCAGGGATTGGATATCCTAATGCTTTACAAACTGCTTGCTTAAGAACTTTTGATCGAGTTCTTAAAGGTAAATTTCTTAAAGATAATCCCATTAATTCTTTTTGCAATAAGTTTTCCAAAATATCTGTTGGAATCCATAGATTGGGATCGCCTATTTCCACTGGATCATAAATTGTTTTTTTGCTCTCGGAAATTTTTTGGACAAATATATTTTCATCGTGTACTTGATATTGCATTTTTTATTCATCCCTCGGGGTTAATAATTCGCAAACCTTTACGCCCAAACCTTTTGCCAATGTGTCTAAGTAGGGTGGATAAGGATTTTTAGACACCCAAAAGGGTCACTTTAAGGTGCACTCCTTTGTTAAGGTTGATTGTAACATATTACCGGCGGGGGGCGCGTAGATTTCCGCCGGTGTTTTATAGTCCAGAGATTGATGTGGGCG
>JAKQJC010000023.1 GCA_029561345.1 Chloroflexota bacterium | reverse complement strand
CGTGCCCAGTTCCGACACCCGCTGCGCCAGCTGTTCGTTCGTCCGCCGCACCTTTTCCATGCCTTTGGTGGTTTCATTCACCACCCGCGCCCCGTTTTGGGCTGCCTGCGCCGTGCGTTCTGTCTCCACCGTCACCGCCTGGGCAGCTTCTGTCACCGCCTCAATGGCCGTTGAGAGGGTTTCCCCGGCTTTCAGCGCCTCTGAAAGGCCCTGCGCCTGCTCCTGGGCCCCGCCGCGGATCCCTTCCACCCCGCGCGACAGTTCCACCATCGCCTTCTGCGTCTCATCCACCACCCGCGTCTGCTCGGCGGCCCCGTGCTTGATGCCCATCACCGCATCTGAAAGCGCGTTCATCTGCTGCACCACCTGGTTGACGCTGTTGGCTTGCTCCTGGGCTCCCTTGGCCACCCCGTCAATCGAGCGGCTCATCTCTTCCACCGAACTGGCTGTCTTTGAAACCGATTCTGTTTCGGTGGTGATGCCTTTGGCCACCTGCTGGATGGTGGCGGCAATCTGGCTGGTGGCGCGTCCGGCCTGCCCGGCAACAGTGGCCAGCTGATCTGAAGCCTGGTTCAAATCTCTTGCGTTCCGGGTCACATCGGCCAGGGCTTGCCTCAATGATGAAACCATCTGGCTGAAGGCCTGCCCCAGCACATCCCGTTCGGAAAGGGGTTTGACCGCAACAGCCAGGTCACCGGATGAGATCTGTGTTGCCGTTCCAGACATCTCCTGCAGATAAGCCATCAAGCTGCGCAGCGCATCCGCCATCTGGCCGACCTCATCTTTTGAACGCGATTTCAATTCAATCCGGCAGTCCCCTTTGGAGAGTTCGCCGATGGAACGGGTCATTTCGCCCAGGGGTTTAATGATCATGCTGCCGACCAGCAGGTAAAGGCCAACCGACAGGGAACCCACCAGAATCAGGACGATGACGCCAATAAACAGCATATTCTGGTTGGATTTATAATTCACCAGATATTTGGTGTAGGAAATTTTGACTTTACCAAGCTCATGTGCTCCCTGTTTGTCTGTGTAAACAATTTTTTCCTCTTTAACGATGGGATCGGCGGTTTCTCCCGCACGAATAGCCGAGGCGACCGGGTTGACGCCATTGGTATCATAGACTTCCACCGCGGCCACTTCCAGGTCTTCCATCACCGCCCCCACGTTGGATTGCACCAGCCCCAGATCCAGATCCCACATGGGCACGGCCAGGGTCTGGCTCAACAGGGTGACCATCATATCTGCGCGCGCATTTAATGCCGCCGTTTCTTTTTCAACTGCATTGTTGATCCAATACAGACCGACCCCTGCCATAACCACAACAATAAGCAGGATCACCACCAGCATCAGCTTGCGCTGAATTTTTACCGCAAAGAATTTGACGAGTGGATTGTTCATTTTATTGTCCTTTTCCGATCCATTTCTCGACCAGTTGATCATAGGTGCCGTCCTGTTTCATGGCAGCCAGGGTGGCATTGAACACTTTGAGAAATTCGACCCGGTTGACTGATTTTGCAAAGACCAGATAGGTGTCATTCACTGTCAGCGGTTCCGGCAAGGCTTCGACCTTATCTGCGTACCCCTTTTCCTGGATCACCGGGATGGCTGAAGCTTCAGCAGCCAGAACGCAATCTACCCGTCCTAACACCAGTTTCTCAAGATTCTCCGCATCTCCTGGCGCCTCCTGCACGGTGAATTCACCCGCCGCCTTGGCCTGGTCAAAATCATTCCCATAGCTCCAGCCGGTCATCACGCCGATGGTTTTGCCTTTCAAATCGGCCACGCTCTTGAATTCAAAGGCTTTGCCCTTGGCCACATACACCAGGATCCTTTCTGAATACAACGGCTCGGAATAATCATAGATTTTCAGGCGCTCATCGTTTTTGTAAATGCCCGCCACACCCATTTCGCCTTTGGCGCTGGCATCCAGCACCCGCTTCCACGGTAAAGCCTGGAACTGGGGTGTCATACCCATCCGCTCGAGGGCGGTCCTGGTCAGATCCACATAAAGCCCAATGGCCTGGCCGTTCGCGTCCGCATACATAAAAGGCGGGTTGGCCTCATCTTCACCAATCACAATGGTTTCAGGCGGCAGGGTGGCCGCTGCAGGCGCATCCGTGGTTTCCGCATCCACGCCGGTCCACTTCTTGACCAATTGATTATACGTGCCGTCCTGTTTCATGGCGGCCAGGGTAGAATTAAATGTCTTAAGAAGTTCAACCCGGTTGGCCGATTTTGCAAAGATCAGGTAAGTGTCGTTCACCGTCATCGGTTCCGGCAGGGCTTCGACCTTATCAGCGTACCCCTTTTCCTGGATCACCGGAATGGCCGAGACTTCGGCGGCCAGAACGCAATCCACCCGCCCCAGCACCAGTTTTTCAAGGTTCTCCGCATCTCCCGGCGCCTCCTGGGCGGTGAATTCACCCGCCGCCTTGGCCTGGTCAAAATCATTGCCATAGCTCCAGCCGGTCATCACACCAATGGTTTTGCCTTTCAAATCGGCCACGCTCTTGAATTCAAAGGCTTTGCCCTTGGCCACATACACCAGGATCCTTTCTGAATACAACGGCTCGGAATAATCATAGATTTTCAGGCGTTCATCGTTTTTGTAAATGCCCGCCACACCCATTTCACCTTTGGCGCTGGCTTCCAGCACCCGTTTCCACGGCAAAGCCTGAAACTCAGGCGCCATGCCCATGCGTTCCAGAGCGGTTCTGGTCAGTTCCACATACAGGCCGGTTGCCTGGCCGCTCGCATCCGCATACATAAAAGGCGGGTTGGCCTCATCTTCACCGATGATGATTTTTTCACCAGAAACCGGGCCGCTGGCCTGCGCTGCGGGAGTGGCAGTGCTTTGCTTGATCGGCGCCGCGCCGGAAGATGTCTGCGCTCCGCTTGAGGCGCTGCCAGCCTTGGGTGTTGCCGTGTACCACGGACGGTTGAGGTCCGGCTCTGGCAGGCAGGCAGATAAAACCAGAGAAGCCAGAACCAGGATCAGGAGGATTTGGAAAATTCTCTTTTTCATTTTTTTCCTTTCTCTATTCGCCAACATTGAAACAGGTTTATAAGATAAAGGGAAATGCTGTTTATAGGGAAAGCGGCATGGACCTCCATTACGAATTTTGATCAGACAGGTTGTGATCAGACATGGCTTCAAAAAGCAGCGAGTGCAGCTGGTCATACTCATATGCATTGGCCAGCAGCCGCAGCTGTGAAGCCGGAACCGGGCATTTTTCTTCAATCTCATCAATCAGATTCTGAAGGCGGTTCATCTCACCTATCTGCACCGCCTCAAGCATATTTTGGAGTGTCTCAGGTGGGATCATTTTGATCATTTCCGCATTTGCCTGATGAACGGCAGCGGCTGAAACACCTGTTTCTTCTTCATACTCATAGATATATTCCACCCCCAATAAGCGTTTAATTTCATTGAAAATCTCACGCTCCAAAAAAGGTTTGCGAATAAAACCGTTGGCCCCGTTGGCCAGGGCTTCAATGCGGTGGCTTTCCATGACGGTTGCCGACACAATCACAATGGGCAGGCCGGCATTGCCAGCCTGGGCATGAATCGACCGGGTTGCATCCATGCCGTTCATCTCAGGCATGATCATATCCATGAAAATCAGGTCGGGTTGCCATCCTGAGAGCGCCTCCACAGCCTGCAAACCATTTTCCGCCTCCCGTGTAATAAACCCTGCGCGCATCAGCAAGCGCGAAAGCAATTCGCGGTTGGTCTGACGGTCATCCACCACCAGAATGCGGTATTCTCTCTGTCCGGGCGCCAGACATTTCACCCGCTTCTGAAAAGTCTGATTCAACTGACCTTCCGGCTGCACTGCCGGAAGCATGATGCAATCGAAATGGAACAGGCTGCCGTGGCCGGGCTGGCTGGTCACCTTGATATCGCCGTCCATCATGCGCGCATACTGGCGGCTGATGGGCAGTCCCAGCCCGGTGCCGTCTTCTTTGCTGCCCTGAACCCGCATGCCCTGCTCGAATGGTTCAAAAATCCTGTCCTGCATCTCCAACGGAATGCCGCGTCCGGTATCTTCCACTTCAAAATGAAGGTGGATTTTTCCCTCAACCGGCTGCGCCGAAACCCGCAGTGCAATGCCGCCCTCATCGGTGAATTTCACGCTGTTTCCCAGCAGGTTCACCAGCACCTGGCGCAATTTGCCCTGATCGCCATGCAAATAGCGCGGGATGCCTTCGTTTTTTTCAAAATTCAGACTTAACCCCTTCTTAATCACCCGCAGAGAAAACAGGTTATCAATCCCGTCCAGCATTTCATACAGGTCAAAATCTTCGCTGTTAATCACAATGCGCCCGGACTCAATTTTTGCCATATCCAGAATATCGTTGATGATACTGAGCAGGTGTTCAACGCTCTGGGTGATCACATCCAGGTCATGCGCCTGCTGGGCGGTGACATCTGGATCCCGCTGCATCAGCTGGGCAAAACCCAGAATGGCATTGAATGGGGTGCGAATTTCATGGCTCATGCTGGCCAGAAAAGTGCTTTTGGCGCGGCTGGCGGCCTCGGCTGCATCACGAGCAGCCATCAGCTCCACACGCGATTTTTCCAGTTCGGCTGTGCGCTCCGTCACCAGGTCTTCGAGGTGCAGGCGGTATTCCAACAGTTCGGCCTCCTCCAGGTTGTGGCGGGTCACATCGCTCACCAGGTTCACCCAGCCCACCGCCTTACCCTGCGCATCACGCCTGATATCGCTGATAATCTGAATAATTTTAATCTCGCCATTCTGGCGCAGGGTCACATCCCGCGGCGGCACAGGCGTTTGCCCGGCTTCTGCCTGACGGCGGTAAATATCTCGTTCTTTGGCGGCGTCGCCCAGCAGGTCAAAAAAGCACTTTCCCATCAATCCGCCTTCTGCAGCGTCAAAAATGCGGTCGTGGGTCAGGTTGCTGAAACGCAGCCGGCCGTCCAGGTCCATTTCATTGACCCCAATGGGCAGCAGGTTCACCAGGTTGCGGTAGCGCATCTCGCTGGTGTGAATGGCCTCAAAAGAAGTGCGCAGCCGTTCAGCCATGCGGTTAAAGACTTCCGCCATCTGGCCAATTTCATCCGTGGAATTGACATCAACCGTCACGTTATAGCTGCTCTCCACCAGACCGCCCATCGAGGTGGTCAGATGCCGCAGCGGGTTGGCCACAATTTTCCCCACAAAGAAATACAAACCCAGCGTCAAACTGACCACCAGCGTGACCACCAGGGTCAAAATAAACAGGGCATTCTGCCAGGTTTTCCAGATGACCAGTTCACGCGTGTAGATGATCTGGATTTTGCCGATGATTTCTGTGCCATAAACTGAACTGTAAAAAATTTCTTTTTCATAGAACACCGGTTGAGCCACGTTCCCGGTGCGCACAGCCGAAGCCACCGGGGCTTCATGAAAGGTGTCAAAGACCAGAATGGATGCCACTTCCTTGTCCACCATAATGGCGTCCACTTCACTCTGCATCTGGTTGCGGTCCAGGTTCCACATCGGTTTGGATAAAGACCGGCTCAGTAACTGGACCATCATCTGCGCCTTGGTTTCCAGCGCTGTGTTTTCTTTACGGTTCTCTGTGTAAACCCAATAGGTGCCTATGCCCCCCATGACGGCCAGCACCAGCAGCACCGCCATGACCATCAATTTGCGCTGCATTTTCTGATTGATATAGGCCGTGATGGGGTCGGTCATAAAGGTCCCTTTCCGGTCATTCAACAGAAGATTTGAACTTGAGACGGCGCCCCGATCCCATCACTGGCATGGGCCAACGCTCCGCCTGACTTGACAACACCTCTACGTTATTTCGTGATCATAAATCAACGACAATTCTTCTTCAACATCCATAAACGCTTCAACAAGCTCATCATCAAACTGCTGTCCGGCTTCCTGGAGGATTATTCCCCGGCTTTTATTTCGGGAAAAAGCCTCTTTGTAACAGCGGGAAGTCCGCAGGGCATCATATACATCGGCCACTGCAACAATGCGGGCGCTCAGGGGAATTTCCTTTCCGCTCAGGCCGTCCGGATAACCCGTACCATTCCAGCGTTCATGATGCGAGCGGGCAACATCAATACCGATGCGCAAAAAACGGTTATGGGGATACCGTGCATAAACCAGGGAGAGCGTCTCAGCGCCGATCAGGGAATGTCTTTTCATCACCTCAAACTCTTCCGCAGTCAGGCGGCCCGGCTTAAGCAAGATGGCATCTGGAATGCCAACCTTGCCGATATCATGCAGTGGGGTGGCATTGGTTAAAAATTCAACAAAAACCTCATCCAGTTCTTCCGCATTATTTCCCCTTTTCATCAATGCGGCGCCCAGAAGCCGCACGCTCATTTGCACCCGTTCAACGTGCCGGCCTGTCTCATCATCTCTTGACTCAGCCAGTTTGGCCAGGGCGTAAATGGTCGCCATTTGCGACTCGGAGATTTCCCTCACCTGCTGCTCCACCAGGGATTCCAGATCGCGAGTGTAATTTTGCAATTCGCGCTGCAACGTTCGCAGCTTCAAATGAGTCTCCACCCTGGCTTCAACCTCATGAAGCTGAAAAGGCTTGGTGATGTAATCCACTCCGCCCACCGAGAAGGCTTTAACCTTGTCCAGCGTTTCATTCATCGCGCTGATAAAAATCACAGGAATATCTGCCAGCATGGGGTCGGCTTTCAGCTGGCTGCACACCTCATAGCCGTTCATTTGCGGCATGTTGACATCCAGCAGGATCAAATCAGGAGGGTTGCGCCGGGCCGCATTAATCGCCAGTTCCCCGCGGGGAAAAGAAAAAACCCGGTGACCGTAATCCACCAGCATGCTTTCCAGCAATTTAAGATTTGCCGGTGTGTCATCAATGATCATGATGGATGCCTTCAGATTTTCTCGGTTTAATATCATGCAAGCCTCTTGCTGATGCTCTTTTAAGCCTGGTGCGCGGGTCAAGCCAAAATAAAAGAGCCCGATTTTTTAACCAACCGGGCTCTTCCTTTTCTTCCTCCTGAAACAGCCAGGTCTTGCAGCAGCTGTTCAGAACCCGGTTTTTTCCTGGATCATGTATAACATCATTATACAGGCAGCCATATGATCAAGGCAACAAAAAAATTGCCCCATTTCCAGTATGTTTCCTTGTTTGATCCGGTTCCTGCCGGAGACACCGGCAGGAACCCATAAAAACATGCCGCTATTCAACCTTGAACTGGCTGACCACCTTTTTCAGGTTGGCGGCCATTTCGGCCAGGCTGGCGGCTGCGGCTGTCATTTCTTCCACCTGCGCGTTCATCTCTTCCGTGCCCGCGCTCACTTCTTCCACCGCCGCGCTGTTTTCCTCGCTCACCGCCGCAATGTTTTCGATGGCCTGGCTC